>NZ_JBICSP010000033.1:0-70257 GCF_043197135.1 Actinoplanes sp. NPDC049265 | reverse complement strand
TGGTCGATTTGCTGTCTTACCGGGAGCCTCGCCCCCATCGATCTCCGACCCCCCTACCCTCGCTGACCTGGAAGATCAGGTTGAAAAGGGCTCAATGAAGGCACCCGCAAATTCGGGGGCCGTCGAAGCCTCGTGATCGATACAGGCGAGACTCTAGAAAGGACAGCAATCTGTGAGTGGTCCTTGTCAACTGGATGTGTATGCGTTGGTCTGCATGATCCGGAAGAGTTGGCGTGCGGTGTAGCGCTTGAGGCAGCGCAGGATCTCCTTCGGGGTGAGTCCCTCGGCGGTGCGTTGTGCGATGTAGGCGCTGGTGGCTGGGTATGCCGCGGCAGCGGGGATGGCCGCGAGTCAGTGCTGTGGCCTGCCAGATCGGACGCGGACACCACGGCGGCGTGGTTCAGCGACACGACGCCGTCTGGCCGTCGAGAGCCAGCCGATGTCGCCCCGGACTACCGCAACCTCGGCTGGCCCGGCCGCCTCAATCCGGCTCGACGTCGAAGGTGACCTCTTTCGTCCGCCAGCGCGACGGCCGGCCGAGCAGTTGAACGGTCCAGTTCCATTCGTCGACGTACGTGGTGCCGTCGGCCGTGGTTAGGTCGAACTCGCAGGTAGCCTTTACATTCTTGGCGGGGTCCTTCGCGATGTAGTCGTAGTCCTCCTGTGCGACGGCCGCCTTGTTGCGGACCAGGTAGTTGAAGAACGCCTCGGGTGAGGTCACCACCGGCATGTAGCAGATCTGGCCGTGATATTTGTCCTCGGGATCGACGCCCTCCTTGTTGGAGGTGGTGATGTACGCGTCGGTGGCGCTGCGCACGACGGCCGGGTCGAAGCCGGCCTCGATCCACTCGGCGCGGGTCTGATAGGCCCAGAGGTCCTTCTTATTCTTCAGGTCGCCCTTGCCGAAGGTCTTCGCCCGGGCCGCCTCCCATTGCGCCTCGGACGTGTTCTTGTTGGCGTCCTCCTCGTCGCCGGCGTGCTCCAGCACCCAGTCGCTCAGCATCGCCTGGTACAGCGACCGGTCGCCGGTGTTCTTGGCACCGGCCACTGCCGGCTTGTCGCGTCGCAGATCCTGGCCGATCGCGTCCACCTTGGCCTTGCTACCGGCCCCGGCGAGGTTCGTCTGGACGGCGTCGAACGCCCTGCGCTGCTGCTGGCGGCCGGCTTCGGCGGCGTCGCTGAACTCCTCGTGCTTGGCCTCGGCCTGCTTGCCGGTTCGTTCGGCGGCGTCGCGGCCGGCCTGGTCGATCTTCTCGGCGGTGTCGTCGAACAGGTAGGAGTAGACGACCGAGGCGATGGTCTCGACCAGCAGGCCGATCACGAAGCCGATCACCGTGCCGACCGGCCCCGCGAACGAGCCGATCAGGGCACCGGCGATCGCCGCCGATCCCTTCTGGATCACGTTCTTGCCCAGCTCGGTGAGAAGGTTACCGACGAAGTTGGAGGCTGCCTGGTCGAAGACCCCGGGATCCCAGGACAGCCGCGGGTTCTGGCTGGTGGCGCCGATGAAGGCGATCCAGTTAGTGGTTATCCATCGTCGGACCGCCTCGATGGTGGTGAGGGA
The DNA here is from genome assembly GCF_043197135.1 of Actinoplanes sp. NPDC049265. Classification (NCBI taxonomy): domain Bacteria; kingdom Bacillati; phylum Actinomycetota; class Actinomycetes; order Micromonosporales; family Micromonosporaceae; genus Actinoplanes; species Actinoplanes sp. NPDC049265. The sequence goes on along the minus strand of NZ_JBICSP010000033.1, from coordinate 68,693 downwards.
GTCGTCGTTCCACTGGTTGAGCGCCTGCTGGGTCGCGTTCTTGTCGGGTCGTTCGGCGTCCGGCGCGACGAGCTGGCCCTTGACTACGTCGCTCTTCCAGCCGTCCGGTTTGAGACCGGCCCACTTGCGCATGACGTCGATGTCGCGCTCGACCGTGTGGTCCCAGCCGGCCGGGACCTTGATCGGTGAATTCTTCGTGCCCTCCTGGTTCTGTTCCGCGACCCAGCCGAGCATGCGGCCCAGACTTCGGCTGGCCAGGTCGACGTCCTCGGCGTTGTCCCTGCCTGGGGTGAGGCCGCGGGCGTAGGCCAGGTCGCGGCTGATGAGAGGCGCGGCCGCGGCGATGCGTTCGGGGCTGGGCGGCTCTTCGGCCATCGCGTCGTCGCAGGAGGCCCGGACCGCGCGCAGCGCCAGGACGAGGCCTTGGTCGCGCTCCTGGCGGGTGTTGGTCCGTGGCTTCGCCGGCGGCTTGGGGGTGGTGCCGGCCCAGCGGGTCAGCGGCGCCATGTGCGGTTGCAGCGCCCGGACCTGGGCGCTGGCCCCGAAGCCGTAGCTGTCGCCGTACTCGACCAGCTGGGTGACCGGTGCCAGCACGGCGGCGGCGTCGGCCGTGAATGGCTTGAGATCGGTGACGCCGGCGAGCAAGGCCTCGACCATCGCGAGGTGGGTGGCAGCGCCTTCGAGATGCATCCGGAAGGCCGACTTGTCGAAGCGGCGGGTCTCGTCGGGCTCCAGCTGGCTGTCGATCAGCCGGTCCATGGCGCGTTCGGCCTCGGCGGCGTCCCACCGGGCCTCGCGCAGCGCCAGCGTGATCCGCTTCGACACGTCCTGGGCGGCGCCCGGCGCACGCTGCACCGCCGCATCGTCATAGCCGGGCGGGCGAAGGAGCGACGCGGTGGCAGCGTTGCCGACGCTGCGTTGCAGGCGAACGACGTCCACGGGACTCATCCGGCCGACTGGCGCCGGGGGAGAGCGCCGGCCGTCGACGACGCGCGGGCGGCGATCCACGGAGGGCCGCGCCGCCGCCTCGTCGGCCCTGACCTGGAATTCGTGTGCCATGAGGACACTCTCGGCACGACCTGATCGGCGGGCAAGGGCGACGATGTTGGTCCGACAGACGGGTATCCGACCGATGGAGGATCAGGAGGTCGAGCCGGCGGCGAAGGGTTGAAGCCGGCCCATCCGTACGTCGATGTCGGCCGGAAGCCGCCAACGGCAGAAGCCGTATGACGTTCAGCGACGTACACACCGAAGATCTGCTCACGGGAATGAGAACAGCCATGTCGATCTCGCCACCGCCGATCCCTGACTGCCCTTCCCATTCTGGTCGCGGCCGGCTGAGTCATCGCGCGGTGGTATCCCGCCCGCCGGCGCCGAACCAGCTGAGCCGTCAGCCGTCACATCACCATTGATACGCGCAGGACTTGCCCCTACCTGTCTTGCGCGACAGCGTCTGTCGCGTGGTTCCGCGCGTGGTGGTCACCACGGTCGACCGCGACGGACGTCTGGCCGACAAGACACCAGTCACCCATGTCGGCTGGTCGCCGGGCGACACGGTCGGGCTGCATACCCGAGTCGGCTCCGTCATCGTCGCGCGGCCACGCCGGCAGGGGTTGACACCCGGACGGTCGACCCGACCGGCGCCCCGGCCACGGGGGCCGCCACCAGGACGCCGTGGTGTACGCCGACCTCGAGGTGCTGCCCAGGCTTCCAGCCGAGAGTCCGGACGATGCCGCGGTCAGCGACCCGGCCGCCGCGGTCGACCGGGCTCAACGCGCAGGCGATCGGCGCCGCCACCACAAGGGCGCCGAGGCCCGCTAGAGGTAGCGGCCCGCGCGCCGCCTGGGCGGGGCCATGACGGGGACGGGGCGCCGGACCACTCGCGGGGATCACAGGAGAGATGACAGGGTGTTCACGAGGACCATCCCCGCCGACCGGCCGCGTGATGCGGCTCTGTGCGGAGGAAAGGGTGCTCAGAGATGTCTGAACACCACCACGGGTTTCTACGCACCCATGCGGATATTCTGTGTCCGAGGGGGAATTTGAACCCCTACGCGGTTCACTCATGCTCTGCATGAGTGTCATGCCCTCCATTGCACCCGCGGGTCTTCGGCGTGCCCACGCACCGTTTTCCTTTGTGTAGGCGTCTGTTTTCGACCGTACGAGCGGCCTTGTGCGGTGGTAATGGACTCAGCCGTCAATCATCCGTTCGCTTTTGACAACTCGAAGCCGAGGTGCCAAATGCACTAGGAGGCTTGCTCACGGGCCAGCGAACAAGGACACCAGTTCGCGCTTGAGAATTTTGCCGCTGGGGCCGGTCGGGAAAACGCTGACGAACTGGACGCGGCGGGGGTACTTGTGGGCGGACAGGCGGGTCTTACTCCAGTTGACGATGTCGTCGGCCAGGGTGGGAGAGGCATCGTGCGCAGGGGTCGGAATGATGACCGCACACACCTCCTCGCCCAGCACGGAATGCGGCAGGCCGATCACCGCCACCTGCTCGACGGAGGGATGTGCGGTGAGGACCTCTTCGATCTCGCGCGGGTGGACGTTGTGCCCGCCCCGGAGAATCAGCTCCGTCTTGCGGCCGACAACCCGGAGATAACCATCAGGGCTCAGCCGGCCGAGGTCGCCGGTGCGGAACCAGCCGTCGGTGATGACTTCGGCGGTCAGGTCAGGGCGGCCGAGGTAGCCGACCATGACGTTGTCACCGCGGGCCACTATCTCGCCGGTCGTCCCGGCCGGCAGCAGGGTGGTGCCGGTGGCGTTCGGCTCGGCGACGCCGATGGTGACGCCGTCGATGGGCACGCCGACCGTTCCGGGGCGGCACGGGACGCCAGGATGGTTGTATGTCAGGCTGGTGGCCGTCTCGGTGGCGCCGTAGCCCTCGTACACGGGACAGCCGAACACGCGCCGGACGTCGTGGAAGGTGGTGACCGGCAGCGCCGATCCGCCGCTGTAGACCCGGTCGAACCCGGGTACCGGGCCGCCGGCGGCCACCGCGTCGAGCATCTTCAGATACATCGTCGGCACGCCCATGAAGACGGTGCAGTGATGGTCGACGGCCAGCCGCAACGCCTCGGTCCCGGTGAACCGGGGCATCATCACCAGCGTGATCCCGGCGTGGACGGCGGTCAGCAGGCCGCAGATCTGGCCGAAGCTGTAGGCCAGCGGCAGGCCGCCGAGGAGCACGTCGTCGTCGCGGAATGCGTACGGGATCGCGCGCATCCCGTGGACGTTGCTGAGGATGTTGCGGTGGCTGAGCATCACGCCCTTCGGCGTGCCGGTCGTTCCGGACGTGTAGAACACCACCGCCAGGTCGTCGGGGGAGCGCGGGACGAGGCCGTCGAGCAGTTCCGGGGTGTCCAGCAGGGCGTCGGCGGGGATGATCGTCGTACCGTGTGGGCCGGCCGCCTCCTCCGCCCTAGCCCGCAGCGGGCCTGCGCAGATCAGAAAACGCACGCCGGCGTCGCTCAGCACGTTGCCGATCTCGGACACCGATGACGTGGGATTGAGCGGGAACGCGACCGCGCCGGCCGCCAGCACCGCGAAGTAGGCGCGGGGAAAGTCCAGGTCGTCCTGGACGAGGATGGCCACCGGCAGCCCGGGGCGGACGCCGTGCCAGCTCAGCGCGGCGGCGTACCGGCGGGACTCCTTCCAGAGCGCGGCGTACGTGACGCGCTCGGTCCCGCAGATCAGGGCCGGGTGGTCCGGCCGCCGTACCGCCGCGTCGGCCAGCACGGCGGCGACCGAGGTGGTCACCGTGGCGACTGCCGGGCCGGTGCGGACGGGATCTCCAGTTCCTTCCACAGCTGCTGCACGGCGGCGGCGAATTTCTCCACCTCGGCCGCCTCGTGGACGGCGCTGGGGGCGACGCGCAGCACCTCCTCGCCGGCCCGGACGCTGGGCGCGTTGATCGGCTGCACGTAGATGCCGTGCCGCTCGATCAGCAGCCGGGAGGCCTCCTTGCACTTGCGGTCGTCGCCGACGAACACAGACACGATATGCGACTGGTCCGACACCAACGGCACCTCGGCGTCACTGAGCAGGCGCTTGAGCAGGGCGGCGTTGCGGGCCAGCCTCTCCCGCTCGACCTCCGACGAGCGCAGGTGACGGACCGATGCCAGTGCCGCGGCGGCGGTCGCCGGCGGCATCGACGTGGTGAAGATGAAGGCCCGCGAAAGCATCCGGACGGCGTCGATCATGGCGGCCGGCCCGGCGATGTAGCCGCCGACCGTGCCGAAGGCCTTGGCCAGCGTACCCATGATCACCGTGAACCGGTCGACGACGCCGTCGCGCGCCGCAATGCCGGCGCCCTGCGGGCCGTACATGCCGACCGCGTGGACTTCGTCCAGGAAGGTGCTGGCGCCGTACTTCTCCGCGAGCCCGGCCGCCTCGACCAGTGGGGCGATGTCGCCGGCCATCGAGTGCACCGATTCGAGGACGATGAGCTTGGGCCGGTCCGGTCCGGCCGTGGCGAGCAGCTCCTCCAGGTGGGCCATGTCGTTGTGGCGGTAGATGAACTTGTCGGCCCGGCTGCGCCGCAGTCCGTCGATGATGGACGCGTGATTGAGCTCGTCGGAGAACACGGCCGTGTCGTCCGGATTGCCGGCCAGCACGGTCAGCGCCCCGTCGTTGGCGGCGAAGCCGGAGGTGAACAGCAGGGCGGATTCCTTGCCGTGGAAGTCGGCGAGCTCGGCCTCCAGCTCCACGTGGTACGGGTTGGTGCCGCCGATGTTGCGGGACCCGCCCGAGCCCACGCCGTAGGTGTCGATGGCGGCCCGCGCTGCCGCCAGCACCGCCGGGTGCTGTCCCATGCCGAGATAGTCGTTGCTGCACCAGACGCTGACCTCGGTCGGCGTGCCGTCGCGGTTCGCGATCGCGCTGGGGAAGCTGCCGGCCTGCCGGCCGATCTCGAGAAATTCTCGTTTGAACGCTATGTTCTCCGGTGAGTCGCTTCGATCGATGAAGTGACGCAGGTGACTGGCCAACGTGGATTCCTCTACCTCTCGGCCCGGTGGCGGCTACGCAGGAGCTCCCGGTCGGGCTTCCCGGTGCGGTTCAGCGGGATCTCGTCCAGCACGACGATGTCCTGGGGTACGTGCGCCGCTGACAGTGCTGCGCGAACATGCGCGTTGATCTGGTCGGTGGTCACCGCACTGCCCGGACCGAGGACGACCGCGCAGTGCAGGGACTCGACGAAGTCGTCGTCACGCCGGCCGTACACCACCGCGTCGCGTACGCCGTCCATGCCGAGGATCTCCTGCTCCACGGTCGCGGGATGAACCTTGGTGTACTGAACCTTGACGACCTCGGCGACCCGGCCGAGCAGGTAGAGGTAACCATTCTCGCCCAGGTGCCCGAGGTCGCCGGTCGCGTACCAGCCGTCCCGCACGACCCGCGCGGAAAGGACCGGGTCGTTCCAGTAGCCGTCCATCACGTGGGGTGTCCGTACCCAGATCTCGCCGACCTCGCCCGGCGGGAGCTCGATGTCCGACTCCGCGTTCCGCACACTGATCTCCACGTGCGGGAACGGCTGCCCGGCGCTGGCGGACAGCTCGGGGTCGTGATGCTCGCGCGGATAGAGAAGGGTGAGTCCGCCGGTCTCCGTGGTGCCGTAGCTCTGCAGGAGGATCGGGCCGAGGCGGCGGACGGCCCGGGCCAGGCGGGCCGGTCCGGGGGCGCTGCCGGTGTAGATGAGCATCCGCAGGCCGGCCAGCCCGGCGCCGGCTGGTGCCTCGCCGTTCCGGTCGAGATGGTCAGCGAGCTGAGCGACGTGGCCGGTGCCCAGGAAACTGATCGTGACCTTGTACCGGACGACGTCGCCGGGGAAGCGTTCGGCCTCGAAGCCCTCCCGGAGGACGACTGAGCGGCCAGCGGTGATCATCGCGTCGACGAACGGACCGGCCGTGTGGCTCAACGGCATGTTGAGAAGCATCACGTCGTCGTCCTGGGTCGGCGGTGTGCGGCGCACCAGGCCCGCCCAGGCCCGGCCGGACACCCGGATGCCCTTGGGACGTCCGGTGCTGCCACTGGTGAACAGGATCACGGCGAGCCGTTGCGGGTCCCACGGCACCGGCGTAGCTGTGGGCGTGCCGTCCGTCCCGGGGGCGCGGTCGACCGGCGCGAGCACGACGACCGGGGTACGGGCGCCGGCGGCCAGTGCGGCCGCGCGGCCCCGGTTGTCCTCGTCGGTGTAGAGAACCGCCGCGCCGGTGTCGTCCAGCATCCTGACCCGGTCGGCCGTCGACAGCACCGCTGCGTTGGAGCCCGGGTTGGTCGTACGCAGATAGCAGACGGCCGCGCCGCGAAGGTTGGCCGCATACCGGGCGACGAGCATGTCGGAGTGGTTCGGTTCGACGAGAACGGCCACCACGCTGCCCGGTCCGACGCCGAGCCGGCCCATCGCGTGGTAGGCGGCGGTGACGGCGGCGACGAGCTCGCCCCCGGTCATGTCGCGGTCGTGCCGGTGCAGGACCGTCTGTTCGGGCCGGACGGTCAGGGCCGTGAGGAGATCTGCCGCGTACCCGCCGATCCGGGTCCACCAGGCGGGAGCCAAATCATCGATCTGCGCCGATCGGGCGGGGTGATGCATGGGGCCGATCCTGGCATGCCGGACGCTCCCGTTCGCGCGAGCCGGCCCATTCGTGCACGATCGCTGCCCCATGGGTGCGACCGGTATGCCGCGATTCGGAGACCGTCCGATATGTCCGGGTAGGACTACTCATCTTGGTGATGTGGGGTCGTCGCCGACCGGACGAGACTGTGTCCCGACCTGTCGGTCGCGGTCGGCCGATGCCCCGGGAAATCGAGGTACGACATTGCCTTCGGACGTCCGTACCGTCAGCGCCGCCGACATCTTCGGCGCCGCCTTCGACATCGACCCGCACCCGGCCTTCGCCCGGCTGCGCGAGTCCGGCGCCGTCCACCGGGTCGAGTTCAACAACGGCCGCAGCGCCTGGCTGGTCGTCGGGTACGACGCGGCGCGACAGGCGTTCCTGGACCCGCGGCTGTCCAGCAGCACGCGCGTGGCCGACTCGGCCTTCCAAGCGATGCAACAGAGTCAGGGCCTGCTGAACATCGACGATCGGCTGCCGATCCTGCTCTACAGCGACCCGCCGCATCACACCCGGCTGCGCCGGATCATCACCCGGGAGTTCACCACGAAGCGGGCCGAGGCGCTGCGCCCTCGGGTGCAGTCCATCGCCGACGGTCTGATCGACGCGCTTCCGGTGAGCGGTTCGGTCGATCTCATGGAGGCGTACGCCTACCCGTTACCCAGCGCGGTCATCTGTGAGCTGCTGGGCGTGCCGCACGAGGACTGGAAGGTCTTCAGCAACTGGTTCAACGTGCTGATCTCACCGTCGGTCGAGGCGAACTACGGCGAGATGAGTCATACCCTTCGCGAGACGTGGGCGTACTTCACCGAGCTCATCGGTCGGCACCGGCAGAACCCCGGCACCGACCTGCTCAGCGCCCTGGTCAGCGCGCGGGCGGACGACCGGCTCAACGACAGCGAACTGGTCGCGATGGCGCTGCTGCTGGTGGTCGGTGGGTTCGAGACGACGGCGACGCTGATCGGCAACGGTGTACTGGCCCTGTTGCGCCACCCTGAGCAGCTGGCGAAGCTCCGGGCCGATCCTGCGCTGGTCCCGGGTGCGGTCGAGGAGATGCTCCGTTTCGGCGGTCCGGCCAAGGTGTTCCCGCCGCGTTACGCCCGCGAGGAGACGGTCATCGCCGGCCAGCCGATCGTTCGGGGGGACCAGGTCTTCGTCCTGATGGCATCGGCCAATCGCGATGCCGGGAAGTACCCGGACCCGGACGCCTTCGACGTCACCCGGGACGCCTCCGGCCACATGGCCTTCGGGCACGGCATCCACCGCTGCGTCGGCGCGCCGCTGGCCCGCATCGAGGCGCAGATCGCCATCGCGGCCCTGCTGGATCGACTCGGGCACGCCCGGCTCGACGTACCGGTCGAGGACCTGGTCTGGCGGGAGGGGCTGACCGTGCACGGCACTGTCGCACTGCCGATCCGGTTCGACGCGGCTCCGCCGGCGTAGCCGGTGCACCGCATGTGTTGTCAGGCACTGAAGCGTCGAGGGGACATCCGGCCATGACCAGCGAGGCGAAGTATCGCGACTACCTCAAGCGGCTGACCAGCGACCTCCTTCAGGCGCGACAGCAGCTGTCCGACGTCGAGTCGGCGTACCACGAGCCGATCGCGATCGTCGGTGTCGCCTGCCGTTTCCCCGGCGGCGTGGCCAGTCCCGAGGACCTGTGGAAGCTGGTCGCCGACGGTGACCACGGCATGTCACCGTTCCCCGAGGACCGCGACTGGGACCTGGAGGGCCTGTTCGACCCCGATCCCGAGCGGCCCGGCACTTCCCGGGCCCGGGAAGGCGGGTTCCTCGCCGACGCCGGCGACTTCGACCCCGCGCTCTTCGGCATCTCGCCGCGTGAGGCCCTCGCCATGGACCCGCAGCAGCGGTTGCTGCTCGAAACGTCGTGGGAGGCGATCGAGCGGGCCGGGATCGACCCGCGGTCGCTGGCCGGCAGCGACACCGGTGTGTTCGCCGGTGTCATGTTCACCGACTACGGTCCGACCCTGCGGACCTCGCCGGACGAGTTCGAGGGCATGACCACACCCAGTGTCACCAGCATGGCGATGAGCATGGTCTCGGGCCGGGTGTCGTACGTGCTGGGGCTGGTCGGACCGGCCGTCACGGTGGACACCGCCTGCTCGTCGTCGCTGGTGGCGTTGCACCAGGCGGCTCAGGCGCTGCGGCGCGGCGAGTGCTCGCTGGCGCTGGTCGGTGGGGTGACGGTGATGGCGACGCCGTCCATGCTGGTGGAGTTCAGCCGGCAGCGTGGGCTGTCGCCGGCCGGGCGGTGCCAGGCGTTCGCGGAGGCGGCCGACGGCACCGCGCTCGGCGAGGGCGTCGGCGTGCTGGTCGTGGAACGGTTGTCGGACGCCGTACGCCGCGGTCACCAGGTGTGGGCGGTGGTTCGCGGCAGCGCGGTGAACCAGGACGGAGCCAGCAATGGCCTCACCGCTCCGAACGGGCCGTCGCAGCGTCGGGTGATCCGGGCGGCGCTGGCCGACGCACGCGTCACCGCCGCCGAGGTGGATGTGGTCGAGGCGCACGGCACGGGCACCCGGCTGGGCGACCCGATCGAGGCGCAGGCGTTGCTGGGCACCTACGGCCGGGACCGCGGCGAGGCGGGACCGCTGCTGGTTGGCTCGGTGAAGTCGAATCTCGGCCACACCCAGGCCGCGGCCGGGGTGGCCGGGGTGATCAAGATGGTGATGGCGATGCGGCACGGCATGGTGCCCGCGACGCTGCACGTCGACGAGCCCTCCCGGCAGGTCGACTGGGAGTCCGGCGCGGTGCGGCTGGCCGAGCATGCCCAGCCCTGGCCCGGTTCGGGCATCCGCCGGGCCGGGGTGTCCTCCTTCGGGATCTCGGGCACCAACGCCCACGTCATCCTCGAACAGGCACCGGCCGTGGCGCCCCCCGGCGACCCCGAACGGCCCGCGGGGACGCCGGAGCCGGTCCTGGTGCCGGTGTCGGGTCATACCGCCGCGGCGTTGCGGTGGCAGGCGGCCCAGCTGCGCGACCACGTGGCCGGCCACCCGGACGTCGGCCTGGCCGAGCTGGGTTTCGCGGCGGCCACGACCCGGGCGTCGCTCAGCCACCGCGGGGTGGTGGTGGCGTCCACCCACGAGGATCTGATCGGAGGGCTCGCGGCGCTGGCAGCGGATGAGGCGGACCCACGGGCCCTGACCGGAGTGGTGGGTTCGGCTCCGGCGACCGCCCGGCTGGGCTGGTTGCTGCCCGGCCAGGGCGCGCAGTACGCCGGAATGGGACGCGATCTGTACGCCCGGTTCCCGGCCTACGCGGAGTCGTTCGACGGGGTGTGTGCGCTCTTCGGTGACCTGGACGGGCACCGGCTGGCCGACGTGGTGCTGGGTGACCCCGGGGACGAGCCCACGGCGCTGGTCGACCAGACGTCGTTCGCGCAGGCCGGGCTGTTCGCCGTGCAGGTGGCGCTGGCCCGGCTGTGGGAGTCGTGGGGCGTACGGCCGGCGGTGCTGGTGGGCCACTCGCTGGGCGGTATCACGGCGGCTTATCTGGCCGGTGTGCTGACCCTGGCCGACGCGGTGACCCTGGTCGCGGCGCGGGGCCGGCTGATGCAGGCGCTACCGGCCGGCGGGGCGATGATCGCCGTCCAGGCCGGGGAGGACGAGGCCCGCTCGGCGCTGGCCGGGCACGACCGGCACGCCGACGTGGCCGCGGTCAACGCCGCCGACTCGGTGGTGCTGTCCGGCCGGGCCGACGTGGTGGAGAAGATCGCGGCCGGGTTCGCCGAGCGAGGCCGCAAGAGCCACCGGTTGCCGGTCAGCCACGCGTTCCATTCCCCGGCCATGGACGCCATGACCGACGAGTTCCGTGCGGTCGTCGCCGGGCTCCGGTTCATGCCGCCCCGCGTCACGCTGGTGTCGGAAACGACCGGCCGCCCGGTCGGGGCCGACGAACTGGCCGACCCGGACTACTGGGTGCGGCACGTCCGGCAGAGCGTGCGCTTCGCCCAGGCGATCCAGGCGGTCCACGCCGAGCAGGTCACCGTCATGCTGGAGGTCGGTTCGGACGCGGTTCTCACCCCGCTGGTCCACCGGAACCTGCCGGAAGTCGCCGGCCTGACCGTGGTAGCGAGCATGCGACGTGGCCGGCCGGAAGCCGGCACCCTGCTGCAGGCGCTGGCCCGGCTGCACACCACCGGCCTCGTCCCCGACTGGACCGCCCTGTATCCCGCCCCCACCCGGCACGTCGAGCTGCCCACCTATGCCTTCCAGCACGAGCGGTACTGGTTGCGGACCCGGCACCGGCCGTCGGATGCCGCCGCGCTGGGTCAGGTGCCGGTCGGACATCCGCTGCTCGCGGCCATGGTGGAGCTGGCCGGCCGGGACGACGGGGTGACGTACACCGGCCGGTTGTCGCTGACCACCCACCCCTGGCTGGCCGACCACACCATCCACGACGTGGTCCTGGTTCCCGGTGCCGCACTGGTCGAGATGGCCGTCCGCGCCGGTGACGGCGTCGGCCTCCCCGTGGTCGAGGATCTCACCGTCCAGGCGCCCCTGGTGCTGCCCGAGGCCGGCGGAGTACGCGTCCAGGTCCGCGTCGGCCCGCCCGGCGGCGACGGCCGCCGATCGGTGGACGTGTTTTCCCAGCCGGACACCGCCGGAGACGCCGGTCCGGCGTCCGACGCGGGCGCGGCCGCCTGGACCCAGCACGCCACCGGCACCCTGACCGGCGAACCGTCCACCTCCGACGCGCAGCCGACCGACGACCTGCGGACCTGGCCGCCGGCCGAGGCCACCGCGATCGATCTGGCCGGCCTGTACGAACGGCTCGAGGCCCGCGGCTACGGCTACGGCCCGGTCTTCCGGTGCCTGAAGGCCGCGTGGCGTCGCGGTGCCGACTGGTACGCCGAGGTCGAGCTGGGCGAGGACGAACACGAACGGGCGGCCGCGTTCGCTGTCCACCCCGCCCTGCTGGACGCCACCCTGCACGTGCTGCTGACCGCCGAGCGCAGCGGCGACGAGTCCGGCACGGTCACCGTCCCGTTCAGCTGGGGCGGCGGGCGGGTGGTGGCCTCGCACGCCACCGCGCTGCGGGTGCACATCCAGCCGGTGAGCGAGCAGTCAGTGTCGATCCGCACCGCCGACGCGACCGGCGCGCCGGTCGCGGAGATCGGTGAGCTGCGGGTCCGGCCGATCGCCACGGACCAGCTGGCGATGCTGCGGGCGGGCGCGCCGCAGCCGCTGTACGAGATGCTCTGGGAGCCGTTCCCGCTGGCCGACGCGGTCCTGCCGACCGGTGGATGGGTCGTGGTCGGTGATGACGACGGGCGGCTGCCGGGCGCCGACGCGGTGTTCGCCGACGTCGCCGAGCTGCGGAGCGCGGTGGACATGGGAGCGGCGGCGCCGAACGCGGTCGTCCTGGCGATCGGTCCCGGCCGCCGGGCTGACGTCCCGGCCGCCGCCGGCGAGCTGGCCACCCGCATCCTCGGTGAGATCCAGGCGTGGGCCGCGGACGACCGGCTCGCGGCCAGCCGGCTCGTGGTGCTGACCGAGCACGGCGACCCGGCCGGTGAACCCGACCCGGACCGGATCGGCCTGCGGTGGGCCGCGACGCGGGGGCTGGTGCGGTCGGCGGCCGGCGAGCATCGTGGCCGCATCGCCCAGGTGGCGGTGGACGCGTGGCCCGACGGGCTGGAGGACTGCTGGCCCCTGCTGCCGGCGGTGCTGGCCTCGGGCGAGCCTGAGGTGACGGTCCGCGGGGGGCAGAGCTTCGCCCCCCGGGTGGCGCGCCTGCGGCCGGCGCACGGCCCCGCCGCGGACGGCGCGGGCGAGACCTGGGGCGACGTGCTCGACCCGTCGGGGACGGTGCTGATCACCGGCGGGCTCGGTGGTCTGGGGTCGGTGCTGGCCCGGCATCTGGTGCGGGAGCATGGCGTACGGCACCTCCTGCTGGCGGGCCGGCGGGGCCGGGTCAGCCGCGGGGCGGCCGAGCTCGAGGCCGAGCTGACCGAGGCCGGCGCCCACGTCACGATCGCCGCCTGCGACGTGTCCGATCGGGCCGACACGGCCCGGCTGCTGGCCGGCGTGCCCGAGGACCATCCGCTGACCGCGGTGGTGCACGCGGCCGGAGTCCTGGACGACGCACTGGTGACCTCGTTGACCCCCCGGCGGATGACGGGGGTGTTCGCCCCCAAGGCCGCGGCCGCCTGGCATCTGCACGAGCTCACCGCCGGCCTGCCGGTGCGGGCCTTCGTGCTGTTCTCGTCGGTCGCGGCCACCCTGGGGAACATCGGCCAGGCCAACTACGCCGCGGCCAACGCCTTCGTCGACGCCCTGGCCGCACACCGCCGGGCCGAGGGCCTTCCCGGCATCGCCCTGGCCTGGGGGCCCTGGGCGGAGGTGGCCGGCGACATGACCGGTCACCTGGACGAGCGGGCCCGGCGCCAGATCGCCGGCTCGGGTGTGGGCACGCTGACCAGTGCCGCCGGCCTGGCGCTGTTCGACCGGGTCGCCGCGGTGGACCGGAGCCTGGTGCTTCCGGTCGTGCTGGAACTGCGCCTGCTGCGCCGGGCGGCCCAGGCCGACCTGGTCGCACCCATGCTGCGGAGTCTGGCCGGTTCCCCGCGGCGCGAGGCGGTACGCCAGAGCGCCGACCCCGCGCTGCTGGAGCGTCTGCGCACGCTGGCCGGCCCGGAGCGCGAGGTGGCGTTGCGGGATCTCGTGCGTACGAGCGTCGCCCAGGTGCTCGGCCTCCGTTCGGCCGAGCAGCCACCCCTCGATCAGGAGTTCCGCGACCTCGGGTTCGACTCCCTGATGGCCATGGAACTCCGCAACCGCCTGAACGCGGCCACCGACCTCGGCCTCCCCGCGACCCTCGTCTTCGACTTCCCGACGGCCGCGGCGGTCGCGCGGCATCTGAACGAGCGGCTCGGCGTCGGTACCCCCGTCGCCGCGGAACCGGAGGCCGAGCCGGCCGGCGGCGACGAACAGAGGTTCCGCACCATGCTCGAGTCGCTGTCCTTCGCGGAACTGCGGGAGGCGGGGGTGGTGGACCTGGTGGCGCGGATCGCCGGATCGGACAATGACTCGCCGGCCCCGGAGCCGGCCGATCCCGTCTACGCCGCGTAGCCGCCGGCCTCGGACGGCGGGGCGTCCAGCTCGCTCCATACGGCGGCCAGCTGCACGCGGGAGGTGACGCCGAGCTTCCGGAAGATCTTCCGCAGGTGGAAGGCGACCGTGTGCCGGGACAGGAACAGCTGGCCGGCGGCCTGGACGTTGGTGTAGCCCTCGGCGACCAGTTTGGCGACGGCGTACTCCTGCTCGGTCAGGCCGGCCACGCCGTGCTGAGTGGTCCCGGTCAGCGTCGGCCCGGTGGCGACACCGAGCCGGCGTACCCGTCCCTTGACCCTCGAGTGGTCCCGGAGCGCTCCGATCGCCTGGTATTCGGCCGCCGCCTGCTCGAAGGCCAGCAGGCACTCCTCGACGAGGCCGTGCCGCCGGGCCAGGAGCGTACCGACGTCCTCCATCGCCGACGCCGCCGACCAGCGGTCCCGGTGCCGGCGGGCGGCCCCGCGGAGTCCGTCCACATCGTCGTCGAGCAGGCCCTTGGCGTGCAGCGCGGCCGCCCGTACCGAGGGGTAATCCGGATTCGAGGAGGCGACCCGCGCCGCGTGAGCGGAGTACAGCCGGGCCAGGGCGGGCTCGCCGGTGCGCAGCGCGAACCGGACCAGCCAGGGTGCCGCGCCGGGCTCGGAGATGAAGAGCTCCGACCGCACCGGCCCCGGCCCGGCCAGTTCCGCCACCAGCGGTGCGACCGCCTCGGCGCCCTGTTCGGCCTCGGTGATGAGGATGGTGGCCCACGCCGCGCGGGCCACCGACGACATCCCGCGCCGGAAGACGCTGTCCTGGGCGAGATGACCGCGGTACTGGACGGCGGTCCGCATGTCGCCGCGCTGGAACGACGCCATGGCGAGCACGATGTGGCCGACCGGCAGCCACGAGTGCGTGCCGCTCTGGCGGGCCAGGGCCAGGCCCGTGGTGGCCAGCTCGGCTGCGGCCGACAGGTCGCCGATAGTGGCCAGCACGTTGGCGCGGACCAGCGTCGCGGCCACTGATCTCTCCGACCCGGCCGGCGCCGACCCGGCACTGTCGATCGCGTCCAGGATGGACAAGGCCTGGTCGGTGTCGCGCACCCGGCACCACAGTTCCGCGAGCCGGATGGTGGCGAGCTCCGCACACCCGCCGCACGACCCGCAACACCCGGACCGGGCGGCGAGCCGGGCGAACTCCATGCCGGGCCTGATGTCGCCCGCCAGCCACCTGCGCTCCGAGAGGCTGCTCAGGCGATAGGCATCGCATGAGTCCCGGTCGTGCCCGGCGTCCCACCGCAGGAGCCCGGCGTGGTCGTCGCTCCATCGCGCGGCCGACGCGTGCTCGCTGTGGCCTTGACCCCGTGTTACCAAGTCGCCACCCTGCTCGCGGTGGTGCTCGGGCGTAACGTTCGTTCGATCGTCCGGGTGGCGAGCCTAGGCACGGCAAAGCTCCCTCATGCGGAGGTGGTTGATTCGGGCCAAGGGTCGAGGCCGCGTTGCGATTGAAGCAGCGTGGACGCCCGGAATCACGGCGGCCGCGAGGTCAGTGCCCGAGATGTCCTCGATCTTTGCCTTCAGGGGACTCGGTTAGGAGATATCCGGTTTGCGGCCGGCGGGCCGGTGACCGGCCGATCGGCTTCGGCGAGGCCGGCGAGCAGGTGCTCGGCCAGGTCGGCCACGGTCGGGTGGTCGAACACGAGGGTGACCGGCAGATGCAGTCCGGTGGCGGCGGCGAGCCGGTTGCGTACCTCCAGCGCGGTCAGCGAGTCGAAGCCCAGCTCGCTCAGCGATCGGCCGGTGTCCAGGTCCGTACCGCCGGAGTGCCCGAGGGCCGCGCCTACCTCCCTGCTCACCAGCGACAACATCAGCTCGCTCCGTGCCGCGACGTCCAGGCCGCGCAGCCGTCCCGGCAGGGCCGGAACGTCGCCGGTGGACGCCGCGCGCGAGCCATGGGACGCCAGATCGCGCAGGACGGTGGGCGGGTCCGCCATCGCGGCGAGATCGAGCCGGGCCGCCACAACACCCGGCCGCCCCGCCGCCATGGCCTGGTCGAAGAGGCGCAGCGCGGCGTCGGGGCCGAGGCCGGCGACGCCACCCCGGCGCAGCCGCTGCAGGTCGACTCGGCCCAGTCCGGCGGTCATTCCGGTGTCCGACCACACCCCCCAGGCGATCGACGTCGCCGGGAGGCCGGCCGCGTGCCGGTGCGCGGCTAGGCCGTCGAGGTACGCGTTGGCCGCGGCGTACGCACCCTGACCAGAGGTTCCGGTGGTGCCGCTGATCGAGGAGAAGAGCACGAAGGCGGACAGGTTCCCGGTCAGCCGATGCAGATGCCAGGCCGCGTCGGCCTTGGGCCGCAGCACGGCGTGGATCTGGTCGTCGGTCGTGGCGGCGGCGGTGGCGTCCAGAACGATCCCGGAGGTGTGGACGACCGCGGTGACCGGATGCTCGACCGGCACGCCGGCCAGCAGCCCGGCCACCGCGTCGGCGTCGGCCAGGTCACCGGCCACCAGGGTGACGGCGCACCCCAGCCGGTCCAGCTCGGCGACCAGCTCGGCCGCTCCATCGGCGTCCGGCCCGCGCCGGCTCACCAGCAGCAGGCGCGACACGTGGTGCCGGACGACCAGGTGCCGGCTCACCAGCCGGCCCAGCGCCCCGGTGGCCCCCGTGACCAGGACGGTGCCCGGTCCGGCGAGCCCGGCCGGTCGCGCTCGCCCGGCCGCCTCGACCAGCCGGGGCGCGGTCGCCGCCCGATCGCGCACCGCGACCTGTGGCTCATCCCCGGCCAGCACGCCGGGCAGCACCGCGTCCGGGTCGGCGCCGGGCGCGAGGTCGAGCAGCGTGATCCGCCCGGGGTTCTCGCTCTGCGCCGAGCGGACCAGGCCGGCCACGGCGGCGGCCGCGGGGTCGGCCGGCAGGTCGCGTGTGAGCACGACCAGCCGCACCGGGCGCGGGGCCGGTGCGGTCAGCCAGGTGCGCAGCAACGCCGCGATCCGGCTGACGGCCGCGTGGGCGGCGGCGGCGTCGACGCCCGTTCCGACGGCTTCCACGCAGATCGCGTCCGGTGCGGCGGCCACGGCAGGCGCCATCTCGGCGGCCTCACGCACCCGGATCACCCGTACCGGCTCGGCGGCGGGTAGCCGCACCGGTTTCCAGACCAGTTCCAGGAGCGGGTCGGCGCCCGCCGCGTGTGGGCTGATCGGCTCGGTCACCACCGCGTCGGCGGACAGGACCGGTGTGCCCCGGCCGTCGGCCAGCGTGACCGACACCCGCTCCGGATCGGCGGCGTCGATGCGCACCCGCAGCTCGGTGGCTCCGGCCGTGGGCAGGCGGACACCCGACCAGCGCATCGGCAGCCGCACTCCGCGGCTCGGGCCGTGGACCAGCGCCAGGACGTGCAACGCGGCGTCCCACAGGGCCGGGTGCAGACCGTAACCGGTGGCTCGGACCGGCTGGGGGAGGGCCGCCTCGGCGTACAGAACGTCACCGTGCCGCCAGGCCACGCGCAGGTTCTGGAAGGCCGGGCCGTAGGTGTATCCGAGTTCGGCGAGTTCGGCGTAGGCGTTCTCGACCGGCACCTCCGCCGCGCCCGGCGGCGGCCAAACGCTCAGCGCCTCCGGATCGGCCCCGCCCCGGGCGGCCAGCACCCCGTCGGCGTGTTCGGTCCACGGCCGGTCCGCTCCGGCCGGGCGGCTGCGCACCTTCACCGTGCGGCGGCCGTCGTCGTCCGGTCCCACCACGACCTGAACCTGGTGGGCGGTGCCCGGGCTGAGGTCCAGCGGCGTGGTCAGGGTGATCCGTTCGGCGGTGCCGCAGCCCACGTACGCGGCGGCCGCCGTGACCAGCTCGGTGTGGTAGCCGGGGGGCGCCAGCGTGCGTCCGTGCACCACGTGGCCGGCCAACCCGGGGTGGGTGTCGGCCGAGACCGTGGCGGTGAACAGCACGCCGCCGTCGGGCAGGTCCACCACCGCACCGAGCAGCGGGTGGGTGGCGGTATCGAGGCCGAGGCCGGTCGTCGTCCCGGCCGGCGCAAGCGCGGCCAGCCAGTACCGGCGGCGCTGGAAGGGATAGGTCGGCAGATCGACGTGCCGGCCGGCGGGCAGCAGCTGCCGCCAGCCCACCGGGGATCCGGCCTGGTCGGCCCGGGCCAGCGCGGTCACCAGGGCGACGGGCTCGGGCACGGTGCGGCGCAGGAGCGGGATCGCGGTCACCGGACCGGGCGTCGCCCGCTCGACCAGCGCGGTGAGCACGCCGGTGCCCAGTTCGACGAAGGTGTCCACGCCCGCGTCGGTGAGCCGGCGGATTCCGTCCAGGAACCGCACCGGCCGGCGCATCTGGGCCACCCAGTGATCGGGGTCCCGCGCCTGCTCCCCGGTCAGCGGGGCGCCCGTGCGGTTGGAGATCAGGGTCAGCCGGGGCGCGGCGAACCGCAGGCCGGTGATCACCGTGCGGAACTCGGCGGTGATCGGGTCCATGTGCGCGGAGTGGAAGGCGTGACTCACCCGCAGCCGGGTGCACCGGCGCCCGGCGGCACGCCAGGTCTCGGCGAACCGGTCCACCGCGTCGGCGTCGCCGGACACCACGGTCTCGTCCGGAGCGTTGACGGCCGCGATCCCGATCCGGCCGGGGTGCCGGGCGAGCGCGGCGGACACCTCCGTCTCGCTCGCGGCCACCGCCAGCATCGCGCCGCCGGACTCGGCCCGCTGCATCAACCGGCCGCGCGCGGCGACCAGCGTGCTCGCGTCGTCCAGGTCGAGCACGCCGGCCACGTACGCGGCGGTCAGCTCGCCGACCGAGTGGCCCATCACCTGATCGGCGTGCAGTCCCAGGTCGGTGACCACGCGGTGCAGAGCGACGCCGACCGCGAACAGGGCGGGCTGGGTGTATCGCGTCTGGTCCAGCAGCGCCGCCTCCGGCGTCCCCGGCTCGGCGAACATCACCTCCCGCAGCGGCCGGGGCAGGTGCGGATCGAGTCGGGCAACGACCTCCTCCAGCGCCTCCGCGAACCTCGGCATCCGCGCGGCCAGCTCCCGGCCCATTCCCGCGCGCTGGCCGCCCTGGCCGGTGAACAGGAACGCCGTACCCCCGGGACGAGCGGTCCCCCGGATCAGGTGCGGTGACGGTTCGCCCGCCGACAGCGCCCGCAGCGCCGCGATCCGGTCCGCCGGATCCTCGGCGACGACGGTGGCCCGCAGCGGCAGCCCCCGCCGGTTGAGCAGCGACCGGGCCACGTCGGCGGGGTCCGGTCCCGCGGCGGTATCGGCGATCCGGCCGGCCAGCTCACGCAGGGCGGTCTCGGTACGGGCGGACAGTGTCCAGGGTGGAGGCAGGTCGGCCGGGCGGCCGGCGGGTGGCGGGTCGTCGTCCGGGGCTTCCTCCAGGATCAGATGCGCGTTGGTGCCGCTGATGCCGAACGAGGAGACGCCGGCCCGTCGCGGACGGCCGGTCGCCGGCCAGGGCATCCGCTCGGTGAGCAGCCGGATCCGGCCGCTGTCCCAGTCGACCAGCGGCGAGGGCGCGTCGACGTGCAGGGTCCGGGGCAGCACCCCGTGCCGCATGGCCAGGATCATCTTGATCACGCCGGCCACCCCGGCCGCCGCCTGGGTGTGACCGAGGTTGGACTTGATCGAGCCCAGCCGCAGCGGGCGATCGGCCGGCCGGTCCTGGCCGTACGTGGCGAGCAGGGCGCCGGCCTCGATCGGGTCGCCCAGCCGGGTGCCCGTGCCGTGCGCCTCCACCACGTCCACCTCGGCCGGGCTCAACTTGGCCACGTCCAGCACCTGCCGGATCACCCGTTCCTGGGCGGCTCCGTTCGGTGCGGTCAGCCCGTTGCTGGCGCCGTCGGAATTGACCGCGCTGCCCCGGATCACACCGAGCACCGGGTGTCCGTTGCGCCGGGCGTCGGACAGGCGCTCCAGCAGCACCAGCCCGGCGCCCTCGGCGAAGCCGGTGCCGTCCGCGCCCGCGGCGAAGGATCGGCAGCGTCCGTCGGGCGACAGGCCGCGCTGCCGGCTGAACTCGATGAACGTGGCCGGGGAGGACATCACCGTCACACCGCCGGCCAGCGCCAGCGAGCACTCGCCGGAGCGTAGGGCCTGTGTGGCGAGGTGGATGCCGACCAGTGAGGAGGAGCACGCGGTGTCCACGGTGACGGCCGCGCCCTCCAACCCGAACGTGTAGGCGATCCGCCCGGAGGCCACGCTGCCGTAGCTGCCGTTGCGCAGGTAGCCCTCGACCTCGCTGGGCGCCTCGGTGTGCCGGCTGCCGTAGTCGCCGTACATCACGCCGGTGTACACCCCGGTGCGGCTCCCGCGCAGCGCTGCCGGCTCCAGCCCGGCCCGTTCGAACGCCTCCCAGGCCAGCTCGAGCAGGAGTCGCTGTTGCGGGTCGGTGGCCAGCGCCTCCCGCGGGTTGATGCCGAAGAAGTCCGCGTCGAACCAGGCGGCGTCGTCCAGGAACCCACCCCGGGCGGTGGTCGACCGGCCCGTCGCGTCCGGATCGGGGTCGTAGAGCCGTTCGACGTCCCAGCCGCGGTCGGCCGGGAACTCGCCGACCGCGTCGATCTCGTTCGCCACCAGCCGCCACAGATCCTCCGGTGACCGCACCCCGCCGGGGTAACGGCAGCTCATCGCGATTACGGCGATGGGGTCGTCCGGGGCGGTCGCGACGGTGGTCGGGGCGACCGGGGCGGCGACTCCGGTGACGCGCTCATTCAGGTACTCCGCGACGGCCGCCGGGGTGGGCCGGTCGAAGACCAGCGTGTTCGGCAGCCGCAGACCGCTCAGCGCGGACAGCGTGTTGCGCAGTTCGACGGCGGTGAGCGAATCGAAGCCGATCTCCTTGAACGGGCTCTGCGGGTCCAGGGCCGCGCCGTCCCCGTGCCCGAGCACCTCGGCGGCCCGGGCCAGCACCTGCCGCTCGATCTCCCGGGACCGCTCGGCCGCCGGGAGCGCCGCCATCCGTTCCGGCCACGAGGCAACGGCCGTGGCCCGCTCCGAGCGTGGTGTCCCGGCCACGGGGACGAGGTTCCGCGGGGCCTTGATGGCAAGGTCGGCCGCCACGACCAGCGGCCCGGTGGCGGCGTCGAGGAGGGCCAGACCCCGCTCGGCCGACAGCGGCGTGACGCCCATCCGAGCCAGCCGGGCCACGTCGGTCCGGCTCATCGCGCCGGTCATGCCGCCGGACGCCGCCCACAGACCCCAGGCGATCGAGGTGGCAGGCAGCCCGTGCGCCGCGCGGTGATGGGCCAGCGCGTCCAGGGCGGTGTTCGCCGCCGCGTAGTTGGCCTGGCCCGCCCCGCCCAGGACGCCGACCACGGAGGAGAACAGCACGAACGCGGTCAGGTCGTGGGTCAGCTCGTGCAGGTGCCAGGCGGCGTCCACCTTGCCGCGCAACACGGTGTCCAGTTGCTCCGGCCGCAACGTCGCCACGGTGGCGTCGTCGAGCACCCCGGCGGCGTGCACCACCGCCGCCAGCGGCCGGTCGGCCGGGACACCGGCCAGCAGCCTCGCCACCTGGTCCCGGTCGCCGACGTCAACGGACACGATGTCGGCCTGCGTGCCCGCGGCCTCCAGCCGCCGCGCCAGGTCGCCCGCGCCGGGGGCGTCGGCGCCGGTCCGGCTGACGAGCAGCAGATGCCGTACTCCGTGTACGACGGCGAGATGCTCGGCCACCAGCGAGCCGAGCGCCCCGGTCGCACCGGTGATCAGGACGGTGCCGGCCAGATCGGTGAACGGACTCGCGGCGGCCGCGGGTGCGGGCACCAGCCGCGGCCGCCGGGCCGCGCCACCACGGATGGCCAGTTGCGGTTCCGTCGTGGGCAGGGCCGCCGCCAGGGCCACCCGGGACGCAGGATCGTCGTCCACGTCGACGATCTGGATCCGGCCCGGGTGCTCGGACTGCGTGCTCCGGACCAGGCCCCACAACGCCGCCCCGGCAAGGTCCGGCACATCCTCGTCGCCGGCCGCGATCGCGCCCCGCGTCACTACGATCATGGTGCTGCCGGCGAGCGCCTCGTCCGCGAGCCAGTCGCGGATGGTGGCCAGCGTTCGGTGCGTCACCGCGCGGACGCCGGCCGGCACGGTGGCCTGGTGCTCGATCCAGCCGCCGAGCACGATCGTGGACGGCGCCGGCCGCCCGTCGCGCATCGCCGCCCGCAGCGAGCGGAGGTCGGCGTACCGGGGAAGGTCGCCGGGCAGGTCGAGCCCCGCCCCGAGCACCACGCCGTCGAGCGGGCCGGGCGTCCCGGCCGGGGCCACCGCGGACCAGTCCAGCCGGTGGAGTCCGCTGCCGCGGCCGGCCGTGGCCAGGGCACGGAGATCCGCGGGCCGCATCGCCAGCGCGTCGACCGCGAGCACCGGCGAGCCGGTGGGGTCGGACGCGGCGATGGCGACGCCGTCGGTGCCGGTCGGCGTGAGGCGGACCCGCAGCGTGGTCGCGCCTTTGCCTGCGAGGGTGACACCGGTCCAGGCGAACGGCAGATCGAGGCCGCTGTGGGCGGTCCGGCCGGGCAGCAGGCCGACGGCGTGCAGGACGGCGTCGAACAGGGCCGGATGGATCTGGAAGCGATCTGTGTCGGCGTGCAGATCCGACGCGAGGGTAACCTCGGCCAGGACCGAGTCGGCCAGCGTCCACGCGGCGACCAGGCCCTGGAAACCGGGTCCGTAGTCGTAGCCCCGTTCCGCGAGCGTCCGGTACCACCCGGTCAGGTCCACCGGCGCGGCGCCCGGTGGCGGCCAGGGCCCCGCCCGGCCGCCGTTCACCGGGGTGGTCGGCGCGAGCACTCCGGTCGCGTGCTCGGTCCAGGCCTCCCCGGCGGCTCGGCGCGAGTGGATGCGGACCGCACGGGTGCCGCTCGTGCTGGCCGGGTCGACGGTCACCTGCAACTCAGCGGCGCCCGGCTCGGGCAGCACGAGCGGGGCTCGAAGGGTCAGCTCCTCGACGGTCGCCGTGTCCACCCGTGCGCCGGCCCACGCGGCCAGCTCGACGAAGGCCGTGCCGGGCAGCAGCACGGTCCCGCGTACGGCGTGGTCGGCCAGCCAGCGGTGGATGTCCCGGGAGATCCGTCCGGTGACCAGGGTCGCACCGTCGACCGTGGTGACCACGGCGCCGGCCAGCGGATGCCGGGCCGGGGTGAGTCCGGCGGCGGCCAGGCCCGGCTCCGTCGCGGCGGTCAGCCAGTACCGCTGCCGCTGGAAGGGGTAGGTCGGAAGGTCCGGTGGCATGCCGGGCGATGTGCCGAGGGCGGCCGGCCAGTCCACCGGCAGGCCCCGCACGTGGGCCCGGCCCAGCGCGGTCAGGAACTGGTCGAGCGCGCCGTGGTCGCGGCGCAGCGAGCCGACCGCGAGCACGTCGTCGACCTCGGCCGCCTCGGCCGTGTCCTGCACCCCGACGGTCAGCACCGGATGCGGGCTCACCTCGATGAACGTGCGATGACCGGCGGCCAGCAGGGCGCGGGTGGCCTGCTCGAAGCGCACCGGCTCCCGCAGATTGCGGAACCAGTAGCCGGCGTCGAGCGGTTCGTCCGGGGCCAGCAGCTCACCCGACACCGTGGAGTACAGGGGCATCTCGGCCGGCGTGGGCCGGATGTCGGCCAGGGCCGCCGACAGCTGGTCGCGCAGTCCCTCCACTTGAGGGGAGTGCGAGGCGTAGTCGACCGGCACGATGCGGGCGTCGAGGCCGTCGCTCGTGCACCGCTCGCGCAGTGCGGCCAGGGCCTGTGGGTCGCCGGCTACGACGGTCGCGGCGGGGCTGTTGGTGGCGGCGATCGAGATGCGGTCCGGCCAGGGTGCGGCGAGGTCGCGGACCTGGGCCGCGGGCGCGCGTACGGACATCATCCCGCCTTGCCCGGCCAGGGCGGCCAGGGCCTGGCTGCGGACAGCGACCAGCCGGGCGGCGTCGGACAGCGAGAGCGCACCGGCCACGTACGCGGCGGCGATCTCGCCCTGGGAATGACCGATCACCGCGTCCGGACGCACTCCGGCGGCCTGCCACATCGCGGCCAGAGAGACCATGACGGCGAACAGGACGGGCTGGACGACGTCCACCCGGTCCATCGGTGGTGCGTCCGGGGCACCGCGCAGCACGTCCTCCAGCGACCAGTCGGTCCACGGTGACAGCGCCTCGCCGCAGGCCGTCAGCCGCTCCCGGAACACCGGACTGGACGCCATCAGCCCGGTCGCCATGCCGGTCCACTGCGAGCCCTGCCCGGGAAACACGAACACCACCGGGCCGCGGTCGGTGGCGGTGCCGCGTTCCGTGCCGGGCGCCGTGTCACCGTCGGCGAGCGACCGCAAGGCCGCCAGCAGGCCGGTCCGGTCCGTCGCCGTCACCAGCGCCCGCCGGGCGAACGCCACGCGGCCGGTCGCGAGCGCCCAGCCGATCGCGTCCCGGTCCGCCGCGGGGTCGGCGGTCAGCAGGTCGTGCAGGGCGAGCGCCGACGACCGCAACGCGGGCTCGTCGCGTGCCGACAGCAGCCACGGCAGCACCGGACCGGCGCGCCGGGGGACCGGCGCGACGGCCGGGTCACCCTCCTCGAGGATCACGTGGGCGTTCGTGCCGCTGACACCGAACGCGGACACCCCGGCAATGCGCGGCCGAGCGCCGCGCGGCCACGGCCGGGACTCGGTCAGCAGCGCGACCGCGCCCGCCGACCAGTCAACGTGCGGGGAGGGCCGGTCCACGTGCAGGGTGCGCGGCAACCGGTCGTGGCGCATGGCCTCGACCATCTTGATCACGCCGCCGATGCCGGCCGCGGCCTGGGTGTGTCCGGTGTTCGACTTCAACGAGCCCAGCCACAGCGGCCGGTCCGGGTCGCGGTCACGACCATAGGTGGCCAGCAGGGCCTGCGCCTCGATCGGGTCGCCGAGCCGGGTGCCGGTGCCGTGGGCCTCGACCACGTCGACCTGCGAGCCGGTCAGGCCGGCGGCGCCGAGCGCCTGCCGGATGACCCGTTCCTGGGCGGCGCCGTTCGGCGCGGTCAGCCCGTTGCTGGCGCCGTCGGAGTTGACCGCCGAGCCGCGGAGCACGGCGAGCACCGGCCGGCCCTCGCGGCGGGCCGTGGACAGCCGTTGCAGGACCACCAGGCCGGCGCCCTCGGCCCACGCCGTACCGTCGGCCGCGGCTGCGAACGGCTTGCATCGACCGTCCGGCGCCAAGCCGTCCTGCTTGCTGAACTCGACGAACATGCCTGGGCCGGCCAGCACCGTCACCCCGCCGGCCAGCGCCAGCGTGCACTCGCCGGCCCGGAGGGCCTGTGCCGCAAGGTGCAGCGCGACGAGCGAGGAGGAGCAGGCGGTGTCCACGGTCAGGGTGGGACCCTCGAGCCCCAGCGAGTACGCGATCCGGCCGGACGCCACGCTCGGCGTGCTGCCGGTCAGCAGGTAGCCCTCGGCCCCGGCGGGTTCGTGCAACCGAGGTCCGTAGTCCTGGGCCGTGGCGCCGACGAAGACGCCGGTGCGGCTGCCGCGCAGCCCGTCGGCGCGGATACCCGCGTGCTCCAGCGCCTCCCACGCCGTCTCCAGCAGCACCCGCTGCTGCGGATCTGTGGCGGTGGCCTCGCGTGGGCTGATGCCGAAGAAGGCGGCGTCGAACCGGTCGGCGCCGGTGAGGAACCCGCCCCGGGTGGCGTTGGTGTTCAGGCCGGCCCGGTCCCAGCCGCGGTCGTCGGGGAACGGTCCGGTGGCGTCGACCCCGTCGGCGACCAACTGCCACAGGTCGGCCGGCGTACCGACCCCGCCGGGGAAGCGGCAGGCCATGCCCACGATCGCGATCGGATCCCCGGCATACACCGACGTGGAGTCCTCGGTGGACATCCGCGGCTCGGCGCCCAGCTCGGTGACGTGCCGGGCCAGGGCTTCGGGGGTGGGATGACTGAATACGACCGTCGGGGCCAGGGCCAGGCCGGTGCGCTGGGCCAGCCGGTCGCGCAGCTCGACCGCGCCCAGCGAGTCCAGGCCCAGGTCCCGGAACAGTGCCGCCGGAGCCACCTCGGCGCCCCCGGAATGACCGAGGACGGCGGCGGTCAGCTCGCCGACCAGATCCAGCGCCGAGCGCCCGGAGCGGCTGGGCCGGGCCGCGGGCCGGTGTACCGGGGCGGTTGCGGCCGGCGTGGGCGCCGCTGTCGTGGCCTGGTCGCCGGGCCAGTACCGGTGGCGGTCGAAGGCGTAGGTGGGCAGGTCGACCACCGGTGCGGCGGGCAGGTGCGCGGTCCAGTCGACCGCGACGCCGGCGACCTCCAGTGCGGCCAGCGCGGTGTCGACCGTCTCGGTCTCGGGCCGGTTGGCCCGCATCAGAGGTACGGCCGGTACGCCCGGGAGAACCGCTCGTGCCGACGCGCACAGCGTCGCGTCGGGGCCCAGCTCCACCAGTACCGCATCGCCCGGTTCGTACGCCGCCGCCACCCCGTCGGCGAAGCGCACCGCCGCCCGGATGTGCCCGGCCCAGTAGTCCGGTGAGCACAGCTGCTCGGTGGTGGCCGGTCGGCCGGTGACGTCGGAGATCACCGGAATGGCCGGGGACCCGTAGTCGATCTCGGCCGCGAGGTCCCGGAACTCGACGGTCACCGAGTCCATGTGCGCGGAGTGGAACGCGTGACTGGTCCGCAGCCGCTTGGTGCGCCGTCCGCGATCGGCCCAGCGATCGGCCACGTCCTGGGCGGCCTGGGCGTCGCCCGAGACGACGACGGCCCGCGGGCCGTTGACCGCCGCGATGTCCACGCCGGGTACCAGGGTGCCGCGTACCTCGGCCTCGGTCGCCTCCACCGCGATCATCACGCCGCCGCCGGGTGCCGCCTGCATGAGCCGGCCCCGGGCGGCCACCAGCCGCACCGCGTCGGGCAGGTCGAACACGCCGGCCAGGTGCGCGGCGGTGAGCTCGCCGATCGAGTGACCGACCAGCGCGTCGGGTGTCAGGCCACGCGACCGCAGCAGGTGGTAGAGCGCGGTCTCCACGGCGAACAGCGCCGGTTGGGTGTAGCGCGTCTCGTCCAGGAGCGCCGTATGAGCGGGGTCGTGGACGACCTCCCGGAGCGGTCGCGGCAGGTACGGCTCGAACGCGGCGCACACCCGGTCGAAGGCGGCGGCGAACTCGGGGTGGGCGAGATACGCCTCACGTCCCATCCCGGTGCGCTGGCTGCCCTGTCCGGCCAACAGGTACACCAGTCGTGGCGTCCCGGCCGCTTCCCCGGTCACCAGCCCGGCGTGGTCGCGGCCCTCGGCCAGCGCGGTGAGGCCGTCCAGCAGCGCGGTCCGGTCGGCGCCGCGGACCACGGCACGGTGCGGGAACCGGGTCCGGGTGGTGGCCAGGGACACCGCGACCGAGGCCGGGTCGGCGTCGGCGTGCGCGGCCAGCCGGGCGGCCTGCCCGCGCAGAGCGGCGGGACCGGCGGCCGACAGCACCCACGACACCGGGCCGGGTGCGGCGCCGGCCTTCCGGTCCTCGCGTGGTCCCTCCTCGAGCACGATGTGGCAGTTGGTGCCGCCCATGCCGAACGCGGACACCCCGGCCAGCAGGCGGCGCTGCGGGTCGGGCCACGCGCCCAGCTCGGTCTGGACCCGTAGGCCTAGTTCGGTGAGCGGGACCGCCGGACCGGGACTGCGGAAGTTCAGATGCGCGGGCAGTTCCCGGTGCCGCAGGCTCAGTACGGTCTTGACCATCCCGGCGATGCCGGCGGCGCCCTCCAGATGCCCGATGACGGTCTTCACCGAGCCGATCACCAGTGGGTCGCCGTCCGGGCGGGCCGTGCCCAGGGCCCGGCCCAGCGCCGCCGCCTCGACCGGGTCGCCCACCCGGGTGCCGGTGCCGTGCGCCTCGACGTACTGCACCTGCGCCGGGTCCACCCCGGCGTCGGCGTACGCCCGGGTCAGCACGGCGGCCTGCGCCGCGACGTCGGGGACGGTGAGGCCGTCGGTGGCCCCGTCGTTGTTGACCGCGCTTCCGCGGATCACGGCCAGCACCGGATCGCCGTCGGCGAGCGCGCGGTCGAGCAGCTTGAGCAGGACGATGCCGCCGCCCTCGCCCCGCACGAACCCGTCGGCCCGGGCGTCGAAGGCGGCGCACCGGTCCTCGGGGGACAAGCCGCCGAACCGGGTGGTGCTGACCGCGCTGTCCTCGACCAGATTGAGCTGTACGCCACCGGCGAGGGCCAGCACCGACTCGCCGCGCCGCAGGCTCTCGCCCGCCAGGTGCACCGCCACCAGCGAGGAGGACTGTGCGGTGTCGACGGACATGCTCGGGCCCCTCAGACCGAGCGTGTACGACACCCGGTTGGCGATGACGCCCTTGTTCAGCCCCGTGGTGGTGTAGCGGGTGGCCGCCTCCGGTCCGCCGCGGGCGAGCAATGTGGCGTAGTCGTGCGAGGTGGACCCGATGAACACCCCGGTGTCGCTACCGCGCAGCGCACCCGGCCGCAGGCGGGCGCCTTCGACGGCCTCCCAGGCGAGTTCGAGGACCAGTCGCTGCTGGGGATCCATGGCCACGGCCTCGCGCGGCCCGACGCCGAAGAACCCGGCGTCGAACCCGGCGACGTCGTCGAGGAAGCCGCCCCGCCGGCCCGGGCCGCGCTCCGGTGCCGGCCACCGGTCGGCCGGGACCGGGCGCAGGGCGTCGCGGCCCGACCGCAGCAACCGCCAGAACGCGACCGCGTCGGCCGCGCCGGGAAACCGGCAGGCGAGGCCGATCACCGCGATCGGCACCGCCGCCCCGTCAGTCGGCACCCAGATGCCGATCGATCAGGTCGAAGAGCTCGTCGCCGGTGGCGTTGTCCATCAGGTCGGCCACCTCGGCCGCCGAGGTGGCGCCGTCCAGCGTGCCCAACCGGTATAGGACGTCGTGCAGGCGCGAGGTGATCTTCGCCCGTGCTTCCAGGCCCGGCGGGTCGGCCAGCAGGCCGGAGGCCCATTCGTCGAGCTGGCCGGCCCACTGCGACCCCGGTTCGGGTATGTCGGCACCCAGTTCCGAGAGCAGATACTCGGCCAGGACGGCGGCCGTCGGATAGTCGAACACCAGGGTGACGGGCAACCGCAGGCCGGTTGCCTTGTTCAGCCGGTTGCGGAGCTCGACCGCGGTGAGCGAGTCGAAGCCCAGATCCTTGAACGCCTGGTCCTCGGAGATGCCGGCGTTGCCGGTGTACCCCAGGGCGGTCGCGATCTGGGTACGGACCAGGTCCTGGAGCAGACGCAGTTGGTCCGGCCGGCTCAGCGCCGCCAGCTTCTGCGCCAGGGCCGGGTCCGGGCCGTCCTGGACGGCGGCCCGTCGCGGCGCCTTGACCAGGCCACGCAGCAACGGTGCCAGGGTGTCCTCGGCCGCCTGCGCGAGCAGCACCGGGAGGTCGAGCTGGATCGGCACCAGGGCCGGTTGGGCGGCCCGAGCGGCGCGGTCGAACAGGTCGATGCCGACCTCGGGCTGCAGCGGGACGACGCCGGAGCGCATGCGCAGCTGCTGAAGCTGGCGTTCGCCGATGGTTTCGCTGAGGTCACTGCGCTGGTCCCAGGGGCCCCAGGCCAGCGAGACGGCCGGGAGCCCGGCCTCCCGGCGGCGGGCCGCCAGCGCGTCCAGGAAGGCGTTGGCCGCGGCGTAATTGCTCTGGCCGGGCCAGCCGAAGGTGCCCGCGGCCGAGGAGAACAGCACGAACGAGCGGACCGGCTGGTCGGCGGTGAGCTCGTGCAGGTGCCAGGCCCCGTGGACCTTGGGGGCGAGCACGTGGCGCAGCCGTTCCGGGTTCTGTGACGTCAGTACGCCGTCGTCCAGCACACCGGCCGAGTGGATCACCGCGGTGAGCGGATGCTGTTCGGGGATCGCCGCGAGCAGCCGTTCGACGTCCGTACGGACGGCGACGTCGCAGGCCACGATCGTCACCTGGGCGCCGAGCCCGGTCAGCTCGGCGGTCAGCTCGGCGGCCCGGGAGCTGTCCGGGCCGTGCCGCCCGGTCAGCAGCAGGTGGCCGACACCGTGTTCGGCCACCAGGTGCCGGGCCAGCACCGAGCCCAGTCCGCCGAGACCGCCGGTGATCAGCACGGTGCCGTCGGGGTCGAGCGTCTCGGCCCACACCCGGGCGTCTGCCTCCACCCCGGCCGGTTCCGGCAGTTCGGCACGGACGAGCCGGGGGACGTACAGCCGGCCGGCCCGGACCGCCGATTCCGGCTCCGCCGCGGCGAGCAGGGCCGGCAGCAACCGTTCCAGCGCGTCCGGCTGGTCGTGGCCGGCGTCCAGGTCGACCTGCACGATCCGGCCGACGTGCTCGGCCGCGGCCGACCGGACGAGCCCGCGCAAGCCGGCCAGGACTAGCGCGCCGTCCGCCGGTGTGTTGTCGACACCGGCCGCGTTCCGGGTCACGACGACCAGCCGGGAGCCGGCGAGGCGCTCGTCGGCCAGCCACGCCTGGATCTCGCCGAGGGTGTGGATCACGACGTTGCCGGCGGCGTCCGGCAGATCGGTCGACGAGTCAGGGGCGGGCGCGAGAACCACGACGTCGGGCGCCGCGGCATCGGCGTCCAGCGAGGTCCGCAACGCCGCGATGTCGGCGAACACCCGGCGGTCGCCGGGTGGGAGACCGGGCAGCTCGCCCACGAGGACGCTGGTCGGCGCGGCCGGGGTGTCGGGCTCGGGCGGGTCGAAGGGCATCCAGCGGGTCTCGTACAGCGACCGGGCCGCCGGCGATCCGCCCGCGGCGGCCAGCTGCGCCGCCGTGATCGGCCGGACCGCCAGCGTCCTGACCTCGGCGACGAGCCGGCCCGCGGGGTCGGCCAGCCGGATACCCACCGAGTGCGGCCCGGACTGCCGTACGTGCACTCGCAGCGACCGCGCACCGGTCACCGGCACCCGCACGTCGCTCCAGGAGAACGGCACCAGCGCCTCGTCGGTCCGCTCGTCGGTGAGCATCACGTGCAGGGCGGCGTCGAGCAACGCGGGATGCAGCGCGAACGCCCCCGGTTCGGCCAGGTGCTCCTCGGGCACCCCGATCTCGGCGAACCAGTCGTCGCCGGTCCGCCAGGCCGCCCGCAGGCCCTGGAAGGCCGGCCCGTAGCCGTACCCCCGGGCGAGGAGACGGTCGTAGAGCCCGTCCGTGGCCACCGGGGTCGCGCCGGCGGGCGGCCACACCGCGAGATCCACGCCGTCCGCCGCCGGTGGTGATCCGTTCGCGAGCACCCCGCTCGCGTGCCGTACCCAGGCGAGGTCCTCGGCCGAGTCGGGCCGGGAGTAGATCTGAACGGTGCGCCGGCCGTCTTCGTCGGCCGCACCGACCCGGGCCTGGACGTTCACCCCGTCCGAGCCCGGCAGCAGGAAAGGTGCCTCGATGGTCAGTTCCTCGATCACCGGGCAGCCCGCGTCGTCGCCGGCGCGGACGGCCATCTCCACCAGCGCTGTGCCCGGAAGCATCACGGTCCCGTGGATGACGTGGTCGGACAGCCAGGGGTGGGAGGTCAGCGACAACCGTCCGGTGTGGACGGTAGCCTCGTCGGCCTGGGTCGGGTGCAGGGTGCCGATGAGCAGCGGGTGGTTCGTCGGGGCCAGGCCGGCCGCGCTGAGGTCGCCGAGGTCGCGGCGCGGGTGGAGCCAGTAGCGGAGGTGGCGGAACGCGTACGTCGGCAGGTCCACCGGACGGGCGCCGGTGCCGGCGTGGAACCGCGTCCAGTCCGGTGTGACACCGCTGGTGTGCAGCCGGCCCAGGGCGTACAGGACCGACTCGGTTTCCGGCCGGTCCCGGCGCAGGGAGGGAACGACGAGCAGGTCCTCGGCGTCCGGCAGACCGGACTCGACCAGCCCGGCCAGCACCGCCTCGGGTCCGATCTCCAGGTAGGTGGTGGCCTGTTCGGCCTGCACCGTGCGGAGCGTGTCGGCGAAGCGGACGGTCCGGCGTACGTGATTCACCCAGTACTCGGGTGTGGTCAGCTCGTGCGCCTCGGCGATCCGGCCGGTCGTCTCGGAGACCACCGGGATCCGCGGCGGCTGCAGGGAGAGGCCGGTCACGACGTCGCGGAACTCGGCCAGCATCGGGTCCATCGCGGGGGAGTGGAAGGCGTGGCTGACCCGGAGCCGCTGGGTCTTGCGGCCGCGCAGTTCGAAGGCGCGGGCGAGGTCGAGGACGGTCGTCTCGTCGCCGGAGAGCACGATGGAGGCGGGGGCGTTGATCGCCGCGAGGCCGGCCTTGTCCTCGTGACCGGCGAGCGCGGCGAGGGCTTCGTCCTCGGTCGCCTGCACGGCGACCATCGCGCCGCCGGCCGGAAGCGCCTGCATGAGTCGTCCGCGGGCGCTGACCAGGGTGACGGCGTCGGTCAAGGACATCACTTCGGCCAGGTACGCGGCCGTGATGCCGCCCAGCGAGTGGCCGGTGAGGATGTCCGGTCTTATTCCCCATGACTGCCAGAGCCGGGCCAGCGCGACCTCGACGGCGAAGATGCCGGCCTGCGCGAACCGGGTCTGGTCGAGCCGGTCGGGCTGGTCGCGGATCACGTCGGCCAGTCGGTGCCCGTCGAGGTCGCCGAACAGCTCGCACACCTCGTCGAAGGCTCGGGCGAAGACGGGGAACCGCTTGTGCAGGTCCTGGCCCATGCCGGGGTGCTGCGACCCCTGACCGGACAGCAGCCAGCTCATCTTCCCGGGCGGTCCGGCCAGGGCGTCGCCGCCTCCGACGATCAGGTTCGCGGACTCCTGGCCCCGGGCCAGCGCGTCCAGGCCGGTCAGCAGGTCCGGCCGGGTCGTGGCGATCACCGTCGCGCGGTGCGCCAGAGCGGCCCGTCCCGACGCGGCCGACCAGCCTACGTCCGCGGGCGTGAGGTCCTCGTCGGCCGCGACGCGTTCGTACAGCCGCCGGGCCTGACCGCGCAGCGCTTCGGCGTCGTGCCCGGACAGCGGCACCAGCGCCGGCCCGGCCGGCCGGACGTCGTCCGCCGGTTCCGGCTCGGGCTCGGGCGCCTGTTCGAGGATGAGGTGGGCGTTGGTGCCGGAGATCCCGAACGAGGACACTCCAGCCCGTCGCGGCCGGTTCGCGGCCCGCGGCCAGGGGCGGTTCTCGGTGGCCAGCTCGACCGCTCCGGCCGACCAGTCCACCGCGGTCGAGGGCTGGTCGACGTGCAGG
This sequence comes from Actinoplanes sp. NPDC049265, assembly GCF_043197135.1. Taxonomy (NCBI): domain Bacteria; kingdom Bacillati; phylum Actinomycetota; class Actinomycetes; order Micromonosporales; family Micromonosporaceae; genus Actinoplanes; species Actinoplanes sp. NPDC049265. Next base: position 35,944 of record NZ_JBICSP010000033.1, on the reverse strand, counting down.
GTCCGCGGCACCGTGCCGTGCCGCATGGCCATCACCATCTTGATCACGCCGGCCACGCCGGCCGCCGCCTGCGTGTGGCCCACGTTCGACTTGATCGAGCCGATCAGCAGCGGATCCGCGTCGCGTTGTTTCCCGTAGGTGGCGAGCAGCGCGTGGGCCTCGATCGGGTCACCGAGGCGGGTGCCGGTGCCGTGCGCCTCGACGACGTCCACCTCGGACGGCTCCACCCGCGCGTCGGCCAGCGCCGCCCGGATCACCCGTCGCTGGGACGGCCCGTTGGGTGCGGTCAGCCCGTTCGACGCGCCGTCCTGGTTCACGGCGCTGCCGCGTACCACTCCCCAGATCGGGTGCCGCGACCGGATCGCGTCGGACAGCCGCTCCAGCACGACGACGCCGACGCCCTCGCCCCACCCGGTGCCGTCCCCTTGCTCGGCGAAGGACTTGCACCGCCCGTCCGGGGCCAGGCCGCGCTGGCGGCTGAACTCGACGAACGAGGACGGCGTGGCCATCACCGTCGCGCCGCCGGCCAGCGCCAGCCCGCACTCGCCCCGCCGCAACGACTGCGCCGCGAGGTGGATGGCCAGCAGGGACGAGGAACAGGCGGTGTCCACGGACACCGCCGGACCTTCCAGCCCCAGCACGTACGAGACCCGGCCGGAGGCCACACTGGCCGCGCTGCCGGTGCCGATGTGTCCCTCGAAACCGTCGGGCACGGCCGAGAGCAGACGCCAGCCGTAGTCGTCGTACATCACGCCGGTGAAGACGCCGGTGTCGCTGCCGGCCAGCGACCGCGGGTCGATGCCGGCTCGTTCCAACGCCTCCCACGACGTTTCCAGCAGCAGCCGCTGCTGCGGGTCCATGGCCAGGGCCTCACGCGGCGAGATGCCGAAGAAACCGGCGTCGAAGTCTGCGGCCTGCTCGAGGAATCCACCCTCGCGGGCGTGCGAGCTGCCCGGCCGGTCCGGGTCCGGGTCGAACAGGGCCGCCAAGTCCCAGCCTCGGTCCTCGGGGAAGCCCGAGATGCCCTCCCGGCCCTGGACCACCAGCTCCCACAGGTCCTCCGGGCCGCGTACGCCGCCGGGGAAGCGGCAGCCGATGCCCACGATCGCGATCGGCTCGTGCTTGGCCGACTCGGCGTCCGCCAGCTGCCGCCGAGCCTGCAACAGGTCGTTGGTCAGCCGCTTGAGGTAGTCGCGGTATTTGGCCTCGCTCGTCGTCATACTCTCGTTCCCCAGCTTCACGTCACTCCGAACCCAGATGCCGATCGATCAGCTCGAACAACTCGTCGCCCGCCGCCGCGTCGACGAGCCCTGTTATGTCGGTGGCCGCCGGTCCGGGCCCGCCGTTCGCCTCGGGTGACCTCAACCGCAGGAGGATGTCGCCGAGGCGGTCCGTGATCACCGCCCGCGTCTCTTCGCTGAGATCGAGGGTGGTGAGCTCCGCTTCCCAGTCGCTGATCCCGGTCAGCACGGCCTCGCTGCGCTGCCTGGCCAGTTCCGAACTCAGATAGGTCGCCAGCCCGGCCGCGCCCGGGTGATCGAACAGCGTGGTGACCGGCAGCGGCACCGCCGTCGCGGCGACCAGGCGGTTACGCAGCTCCACCGCCATCAACGAGTCGAAGCCGAGGTCGAGCAGGCCCCGTTCGACACCGACCGACGTGGGTATCGGGTGGCCCATGACCTCGGCGATGTTCTCCCGGACCAGCTTCAGCAGCAGCCGTTGCCGTTCTGGCGGGGGTGCGCTGCGCAGCAACTCGGCGGAGGACCGGGACCGGTTCTCCGGCGCGGTCGCCGGATGCGGCCCGGGGGACACCAGAGTGTCCAGCAGGGGTGAGACCGGCGCCTCGCCGCGGGCCGCCCGGCGGCGCAGTTCCGGAAGATCGAGCCGGCTCAGCACCACGGCCGGAAGGCCGAGCCGGAGGCCGGCGTCGAACAGGCTCAGCGCCTCGGGAACGCGCATCGGGGTGACCCCGGCGCGGTCCATCCGGGCCCGGCCGGCGGCGTCGAGGTCGCCAGCCATACCCGTGTCGTCCCAGCGGCCCCAGGCCATGGCCACGGCCGGCAGCCCACGGGCCCGCCGGTAGCCGGCCAGGGCGTCGAGGAAGGCGTTGGCGGCCGAGTAGCCGGCCTGGCCACCGGCGCCGAGGGCGCCGCTGATCGACGAGACCAGGACGAACGCGGTCAGGGCGTGTTCGCGGGTGAGCTCGTGCAGCAGCCAGGCGCCGCGGGCCTTCGCCGCGAGAACCCGGGTCAGCCGGGCGCCGGTGAGCGACTGGAACATCCCGTCGTCGAGCACCCCGGCCGCGTGCACCGCCGCGGTCAGCGGATGCTCCGGCGGTATCCCGGCCAGCAGCGTCCGCAGGGCGTCGCGGTCACGGACGTCACAGGTGGCCGCCGTGACCGTTGCCCCCAGCGCGCCGAACTCGGCCGTCAGCCGGCTGCTCGCCGCCTCGTCCAGCGGGCGCCGGCCGACCAGCAGCAAGTGCCGCACGCCGTGGGCTTCGGCCAGATGCCGGGCCAGCGCTCGGCCGACGCCGCCGGTGCCACCGGTCACCAGCACCGTCCCGTCGGCCGGGAAGGCGACGTCCGCGATGCCGGTCGGCGGCGCCGCCGCGCGTTCCAGCCGCGGGACGCGCATCTCACCGCGCCGGAGCGCGAACTGCACCGCGCCGCTGCCGACGGCGGCGTCGAGCAGGCGAAGCGAAGCCGGATCGTCGTCGAGGTCGGCCAGCACGAACCGCCCGGGGTGTTCCTGCTGGGCCGCGCGGATCAGCCCCCACACGGCCGACTGGGCCACGCCGGACACCTCGTCGTCCGGGACGGCGGACACGGCCGACCGGGTGACCACGACCAGCCGGGAGCCGGCGCGGGCATCGTCCGCGAGCCAGGTCTGTGCCGTGCCGAGCACCGCGGCGGTCATCGTCTCGACCTGGTCTGCGTCCGGTCCGGTCTCGGGTAGCTCGACCGGCAGGTAGACGTCGCCCGCCACCGGGGCGCCGGACTCGAGCACCACGACGGACCGGCCGGCGTCCTCGATCCGGGCCGCCAGTCCGGTGTCCGGCCCGGTCACGACCAGGGCGCCGGCCTGCCCGGACCGGCCCGGTCGTGCGGTGGGCCAGGCGACGGTGAACATCGCGTCACCGGTCCGGGACCGCGGCACCACGAGGTGTTCCGGTGTGGCCTCGCGGGTGGTCACGGCGGCCACGGTCAGGATCGGTGTGCCGTCGGTGTCGGTCGCGCTCAGCGTCGCCGTGTCCGGGCCGGTGATCGAGACACGTACGCGGATCCGGGTCGCGCCGCGAGTGTGCAGCCGTACGCCCTGCCAGGAAAACGGCAGCCGTACCGGCCCGGACGCCGCCGCGGTCAACGGCTGGAACACCGCGTCGAGCAGGACGGGATGGATCTCGAAAGGCAAAGCCTCGGCTCGCGCCTGCTCCGGCAGTTCCGTCTCTACGAGCCAGTCGTCCCCGTCCCGCCACGCTCCCCGCAGACCCTGGAACGCCGGGCCGTAGCCGTAGCCGTGGGCCGCCAGGCGTTCGTACCAGCCGGTCAGGTCGACCGCCACAGCGCTCGCGGGCGGCCATAGCGGCGCCGTCCCCGCGCCGGAGTCAGGCTCGAAGGAAGCTCCGAGCGTTGCTTCCGCCACGAGCGTCCAGGGACCGTCGGCAGCGTCGGCGTCGTCGGGGCGGCAGTACAGGGTGGCCTTGCGGCGACCGGCCCGATCGGCCCCGGCCACCGCCAGCTGCAGCCGGAGGCCCCCGGTCTCCGGCAGGGCCACCGGCCGGTGCAGGGTCAGGTCCTCGATCGCGGACGACCGGGGATCCGCACCGGCCGTCAGGAACAGATCGACGACCGCCGCGCCGGGCAGCACCGGTACGCCGTGCACGGTGTGCTCGGCCAACCACGGATGGGTCTCCGTCGACACGAGTCCGGTGTGGACGACCGCGCCGTCGTCCTGGGCCAGCGGCAGGGCCGAGACCAGGAGGGGATGCCGGGTCGGATCGAGACCGGTCGCCGCCTCCGGGCGGCGCTCGGCCTGGGGGTGCAGCCAGTAGTCCCGGTGCTGGAACGCGTACGTGGGCAGGTCGACCGCGCGGACGTTCGTACCGTCGAAGAGCTCGCGCCAATCGGGCGCGACCCCGGTGGCGTAGAGCCGGGCCAGGGCGTGCAGCACCGTCTCCGTCTCCGGCTGTCCCGGATACAGCGACGGCACCACCGTTTCGTTCTCAGCGCCGGTGAGGTTGTGCCGGACCAGCCCGGTCAGCACTGCGTCTGGGCCGATCTCCAGGAACGCGGTGGTCCGCTCGGCGCGCAGGGTGGCGACGGCGTCGGCGAACCGGACGGTCGCGCGGGCGTGGCGTACCCAGTATTCCGATGAGGTCAGCTCGGACGGCTCCGCGATCTGGCCGGTGAGCTCGGAGACCACCGGTATCTTGGGGGCGCGGAAGGACAGCCCGGTCACGATCGACCGGAAGTCGTCGAGCATCGGGTCCATCGCCGGGGAGTGGAAGGCGTGACTGACCCGCAGCCGCCGGGTCGAGCGGCCCTGCCGCTCGAAGGCCCTGGCCAGGTCGAGGACCGTGGCTTCGTCGCCGGAGAGCACGACCGAGCCGGGCGCGTTGATCGCCGCCAGGGCGGCCTTGCCGTCGTGTCCGGTCAGCGCGGCCAGGGCTTCGTCCTCGGCCGCCGCTACTGCGATCATCGTTCCGCCGGCGGGCAGGGCCTGCATGAGCCGCGCACGTGCGGTGACGAGGGTGACGGCGTCGGGCAGGGAGAGGACACCGGCCAGGTGGGCGGCCGTGATGCCGCCGAGCGAGTGGCCGGTCACGATGTTGGGTCGTACGTCCCAGGACTCCCAGAGCCGGGCCAGCGCAACCTGGACGGCGAACAGGGCGGGTTGCGCGAACCGGGTCTCGTCGAGCAGCTCCGGCCGGGTGCGGATCACGTCGGACAGGTGGTGTCCGTCCAGGTCACCGACGAGGCCGGCGACCTCGTCGAAGCTGGTGGCGAAGACCGGGAACCGTTCGTGCAGCTCGGCGCCCATGCCGGCTCGCTGCGACCCCTGCCCGGAGAACAACCAGCCGACGCGTCCGTCGCCACCGGTCGCCGCGGTCGCCGGCTGCTCGCCGGCCAGGGCGGTCAGGCCGGTCAGCAACTCGTCCCGGGTGGTGGCGACCACCGCCGCGCGATGGGCCAGTGCCGCCCGCCGCGTCGCGGTGGACCAGCCCACCTCGGCCGGGGTCAGGCCCGGGTCGGCCGCGACGAACGCGCGCAGGCGGTCGGCCTGGGCCCGCAGCGCCTCAGGCGTGTACCCGGAGACCGGCACCGCGACCGGACGCTGCTCCGCGCCGGACGGCGGCGCCGTCCGCACGAGGGCCGGTTGTTCGAGGATGACGTGGGCGTTGGTGCCCGAGATCCCGAAGGACGAGACACCGGAGCGGCGTGGCCGGTCGCCGGTGCCCGGCCACGAACGGTTCTCGACGGCCAGCTCGACCGCTCCCGCGCTCCAGTCGACCTGGGTCGTCGGCCGGTCGACGTGCAACGTGCGCGGAACGGTTCCGTGGCGCATCGCCATGACCATCTTGATCACGCCGGCCATCCCGGCCGCCGCCTGCGCGTGCCCGAGGTTCGACTTCACCGAGCCCAGCAGCAGCGGGGCGCCGTCCGGGCCGCGCTGTTGTCCGTAGGTGGACAGCAGCGCCTGCGCCTCGATCGGATCCCCGAGCCGCGTTCCGGTCCCGTGTGCCTCCACGACGTCGACGTCGGCGGGCTCCAGCCGCGCGTCGGCCAGAGCGGCCCGGATCACCCGCTGCTGGGCCGGCCCGTTGGGCGCGGTCAGCCCGTTGGAGGCGCCGTCCTGGTTGACCGCGCTGCCGCGCAGGACGCCCCACACCTGATGGCCCAGCCGTACGGCGTCGGACAGCCGCTCCAGGACGACCACGCCGACGCCCTCGCCCCAGCCGGTGCCGTCACCCTGATCGGCGAAGGCCTTGCACCGGCCGTCGGCCGACAGGCCCTGCTGCCGGCTGAACTCGACGAAGGTGGACGGCGTGCCCATCACGGTGACGCCGCCGGCCAGCGCCAGCCCGCACTCCCCGCGCCGCAGCGACTGCGCGGCCAGGTGCATGGCGACCAGCGAGGACGAGCAGGCGGTGTCGATCGAGACCGCAGGACCACCCAGGCCCAGCACGTACGACACCCGCCCGGAGGCCACGCTGGGCGCGCTTCCGGTGCCGATGTGCCCCGCGAACCCGTCCGGTGCGGCCAGCATGAGCTGGGCGCCGTAGTCGTCGTACATCACGCCGGTGAAGACGCCGGTGTCGCTGCCGGCCAGCGACCGCGGGTCGATGCCGGCCCGCTCCAGCGCCTCCCACGACGTCTCCAGCAGCAGCCGCTGCTGCGGATCCATCGCCATCGCCTCACGCGGCGAGATGCCGAAGAAGTCCGCGTCGAACGCCGCCGCCCGCTCGAGGAATCCGCCCGCGCGGGCATGCGAGGTGCCGGGTCCGTCCGGGTCCGGCTCGAACAGCGACGCCAGATCCCAGCCACGGTCCACCGGGAAGTCGGAGATCGCGTCGCGGCCCGAGACGACCATGTCCCAGAGGTCCTCCGGGCTCTGGACCCCGCCCGGGAAGCGGCAACCGATACCGACGATCGCGATCGCCTCGTCCGGGCCGGCCCGATGGTTCGCGGGTACGCTCGCCGGAGTGTCCGCCGCACCGGGCGACAGCCGCGCCGCGAGCAGACCGGCCACCGCCGCGGGGCTCGGGTGGTCGAAGACGAGAGTCGCGGGCAGCCGCAGCCGCACGGCGTCGGCCAAGCGGTTGCGCAGCTCGACGGCCATCAGCGAGTCGAAGCCGAGATCCTTGAACGCCGCATCGGAATCCAGTCGCTGGTCCGGCGCCAGGCCGAGCACCGCGCGGACAGTGTCCAGAACCAGCTCCTGGAGCGTCTCCACGCGAACCGCGTCCTTGGTCACCGGCCGGGCCGTGGTGCCGGACCTTCGCCGCGGGGGCCGGTGGCGGACGAGGCCGCGCAGCACCGGCGGCAGGGCACCCGAACGGGCCTGCTCGTCGAGCACTGCCCGGTCGAAGTCGACCGGCACCAGGGCCGGGCTGTCGGCGCCGGCGTCACCGGCCGCGTCGAACAGTCCGAGCACCCGGTCCGTAGGCATCCACACGACACCGGCGCGGGTCCACCGGCTCCGGTCGCCGTTGTCCAGGTGCGACGTCATTCCGGTCGGCTGTTGCCACGGGCCCCACGCCAGCGACGTCGCCGGTTGATCGGCCTGGGCCCGGTGGCAGGCCAGGGCATCGAGGAAGGCGTTGGCAGCGGTGTAGGCACCCTGGCCGGGCGAGCCGAGGATCCCGGTCGCGGACGAGCACAGGAGGAAGGCCCGCAGCGGCTGGTCCGCGGTGAGCTCGTGCAGGTTCCAGGCGACGTCAACCTTGGAGCGCAGCACGGTGTCGAGCTGGGTGGCGGTCAGGGAGGTGAGTACGCCGTCGTCGAGCACCCCGGTCGACTGAACCACCGCAGTGAGGGGGTGCCGGGGTGCGATGCCCGCGAGCAGGGCCGCTACCGCTGGGCGGTCGGCCAGATCGCAGTCGGCCACCCGCACGTGTGCGCCCTGCGCCGAGAGCTCGGCGACCAGGGACGCGGTGGCCGCCGCGGTACGGGCGTGGCGGCTGGCCAGCAGCAGGTGACGGACGCCGTGCCGGGCGACGAGCCGCCGGGCCAGCAGCGCCCCGAGCCCGCCCACGCCGCCGGCGATCAGCACGGTGCCGTCGGGGTCCAGGCGTCCGGCCCACGAGTCCGCCGTCGCTTCCCCGGCGGACCCGGGCGTGACGGGCACGAGCCGGGGTACGTAGGCGATGGCGTCGCGGACGGCGAACTCGGGTTCGCCGATGTCGATCAGCACCGTGATCAGGCCGCCGGCGCTGCCGTCGGTGTCGGCGAGCAGGATCCGGCCGGGATGTTCGGATCGGGCCGTACGCACCAGCCCACGGACGGCCGCTGCCACCAGATCCTCCGGCTCGGTTCCGGTGACGGTGACCGACCCGCGGGTAATGAACAGTAGACGGCTATCGTCGAACCGGGTGTCGGACAGCAAGCTCCGCAGCGTCGACAGGGTGGCATCCGTGGCTTCGCGCACCCCACGGGGAACGTCGTCGTGGTCGGGCGAGGCCGGCTGACGTACGACCAGGACATCGGGCACCGCGGTCCCGCCGTCGATCGCGGCCAGCAACGCTGCGACATCGTGATAGCGGGCGGCCTCGGTGAACTCGTCGTCCGCCTCCCCGACGAGCGCCCAGCGGCTCAGCTCGCCGGCGGCTGCTGCGGGCGCCGCAACGGGCTGCCAGTCGAGCCGGAAGAGCCCGGCCGGCGTGGTGTCCGCGGGTACGGGCCCGGCGGCCGTCATCGGGCGGGTGGCCAGCTCGGTGATGACCGCCACGGGTTCGCCGGCCGGGTCGGCGGCGAGCACCTCGATGGTGTCCGGTCCGGTGCGGCGTATGCGTACCCGCATGGCGGTGGCACCCGTGGCCAGCACCTGCACGCCGGTCCAGCTGAACGGCATTGACGTCGGTTCCGCGTCACCGTCGAGCCGCGCGGCCGCCGGGAGGGCGTGCAGAGCCGCGTCGAGCAGGATCGGGTGCAGGAGGTAGCCCGTGGCCTGATCGCGCAGGCCGTCCGGCAGCTCGACCTCGGCGAAGAGGTCGCCGTCGCGCTCCCACAGGGCGCGCAGGCCCTGGAAGGCCGGTCCGTACTCGTGGCCGAGCTCCGTCAGTGCGGGGTAGACGTCGGTGGTGTCCAGCCGTCGGCTGCCGGCGGGGGGCCAGACCGTCAGGTCGTCCGAGTCGTCGGGAACGGGACCGTCGGCGGTGGACGCGAGCAAACCGGAGGCGTGTTCGGTCCACCCGTCGTCGACGGCGGAGTACACCCGGACCTCGTGCGTCCCGGACGGGCCGGTCGGCCGGACGGTCACCTGCAAGCGGATCGGGCGGTCGGCCGGCACCGCCAGCGGCGCGGTCAGCGTCAGTTCGCGGATCTGAGCCGCGCCGACCTCGTCGCCGGCGCGGGCCACCATCTCCAGCAGTGCTGAACCGGGCACCAGCGGCACGCCAGCCACGCGGTGGTCGGCCAGCCAGGGGTGCGAGGCCAGGGCCAACCGGCCGGTGAGCAGTACGCCTTCCCCGTCGGCCAGGTCGACCGAGGCGCTCAGCAGTGGGTGCCCGGCGACGTTCTGGCCCAGCGAGCCGGGCCCGGAGTGCCCGGGTCGGGGGAGAAGCCAGTAGTGGCGGTGCTGGAAGGCGTACGTGGGCAGGTCGGCCCGGACCGCCCCGGTGCCGGCGAACAACGCCTCCCAGCGCAACGGCAACCCGTGGACGAAGGCGGTGGCCAGGCTCGTGAGCAGGCGCCGCGGTCCACCGTCGTCACGTTTGAGCGAACCGAGCACCGCCGGTCGGGTGGCCCGGGCCGGCGCCTCCTGGTCGATGCTGTCCTGGATGGCCGGCAGCAGCACCGGGTGCGGGGACACCTCGACGAAGGTCCCGAAGCCGGCGTCCAGCAGGCTCCCGGTGGCCTCGGCGAAGCGTACCGGCTGACGCAGATTGTCGTACCAGTACCGTGCGTCCAGCGCCGTCGGGCCGATCCAGTCTCCGGTGAGCGTGGAGAACATCGGCACGTCCGGGACGCGCGGGCGGATCGGCTCGAGCGCGTCCAGCAGGGCGGCCCGGATCCGCTCGACGGCGTGGCCGTGCGAGGCGTAGTCCACCGCGATCCGGCGCGTGCGTACGCCATCCCGGTCGCACTGCTCGACCAGCTCGTCCAGTCCGCGCGGATCACCGGAGACGACCACCGAGGCGGGCCCGTTCGACGCCGCCAGCGTCAACCTCGCCGGCCACCCCGCCAAGCGCCGCTCGGCCTCGTCCGCCGTGGTCTCCACCGCCACCATGCCACCGGCGCCTGCCAGTTGCGCGGCGATCAGCCGGCTGCGCCGGGCGACCACCAGGGCCCCGTCCTCGAGGCTCAACGCGCCCGCGACGCAGGCCGCGGCGATCTCGCCCTGGGAATGCCCCACGACCGCGTCCGGCTCCACCCCGGCGGCGCGCCACAGCGCGGCGAGCGAGACCATGACCGCCCACAGGGCCGGCTGGACGACGTCCGGCCGGGTCAGCGCGTCAGCACCCGTGTACCGCAGCGCGTCCCGCAGTGACCAGTCGACGTGCGGGCGTAGCGCCCGCTCGCACTCGTCCATCCGTGCGGCGAAGAGCGGCGATCGTTCCCACAGCTCCACGGCCATGCCCGGCCACTGCGATCCCTGTCCGGAGAAGACCAGGACGGTCCGGCCGCGCTGCCCCTCGGTGCGGGCCACGCCGGTCACCACACCGGCCGCCGTCCCGGCCTGATCCGGGGCGCTCAGCCGGCCCAGCCCGGCCGGCACGTCGCCGGGCTCGCCGGCCAGCACGACGGCCCGGTGGCCGAGCGCCGCACGGGTGACCGCCGTCGACCAGCCGAGGTCGGCCGGTGTCAGGCCCGGATCGGCCGCGTAGGCCCGGAGTCGGGCAGCCTGGTCGCGTAGCGCTTCAGGGCTGGTCCCGGACACCGGGACCAGCACCGGGCCGCCGGTGACGAGCGGCGGCCCGGCCCACCTGGCTCCGCCCGGCTCCGCCGGCTGCGGTGCCGCCTGTTCGAGGATGACGTGCGCGTTGGTGCCGGAGATGCCGAACGCCGAGACGGCCGCCCGGCGGGGCCGGTTCCCCGTCGCCGGCCAGCGGCGGTTGCCGCTGGCGAGCTCCACCGCGCCCGCGGTCCAGTCGACCTTGGTGCTGGGCCGGTCGACGTGCAGGGTCCGGGGGACGGTGCCGTGCCGCATCGCCATGACCATCTTGATGACTCCGGCGACGCCGGCGGCCGCCTGGGTGTGACCCAGGTTCGACTTCACCGATCCCAGCAGCAACGGGTTGTCGCGGTCCTGGCCGTAGGTAGCCAGCAGGGCCTGCGCCTCGATCGGGTCGCCGAGCCGGGTTCCGGTTCCGTGCGCCTCCACGGCGTCGACGCCGGACGGTTCCAGCCGTGCGTCGGCCAGAGCGGCCCGGATGACCCGTTGCTGCGCGGGGCCGTTGGGGGCGGTCAGCCCGTTGGACGCGCCGTCCTGGTTCACCGCGGTGCCGCGTACGGTCGCCCAGATCTTGTGCCCGTGCTGGACGGCGTCGGACAGCCGTTCGAGGACGACGACGCCCACGCCCTCGCTCCAACCGGTGCCATCGGCCTGTTCGGCGAACGACTTGCACCGCCCGTCCGGCGCCAGTCCGCGCTGACGGCTGAACTCGACGAATGTCGAGGGGGTGGCCATCACGGTGACCCCGCCGGCCAAGGCCAGGCCGCACTCGCCACGGCGCAACGACTGCACCGCCAGGTGGATCGCCGTCAGCGACGAGGAACAGGCGGTGTCCATCGACACGGCCGGGCCTTCCAGACCCAGCACGTACGACACCCGGCCAGATGCCACGCTGGGCGCGCTCCCGGTGCCGATGTGTCCTTCGAAACCCTCCGGTACAGCGGGCTGGAGCCGGGAACCGTAGTCGTCGTACATGATCCCGGTGAACACCCCGGTGTCACTGCCGGCGAGCGATCGCGGATCCAGGCCGCCGCGTTCCAGCGCCTCCCACGACGTCTCGAGCAGCAGGCGCTGCTGCGGATCCATGGCAAGGGCCTCACGCGGCGAGATGCCGAAGAACTCGGCGTCGAAATCGGCCGCCTGCTTCAGAAAACCGGCTTCGCGGGCGTACGAGGTTCCGGGGTGATCCGGGTCCGGATCGAACAGGCCGGCCAGGTCCCAGCCGCGGTCCTGCGGGAAGTCCGAGATGCCGTCACGTCCGGCGAGGACCATGTCCCAGAGGTCTTCGGGGCTCGCGACCCCGCCCGGGAACCGGCATCCGATGCCGACGATCGCGATGGGCTCGTTTGCGTCGCCCGTCTCGTCCGGCTGGTCCGGCCCGGCGTCGGCCCCGGCGGGTTCGGGCGCCCGGCTGCTGTCGGGCAGCAGTTGCGCGGTCAGCAGGCCCGCGACCGCCGCGGGCGTGGGATGGTCGAAGACCAGGGTCGCGGGCACCCGCAGACCGGTCGCCGTCTGCAGCCGGGCCTTGAACTCGATCGCCATCAACGAGTCGAAGTCGACGTCCGTGAACGCGTCGTCGAGATCCAGGTCCGGCTGCTCGGACAGTTCGGCGACCAGATCGCGGACCAGGCGGCGGAGCACCTCGATGCCGTCGGCCCGGGGCATCGACGACAGCCGGTCGCGGAGCAGGATGGCAGGATCCGGCCCGGTGTCCCGATCGGCCGTGGGCTGGTCGGGCACCGTGGCGCCGCTGTCGCCCGGATAGTCGTCCCGCAACCGGTTCTTGTCGAGCTTTCCGGCTCCGTTGCGCGGCAGGACGTCGGCGAACACCAGCCGGGTGGGCAGCTTGTACGCGGCTAGGTGACCAGCGGCGTGGGTCCGCAATTCGTCCAGGGTCGGCGGCGGTCCGTCGCCGGCGCTGACCACGACGGCCGTCACCGCCTCGCCCCGGAGCGGATCGTCGGTGCCGATCACGGCCACCTCGAGGACGCCGGGATGGCGGGTCAGGACGTGTTCGACCTCGGCCGGCAGGACGTTCTCCCCGGCCACGATGATCATGTCCTTGAGCCGGTCGACGATGTAGTAGAAGCCGTCCTCGTCCCGGTGACCGATGTCGCCGCTGTGGAACCAGCCGTCCGCGTCGAAGGCGGCGGCTGTGGTCGCGGGGTCGCGCCAGTAGCCGGCGGTCACGTTCGGGCCGCGTACGCACAACTCGCCGCGGCGCCCCGCCTCGGTGATCTCCTCCCCGGTGCGCGGGTCGACCAGGCGTATCTCGGTGAACGGCATGGGCGAGCCGGCCGACCCGGTCTTGTCGCGGGTGCGAGCGGCGGGCAGGGTGGTGGCCAGGGGCGCCGTCTCGGTGAGGCCCCACGCCTGTTGCAACAGCACCCCGTGCGCGGCGTACAGCTCGATCAGGCTCGGAGGCACCGGTGCGCCGGCCACCACGGCACATCGCAGGGCGGAGAGGTCGGCGTCGGCGAAGCCGGGCGTGCGGGCCAGCGCCGCGTACATCGCGGGTACCGCGAAGAGCGCGTTGACGCGGTGCTCGACCAGGTCATGCAAGGCCTGGGCGGGGTCGAACGTCCGGCTCAGGACGGTGGCACCGCCGCGGGTCAGGGTGTGCAGGGCGAAACAGGCCAGGGCGCCGATGTGGAACAGCGGGGCGATCGCCAGGTTGGTGTCGCCGGGCCGGATGCCGAGGGCGGAATCGATGTTCAGCCCGTTCCACCAGAGGTTGCCGTGCGACAGGATCACGCCCTTGGGGCGCCCGGTCGTGCCCGAGGTGTACATGAGTACGGCGACGTCGCCGCTGTGGCGTTCGACCGGGATCCGAGCCGGCGGGGTGTCGGGGAGGGCGGCGCTCAGCCTCTCCCAGTGGGCGGCGGGATCGCCGGTGACCGGGACGGCCGGGTCGTCGTCGGCCAACAGCAGCCGGCGGGCCGGCAGCTGTGCCGGGGCCGCGTCGAGCTGACGCTGGTGTCCGGGTTCCGCCACCATCGTGTGCGCTTCGCAGGCGACCAGGACGTCGGCCACCTCCTCGGCGGTGAGCCGGTGGTTGAGTGGGACGAAGATCGCGCCGAGCCAGCAGCTGGCGAGGTAGGTGATCAGGAATGTCGGGCTGTTCAATCCCAGGTACGCGACCCGGTCGCCGTCGCGCACGCCGCCGGACGCGAGCGTTTCGGCCAGTCGGCCGGCGGCCTCGGTGAGTTCGCGGTAGGACAGCTCGCGACCCTGGTAGAGCAGCGCGGTCGCGGAGCCGTCGGTCCCGGCGAGTCGTCGTACCGCCGTTGCCGGGTTGATGTCGACCGGCGTCACCGCTGAACGGCCTCGCGTCGCGACCGGGCGACAGCGAAGTTGACGGTACGGATCTTCGAAGTCATGTCCACCTCAGACTTCCGGGATCGCGGTCGGCCGGTCAGGGCAGCACCGGGGTGCTGGCCGATCGCTCGATGTCACGCAAGCGGCCGTCGATGTGCTGCAGGATCTGCGCCTGGTGCCGCAGCAGGAAGAAGTGCCCACCGGAGAAGACCTGGAAATCGAACTCACTGGTGGTCTGTTCCTGCCAGGCCTTGGCGTCGTCGACTGACACCCACGGGTCGTCGTCGCCGGTCATCGCGGTGAGCGGGTAGCCGAGCGTGGGGCCGGGTCGGTATCGGTGGGTCTCCTCGGCGGTGAAGTCGTTGCGCGCGATCGGCAGGATCATCCGCAGCATCTCGTCGTCGTCGAGGAATCGCTCGTCGGTGGCCTGGAACTTGCGCAGCACCCGGACCAGGCGCTCGTCGTCCAGGCGGTGCACGCCCCGCGGTTGGCCCCGGCCCGGAGCGTGGTGGCCGGAGGCGATGAACCACGCCGGCTGCTGGATCGTCCGGTCGTCGGCGAGGCGTTTGGCGACCTCGAGACCGAGTACCGAGCCCATGCTGTGCCCGAAGATCGCCCACGGTAGGTCCGACGATCGGGCTAGCTCGTCGACGATCGGCTCGACCATCGCCTGCAGGTCGTCGACCAGGGGCTCGGCCCGGCGTTCCTGCCGGCCCGGGTACTGCACGGCGAGCACCTCGACCGTCGGGGAGAGCCGGTTCGCCCACGGCACGAAGAAGCTGGCTGAACCACCGGCGTGTGGGAAGCAGATCAGTCGAGTCCGGGCCGCCGGAGACGGCCGATACCGTCGCAGCCACGTCCCCGCGGACACGGTCATCGTCGCTCCTTCCGGACAGAAAACCTGTCGCACAGTCTCGTCCGCTCCGCGACGGCCCAATATCACCAAGGTGAGTAGTCTTACCCGGATAAAAGCGAGCTGAAGACTTAATTACTCCCGAACCGGTCATTTCGCGTTCCTGCCTTTATGGCGGCGTGTTCCCACTCGGCTTCCAGCTGCCGCACGACCAGCCGGTTCTCCGGCTCGGTCAGCCGGTAACGTCGTCGGGCCCGGTTGGCCTCGTAGTCAGCGCGTTCCAGCCGCTGCACCCAGATCCGCTCCAACGCGGTCCGGTCGACTTCGACCTGAGCGAACGCGGCCAGCGACACGTCCAGGCTGGCCGGCGCCATCGCGGCCAGCACCTGGACGGTGACGTACTCGTCCAGGCAGGCGCCAGCCAGCTGCTGGCAGCGGTCCCCGCCATAGTGCGCCAGTTCCCAGTCGCACCGGTAGACATACTGCGGCTGGCCGGCGCTCTCGCTGCGATAGCCGACCGTCATCCGCTTACCGCACCGGCCGCAATGCACCAGCCCGGACAGTAACGCCGACCCATTGCGGGCCGATCCGGGCGTGGCCGCGGAACTACGGTTGGCCTCCAACCTGGCTAGATTACGGCGCCACTGCTCGACGCTGATATACCCCGGAAGCCTGTCCGGCAGGAACACCAGCCAGTCGGCCGGATCGTTGAGGACCCGCTCCCGGTGTCGTCCGGCGCGGAACTCGCTGCGCTTACGCCCGTAGGCGTAGATCCCGGCATAGATCGGATTACGGATCATGTTCCGCAGGATCGTGCGGTTCGGCCGGTGCCAGCCCAGTTCCCCGCGCTCCGGGCCGCGCAGCTCACGGACGCCGATCTCGATCCCGTGGGCCACCACCGACCTCGTCCGAGCCTTCGAACACCTCAACGCGCTACCCGAACCCGTTCCCTGACAACGGAATCCGCCGCACCAACAACCGGACCATGGAGTAACCCCGCCAACGGCCGGGCGACACCGCCTGCCCGCAACCACATCACCAGGGCCAAAACCACCACGACCAGCAAACCCGACCAACCACCCGGCTTAATGAAAGACGGAGGTTAGCTCCAGGCCGGCCAAGATTCCATTCTCTACTACGAGCCGCGCCACCCGGCCAACGATCGTCTTGACACCGAGCGGCGCCAAAACTCCTGTCTTGTCGGCGGTCGGCACCCACCTTCTCGGCAGGCATCGGCCCACTCGGCTGGGATCTCAGAGAATGGGTGACGCGGAGAAGCGAGCGTCAGAGCGTGCCGCCGGCGGACCCCCGGATCGCCGCGGCGACGAGTTCGCGCGCGCGATCGATGGGGACCGGCACGGTCGGGGCGGTCAGGTACCACAGGTGTTGGGCCTGCCGGTCCATTCCGCCGGGGATCGGGGGTATGTAGGCGGTGACGTAGATGGGGGTGCCGGGTTCGATGCGCCAGCTGTCCCGCAGGTCTCCGGTGTCGAGGATGTCGAAGCCCAGCTTGTTGATCAGGGAGATCACCTGCTGTTTGGCTTCCCGGTCATTGCCGGCGATCGGCACGGTGAGACGCTCGGTGGAGCCGGGCGGCCGGGATCCGTTGGCCAGCGACGCGTACCCGAGGGTGTTGAACGCCTTCACCACTCGGGAATCAGCCAGGTGGTCCTGTACGAGGCTGCTCGAGGTGAACCGCAACTCGTCCAGGGCGGCAAGGCGACCGTCACGTTCGGGGTAGTAGTTCATCGTGTCGATGACGATTTTGCCGGCAAGATCTACTGTGGACAGTGAGCGGTAGGCGTGCAGCGGGATGGTTGCCACCACAAGGTCCGCCTCAGCGGCCACCTGGGCGGCCGAGACTGCCCGGGCTCGTGGGCCGAGCTCCGCGGTCATCTCCGTCAGGGACTCGGGCCCACGCGAGTTGCTGAGCAGCACGTTGATGCCGGCGTTCGTCGCCAGCTTGGCGAGCCGGGAGCCGATCATTCCGGTACCGATCAGTCCCAGGGTTTCTGTTGGCAAGGTTCCTCCTTGAAGCGTTGGCAAAGGCTCGGCGCGGTCAAGTAGGGATGTCTCGTAGCCCGGTGAGCGTCTGGTTCGGACGGTGGTTGATCATGTCTGGGTGCAGGTGTTCTCGGCTGCTCGTACGAGCTGATCCATCCGTTCACCGGGCTACGCCCGGCGCAGTTCCACCGCCTGGTACGGCTGGTCGCACGCCGGGACGGTGACACGATCGCCGACGGCCGTCCCGGCCGTCCGTGGGCGTTGACCCTGCCGGATCGAGCGTTGCTGGTGGCCGTGGACTGGCGTACGAACCTGACCATGCGCCAGATCGGCCCTGTTCGAGGTCTCGCACTCCGCCGCCCACCGGGTCATCGACACCCTCGGACCACCGCTCGCCCTCGCACCGGTGCGCCGCCGCCCGCAAGACCAGGTCGCGATCGTCGACGGCACTTTGATCCCGACCCGCGACCACCGCCTCGCCACGCTGAGCAAGAACTACCGCTACCCAGCGAACCCGCACGTCGCCATCGACGCCGAAACCCAGCTGGTCATTGCGCTGGGCGACCGGGCTCGCCCGCATCGTCACCGACGACCCCCACATCCCCGCCGTACCCATCATCGTCCTCGACCGGGCAACCGTAACGACACGATCGTCTACCGCAGCAGCGGCATCGATCAGAAACTCGCGGGGCGGGAGGTGACGGCCGACGGCGGGTACCGCGGCAACTCGTAGGTGATCATCCCGTACCGCAAAACCCGCGACGGCAGCGAGTTACCAGCGTGGAAACAGGACTACAACACCGGACACCGCAAGATCCGCGCCCGCGTCGAACACGCCCTGGCCAGGCTGAAGACCGACACGGTCCTGCGCGACTACCGCCGCGCCGGCCGCACTCCCGCGGTTACCGCAGCCGGGATCGTCCACCTTCACAACATCGCCCTGGCCGGCCGACCCCGGAAACCACCACGCGGAACCACGCCGTAATCGAGTTACAAGACATCCCCTAAATGATGCCTCCGTGAGACTCATTCACATTCGAGGATCTGGCGCCGCCGGGAATGTGGATCATCGTCGTTACATCGGCTGTGTGACTGACCGTGGCCGACATGAGCGCACGGGGTGCAATGCCGTAGGCGACTGACGACACTTGATGAGCCCGTCGTGGCGACCACCCAAAGGGCCGAGGGGGCAACGTGGACGTTTTGACTGGTAGTTCAACGGACCAGGGAATGGATGCCAGAAGCGACGCAGCCAGCCTATTCGACGATGCTTTGTTCGGTGGTTAACAGCAGTTCGGTCTTGGACCGATCGAGGAAGTTTTCCTCATCCGCCGCAACGGTCTGCTGGTACGCAACTGATTGGAACATGTCGATGACATCTACCGGGTTGTCAAGCCAGATCTCCGCAACGCCGTCACAACCTAGCAGCGGCAGGCCGGGCGGGAGGTCACCGAGGCGATACTGCTGAGTGTATCGACGAACGCGGGATGTGAAGTCGGGCAGCGATCGTAACAGGGGGGCGTGCGTGTCTCGCCAATAGGACACGAACTCGTCGGGAGAGAGGTCGGGACGACGAAACAGGTGGACAGAAGCCTTGATCATGTTCTTGCCTCCCACGCCCGGCACCCCGCCGGACAGCTACCTGCAACACTAGTGTTGCAGGTAGCTGTCGTCAAGATTGCTTGAGTCCCGACAGCAAGGTGTGCGCCAGCAGCTCTGCTGATTCCGCTGCGGTGGCGCCGGTTCTCTTCATGTGCGCCTCGGCCTCATGCAGCAGTCCGAGGTAGACGCCCAGCACCCAGTCGGTTCGCATGCTGCTGTCGATCAGCCCCGCGGACTGGGCTCCGCTGAACAGCGTTGTCAGGCGGGACAGGATGTGTTCGTCCGGAACCGCGATGCCCGCTCCTGAAGCCGCGACGTGCAGAGTGAATCTCCAATCCGCCTTGACCCGCAGCGTCCGTTCCGCGAGATCGACCAGACCCTCGCGGTCGAGACCCCGACTCTCCACCTGATCGAGGATGGTGGCGAAGCGCGCCTGGACGGTCGCGGCCAGCGCCTCGATCAGGTGGGCCCGGGAGTTAAAACGTCGATACACCGTCGTGCGGTTAACGCCTGCGACGTCAGCGATCTGCGCGAGCGAGGCTCGAGGATCCGCCGACCAGGTACGCTCGGCCGCGATCAGAATCTCCTCGGCCGACCTCACCGAGTCGGCGCGTTTGGCGTTGAATCCGTTCGCAACCTCGTGCCGCGTCTCCACCTGACACAAGATACAGATTGCGAGGACGAGTGGTCGCGCGCGCAGCTTTCGGCGCTCGGGGCCTCAAGAAGACGTCTGATTAAAGTATTTTGTGGGTTATGTGATTTGGGGGTTTCGCCAGGTTGGGGTGGTTTCGTCGGTGAGGCGTCGGGTGAGGTTGTCGATCATGGCGATGGTGATCATGCTGGCGGAATCCGTGCGCGGAACCCGCATCGCAACACCGAGGTCTGGGAGACGACTGCCGTTCGCGCGATCCTCCAGAACCCCCGCTACACCGGTCGGCAGGTCTGGAATCGCGTCCGCACAGACGAAGTCCTGCTCGATGTCGAGGACATCGCGCTCGGCCACGAGAACCGGCGCCGCTGGAACCACCCGAGCGAATGGATCTGGTCGAAGATTGAAGCGCACCCTCCGCTGATCTCGACTGACCTCTACGAGCGGGCCCAGCAAACCGTCAAGGCGCGCGGTACAGCTGGCGAGGCGGGGAAGGCGCCCCGCCGCAGTGGCAATCCCTACCTCTTCCGCGGCCTGCTCCGCTGCGGCGTCTGCGAACGACGTATGGCGGGAAGCGTCAATCACGGACGCATCTACTACCGCTGCAAGGCGCCGCGCGACTACGTCCGTCAGCACGGCATTGCCCACCCGCCCGTGCTCTACGTCCGCAAAGACGCGATCGCCAACCCGGTCGACCAGTTCCTCACCGAGGAACTCGGCGGCGGCCGACTCGCCGGGACTCTTCGCCAGATCGCCGAGGCAGCCACCGGGCAGCCCTCGCCGAGCATCAGAAGAACGACGAGGCGCCGAAGCTGCGGGAGGAGATCGCGGACTGCGACGCCAAGATCGTCAGATATCGGACCGCGCCCGACGCCCGGGGAGCCCCCGTCCTCGTCGCTGGCTGGATCACCGAGACGACGGCGCTGAAGAAGGCGGCTCAGGCGCGGCTCGGACTCACCGAAGTGCCGCCAGAGCGGATGTCAGAAGATCAGATTGCCGCGATCGTGGACGCCTTCGGCGGACTGCTCGGTCTGCTCAAGCGGGCAAACCCGCAGGACCGTGCAGAGATCTACACGAGAATCGGCTTGGAGATGGCCTACCGTCCCGGAGCCGGGACGGTGATCGCGGAGGTCCGGTCGAAGATCGACCGTGTACCTGCGTGGTGTCCGAGGCCCAACAGAAGTGTTACGCACACCGTTGTTGCGATTCGCGAGCTGGTGGCTCTCTCGTAGTTCCGTTCGTCGTAGCGGTTCGACTGT
Organism: Actinoplanes sp. NPDC049265; assembly: GCF_043197135.1. Lineage (NCBI taxonomy): Bacteria > Bacillati > Actinomycetota > Actinomycetes > Micromonosporales > Micromonosporaceae > Actinoplanes > Actinoplanes sp. NPDC049265. Next base: position 15,642 of record NZ_JBICSP010000033.1, on the reverse strand, counting down.
CCCCTGTGGGCGTTGGTCCTACTGGCGTGCCACCGGGTGGGAGAGGGCGGAGATGGCGCCGACCACGACTCCCCTGACGGATTACCTGGCCATTGCAGGCATCGCGGCACATTTGGATATCTCTGTGTGATTAGGACTGTCGGTTTCACGCCCTTCGACCCTTGTGTGACTACCAGTTGTATATAGGGGTGGCGCGGTGAGTTAAGCACTCCTTAAAGTCGCCGCTGCACAGCTTCATACACGGGGGAGGGCTCAGTGGCGCGTCGTCTGACGGCCGCGATACGACCATGCCTGGCGGCCGGTGCTGCCGTGGTCGCGGTGGTCGCATTGCTCCAGTTCCAGGGTGCCGATGAAGGTGCCGACAACCGGGCCGCGGGCCGGCCTGGAGCGTCCGACGAGACGATGTCGCTACGACAGGCGCGCGAGTCCGGCCAGGCTGTCCGCGTTGCCAGCCTGACCTCGGAGACCACTGAGGTGTACGCCCTCCCGAACGGCCAGTTCCGGGCTGACATCTCGACCGGTATGCAGCGGTTTCGTCGCGACGGCCGCTGGATCGATGCCGACCAGCGGCTGAAGGTCGCGCAGGACGGATCGGTCGTGGCCGGTGCCCACCCGGGCGACCTGCGGATCTCCGGTGCACAGCCGGACGGTGAGCACGAACTCGCGGCGGTCGGTCTCGGCGTCGACCGGGTCGCGATGACCTGGACGGGAAAGCTGCCCGCGCCACGGCTCGAGGGCACCCGGGCGACCTATGTGGATGCCCGGCCGGGAGTCGACCTGGTCGTCGAGGCGACCCGGCGGGGCTTCGAGCAGTTCCTGATCGTCAAGGACCGGACGGCCGTAAGCCAGGTCGCCTCGATCGGCTACGGATTCCGGGGTGCCGGGGCGGCGGCGTTGACCAAGACCCGGACCGGTGCGATCACGCTGAGCGGCGCCGGCGGCACGAAGTCCTTCGAGATGCCGGCGCCGTTGATGTGGGACGCGACAACCACGCCCGCGGGGAGCCCGGCCGGGCGGCGGCCGGTGCGGACCGAGGTGGCCGGCATGACGCTGACGCTGAAGCCCGACCTGGCCTGGCTGCGGGACGCGAACACCAGGTACCCGGTCACCATCGACCCGACGCTCAATCCGGCGGTGACCACCTTCGACACGTACGTGCGGGAGACCGTCACCACCGACCAGAACGCCGAACCCGACCTGCAGATCGGGCTGCTGGCCACCACCCCGGCCACGCTGGCCCGCTCGTTCCTGACCTGGGACACGACGGTGCTGGTGGGCAAGCAGATTACCGCGTCGACGGTGTCCTTCTGGAACTACTGGTCGCACACCTGCACCGCGACGGCGTGGAGCATCTACACCACCGGCACGTCGACCTACACCACCACCTTCGCCAACCAGCCGGCCTGGGACGCGAGCCCGGACGCGACGTCGACGTCGACCCACGGCTCGACCGACTGCGCGGACAACTGGGCGACCATCGACGGCAAGAACTTCTTCCAGAAGGCGGCCACCGCCGGCAAAACCCGGGCGGGCATGGGAGTACGCGCGGTCAACGAGACCGCCACGGCCGGGTTCAAGCAGTTCCGCTCCCGGGAGGGTGCGTCTGCCACCGAGGACCCGAAGGCGTCGATCACCTACAACTCGTGGCCCACGGTTACGGCCCGCGCCACGGTGCCGGCGACCAGTTGTGTCACCGGAACCTCCCGGCCGCTCGTCAACACCCTGACCCCGCAGCTCAAGGCCACGGTGACCGACGCCGACGGCACCGCGATGACGGTGACCTTCGAGTGGTGGACGCTGACCGGCACGGCGCCCGTCGGATCGGTCTCGGTCGCATCGGTGGCCACCGGCGGTACCGCGACCGCGACCGTGCCGGCCGGCGCGCTCGCCGAGGGCGGCTCGTACCGCTGGCGGGTGAAAGCCTCGGACGGCACCGCCGGCAGCGACGTACCCACCTCGTTCTGCGAGCTCACCGTGTACGACACCGCACCGCCGGTCGCGGGCTGTCACCCCGGCACCGACTCGGACTTCAACGGTGACGGCGTCGAGGACGTCGCCATCGCCGACCCGCGGGCGGTTGCCGACGGCAAGGCGGACGCCGGTCAGATCCACGTCGCGTACGGCGGTGGGGTCGCGGCCCGGACGCTGAACCTGGGCAACTCCCAGACCGGAGTCACTGCGGCGGCCGGCGACCAGTTCGGATACTCGATCTCGGCCTACGACGCCAACAACGACGGCTGCACCGACCTCGCTGTCGGTGTGCCGTACAAGGATCTGGGCTCCATCACCGACGCGGGCGCGGCCTACCTGCTGTTCGGCGCGCCGGGCGGACTGGCCACCGGACCGGCGTCGCTCACCTACCACCAGGACAGCGGGTCCACCCCGGAGACCGCCGAGGCGCAGGACGACTTCGGCTTCTCGGTCTCCGGGAACCGGACGCCGAAGGGGCAGTCGTACTTGGTGATCGGCGCACCCGGGGAGGACGTCGGCACCGCGATCGACGCCGGCGTGGTGCACTTCTATCGCGGCTCGCTCAACCTGCTGTTGCAGTCGGGGACGCCGATCCCGGGCAGCTCGGAGAACGACGACCAGAACGGCTACGCGGTGGCGGCCGGTCCCAACCACTTCGCGGTCGGTTCACCGGGCGAGGCGATCGGGACGCTGGAGTTCGCCGGCGCGGTCAACCTGTTCAGCAGCTGGGAGATCGCCGACGGCCTGCCGAAGCCGGCCGCGAACCTGTTCCAGGACGCCACCAACGTCTCCGAGACGTCGGAGGCCAACGACACCTTCGGCAAGGCGGTGGCGGTCGCGGCGTACCGGCCGGCCGGTGCCGCCGCGGGTCAGGCCGACTCGCTGGTCGTCGTGGGTGTGCCCGGTGAGGACACCACGGTGGCCGACGGTGGCCAGGTGCAGCGCTTCCACGTCACGGCGGCGGCGACGTTCGTCGAGCTGCCGGCGATCAGCGGTACCCCGGCGGACGGCAACTACCTCGGCGAGTCGGTCGCGGTGGTGAACACGGCGCCGGCCTCCGAGGGCAGCAACGCCACCATGTTCATCGCCGCCGGGGCGCCGGGCGAGGACCTCGGTGAGACCTCCGACGCCGGCCGGGTCCGGGTCTATCCGGCGCTGGTCGACCCGATCACCGCGCCGGTGCTGCTCGACCGGCGGGACGGCAGCCTGGCCGGGGAACCGCGGACGGCCGAGCTGGTCGGCACCTCGCTGACCGCCGGTGCGACGCGGCTGTGGGTCGGGACGCCGTACGGCGACCCGGCGGTGCACGGCTTCCCCTGGGCGGACCTGGCGGCGGGCACGGCGGCGCCGGCCACCGTCCACCGCCCCGGCGACGGCGGGATCCCTGCCGGTGCCACCGCGTTCGGCTCGGCGATCGGCTAAGGCGGCAGACATGACGAAGAAGAACGCAACGGGGGAGGACCGTACGGTGGTTCGTCGTACGCCGAGACGTGCCCGGCTGACCACGCTGGGTCTGATGCTGGGGCTCGCGGGCCTGTTGTCCGCGACCGCGCTGGTGCGGTCGCCGGAGCCCGCGCCCGCGCTGGAACCGGCGGCGGCCGTCGAGGCCGATCCGGTCCGGGACACCGAGGCCGAGGCGATCGTCGCTGCCCGGTCCCTCCAGCAACCGGTCGAGGTGCTCGCCCAGCGCAGCGAATACCGCGACGTGTTCGCCCAGCCGGACGGCACGCTGATCGCCAACGATCACGCCCAGCCGGTCCGGGTGATCCAGGGCGACCAGTGGGTGCCCACGGACGCCAATCTGGTCCCGCAATCCGACGGTGGCTGGGGGCCGGCCGCGGCGCTGCTGGGTATGCGGCTGTCCCCGGGTGGCCCGGGCCCGCTGATGACAGTGACGCGCGACCAGAAGAGCATGACGCTCAGCTGGCCGTACGGTGATCTCCGGCCGCCGGCGATCGAGGGTGACAAGGCCACCTACCCGAATGTCTTCCCGGACGTCGACCTGGTCACGCACGTGACCACCGAGGGCTTCTCGAACGTCCTGGTGGTCAAGACCCCGGAGGCGGCGGACCTGCCCGAGCTGGTCGATCTGCGTCTCGGCGTGGTCGGTGAGGGGCTGACGATCCAGGAGACGGAGAACGGTGGCGTCGTCGCGCTCGACCCCGCCACCGGTAACCCGGTGCTCGAGGCGGACGCGCCGACGATGTGGACCAGCGGAACCGGCGAGGGGTCGGAAGAGGAGACCGGCGGGGCCGCGCGGCGGATCGGGCCGGCGAGCACCGAACCGGCCGTACCGGCTGACTCCCGCGGGCCGGGTGACGCCTCCGCGGTGGCCGGGGTGGGCCTGGACTACGCGCGGGGCACGCTCACGCTGACTCCGGACCGGGCCATGCTCGACGCCCCGGCGTCGGCGTTCCCGCTTTACATCGACCCGGTGTGGCAGAGCAACACCAACAGCGGCTGGGCCATGGTCGACAGCGGATATCCCAACGAGGAGTACTGGAAGTTCGACGGGAAGCGGCACGAGCGGATCGGCAACTGCCCCGAGTCGTGCAACAACTCGAAGGTCAAGCGGCTCTTCTACCAGATGGCCACGCCGTACGCGGGCAAGACCATCCTGAGCGCCGAGTTCCGGGTCACGATGCAGCACGCGTACAACTCGACCGCACGGGCCGCCTCCCTCTACATGATGCCGCCCACCTCGAAGATCAACTCGGCGACCAACTGGAACAATCAGCCGGGCGGTACGAGCTGGAGCGACAACACGTTCCTGGAAACCAAGTCGCCGACCAGCACCCAGTCGAGCTGCACGTCGACCAACCAGAACGCCGCCTGGAACGCGAAGAAGGCGCTCGACCGGGCGGTCACCGAGAAACTGAGCTCGGTCATCCTGGGGCTCAAGTCCACCAACGAGAGCGACGTGACCCACAGCAAGCGGTTCTGTGACAACGGGCTGCTCTCGGTGCGCTACAACCGGGCACCGCTGATCGCCAACCAGTCCGAGCTCACCATGTCGCCGGGCGGCCAGTGTGTCTACGGGAGCGCCAACGCCCCGTACGTCGACGTCCCGCCCCGGCTCAACGCGGTGCTCCGCGACCCGGACCACTCCTCGGCGCACACCGAGCAGGTGAAAGCCGAGTTCAAGGTCACCTGGACGCCCACCGGCGGCTCGCTGGTGACCCGGTCCTACACGACCGGGCTGAAGGCCAGCGGTTCGCAGTTCTCCTACAACACACCGTCGGACATGCCGCAGAACATCCTGATCTCCTGGGAGGTCCGGGCCAGCGACGGCACCAGCTGGGGGCCGTGGAGTTCGGAGGGCTCCCGTAACGTCTGCCAGTTCAAGTTCGACAAGACCAGCCCGAGCGCCCCCGACGTGGACTCGGCCGTCTACCTGCCCTCGGACGCCGCCGACAACGGCACGTCCGGCGCGCCGATGTGTGTCGAGGACGACGAGTGGCGCGGCTCGATCGGCGTACCCGGCGACTTCACGTTCGACTCGGCGGCGACCGACGTCGTGGAGTACCGCTACGGGTTCAACACCAACCCGGTGGCCGGGGTCAACGTCCTGCGGCCGACCAGCGACGGCGGGCCGGTGACGCTGAAGAACTGGTACCCGGACAAGGAAGGCCCGCGGACGATCAATGTCCAGGCGGTCGACCGGGCCGGCCGCAGCAGCAGCATCGCCTCCTGCACGTTCCGGGTCGGGAAGCGGCCGCCGACCGCGCAGTGGTCGCTGGGTGAGGTCGCCGGTGAGCTCGGCGCCGAGGACGGCCTCGGTGACAACGACGCCCGCGCGGGCAGCGGCGTGGCGTTCGGCGCGGAGGGCCCCGGCGGCAGCTCCGACACGGCGGCGACCTTCGACGGTACGGCCCAGGGCTACCTGGCCACCGGCCGGCGGGTGCTGACCGACACGGCACAGAGCTTCACGGTCAGCGGCTGGTTCAAGGTCGCCGATCCGGCCCGTACGCAGACCGCGGTCAGCCAGGACGGCTCCGGCGAGCCCGGGTTTGCGCTGGGCGTCACCAACGGCGCCTGGTCCCTGGAGATGCCGATGACCGACGTCAACTCGCTCGGCGTCTTCCGGGTCACCGGCGCCGCTGCCACGACCAACTGGACCTACCTGGCGGCGTCCTTCAACGCCACCACCAGGCAGCTGTCCCTGCAGGTGGACGCGGCCACCCCGGTGGTCGCCGCGCGCCGATCGCTGACCCGCTCCCGGGGCCCGCTCCAGCTCGGCCGCAAGATCGTCAAGGGCGGCTACACCGGGTTCTTCAAGGGCGCCATGGCCGACGTGTCGGTGTTCGACCGGCTGATCATCGGCGAGGAGGTCACCGGGCTGAAGAAGGTCGCACCGAGCCGGCTGGCGTACTGGCAGCTGAACACCGAGACCAACAAGGTCAGCCCGGAGAACCGGGGCGCTACCGGCCTTACGCTCGGCCCGGACGCCACGATCTACCGCAGCGGCAACCCGGTCGCGCAGCCGCTGCTCGGTGGCGGGCACCTCGCGCTCAAGGGCACAGCCGGCTCGTACGCGACCGCCGCGGTCAACCCGGACATGGCCAACAGCTTCTCGATCAGCGCCCGGGTCCGGCTGACCAGCTCCTGCGAGGGCACGCCGATGACCGTGTTCGCGCAGAAGGGCACGCACAGCAGCTCAGTCCTGGTGCGCTGCAACCAGGCGGGCAAGTGGGAGCTGGCCATGACCGGGTCGGACACCGTGGACGGTTCCTTCGAGAGCCGCGGCGAAGAGGTCCAGCCGCGGACCATCGGTAAGGGTGACCACCTCGCACTGGCCTACAACGGCTACACCCGGGAGATGTCGCTGTACGTCAACGGCGGCTGGGTCGACTCGATCGACCTGGCGACACCGTTCGTCGCCACCGGTGGCATCCAGATCGGCCGGGCGTTCCTCGGCGACGCCTTCCGCGAGCCGCTGTCCGGTGCGGTCGACGACGTACGGATCTACAACGGCGCCGCCGACGCGGAGCTGATCCAGAAGACCAGCATCCAGACCAAGGAACAGCTGACCCTCTGACCCGCCGGATCTCGCCGGCCGCCGGGCACACCCGGCGGCCCGCACCGACCTGACCCCAGGAGGGTCCATGTTCTCGCGAAACTTCGTGGAGTCCGGCGCTTTCCGCCGGCGGATAGTCCGGCCGCTGGCCTGGGTGCTGACCGGCACGCTCGGCGCCGGCTTCCTGCAGTACACGGTCGTCGCGCCGGCCGAGGCCGCGACCAAGGCTCGTCCGGGCACTGCGGCCAGCAAGCCGGCGCTGCCGAAGCGCGATCCGCTGCCGGTCAAGCCGCGCAAGCCTGACGCCGCCACGGCCGCTGGGAAGGCCGGAGCGCCGGCCGTGACCTGGCCGTCGGCCGGGGACGTGGAGGTGGCCGTACCGGCGGCCCGCACCAGATCCGCGCGGTCGGCCAGGGCCGGCGGCCTACCGGTGTCGGTGGCCGCCGGCCCGGCCGCCGTGGAGACCCCCGGCAAGGTGCGGGTGCAGGTGCTCGACCGGGAGAGCAGCCGGCGGGCCAAGGTCGACGGTCCGGTCCTGCGGGTCGGCCGCGCCGACGGCCGAACCGCCCCCGGTGCCGTCCAGCTCGGTATCGACTACACCGGCTTCGCGAGCGCCTTCGGTGGCGACTACGGCGCCCGGCTGCGGCTGGTGAAGCTCCCGGAATGCGCCCTGACCACACCGGAGGCGCCCGCCTGCGCCGGCGTACCGGTACCTTCCCGCAACGACTCCGCCGCTCGAACCCTGTCCGCGTCCACGGAGACCGGCGGGCTCTTCGCTGTCGCGGCCGCGGACAGCTCGTCGCAGGGCACCTTCGGCGCGACCAGCCTGTCCCCGTCGTCGAAGTGGTCGGTGGCGCCGTCCACCGGCGGGTTCTCCTGGTCGTATCCGCTGCGTCTGCCGCCCGTGCCCGGCGGTGGTGCCCCGGCGGTCACGCTCGGGTACTCGTCGCAGTCGATCGACGGCCGTACCGCGACCACCAACAACCAGGGGTCCTGGGTCGGCGAGGGCTTCAGCTACGAGCCGGGGTACGTCGAGCGCCGTTACAAAGCCTGCGCCGACGATGGTCACGAGCAGTACGCCGACCAGTGCTGGGCGTATGACAACGCCACCCTGATGCTCAACGGCTCGTCCACCGAACTGGTCAAGAGCGGGTCGACGTGGAAGCTCGCCTCCGACAACGGGTCCAAGGTGGAACAGCTCACCACCGCGAACTACGCCACCGCCAACGGCGACGACGACGGTGAACACTGGAAGGTCACCACCTCTGACGGCACCGAGTACTACTTCGGCCTCAACCGTCTCCCCGGGTGGTCGGCCACCAAGGAGGAGACGAGGTCCACCTGGACCGTGCCGATCTTCGGTGACGACAAGGACGAGCCCTGCTACAACGCGACGTTCACCTCGGCGTCCTGCGACCAGGGCTGGCGGTGGAACCTCGACTACGTCAAGGACCGTTACGGCAACGTCACTTCGTACTTCTACCAGCAGGAGCTCAATTACTACGCCAAGGCGAAGCGGACCGACGTCAACGGGGCCAAGTACGTACGGGGCGGCTACCTCAAGCGCATCGACTACGGCCAGCGCCACAACGCCGTCTACAGCACCAACGCCCCGGCCCGGGTCCGGTTCGACGTCAAGGAGCGGTGCCTGCCCGAGGGATCCACCTGCAACCCGGAGGATCTGACCCCGGAGACCGCGTCCCGCTGGCCGGACGTGCCGTTCGACCGCAACTGTGCTGCCGACACCAAGTGCAAGAACGACCAGATTCTGCCGACCTTCTGGACCCGGGCGCGGCTCAAGACCATCACCACCGAGACCCGCGGCGCGAGCGGCTGGAACCCGGTCGACCAGTGGACGCTGGACCACCTGCTGACCGACAACGGTGACGGCTCACGCACCCTCTGGCTGAGCGAGATCGGTCACCGCGGCCTGGCCGGTGGCAGCATCGACCTGCCCAAGGTCAGACTGGGCGGCCTCCAGCTGCCGAACCGCATCGACCGGGACGGCGACTTCGTCGCGCCGCTGATCCGGTTCCGGCTGGCCACCGTCTACACCGACAGCGGCGGCCAGATCGACGTCAACTACGCGCCGGCCGACTGCACCCAGACCACGCTGCCCCGTGAGGGCCACAGCACCAAGCGGTGCTTCCCGGTCAAGTGGGCCCCGCTGGGCTCCGGCGACCCGATCACCGACTGGTTCCACAAGTACGTCGTCGAGGCGGTGATCGAGACCGACCGCACCGGCGGCGCTCCGGACATGGTCACCAAGTACGACTACCAGGACGGCGCGGCCTGGCGGCACGCCGAACCCGACGGTATCGGTGACCCCGAGGACGACACCTGGAGCGACTGGCGCGGGTACGGCAAGGTCGTGGTGACCGGCGGCGACGGCCAGACCCAGACGACCAAGACGGAGTACCGCTACCTGCGCGGCATGCACGGCGACAAGGACCCGGACGGCGGTACCCGCTCGGTCAGCGTCGAGGACACCACCGGCGGCACACAGGTCGACTACAACGAGTTCGCCGGGCACGAGCTCGCGAGCATCGTGTACGACGGCTCGAAGGTCGTCAGCAAATCGGTGAAGACTCCCTGGCGACACAAGACCGCCACGCAGACCTTCAGCTGGGGTACCAAGGAGGCCTGGCTCACCAGCACCGAGAAGTCGCGCAGCCTGGTCGCGCTGGCCGCCGGCGGGTGGCGCGAGACCGCGCAGAGCTCGACGTTCGACACCACACTGGGCCGGGTCACCCAGAGCGAGAACGAAGGCGACGTCGACGTCAGCGGGGACGAGGCGTGCACCCGCACCACGTACGCCGACAATCCCGGCCTGTATCTGTACGGCCTGGTGGCGCGGGTGGAGTCGGTGGCGGTCAAGTGTTCGGTGACACCGGACCGCCGCACCCAGGTAATCTCCGACACGCGGACCTCGTACGACGGAAAAGCCTTTGGAGTGGCCCCGACCACCGGCAACCCGACGAAGTCGGAACGCCTGGCCAGCCACAACGGCACGACCGGGACCTACATCCGGGCGTCGGAAGGCACGTTCGACGCGTACGGCCGCCCGCTGACCGCGACCGACGCGCTCGGCAACACGACCACCAACGTCTACACCGAGACCAACGGTCTGACCACGCAGGTGAAGGAGACGAACCCGCTCGGTTTCGTCACCACCACCGGCTACGCGCCGGCCTGGGGCAGCCCGATGCGCCAGACCGACCAGAACAACCTGCTCAGCGAGCTGAAGTACGACGCGCTGGGCCGGATCACCGACGTCTGGCTGCCGGACCGCTCGGGCTCCACCCTGGAACCGAGCATCAGGTACACGTACCAGGTGGTCGCCGACAAGCCGGTCGCGATCAAGACCGAGAAGCGGCAGAGCGACGGCACCTACAGCGTCGAGTACAAGCTGCACGACGGGCACCTGCGTCCGCGGCAGGTGCAGACCCAGGGACCGGACGGCAACCGTAACGTCGCCGACACGTTCTACACCGGCACCGGCCAGCTGGCGAAGACCTACGCGACGTACACCGTCAAGGGCGCGCCTTCGGCGGCGATCTACCCGGCGGTGAACGGGGACGTGAACGGCCAGACCATGTACGCCTACGACGGCGCCGACCGGGTGAAGGCGGAGATCTTCGCCGTCGCCGGCAACGAGAAGTGGCGCACCACCACCACGTACGGCGGCGACCGGGTCTCGGTCGACCCGCCCACCGGTGGCATCCCGGTCACCACCATCACCAACGCGCTCGGCCAGACCACCCAGCAGTTGCAATACAAGGGCGACGGCCCGTCCGGTGCCTTCGACAAGACCGAGTACACCTACACCCCGAACGGTCAGCTCTCCACCGTGAAGGACCCGGCCGGCAACGTCTGGAAGAACGAGTACGACCAGCTCGGCCGCAAGATCAAGTCGGTTGATCCGGACTCCGGCACGTCGACCACGGCCTACGACAACCTGGACCGGCCGGTCAGCTCGACCAACAGCCTCAACCAGACGATCAGCACGGTCTACGACGCGATCGGGCGCAAGACCGCCGTCCACGAGGGTGCGCCCGGCACCGGCAAGCTGCTCAGCAGCTGGGTCTACGACCAGGAGATGCTCGGGTACGTCTCCTCGGCCAGCCGCTGGGTCGACGGCGCCGAGTACGCCACCTACTACGGCATCTACGACGAGTTCTACCGGCCGCACGGTACCTACTACCAGGTGCCCGAGCAGGCCGGGAAGGAGCTCGCCGGCCTCTACACGTTCGGCACCGAGTACAACCGGGACGGCTCGATCCAGTCGGTCAGCATGTCCGAGGGCGGCGGGCTGCCGTTCGAGACCGTCGTCAGCAAGTACGACGACCTGCAACGCCTGACCGGCCTGAGCGGGGACGCGGCCTACCTGACCGACGTCGACTACTCCAGCACGGGTGAGGTCATGCAGACCGAGGCCCTGGTCGGCGGCAAGAAGATCTGGTCGACGTACGAATATGAACAGGGCTCCAAGCGGTTGACCCGGCAGCGTCTGGACCGGGAGGCGGCGCCGGTCGTGGACGTCGACGCCCGGTACTCCTACGACCCGGCCGGCAACATCCGCGAGATCGCCGACAATCCGTCCGGCAACCGTGACGTCCAGTGCTTCACGTACGACTACCTGCGCCGGATGGACAAGGCGTGGACCTCGGCGAGCACCGCGGACGACCCGTGCGCCGGCGGACCCGCGGCCACCGGTGTCGGCGGCGTCGCGCCCTACCACCACGAGTACACCTTCGACGCGACCGGCAACCGGCAGGCCGAGAAGCAGTACGCGCCCGACGGCACCCCGCTGGTCGAGCGCGCCTACCGCTACCCGGCCGCCGGCGCCGCCCAGCCGCACACGCTGACCTCCATGACGGAGAAGACGCCGTCGGGGGAGAAGCTCCACGAGTACGGCTACGACGCCGCCGGCAACACCACCCGCCGGGTCAAGGCCGGCGAAGGCGAGACGCTGGCCTGGAACGCCGAGGGCGACCTGGAGTCGGTCACCGATGCCGCGGGCAAGAAGACCACCTACCGGTACGACGCGGACGGCGCCCGCATGCTCCGGGTGGAGCCGGACCGGACGACGCTCTACCTGCCGGGCATGGAGATCCGGCTCGACCACAAGACCCGCGAGACGGCGGGTACGCGCTACTACGCCCTGCCCGGCGGCGCGCAGCTGGTGCGGACCAAGGCCGGGCTGAGCTACGTGGCCACCGACCACCACGGCACCGGCACCGCCACCGTCGACCAGGCCGGAACGGTCACCCACCGCCGGACCACGCCATACGGAGAGGCGCGCGGCACCCAGCCGGCGCCAGGGGTCTGGCCGACCGAGAAGGGCTTCATCGGCGGCAACCAGGACCCGACGACCGGCCTGGTCAACATCGGCGCCCGGGAGTACGACCCCACGGCCGGCCGGTTCATCTCCGTCGACCCGATCATCGACGTCAACGACCCGCAGCAGATGAACGGGTACGCGTACGCGAACAACAACCCGATCTCGTTCTCCGACCCCGACGGCCGGATATTCTGCTCCGACGACGCCTGCGGCCCGGGCGCGGACTACGTCGACAGCACCGGCAAATACCACGACGTGCCCGGTCACAACGACGGCTGCGGCGGCTGCTCGGGCGCCTACGACCCGACCGTGCCCGGCGTCAACGAGCACAACAACCCGAAGGCGTCCCCGCAGGACCGGCAGCGGGCGGCGGCCGCAGCAGCGGAGAAGGAGCGGCAGGCCCGCATCGCCCGGGCCAAGCAGAAGATCCTCGACGCGGCCATCGCCCTCGGCAAGATCCTCGCCGACGAGCTCGGCATCACCGACGCCCTGAACTGCTTCACCAAGGGCGACTTGGGCGGCTGCGTCAACACCGCGATCAACGTCCTGTCGTCGGTCGTCGGCGGGGCGATCGGCAAACTGGCCGCGCGCTACGGATCACCGTGGAAGTGGAAAAAGCTGGCCCACCTGGTGACCCGGACCAAGGGCCTCCTGGGCGACCTCATCGACGGCGTCAAGGGCTTCATGAAGGCGTTGAAGAAGTGCCACAGCTTCGCGCCCGGGACGCTGGTCCTGATGGCCAACGGCACCAAGAAGCCGATCGAGAAACTCAAACCCGGCGACAAGGTGCTCACCACCGACCCGACCAACGGCAAAACGGCCGGCAAGGCCGTCGTTGCCACCCACATCAACCTCGATACCGCGTTCACCGACCTGACCATCGGGCGGGCGGTGCTCAAGACCACGGCCAACCACCCGTTCTGGAGCGAGGACCGCAAGGCCTGGATCGAGGCTGCCGACCTGGAGCTCGAGGAGCACCTGCGCACGGCAGCGGGTCACCGCCTTCCAATCGTGACGGGGACCACCTATCGCGATGTCCGCATGATGTACGACCTGACGGTCGACACCGTGCACACGTACTATGTGCTCGCCGGCAACGCCCCGGTTCTGGTGCACAACTGCGACTGGACCAGCGACGGCAACTTGTTCGACCACTTCGACAAGCACGTGATGGGTAAAGGAAAGCATGGCGGCGTCGGAGATATGAAGGAAATTCTTGAACGGAACAATGGGGACATGGATGATGCGCTCGACGACTACGCCGCCTGTTCGCAGCGTTTCCTCTGTGGGGATCCGACGCACGGAACCAAGGAGCAGCTTCGAGATTCCGATGGTGCACTGGTACGGGTGAACACGACGACCGGAGAATTGGGTGTCCGAGGTAACAACGGCATTGTCACATATTTCCGGGCGGACAACCCCGAGTCCGAGTTCCTCAAAGAATTGGCGAAGTAGGCAATAGTTGTTCATCGCGCCCGAAACGCTGCTCGCCTCTTGGGAAGGGTTCTCCTCAACCACCACTGATCGGCTGGAGGCCCTCTCCCGGTTGGCCGCGCGAGACAGTATCGAGAACGTGTTGCGTCTCCGGCACCCGTCGGTAGAGCGGTTTGCCGCCTCTGTGCGGGTGGTGGACGAGCGGAAGCGGCGAAGCCTGCCGGCGGCGGCAGCCGGATCGCACGGTTGGTGGTGGCGGGCTGCGCCACCCGTACCCGTACGGGCTCCCGATCTTGGATCGGTCTCCGCGACCGCGGTCGCGGCCGAGATCTGGAGCCGGGCGGCCGCCGCGGGCCTGACACCGGTTGACCGCCTGACCTTCAGCGCCGCAGCCGGTGGCGAGCTTGTCGTCCGGCTGCGCTTCCAGGTGATCGACGGCGAGCACGTCGGCTTCCGGCCGTGGTTGGATTTCGTGCTGATCCCCGTGGAGCGCGACTACCTTCGAATCCTCGGCATGAACCCACCCGAAATCTACACCGCCACCGTATCGGTTGCGGTCGGCCGGCTCCGGCGTACCGGAATCCATCTACCTACACACGCGTCGTCGGAAAAGGTGGAGAAGGCGATTGACCTGCATTTGCAGGCGTTCTCGGACGTCATGGCGACGGTCTCGCCCGAATACCTCGTCGACGAGTTGTTGCGGCAGCCGCAATTCAGCGACGGGTGGCATTCCCGCTGGCGCCTGCCGATGGCCCTGGCGCATTACGGTCGCCTCCCCGAGGCGCGGCAGGTACTCACGACCCTGGCCGCGACCGAGGTTCGTGCGCCGCATAGCCGTGCGGCGCACGATTTGGAGTGGCTCGGCCAGAGGCTGAGACTCACGCTGCCCGGTTCCGCCCTTTGAGAACTCGAACGCGCTGGTGGACGCCCGTTGTGGCTCACCGACGATGCAACGACGGGCAGGGGATCGATCATCGTCACGCACCAGTTCTGGCCCGGAATTCGCGTCCAAGACGCGGGTCAGCGAGGCCAACTTCGTGCGGGCCCAGCGGTGAGCGCGCTCGCGGTGTCGGATGTGAAGCTGGACCGGTCACTCCCCACAGCTGGGGGATGCTGCGTCCGAAGTTGACTCCGGAGGAGCGCAACGTGGGCGTGCTGGGAAGTACCGAGTGCTCGCGCGGACGACTAACCCGGATTCGGCGAGACGCGTGCTCAGCGCGGCGTCGTTCTGGAGATGCGAAGGAGTGATTATGGGACAGTTTCGTCACCGAATCACTTCGGAGGCCTAGGTATCTGGTGTGGCCGGGTGCGCGGAGGTGAAAGGGTCAAGGAGTGGCAGCCGATTGATCAATGTGAGTCGGCTTCGGTCGCTTGCCGGAGTGGCCTTGGCCCGCGAAGGCTGCAGGAACGGCGACGCCTGGGGCGACATGTTCGACGATCTTGGGAATGCTTCCTTGCCGCTGCAGGTGATGCCGAGGGGCTATGCGATTGAGCTCTACCGCCGTCGACTCCAGGTGGCCTCCGTAGTTTCCTCCGATGGTCTGGACGGGCTGGCGCACGTGGTTGACCTTTTAGAGTGTGCGTCCGATGCTGACCTCGCACACGTCCTGATCTCTTGGCATGGTTCCGGCTACTTTCTATGGCTGGACCCAGACGCCAACAAGGTCATCGCATTTTGGGTCAGCCGAGACAAGCGAAGTTGAGTTCTTTTCCAGGACGCATGACTTGCATCGCGCCGCAAACGCTGCTCGATCATTGGATGGGCTCTCGTCGAGTACTACTGAGCCCTTTTCAACCTGATCTTCCAGGTCAGCGAGGGTAGGGGGGTCGGAGATCGATGGGGGCGAGGCTCCCGGTAAGACAGCAAATCGACCAA
>NZ_JBICSP010000032.1:0-96213 GCF_043197135.1 Actinoplanes sp. NPDC049265 | reverse complement strand
TCCAACCTCGCCACCCGACGAGCCGTCCCGGTCACCGGATCAATATCGACAATCCCCTGCACACCAAGACTCTCGTGCAGCTTGACGACCTCGGCGGGCTTGCGGGCGGTCTTGAGCGCGGTGAGCGTACGCGCGTCCGGCGTGCGGCCGTCGAAGTTGGCCCGCCGATCCTGCTTGTGCCGGGCCGCGACGGCACCGGGGTCGGGAGCGGGGGCAGCGTTCGCCGATGCGGGGACGGCGCCGATGCCCAGGACCGCGGCGGCCGCGACCGCGACGGACCTGCGTGAGCGAGTGGATCTCATCAAACGGACTCCTTAACGGAATCTAATGTGGAATCGTCGAGAAGCCTAAACCTCTCATCGAGCGATTTGAATAGTCGTACCTGTTTAGACGGTGATCATGTTCGATCTTACGGTCAGCACACCTATTGATTGGCATTCTCTGTCGCCGATACCACCGACCAGGGGGAGAGGCAGCAGGTAGTGGGCCGTTTCAGAAAATGGGCATGGGGGCTGGGCGTCGCGTCGGTGACCGCCGTCACAGCCTTCGGTGTCGCGTCCTGGCAGGCCGAGGCGGCGCCGACGCCGGGCCAGCCCGGCGGTGCGTCCGCGGATCAACCGAGCGTGTCGGACCCGCAGCCAGGCCCGGCGCGAGCCGCCGGCATCGGCTCGGACGCGCTGACCGGCGACGAGGTGACCCGGGCGCGGACCATCGCGCTGACCGCCGAGCTCAAGGCGGGCGCCACCGACGTCACCGGAAAGGGCGGCCCGGAATACCTCACCGCGCAGATCGCCGAGGACGGGGACCGCCGCGCCGACGTCTATTTCTACGACTACCGAAATGACAAGCTGGTCAAGCAGGTGGTCGACCTGAAAGCCGGCACGGTCACCGGATCGTTCGCCAGCGCGGGCATGCAGATGCCGGCCTCGAAGCAGGAATTGTCGACCGCGTTCGACATGCTGCTGGCCGACCCGCTGGCCGCCGAGTTCAAGGCCGCCTACCGCAAGGCGACCGGCAAGGACTTCGCGAGCAAGAACACCGTCGCGGTCACCGCCCACGTCTACAAGGCGCGGCACGCCGACTCGGGCACCGCCCAGTGCGGCAAGCACCGGTGCCTGCAACTCGTGGTGGAGAGCTCGGACAACGTCTTCATCGACATCAACCAGATCATCGTCGACCTGTCCGGGCGCAAAGTCGTCCGGCTGAGCTGAACACGGGACAACGCATGACCTTCCGCAAGAGGGCCGGCGCCGCCGTCGCGGCCCTGCTCACCACGGCCGGGCTCGGCCTGCACGCCACCGCTGCCTCGGCCCGGGCGCCGGAACCGGCGCCGCCGTGCGCCCCGGAGTCGACGGTCCACGAGACGCTGCCCAACGGCACGGTCTGGGACCTGTGCTGGCACATGGACGAACGCGCCGGGCTGGTCCTGGAGAACGTCTCCGTCGCGTACACCAAATATCCGCAGGCGACGCAGGTGCTCCAGTCGATCCGGCTGGCCCAGCTCAACGTCCCCTACGACTCCGGCGACACCGAGTACAACGACCTCACCGACTACGGTTTCGGCGGCGGTGACCTGGAGACCCTCAAGGGCGAGGACTGCAAGGGCGGCTCGGCCCGCACCGGCTCGGACGGCTCGGCCGAGCCGCGCCAGCGCCGGGTCCTCTGCGTCAGCGCCGAGAAGTCCGGCCTGGCCTACCGCCTGCACAGCTACGACTTCCCCGAGGGGGCCGAGGAGCCGACCGAGACGATCTACTCCAAACAGGGCCACGACCTGGTCCTGCGGGCGATCAGCAAGGTCGGCTGGTACGAGTACGTGACCGAGTACCGCCTGCAGGACGACGGTGCGATCTCGGCCCGGCTGGGTGCGACCGGCGACCTGTCACCCGGCAACTACTACAACGCCGACCAGGGCTGGCCGATCGGCAAGGGCGCCCGCGACTTCGCCGCCATGCACTACCACTCGGCGTTCTGGCGGGTCGACTTCAACATCGACGGCAAGGGCCACGAGACCGTCGAGCAGTACGACACCAAGACCGACGGCCAGGGCGAGATGTCGGCCAAGCTGGTCACCTCCAAGCAGACCATCGCCAAGGAGGGCAGCTTCACCAAGGCCAACCAGCGCTGGTGGCGGCTGGCCAGCCCCGGCAGCCGCAACGACGACCGGCACCTGCGCTCCTACGAGCTGGTCACCAACGGCGGCGACACGTACGAGGCGCACCCGGAGACCCAGCCCGACGTCACGTTCACCAACAACCACGCCTGCGAGATGTACGCCACCGGCAACGCCGATCCCGAGTGCCCGCGCCGCCAGGGCATCCTCGACTTCGCCTCGAACGACGAGGAGCTCAAGGACCCGGTGATGTGGGTCCGGGTCGGCTTCCACCACGTGCCCCGGGACGAGGACCAGAGCCCGATGCCGCTGCACTGGCAGGGCTTCGACCTGACGCCCCGGGACTTCACCGCGCAGAACCCGCTGACCCCGGACGGCCGCAAGGACGTCAACGGCCAGCCGCGCTGACACCGGCACCTCCCAGTGGTAGCCAGGAGCGGCATCCGGACCCCGGATGCCGCCCTGGCCCACCACCGAAATGGCCAGTGGTAGCCGGGAGCGGTGTCCGGGACCCGGGCACCGCCCTGGGCTACCACTGGGTTGAGCTGTGGTAGTGGTAGCCGGGGGCGGTGTCCGGGACCCGGATGCCGCCCTGGGCTTCCACCGGGAAACGAGAGGGACCATGCGTTTTCACCGGTACGCCGCACTGGCCGTGCTGATCGCGGCCGGCCTGCTGGCGACCGTCCTGCACCGGGGTGACCGGCCGGCCGCCCCGCCCGCGCCCGTCGGGCAGGTCGTCGCCCCGCCCACCGAGGCCGACCTGGCCTTCGCCGGGATGATGATCGAGCATCACGAGCAGGCGGTACGGATGAGCCGCGCGCTGATCGCCAAGCCCGGCCAGCCCGAGCGGGTCACCGCGATCGCCCAGTTCATCGTCCACGATCAGCAGCGCGAGATCGACGAGATGAACGCCTGGCTGACCGCCTGGGACATGCCCGCCGGCCACCACGACCACGACGGCGCCGGCATGCTCACCGACGCGCAGTTGCGCGAACTGGACCACGCGACCGGTCCCAGGGCCGCGCCGACCTTCCTGCGCCTGATGATCGAGCACCACACCGGGGCCATCACGATGGCCCGCGACCTGCTCGACGGCGGCGGCCGCAACGTCTTCACCCACCGCGTGGCCAAGCACGTGGTCAACGAGCAGACCGACGAGAACGCGGCCATGACCGCCCTGCTGCGCCAGCTCTCGCACTGACACCTGCACGTGTAACAGGGCGAAGGCGCCGGCGGGCGCGGCGACGACCGTCCGTATCGTACGGATGGACTTCATCGTTTCTCTCGTCAGGGGTTGGGCCGTGCGGGCGTTCGTCGTGGGTGGAAGCGGTCTGATCGGCGGTCGGATCGTCGGCGTCCTCTCCGAGCGGGGCCACCGGACGACCACGCTGTCGCGTACCCCCTCGAAGTCGGGCCACGCCCTGGATCTCGCCGACGCCTCGGTCGACGACCTGCGCCCGCTGCTGCGCGAGCACGACGCCGTGGTGTTCGCGGCCCGGACCGACGAGCAGCTGCCACTGAAGCGGCCGCTGCATCCGCGGTTGCGGCGGACCATGGTCGATCCGGTGGTGCGGCTGTTCGCCGCCGCCCGCGAGGAGGGCGTCAGCCGCGGCCTGATCCTGGGCTCGTACTACACGTACTTCGACCGGCTGCATCCGGAGTGGAAGCTGGCCGAGCGGCACACCTACGTCCGGTGCCGGGCCGAGCAGGCGGTCGAGGCCCGGGCCGCGGCCGGCTTCCCGGTGTCAGTCCTCGAGCTGCCGTTCATCCTGGGCCCGACCACCAACTGGGCCGGCCCGCTGGACCGGTGGGCCCGCTCCCGCGCGCCGCTCTACGCCCCGGTCGGCGGCACCGCGGTGGCCTCGGCGACCAGCGTGGCGCTGACCGCGGCCGACGCGCTCGAGGCGGCCTCGGCCGAGGACATCCCGATCGCCGACGAGAACCTGAGCTGGCACGAGATGTTCGCCCGGATCGCCGCGGCCGTGGGCCGGTCCCGCCGGGTCGGACGCCTGCCCGCGAGTCTGGCCCGCGGCGGTTCCCGGCTCGGCGGCGCGCTGCAGGCCCTGGGCGGCAAGGAGACCGGCATCAACACCGGCCAGCTGGCCGATCTGATGCTCCGCGACCTCTACATCGAGCCGGTCACCGGGCGCCCGCTGGACGCCGCGTTCGCCGAGACGTTCGCCCCGGCGGCCTGACGCTCGCCTACATCCGCAGCAGGGCGTTGCCGCCGAGCATGACGACCAGGCCGAGAGCGACCAGACCCCAGGCGACCTGGAGGCGCCGGGCGGAGACCTCGGGGCGGCGCTCGGCCATGCCGCGGACCGCGTACACGACACCGGCGACGGCGACGGGTACGCCGGCGATCAGCAGGCCGGTGACCGAGCGTGGGGTGCTGCCCCGGGTGACCAGCAGGGCGAGCATCAGCGCCGGGCCGATCGCGAAGACGATCGCGGCGAGTCCGCCGTAGAAGCGCAGCGTCCTGGTCGGATCATCCATGGCGGGATGCTACGCCAACCACCATGATGTGACGGTGACCACGCGACGAGCCGCCCTGATGACCGCCGTGCTTCTCGGGCTCGGTGCCTGCGATGCGTCGTCGCCGTCGGTGCGGGAACCGGCGCCCGCGCCCGCCTCCACGCCACCCACGGCCCCGGCGTCGCTGCTGCCGCCGCCGGCCTCCTTCGCCGCGCCCACCGGCACTCCGGCGCCGGGCGGCCACGAGGTCAAGGTCGGCGGCCGGACGATCGGCGGCATCGCCCCCGGCCTCGACCTGCCGCCGGGGAGCAAGGTCAGCGACAGTTTCGTCACCGGCGAGAGCACGACGGTGATCCTCGCCGCGCCGGGACCGAACGCTGTCCTGGCGCACTACCGCGACAAGGGGCCGAAGGCCGGGTACCGGGTCGGCGGCGACGCCGGCGGCGCTCTGGCCCTGGCCGGCCGGGGCTGGCAGATCACCGTGACGACCCAGGCCCGGGACAGCACGCTGACCTTCCAGCCGATCCCGGCCGGTGCTCCGTCCGACCCGGTGACCCCGGCCTACTGACCACCCTCAGTGATCTCCGTCTCGCCCCGGGTACGTCTCACCGGGGGTGTGCGGGGCGCCCAGAAAACCGACGTATCCTTTCCCGTCCGGCGATTCAAAGACGTGCGCTCTGGGTAACGGCCCCGTGGCGTCGTCGAACAATGGGAAAGGGGCCTTGTGTCCAGCGGTAACCGGCCGAAAACCCGATCGTTCCTCACCAAGGCCGGCGCGCTGGCGCTGTGTGGCCTGCTGACCGGCATCGTGGTCTCCGCGGCCTCGTTCCCGGCCGCCGCGCTCTCCGGTCTGGTGGCCAAGGAGGGCGCCGCGGAGTTCGCCGCGCTGCCCAGCGCGGTCGTGCATCAATCCGCACCCCAGGTGACCCGGGTGTACGCCTCGGACGGCCGGACCCTGATCGCCACCATGTACGACGAGTTCCGCAGCGACGTGCCGATCAGCGGCATCGCGGTCAGCATGCAGAACGCGATCGTGGCGGCCGAGGACCACAACTTCTACAACCACCACGGTGTGGACGCCAAGGGCATCGCCCGCGCGTTCGTGAACAACCAGAACGGCGGCGCGCAGCAGGGCGCCTCGACGCTGACCATGCAGTACGTGCGGATGGCCCAGGCCTATGGCGCGAAGACGCCGCAGGAGGCGATCGACGCGACCAAGGACACGCCCGAGCGCAAGGTCGCCGAGATGAAGAACGCGCTGCAGATCGAGAAGGATCTGAGCAAGAAGCAGATCATCGAGCGGTACCTCAACCTGGCCCCGTTCGGCAACGGCGCGTACGGCATCTACGCCGGCAGCCAGGTCTACTTCAAGAAGTCGCCCAAGGATCTGACCATCGCCGAGGCCGCGCTGCTGGCCGGCATGGTCAAGGCGCCGACCGCGTTCGACCCGACGACCAAGGGCGGCTACCCCCAGGCCCTGGACCGGCGCAACTACATCATCGACAACATGGTCATGCTCAAGCAGATCACCAAGGAGCAGGCCGACGCGGCCAAGAAGGAGAAGCTGGTCCGCACCACCCACCGGCCCGGCAACGGCTGCACCGAGGTGCGTACCAACAGCTGGGGCTTCTTCTGCGACTACTTCTACCGCTGGTGGCAGGGGCGCAAGGAGTTCGGCGCCAACCCGTACGAGCGGGAGCGTCAGCTCAAGAGCGGCGGGTACACGATCGTCACCTCGCTGGACGTCAAAGCCCAGGAGTCGGCGCGCAAGGAGATCCTCGAGAAGGCCAGCGACAACCAGCGCAACGCGGTGCTGATCGCCGGGATCGAGCCGGGTACCGGGCGGATCAAGTCGCTCGCCGCCAACCGCAAGTTCAAGCTGGACGACGGCAAGAACCCGAAGAGCTCGAACCCGCGGGCCGGCAAGGGCGTCCGGGCGACCTACCCGAACACCACCAACCCGATCATCACCGGTGGCGGCGGCATCGACGGGTACCAGGCCGGTTCGGTGTTCAAGATGTTCACCATGGTCGCCGCCCTGGAGAAGGGCTACGGCCTGAGCCATTCGATCACGTCCGGCTCGACCTACAAGACCAACTACCCGATCGCTCCGAGTTCGCCCGCGGCCTGCCCGGGCACGCACTTCTACTGCGTGTCCAACGCCTCCAAGAGCGAGCAGGGCACGTTCAACATGTGGACCGGCTTCGGCAAGTCGGTCAACACCTACTTCGTGCCGCTGCAGGAGCAGGTCGGCACGGAAAAGGTGGTGGACGTCTCGAAGCGGTTCGGCATGGTGTACCGGTCGTCGGGCGACCGCGACCTGATCAAGACGCCGGCGGCGGCGCACGACTTCGGCGCCTTCACCCTGGGCGTGACCGCGTCGACGCCGCTGGACATCGCCAACGCGTACGCCACCCTGGCCGGTGACGGCATGTTCTGCTCGCCGACCCCGATCAAGCAGATCTACGCGGCCGACAAGTCCAAGGTGGCGGCCGGGCAGCCGTCCTGCACCCGGGCGACCGAACCGGACGTGGCCCGCAAGGCGCTCGACGCGGCCCGCTGCCCGGTCGGCGACCGCGCCCAGCTGGGCAGCTGCGGCGGGTCGACCGAGCCGAACGCGCACCGGGTGATCGGCCACCCGATCTACGGCAAGACCGGCACCACCGACGGCGACAAGACAGCGTCGCTGGTGGTCGGCTCGCAGCACCTGGTGATCGCCGGGTACATGGTCAACCCGGACTGGGCCAACCACAACGACAAGATGGATCACCACGTCATCAACCCGATCGTCTACAACACGATGGCCGACTACCTCAAGGGCAAGGCGGACGAGGAGTTCAAGAAACCCGGGGAGTAAGTTCTGCGAATGTGAGCCTCTTCGTGCGTTTCGGTGCGGCGGCGGCCGTCTCCTCGCTGGCCGTGGCGATGGCCGCCGTCCCGGCGTACCCGGCTCGATCTGATCCTCGGTATCCCGCGACCGGCAACGGGACCGCCTTCCTGGACCACGGGGCGCTCCTCGGCGACGTCCGCGAGCCCGGCTGGTACGAGGCCAACATCCCGTTCGTGGATCTGCCCGACCAGGAGATCCGGGACACGTACTACTACCGCTGGCGCACTTTCCAGGAGGCGCTGAAGTTCACCGGGCCGAAGGACGGGTGGATCGTCACCGAGTTCCTCGGCCCGGTCGGCTACTCGGCGCCGTTCGGCGGGATCAACGCGGCCGCCGGCCACCACATCTACGAGGGCCGGTGGCTGCGCGACCGCCGCTACCTGGACGACTACCTCGACTACTGGCTCACCGGCTCGGGCTCCGAGGCCAAGCCGGCCACCGAGGGACTGAACCGGAACACCACCGACTGGGCCCACCAGTACTCCTTCTGGGCGGTCGACGCGGCGGTGGCCCGGGCCGAGGTCACCGGCGACTGGCGATTCCCGCTCGACCGGCTGCCGGCGCTGCGCAAACAGTACGAGGGCTGGAAGAAGAGCAACTTCGACGCCTCGCGCGGGCTGTACTGGCAGACGCCGGTGTGGGACGCGATGGAGTACACCGCCGGCTCGTACCAGACGGCCGACCCGTACCACGGCGGCGACGGCTTCCGGCCGACCCTGAACGCGTACCAGTACGGCGACGCCCGCGCTCTGGCCCTGCTGCTGCGCAAGGCCGGCGACACCACGGCGGCGTCGAGATACGAACGCGAGGCCGCCGCGCTGAGCCGGAACACGCGACAGCAGTTGTGGGACGGCGACTTCTACAAGCACGTGCAGCGCGAGGCGACCACGCCGATCGCCGACCGCGAGCTGATGGGCTACGTGCCGTGGTACTTCCACATGCCACCGGCGTCGGACGCGAAGGCCTGGGCGCAGCTGACCGACCCGCAGGGCTTCGCCGCCACCTACGGGCCCACCACGACCGAGCGGCGCAGCCCGTGGTTCATGCACGACGCGCTGGCCGGATGCTGCCGGTGGGACGGGCCGAGCTGGCCGTACGCGACCAGCCAGACGCTGACCGCGCTGAGCAACCAGCTCCTCGACTATCCGGCCCAGCCCTACGTGAGCCGGGACGACTTCAACACCCTGCTGCGGGGGTACGCGCTGACGCAGCGCAAGAACGGCCGGCCCTACGTCGCCGAGGCGCACCACCCCGACGAGGACCGCTGGATCTACGACGGCCAGGGGCACAGCGAGGACTACAACCACTCCACGTTCACCGACATCGTGCTGTCCGGCCTGTTCGGCATCCGCCCGCAGCCGGACAACACCGTGCGGATCGCGCCGCTCGCCCCCGCGTCGTGGGACCACTACGCCGTCGAGAACGTGCCCTACCACGGCCACAACCTGACCGTGCTGTGGGACAGGACCGGTGCGGTGTACGGCCAGGGCGCCGGCTTCAGGATCTACGTCGACGGGGTGCTCACCACGCAGAGCGCCACGCCCGCCGACACCCGGGTGAGGGTCGGCGCGGCCGCCGGCCAGAGCCTCCCCGCCCTGGTCGACGACGCCGCCAACCCGGCCGAGAGCGGCTACCCGGCCGCGCGGGCCTCCTACTCGTGGGGCGACGACCGGCCGGCCCAGGCCATCGACGGCCAGAACTTCCACCTGGACACGCCGACCACCCGCTGGACCACGTGGCAGTCACCCCGTCGCGGCGACTGGCTCGAGGTCGACCTGGGCGCGGCGTCGATCGTGTCCGACGTACGCGTCGACTTCTACGACGACGGCGGCGGGGTACGCACGCCCGACTCGTTCACGCTGGCCTACGACAAGGACGGCGTCTGGCAGGACGTCCCCGTCTCCGCCCCCGCCGCCGGCACGATCAACCGCGTCGTGATCGACCCGCCGGTCCGCACCGACCGGCTCCGCGTGACCGCCACCCGCGATAACGGGGGAGCCGTCGGCATCACCGCGTTGCAGTCGTGGCGCCGCCCCGACCCTCGCCTCCGGGTCGACCTGCCCGCCACCGTGAACGTCGACGCCGGCTCCACCTTCCGCATCAAGAGCCGGGTCACCGCGAGCAGGACCACGCCCGAGGTACGGGTGGAGCTGGCCACGCCCCGCGGATGGACGGCCACGCCCCGGACCAGCGCGTCCGCGTCAAGCCTGGCCGCCGGCGACACCCTGACCACCACCTGGAAGGTGACCGTGCCGCCGGACGCCCGTCTCACCGACCGCCTTCCGCTGCGCGCCCTGGCCCGTTCCGGCGGGTCCCTGGGCCGGGTCAGCTCGGCCGTCACCACCACCGCGTACCAGTTCGACCCGGCCGACTATCCGGCCGTGACCTGGGACGACGACTTCACCACGGACCGCCTCGGCTCGTACCGCGCCGACCACCCGGTGGCCGAGCCGTCCCCGGCGCTGGCCGTCACCGACGGCATGCTGACGGCCACCGCGGACAAGCGGTCGTTCGCCGTGCTGTCCGCGCCGGTCCCGGTCGCGCCGGACGGCACCGCGCTGATCCTGACGCCCGGCCGCTTCTCCGGGGCGTCGCCCGAGGACAGCCTGTTCCTGGGCGCCTCCGCGGGCGACCCTGACAACGCCCTGGCCTGGTACAACAACTTCCACGGCTCGTCCGGCGCCGACGTGCGGCGCGGCGGCGCCGGCCGGCCCGAGGCGACCGGGGGCTGCTGCGCGGCGTACCGCTGGGAACCCGGCGACCGCCTCGCCGTGCTGCTCCGCTGGGGTCACCTGACCACCTGGGCCGAGCACGAGGGCACCTGGACCCAGATCCACGACGCCCCGATCAGCGAGGCCGTCGACGACCCGGCCCTGGCGACGTGGTCACCCGCCTTCGGCGTCCGCCTCGACCCGGGCACCCTGGCCGTCGATCGCTTCACCGTCCGGACCCGCCCGGTCAGCTGACGACGCGGTTGCGGCCGGCGCGCTTGGCCCGGTAGAGGTTGCGGTCGGCCCGGGCCGTCGCCGCGGTCAGGTCGCCCTCCACGCACACCTCGGCGATACCGATGCTGACCGTGATGGACGGGCCGGGGTCCAGCTCGGGCCAGGTCAGCGCGGCCACCCGGGCGCGGAGCATCTCGCAGCGGGCCTCCGCGTCGAACTTGTCCGCGGCGTGCAGCGCGATCAGGAACTCCTCGCCGCCCATCCGGGCCACCAGGTCGGTGTCCGGGACGCCGGCCAGCAGCTCGGCGGCGATGCGGCTCAGCACCAGGTCGCCGCTGAGGTGGCCGTACCGGTCGTTGACCGCCTTGAAGTGGTCGATGTCAGCGACCGCCAGCCACAGCGGGCCGGCCGCCGCCATCTCGGGCAGCCGCTGCTCGGCGTGGCGGCGGTTGGGCAGGCCGGTCAGCGCGTCCTCGACCGCCTGCCGCTGCCAGCTCAGCGTCGCCTGCTCCAACTCGGCGCTGCGTATCCGGGCCAGCTCGGTCTCGAGGCGGGCGTTGTCCAGCTCGAACTGGTGCACCGCCATCCGGGCCCGGACCGCCGCCACGTCGCTGTGGGCCGAGCGTTCCAGGTCGTGGAAGGCCCGGTAGTGCTTGAGCGCGGACGCGTACTCACCGATGATCTCGTACGCCTCGGACAGGTCGCGGTGGACCAGCTGGGCCACCGGCGCCTCACCGGCCACGACCGCGTGGGCCAGGGCCTGCCGGAGCAGGTCGATCGCCGCGTCGTGGTCGCCGCGCAGCAGGTGCAGGCGGGCCTCGTGCTGCAGCGACCCGAGCTCGATGGAGTCGTAGCCGTTGGCCACCGCGATCGCCCGGGCGTCGGCGATCATCCGGTGCGCGGCGGCGAAGTCGCCGTTCAGCGCCCGCAGCATGCCCGAGTTGTCGAGGCTGATCGCCACCCGGAACGGGTTGCCGGACGCGCGGGCCAGCTCCAGCGCCTGGTCGACGTGGTCCAGGGCGGCCTTCAGGGTGACCGCGGCGCGTTCCTGGTCGTGCTCGGCGAGCTGCCGGGTGACCTGGTGGATGGCGTTGTCGGAGAGGTTGTTGAGGATGCAGAACCGCGCCTCGGCGTCCATGCCCGAGACCAGATGCAGGGCGTTGAGCATGTACGTGGTGCTGAGCTCGTACTCGCCCATGCTGCTCTGCACCACGCCGGTGCGGTTGTGCACCCAGAACAGCAGGTCCCGGTCGCCCAGCCGGTGCGCGATGTCCCGGCCCCGGGTCAGCGCGGTCAGCGCCTCCTCGTGCATGCCCAGCTCGTTGAGGGCCATCGCCTCGACGGTCAGCACGTCGCAGATGGCCGCCTCGTCGCCGAGTTGCTCCAGCAGCGCCACCGCGTCCCGGGCCCGGGTGACCGACTCCTCCTGCCCGCCCAGTCGCAGCAGTTGGGTCGCCTGGGACCGCAGCGCCTTGGCCTGGCCCGCGACGTCGCCGAGCGCGGCGGCCCGCTCGCCCGCCTGCCGGGCCAGGTCACAGCCGCCCCGGTAGTCACCGGCGAGCCGCGCCTGCTCGGCTCGCCGAAGCAGTTCGGCGACGTCAACGGCGTGGGCCGGGGCGGTCATGGTCGTACCTATCGCCGCCGGCCACCCGGATCTGAGCGGAATCAGCCGCCGAGGGTCCGCACCTCGATGTCGTTGAACGACGCGCTGTACGGCGGCACGTCCCGGCCGGGGGCGCTGACCAGCCCGATCATCGGGCGTCCGCGGTCGATGTCGGCCTCCGGCAGCGGCGCCTCGCCCACCTGCACGCCGTCGTGCCCGAACCGCACGACCCCGTCCCGCACGACCACCTGCAATCGCACCGGCCGGCCCACCGGCAGCGTCTCGGCCGCGTTCAGCCGCACCTCGCGCGCCACGTAGGTGATCTCGCCGTTCCGGTCGACGGCCAGCCGGAACGCGTCCTCGCAGGCGGTGATCCGGTAACTGCGCTCGACCCGCCAGTAGAGCCAGACGCCCAGGCAGGTGCCCGGTTCCTCGATCCGCCCGGTGACGGCGAGGGTGTGGTCGCCGGCCACCTCCTTGGGCGGCCCGTCGCAGGTGTAGAAGCCGGGGGAGACCCGATGTACGCGCAGGGCGCCCTCGGTGACGTCGCAGTTCGACTTCTCCTCGCCGACGATGAACGTCCCGTTCCACTGCCCGGCGACGGTCAGCGCGTCGGCGATGAAGGGCTTGCCCGCCGGCAGGGTCAGCGGCGTCGCGGTCGCACTGGGCGGGGTGGCGCTGGGCGGGGTGGCGCTGGGCGGGGTCGCGCTGGGCCGTGTCGCCGCCGGTGGCCGCAGTTTCGCGAGCACATCCGGCACACGGGTGGCCGCGAGCCCGCCCGCACCGAACAGCAGGAGCGCGCCGAGGGCGGCGAACACCCCGATCAGCAGCCGGCGGCGCCGGGGCCGGGGCCTGGTCACCTGGTCGACCGCGGCCCGGAGCGGTTGCGTGAGCTCTTCGGGCCCGGGCGGGGGCCCGGAACCGATCAGTTCGGCGAGCAGCTGCCGCGCCGTCGGCCGGCGTGCCGGGTCGGCGGAGAGCGCGGCCGCCACCAGCCGGCGCAGCGGCCCGTCGAGCCCGCGCAGGTCGGGCGGCTGCGACATGATCCGCGCGGCCGTGGCCATCGGCGAGTCGGCGTCGAACGGCCCGTGGCCGGTCGCCGCGTACGCCACCACGCACCCCCACGCGAACACGTCCGCGGCCGGCGTCAGCGCCGTACCGTGCCCGTCGAAGCGTTCCGGCGACATGTACGACACCGTGCCGACCATGTGCCCGGTCCGGGTGTGCTCGGTGGTCGCCTCCAGTGCCCGGGCGATCCCGAAGTCGATCACCTTGGGGCTACCCGGGGCCAGGAGCACGTTCTGCGGCTTGAGATCGCGGTGGATGATGCCGGCGTCGTGGATCGCGACCAGGGCGGTGGCCACCCCGATGGCCACCGAGTGCACGTGCGAGCCGGTCAGCGGGCCCCGTTCGCGTACCACGGCGTACAGCGACGGCCCGTCGACGTACTCGACGACCAGGTAGGGGCGGGGCGCGTCGGGGTCGGCGTCGAGCACCGCCGCGGTGCAGAACGACGGCACCTGCCGGGCCCGGTCGACCTCCGAGCGGAACCGCCGGCGGAACTCGTCGTCGCCGGCCAGCTCGGCGTGCACCACCTTGACCGCCACCGGCCGCCCGTCCGGGTCCCGGGCCAGGTAGACCACGCCCATCCCGCCCGAGCCGAGGCGGCCGATCAGGGCATAGGGCCCGATCTGGGACGGATCGGTGGCACGCAGCGGATCGCCGTGCCGACGGTGCTTGGCCTCCTCCATCGGTCGGAGGGTAATGCCCCCTGGCCAGCGGCGGGAGGATCCGGCGTCAGTTCAGGTAGCGGCGGGCAACGACGGCCGGCCGTTCGGTGACCCGGCCCGCCTCGACATTCCGGGCGAGCCGGATGAACTGGGCGTGGGCCCAGGTCAACGGGGTCGCCGAGTAGGTCGGGGTGCCCGGCTCGCGGTTCGGCGGCCGGCCGTCCCACACCTGCTCCGGCAGCATGAAGCCGGGGCCGGCGGCACTGGCCATGGTGCCGATCCGGGCCGGGTCGAGGTCGTACTCGCCCCGCTCGCCGGTCAGCAGCGGCCAGGCCCGGCCCAGGGTCAGCCGCGAGTCGTCGGGCAGGCCGTAGTCCCACGGCGAGCCGTCCCGCTTCTCGCCGAAGCCGTCGAACGACGCCCGGCGCCAGAACGGGCCGTGCGGCGTGCGTACGCCCAGTTGCTCGTCGATCACCCGAAGGGTGTTCCTGATGTCCGGGTCGCCGGCCGGCAGCACACCGAGCCGCACCAGTTCCAGGAAGCTCGGGTCGACGACCCGCCGCTGGTCCACATCGGACGGCCCGCTGTCGCCGATGGTGTAGGTGGTGCCGCGGTCCGGCTGCCCGTCCTTGGTCAGCCGCAGGAAGTACGGCTTCGACGAGTACGGCCCGGTGGAGGTGACCGTCCAGGCCTTCACGTGCGACTGCCACTCGTCGGCGGTCGCCTCGTACCGCCGGGCCGACGCCGGGTCGCCGTTGCGGCGGGCCAGGTCGGCCGCGCAGACCAGCCCGGCGATCTCAGCCGCGATGGTGGCCGGAGAGTAGCCCGACTGGTTCTCCCAGCGTTCCTGCGGCGACCACGGCGCCCGCTGGTAGCCCAGCAGGAAGTCGGCCGCCCGTTTGACGTGCGGCCAGGTGTCGTAGCGCCGGAGCTGGTGGGCCAGCACGATCGGCAGGGCGACCTCGTCGAGTTGCAGCCCCTCCCACACCGGGGTGCCGTCGGTGCGGGCGTTCTGCGGGAACGAGCCGTCCGGTTTCTGCTGCACGCCGAACAGGTGGTCGAGCGCCCGGTTGGCCCCCGCGGTGTCACCGGCGGCGATCAGACCCGTGGCGATCTGATAGAGATCACGGGACCAGACCAGATGGTACGGCCCCGACGGATCGTCCCGGCCGAACGCCCACGGCATGGCCGGCGCGGCCACGTACGCCCCCCGGTGGGTCTTGTCCTCACTGGCCGCGAGCACCATCGCCGACGTCCGGTAGAGCTGCCGCTGGTCCGCGCCGCGCAGACTGGCCGGCGCCGCCCGCAGCCCGTCGACGTAGTGGTGCCAGCCGTCGGCGTAGTCCCGGGCGACCCGGTCGAAGCCGCGCCCGAGCGAGGCCCGCGCCCCGCCGCCGAACGCCACGGCCAGCGTCGTCCGCCCCGCCTTGAGCTTCGCCGTCTGCACGAGGTTGCCGGCCCCCGCGCTCGCGTAGTGCCAGTCCATCCGCCCGTCGCCGAGCAGGTCGGTCCAGCCGTCGCTGACCCCGCGGAACCCGCTCGACGTGGCCGCGAACCCGTTCCCGCCGGCGAACACGCTGCGGTTGTCCCCGTCGGTGGCGACCAGCGCGCCGTCCTCGGTGCGGCCACTGTCGCCGCCCCGGGTGTTGCCCAGCGCCGGATCGAAGATCGCGTACAGGTCGTACCCCCGCGCGTCGAACCGCAGATCGACGAGCACGGCCGGCCGCGCCGGGTCGGTCGCATACGCGGCGGAGAAGCGCCACTTCCCGTGCCGCTCGGCGAAGGTCTGCCGGAAGCTGAGGCTGCGCGGATCGGTCACGCTGGTCCGCACCACGGCGGCGTCGCTGACCCGTACGGCGTGCCCGCGCCGGTCGGCCACCACGAACTCCAGCGCCCGGGCCGCCGGCGAGTCGATCCGTGGATAGTAGATCTCGCCCAGCCCGCCTTCCTTCTGCACGGTGAACCAGACCTTGCTGGCGGTGCTCCGGGCCGTCCCGAACCCCGACTTGTCCGCCGGCCGATATTGTTCGTCGATTCCCGGCGCACCGGGCGCCGGGCCGCCCGCCCCGGCTGTCGCCGGCACCGCCGGCAGCGTGATCGCCAACAGCCCGACCGTCCCGGCCGCCACCATGCGGCCCCGCGAGTTCACCACGGACCCGGCCTTTCCCGTGATGATGATCGATAAACGGCGGTCAGCGGCCGGCCCAGGCGACCAGAGCGTCGGCGGCGGGCGGGTCACCGGCGGCGGCCAGGGCCCGGTAGCCGGCGACGACCACATCCGGATGGGTGATCAGAGCCCGCGCCTGTTCGGCGGCGCCCGCGTCGACGAAGCAGAGCGCGAGCCCGGTCCAGGCGTCCGGGTCGGCGGGGTCGGCGCTGATCCGTTGCAGGAAGGCGGACCGGGCCGCCGCCACGTCCCCGGCGATGAGGGCGGTCTCGGGGCTGGTGACCGGCACCGGCCGGTTGACGGCCAGCCGGAGCGGCCTGGTCCAGGTGGTCGACAGCTGGGGCGGGTCGGCGGCCGGTTCGACGGTTCCGGTGCCGGGCGCGGGGCGGTCGGCCGGTGTCCGTGCCGACCACGCGCGGGCGAGCGCGGCGCCCGAGCCGGGGGCGGGCCGCCGGTTGCGCAGCAGCCAGGTGATGCGGTGCGCCGTGGTGGCCAGGCCGGCGAGCCGGACGATGTCGGCGGGCAGCTCGTCGCTCGCCCACCGACGCATCGCCGCCTCCAGGCCGTCGAGGAATTCCTGGCCGAGGTCGGTGAGTTCACCCGAGGCGCGGGCGGCGGCCAGACCGGCCCGGGTCTGTGCGCGGGTCAGGGCGTACGCGAACAGGGCGGCGCGGCGCTCGGTGCCGTCGGTCCGGCCGGCCCGGGCACGGAAGAACGACGCGATGCCCTGGAAGGCGTATATGCCCTGCAGCAGGCCGCCGATCGGCCGCGGATCGTCGCGCCACGGAGCGTAGAGCCGGGCCCGGCCGTGTTCGTCGTTGAGGACGCACAGGTGCATCAGGCAGCCGAGCAGGATGTGCCGGTATTCGTGGCCCAGGGTGGCCGCGAGGTCGACGGCGTTCGACGGCGCCGAGAGGATGATGCCGCCGAACGCCTCGGCCGTGGAGGCGCTGCGGATCTCCTCGTCGTGGTCCTGATCGGCGCGGGCCAGCGGCGCCAGCGACGACACGGCCATCGACAGCGGCCGGGCGTCCGCCGGGACCGTGTCACGGAACAGCGCCCAGGCCTCGGCCAGCACCCCCTGCCACGACGCCACCTCGGCCTCGGTCAGCCGCTCGGGCCCGACCGGATCGGCCAGGTTGCGAAAGGGGTCGAGATCGTCCAGCGTGACCCGAAGCCCGGGATCGGTGCCGGCGGTCAGCAGGCGGAGCCCCTGCCAGCCGTCCGCGTCCCGGCGGAAGTCGGCGGGAACCGTGATGGTGCGGCCCCGGTGCCCGAGCCGGATCCTCCCGGCGTGCGTCTCGGCGGTCGCGTGGTCCCACTCGCCGGCCGGCCCGAAGGTGGCCTGCCCCAGCCCCGGAAGGGTGACGCGGCCGTCGCGCAACGGGACGCCGGTGCGCCAGGTCAGCCCGCTGCGGGCGGCGGCGACCAGGGCCACGGTGTGGATCTGCCCGTAGTCCGCCCACGCCGGCGCGGCACCGCCCGGCGCGCCGTCCTTGTCGTGCACTCGCAGTGTGTAGGCGATCCAGTTGCCGATCTGCGGGTACATGACGACCGACTCGAAGGCCGCCCGGTCGTGTTCCCGGGCCCGCTCCAGGACCGTCCAGGCGTCGTCGACCGGCGGGAGCGGGCCGAGTCCGGGCTGGGCCTGGTCGCGGAGCAGGCGGAGCAGCAGCAGCCTCCGGCTCAGCTGGGTCCGGGCCAGGAAGCTGATCGTTTCCGGGCGGCCGCCGCCCGCGGCGAGTTCGGCGAGCCGCGCCCGGGACAGCCGGTAGGTGGATGGCACGGACCTGTCGTCGACAGTGGTCACAGGTCCCTACCCCCGTATTCGCCGGTCACCCGGGCGGATGAATTCGATCGTCGCTACCCGATCGTGATGGTACGACCGCACCGCGACTTTCGACGATCATGCACATCAATCCGCCGAAAATCCCAGAGGCGAAGTTGATGAGCGTTTTCGCTACTCTGTGGACAGAGGAAGGTGAAAAAGTGGATCTTGTTTAGATGGGGACCTGATGGCGCAGGCGGCGAGGAAGATCGACGGCGGCGGGGTCACGCCGCCATCTTCCGAGGTCACGATCGGAATTGTCGCTGCCCTGTGGATCGAGGGCCTCGCCCTGCGCGAACTCGCTCCCGATCTGTCGGCGTTGCCGCCGGTGCCCGGCGACCCGAACCATTACCACATCGGACGCCTTCCGAGTAGTCAGGAAAATATCCCGCACCGGGTCGTGCTGACCACGATGCCCCGGGACAGCACGCGCAACGCGGCCGCGATCTGCACCAACCTGATCCGCAGTTTTCCGCAGGTCCAATGTGTGATCATGGTCGGTATCGCGGGCGGGATCCCGTCGCCGCACCGTCCCGAACGGCACGTCCGGTTGGGCGACATCGTCGTCGCCATCGACGGTGTCATGGACTTCACCCACGTCCGGCAGGTCGACGGCGTCACCACGCCGCGCCGGCACATCGACGGCCTGTCCGAGGCCATGATGAGGGCGGTCCTGGAGTTGCGGGGCGACGAGTTCCGGGACGAGCCACGCTGGCGCGCGCTGCTGGACGCGCACCAGCGTCCCGATCTGGCCAACTTCCAGCGTCCCCGCCCGGCCACCGACGTGCTCCTCGTGCGCGGGGAGCGGGTCCGGCATCCCAGCCGGCATCAGTCCGGACACGTCGCCGGGCTGCCCAAGGTGCACTACGGCTCCATCGCCACCGGTGACGTCCTGCTGCGCGACGAGATCAAACGTGATCAGCTGGCTGTCGAGTACGGCGTGCTGGCGGTCGAGATGGAAGCGTCCGGAATCGCCGCCGGAACGGCCACGGCCGGCAAGCACTGGTTCATGGTCCGGGGCATCTCCGACTACTGCGACAACGCGGGAAAGACGGATCTGTGGCATCCGTACGCGTCACTCGCGGCGGCCGCCTATGTGCGGGCGATGCTGGCCGCCTGTCATCCGTTCGATGCCGCGATTCCGTCGGTGAACGGTGAGGGGCCGGTCCGGAGCGAGGTGCTCGGCGAGGAACGCGCGGCGCGAACGGAACTGCGCTGTCAGGAAGCGGTGCAGGAACTTCTCGGCACTCCGTTCTGGGAGAGCCTGTCCAACCGGCGCAGCTTCACCAACGTTCTGCGTACCAAGGTCCAGCTCGACCTGTCCGACGCCGACGAGTCCGACCCGGCCGCCCACCTGAACACCGTTCTCGTCCGAGCCCTCGACCGGCCCGAAGGACTGGTGGCGATCCTCGAGGCGCTCGGTGCTATGCCCACTCAGGCCCAGGTCAGCGGGGCTGTGGCCGCACTCGAGGGGCTCAAGGTCCGTGATCTTCTCCCCGGCCCGGCGGCCCTGGAGCTGATGCGTATTCTGTCCGAGGCTCCGACGGTTGACATGGCCGCGATAGCGGCGTCCCACAACGACGTCCAGGCGCGCGCCGGCACGGTGCCGGCGTCGCCACAAGCGGCGTTCGACGAGGTTCTGGGCTCCTTCGCGCACCCCAGGAACGTCCGGACCTTGCTGGCGATGGCTGATCGGCTGCTCGAGGCCGTGGGCGGTGACCTGTCGAACGCGAGCCTGGCTCGATGGCGTAAGCAGGTCGCCACCCATTTGGGTGGTGTCGAGGGCGTCGTCGTCTGGAATCCGATCCATCTGGGCAGCCGGGCTTCCGCCTTGAGCGACCCGGGTGCCACGCCCGTAGACAAGAGGACAGTGGGAGTTGTCCAAGAGGTGACCGATTCTATGGCAAAATCGGACTTTGTGCGCGTACCACAAGTGTCGGCCCTCGCGGAGGTCCCTGACTCACACGATCCCGGCGGTGCCGGCACGCTGGCCGGCGACGCGGTCCAGCCGCCGCCCGCCATCGGGCCGCGCGCATTGCCCCCGGTGTGGGGCAACGTGCCTCCGAGGAACCCTCATTTCACCGGCCGGCAGGCCATGCTCGACGACCTGTCCGACCGGTTACGCAAAACCGATCTCACGGCGGTCCTGCCGCAGGCGATCCATGGCATGGGCGGCGTCGGGAAGTCCCAACTGGCGGTGGAGTACGTCTATCGGCATCAGGGCGAGTACGACGTCATCTGGTGGATCTCGGCCGAGCGCCCGCAGCAGATTCTGGCCGCGCTGGCCGAACTGGCGCAGTATCTCGATCTACCGGTCGGTCCGGAGGCGAACGCGGCGGTTCCCGCCGTCCGCGAGGCACTTCGTCTGGGCCGCCCCTACGGCAACTGGCTACTGGTCTTCGACAACGCCGAAGATCTCGAGGCCGTCCAGAGTGTCGTGCCGACCGGCGGCCGGGGAAAGGTCCTCGTGACCTCACGTAACGCCGACTGGTCGCTGCAGGGCAACTCGCTCGAGGTGGACGTCTTCAGCCGCGACGAGAGCGTCAACCTGCTCCGGCGGCGCGACCCCGACATCGCTGACGAGGACGCGGTCCGGCTGGCCGAGGCGCTGGGCGACCTTCCGCTGGCGATCGAACAGGCGGCCGCCTGGCGAGTGGCCACCGGCATGACCGCCGCCGAATACCTCGAGCTGCTGCGGGACCGGGTCGAGTTGCTCGACGCCACCGCGTCGCCGGGCTACGAGCGGTCGGTGGCCGCCGCCTGGACGATGTCGCTGGACCGGCTCCGGGAGGCCAACCCGGCCGCCATGCGGTTGCTGGAGATCTGTTCGTTCTTCGCCCCGGAACCGATCAGCCGGGCCTTCTTCTCCAACGCCGGCGCCTCGCCCGGACAGGATCCGAACCAGCCGTTCGAGCAGGCGCTGCGTGACCCCATCAAGCTGAACAAGGCCTTCCGGGACATCCAGCGGTACGCGCTCGCCCGGATCAACCACCGGACCGGCACCATCGAGCTGCACCGGTTGGTGCAGGCCGTCGTCCGCGAGGGCGTCGACGCCGAGCGACGCGACGAGGTCCGCCGCCGCGGCCATCAGCTGCTCGCCTCGGCCGATCCCCGTGAGCCCGACAACTCCAACCACTGGGACCGCTACCAGGCCCTCATCTCGCACGCCCTGGCCTCGGGCACCGGGGAGAGCGACGACCCGTGGGTGCGCGACCTGGTGTTCGACCTGATCAAGTTCCTGTACCGGTGGGGCGACCACGAGGGCTGTGAGCGGCTCGCCGGCGAGACCTACGAAACGTGGAAGCGCACCCTGGGCGTGGACTCCCCGGAGACCCTCAAGGTGGCCAAATATTTCGGCTACATCCTCTGGGTCAACGGCGAGTTCAGCCGGGCGCGAGAGATCGGCGAGGAGGCTCTGCGCATCTACCAGGAGCACTTCGACCAGGGCGACGAGGACCTGATCGACGCCAAGCTGCAGGTGGCCCGCGACCTGCACACGGCCGGCCGGTTCGCCGAGGCGACGGTGATGGTCCGCGAGGCGCTGGCCGCGTCCCGGCGCTTCCTGACGCCCGAGGATCCCAAGACCCTGTACGCGGCCCACCAGCTCGGCGTGAGCCTGCGCCTCGAGGGCCGGTTCCAGGAGGCGCGGGAGATCGACGAGGAGACTCTCCGCCTGCGGATCGAGGTGCTCGGCGCGGACGATTTCGAGACGTTGCACACCAACAACGACCTCACCATCGACCAGCGCGAGTGCGGCGACTACAACGGCGCCTGGCGCAATCAGGAGAACGTGTTCGCCCAGCACCGGTTGAAGTGGGGCGAGTACAACCCGGCCACCACCCGCGCCGGCCGGAACCTGGCCGTGGCCCGGCGGAAGTCCGGCGACCACGCCGGTGCGCTCGACCTGAGCCGGCAGATCGAGAAACGCTTCCGGGAACGGTACGGCGAGAGCTATCCGGACACTGTCGCGTCGGCCATGAACCTCGCGGTCGACCTACGGCAGAACGGCGAATTGCCGGCGGCCCGTGAGATGGGCGAGAACGCCCTGCGCATTTACGAGAAGCTGCTGGGACGCTCGCATCCGTTCGCGTTGGCGGCCCGCACCAATCAGGCCATCACGCTCCGGCTCCTGGGTGAGGCGGCCGAGGCGAAGAACCACAACCACGAGGCCTGCGAGGGGCTGCGGACCACGATCGGGCCGGACCATCCTCTGTCGATCACCGCGGCGACCAACCTGGCCAGCGACCACTACGCGCTGGGCGAGTACCAGATCGCCTTCGAACTCGACTCCGACACGCTCGACCGGGCGCGGCGGGTGTTCGGCGAGGACCACCCATCGACGCTGGCCGTGGTGGCCAACCTCGCCCTGGATCTGCGGGCGCTCGGCCGGGTCGGTGAGGCGGACGCCCAGCACCGGGACGTCGTCGAGAGGTACCGGCTCAAGCTCGGAGCCGGGCACCCCGCGACCGTCAACGCGAGCAGGCACGTGCGGGCCGACTGCGACATCGACCCGATGCCGATCTAGCGCCGGTCACCGATCTGAGCTCCGGGCCCCTCGCACCATTGCGATGCGGGCCCGGAGCCGGTTCCCCGGCTCAGTCCACTCGGCCCGGAGGCCCTGATCCGAGGTTGTACCGTGGACGCCTGACCTGCTCCAAGAGCCGCACGAAATGCGGCGCGAACAGCGCTGGGTCGCACTCTCGAAGCTTGTCGAGGGGCATGTCCTGAATGTCGACCAAGTGGGTCTCGATGTCGGCATGGGACTGATCCAAGTGGCGCCACCTTCCTCCGTGACGTCATTCTGGTCGTCTACACCTAGCATCATGCCCACTATCGTCAGCTTTTGGTAGCCGAAGCGTAGTGATGTGAGTTTGGTCGATCATTCGGAACATCCGGACCCGAAATGACGCAGGTCAATGCGGAATGCAGGCTACCGGCCGGGTCTACCGCCGGCCTTCCGGTCAGGGCCGGGTGGTGATCTTCGCCGACAACGCCCTCGATGGGATCCTTTCCGGTCAGCGTCGGGAGGGCTCGGCGGGCGTACCCGTAGAAAGCCTTGAGACAGGCGACCGCGAACTGCTGCTGGGCGGGAGTCGGACGGCCCGATTGTGGTGGAAATGTCAGGCCCGTGACCAGAGGGCCGGCACGTTCGGCGGCTCCCAGCCGGCCAGCGAGGTGTGCGCCTGCACGCACCGGTAACTGACCCCGCCGTAGGTCACGACCGCCCCGACGGCGTAGGGCGTGTTGGCCGCCCACGCAGTGCCGTTCGACGGCGGCGGCGGGTCGGTCGGCTCCGTCGGCGGGGGAGTCGTGCCGCCACCGGAGGCGTTGCCGCCCGACCAGTTGACCGCGCCGCCGGCCACCGTCCGGCCGGCCGGCACGCTCAGGGTCCGGCCGTCGGTGAACGTCACCGTCAGGGCCGTGTTTGTGATGTTCGACGCCACGTACGTCCTGGCGCCGTTCTTGCTGAACACCTTGGCCAGCGGATGGTTCGCGGCGACGGTGGCGTCGACCTGGCCCAGGGCGGCCAGGTTGCGGATCCAGTGGAAGGTGTGGGCCCGGCTCTCGCCCTCCTCCGGCGTGTACGAGCCGGCCGCCCGCAACTTCGACAGGGCCGCGTCCGGGTCGCCGAGCGCGAGGTACTGCCACAGCATGTCCCGCCATGCGCCCGGTTCGGCGCCCTTGTTGCGCACCATCTCGGCGTACGTGTTGCGCACCGCCGCCGGGTACTCGCCCAGGTACAGCTGCCCGCCGGTCATCGGCAGCATGTTGATGCCGACGATCATCTCGTGCTCGCCCGAGAACCAGGTGGCGTACGCCCCGCCCGAACCCCACGCGATCGCCGAGTAGTTGTGCCCCCAGTTGGCCGGGAAGTTCTCGTTCCGCACGTCGAACCAGTACTCGTTGATCGCCGCCGCCTGCGTCGTGTGGATCCAGATGCCGGCGTCCCGGACGGCCGTATTGCCGGTGGCCTGCCCCCACTGGATCAGCGCGTTGGAGAAGTTCTGGCCCTCCGACGACGATTCCTGGTTGTTGCCCGCGCCGAACGCGCCGTGCCCCGACGCCCAGTCGTGGCCCTCGTAGATGTCGAAGTCCCGCAGGTACGGGAACCGGGTGTCGGATCGGTCGTAGTTGTTGGCGTCCCGGATCAGCAGGTCGACCATGCCGCCGTAGCGCGAGCCCGACGCCCAGGACGGGTCGAACTTGGCCAGCGTGGCCGCCGCGGCGACGAAGTATCCGTAGTGGAAGTGGTGGTCGTTGAGTTCCTGGTCGGACCCGTACGACGCCGGGTAGCCGATCAGCGTGCCCCAGTTGCGGTCGTAGTAGAACAGCCGCGACGTTTTGCCCGGCGAGGCCGTGAACCAGTCGGTGATCCGGGTCCGGATGACGTTGAGGGCCGAGTCGCGCACCGACGTGAGGTTGAGCTGGTCGGCGATCTCCGCGATCCGGGCGGCCCGGCCCAGCCCCTTGCCGGTCCAGTAGGTGTCGTCGCCACGGAAGTCGGCCGGGTTGTTCAGCTCGTTGTTGAGCAGGGTGGTGATCTGGGTCAGGTCGGCGCCGCTGGAGTCACCGGCGGCGGGCAGCTCGGGCAGCACACCGGAGTAGCGCATCGACGTCTGGAACTGCGTACCCGTGAGAATCTTCATCGCGCCGCGGGGCGAGACGTAGGTGCGGGACAGCGGCGTCGCGCCGGTCAGGTAGCGCCACTGGTGCGGGTAGAGCGCGACGACCGTACCCGAACCGCCGCCGGCCATGGCCTGCGTGGTGAAGGCGTACGTGGTGGTGACGGTGCCGTTGGAGGCGTTGTACGAGTACGTCATGCGGGTGCCGGTGACGTGGTTGTGCGCGTACGGCTGGAACTGATCGGCGACAGCGATCTTGTCCGCCGTGCTCGTCGACCCGGTCAGCGTCGGCAGCACCGCGACCGAGAAGTAGCCCTGCCCGTTCAGGCTGGACCGGATCGTGGTGCCGGACAGCGTCCAGCTCGACCCGGCCGGCCCGAACGCGACGAAGTCGTGCCCGCCGATCGAGAAACCGACCCGCCCACCGGTGTTCTGCCAGACCGTCGGCGGCCCGGTGATCGACAGCTGCGCGTCGCCGCCGGTGATCCGGTAGTACGACAGCGGCAGCCCGTGCCCGATGGTCGCCCTCATCGTCCGCGCACCGTCACTCCACGACGGCGTGACGGTCCAGTCGCTCCATCCGTCGACCAGCGCCCGCGGCGCGTTGAGGCCGGCCACGCCGACGACGATGTGTTGTGCGTACGGGTAGTGGTATTCGCCGACCCCGGTGCCGCTGCCGCTGATGGCCGCGTCGGTCTGGTAGCTGAGCCCGAGCCCGCCGGCGCCCGGCCGGTAGCTGGCCGGTCCCGCGAACAGCGGCTGCGAGAAGTTGCAGTCGTCGCCGCGCTTGAACAGCAGCGAGGACCACCAGTCGTTGGTCGGAACGGCGCCGGACGGTGCGTTGGCGGTCACGAACTGACGCGGGTTGGTGGACAGCGACCCGCAGCCGGTCGGCAGACTGCCCCCGGCGGGAAGCGCCTCGGCGTAGCTGCCGGCGCCCACGGTCGCGGCTTCGGCGTTCGCGGTGACGGCGAGGGCTCCGGCCGCGAGCACGGCGACGGCGGCGATGGACAGGAAACGGCGGGGATTCACGGTGAGGCCTCCGAGGGGGAGCGGGGGCGGGAGAGCGCTCTCACAGTAGCCGTAATGTTAAAGACTGTGAATATCTCAAACCAGAGATCAAGATCGATGTCGTTCGCCTTCGACGAGTTCGGCCCGCTGGTCATCTGTCCGCGGGCCGGCGCCGGCGGGGCGCCCAGGAGTCACCCACGCCGGTGGGGGACCACGTGCTCCGACGTCAGGCCGCCAGGAGCCTGAGGCGCGTCTCCACGACCACCTCATCGAGCCTCTCGAGGGTGGCGGCGAGCCGCACGGCCTGCGCCCGCAGCCGGGTTCGCTCCTCCTCCAGGCGCGCGACCATGGCCGGGGTCGTCGTCCCGGTGTCGACGCAGGGCAGGATCTCCACGATGTGCCGGGCGGGAACGCCGGCGGCGAACAGCAACTGAATGGTCCGGACCCGGTCCACCGCGTCGTCGTCGTACTCCCGGTGTCCCCCACTGGTGCGCGTCTCCCGCAGCAGCGACTGCTCGCCGTACCAGCGCAGCGACCTCGGGCTCACCCCGGTCAGCCGGGCCAGTTCACCGATCCGCACGACTCAGCACCTCCGTGACACACGTCTCGCGACAAACATTTGAACCTGACATACGTGTCAGATTTTACAGTCGGGTCATGAGAATCGAAAACTCCACCGCGCTGGTCACCGGGGCCAATCGCGGGCTGGGTCGCGAATTCACCCGCCAGCTGCTGGTTCGCGGCGCGCGACGGGTCTATGCCACCGCCCGCGATCCCCGCTCGATCGACGTCGACGGAGCCGTGCCCCTCGAGCTGGACGTCACGGACGCCGCCAGCGTGGACGCTGCGGTCCATGCGGCTCCCGACGTCGACCTGCTGGTCAACAACGCCGGCATCGCCACCCTGCAGCCTGTGCTCACCGGAGACCTCGACACCATCCGGCGGGACGTCGAGACCAACGTCTTCGGCATCCTGCAGGTGACGCGCGGATTCGCCCCCGCGCTCGGCCGCAACGATGGCGGCGCCATCGTCACGGTGCTGTCCGCGGCCTCTTGGTACGCGGTACCCGGCAACGCCGCCTACTCGGTGAGCAAGGCCGCCGCCTGGAACCTGAACAACGCTTTCCGGGTCGAGCTCGCCGAGCAGGGCACCCAGGTCTTGGGCGCCCACGTCGGACTGGTTGACACCGACATGAGCGCGGGATGGGACTTCCCCAAGATCAGCGCCGAGGAGTTCGTGACCACCGTGCTCGACGGTCTGGCCGCCGGCGAGATCGAGGTCGTGGCCGACGACTTTGCGCGGCGCGCCAAGGCATCGCTGTCCGGCCCCCCGACGACCTTGAGCCTCTAGCGCCCAAACCATGCTGTGAGGTGTTGGGGTCAGCCTGCCCGAGCGGCGGGTTGGCCCCAGCGGCCTTGTCGTTCGCCGCGGATGCGGGCGCGGCACCTGCTGACCTAGCTGCCTAGGATGCTGTAGAGGGTGTGGTCCGGGATGCCCGGTTGGCGGCCTTGAGGTAGATTGACGGCACTCAATGGAGAGCCGGAGGTGTGGAATGCGCCGCAAGGTGGTCATCGGCCTGGTCACGCTGTCACTCACCGTCGCGGGCGCGGTGCCCGCGTCCGCCGCCGAGCCCGACTTCGGGAACCCGCAGGTGGTGGCGACCGGGCTGACCGTACCGTGGGGATTGGACTTTCTCCCCGACGGCAGTGCCCTGGTCGCCGAGCGCGACAGCGCACGGATCCTGCGATTGCGGCCCGGCAGCGCGCCGGTCGCGGTGGCCACGGTCCCCGGCGTCCGCCCGTCCGGCGAGGGCGGCCTGCTCGGGCTCGCGGTCTCACCCACCTACGCCGACGACGGGTACGTCTACGTCTACTTCACCGCGGCCACCGACAACCGCATCGCCCGCCTGCACCTCGACGCCCCCGCCCAGCCCGAGGTCATCCTGTCCGGCCTGGCCAAGGCGTCCATCCACGACGGCGGCCGGATCGCGTTCGGGCCCGACGGCATGCTCTACGCGGGTGTCGGCGACGCCAGCAACACCGCGAACAGCCAGAACCCGGACAGCCTGAACGGCAAGGTCCTGCGGATGCGCCCGG
The DNA here is from genome assembly GCF_043197135.1 of Actinoplanes sp. NPDC049265. Lineage (NCBI taxonomy): Bacteria > Bacillati > Actinomycetota > Actinomycetes > Micromonosporales > Micromonosporaceae > Actinoplanes > Actinoplanes sp. NPDC049265. The sequence goes on along the minus strand of NZ_JBICSP010000032.1, from coordinate 68,735 downwards.
ACGGCGGCGTGCCCGAGACCGGCAACCCGTTCCCCGGCTCGCTGGTCTACACCCTGGGTCACCGCAACGTGCAGGGGCTGGCCTGGGACGGCGACGGCCGGATGTACGTGGCCGAGCTCGGCCAGAACACCTGGGACGAGGTCAACCAGATCGTGCCGGGCGACAACTACGGCTGGCCGATCGTCGAGGGCCGGGCCGGCGACGCGCGCTTCCACGACCCGATCGTGACCTGGTCGACGGCCGACGCCTCACCGAGCGGCGCCACGATCGACGGCGACACCCTTTACGTCGCTGCGCTGCGGGGCACGCGTCTGTGGTCGGTCCCGCTCGACGGCGCCGGTGGCGCGGGCACGCCGGTCGCGCTCCTCCAGGGTGTGTACGGCCGGCTGCGTACCGTCGAACGCGCCCCCGACGGCGCGGTGTGGCTGACGACGAGTAACCGCGACGGCCGCGGAACCCCGGCTACCGACGACGACCGGGTACTCCGCTTCCCACCGTCCTGACAATCGCCCGCCGCGGTCACGCGCCACCCGTCACGGTCAATTGCCGGGCGGCGTGGTCGCGGGGGAGGCCCACGCTCGCGGGCTCGGGCCGATGCCGTCCTCCCGGCCGTCGTCACCGCCGGGTCGCCGCTGAGCGGATCGTGGAGGCGGCCGGGCGCCTCGCCCCGCGGTTCCGGCGAGCGCCTGGTCACCCGATCGTGTCCATCCAGTCCAGGAGCCTCCCGCCGGTCGGCGGCAATCGGACAATCGCCGTCCTGTGTGTACAACGTGGACGGTCCGAAGGGGCAAAGTTACTGGTCAGTCACTTTCACTTCTGTACTTTTGGCGCTGTGCCGATCGGGCATGCCGATGCGCGGACGGCGTGGAAGCGTGTACTGTCGCGTCGCGTCGGGACCGCCGGAACAGGAGTGGGAGCGCTACCCATGGGCAGTAGGCCCCTGCGACCCGAGGATCCCCGGCGACTCGGCGAGTTTCAGCTGATCGCTCGCCTGGGTGAGGGCGGCATGGGAGTGGTCTTTCTGGGCCGCGACACCGCCGGGCGGTCGGTGGCGGTCAAAACCGTGCGCGCCGAGTACGCCGACCGTGAGGAATTCCGGGCCCGGTTCCGCAGCGAGGTCCACCGCGTCCGTCAGGTCCCGTCCTTCTGCACCGCGGCGGTGATCGACGCCGACCCGGACAGCGAGGTCCCCTATTTGGTCGTCGAGTACGTGGACGGCCCGAGCCTGCAGGACGTGGTCACCGAGCGTGGCCCGGTGCCGGCCGGTGACGTGCACAGTGTCGCGGTCGGTGTGGCCGCCGCGCTCAGCGCGATCCACGGCGCCGGGGTGATCCACCGCGACCTCAAGCCGTCCAACGTCCTGCTCTCCTTAGGGTTACCGAAGGTGATCGACTTCGGGATCGCCCGGGCGCTCGACGTGACCAGCCGGCACACCCGCACCGATCAGATGGTGGGCACGGTGGCGTACATGGCGCCGGAGCGGCTCGACCCCACGGTCGGTGAGATCACGCCGGCCGCGGACATTTTCGCGTGGGGCGCGGTGGTCACCTACGCGGGTACGGGCCACAGCCCGTTCAAAGGTGACTCGCCGATGGCCACCGCGGGCCGCATCCTGACCGCCGAGCCCGACCTGACCGGGTTACCGGAGTCGCTGGCCGGGCTGGTCGGGCTGGCGCTGTCCAAGCATCCGGCCGACCGGCCCGCCGCCGGTGACCTGGTCCAGCGGCTGCTCGCCGTCCCGGCACCGGCACCGGCGCCGGTGTCCCGCCCCGCGCCCAGCCGCTATGGTGCACGCGACCTGCTGGAACAGCTGATCGCCGAGGCCCCGCAGCCGGCCGCGGGCTGGGCCGGCCGCGCCCAGTCCGCGACCACCGACCGGCCGGGCACCGCCCCGCCCGGAACGATCGACCGGCCCGCCGGCGGCCAGCACGCCGCTCCCGATCAGCCGACCGGCCGCCAGCACGCGACGGTCGACCGGCCGGGCCGCGGCGGGCCGATGGCGGCCGGACCGGTCAGCGGCCAGCCCGGCACGGACCGGCCCACCAGTGGCCCACCGGCCGACGGCCGGCACGCCGCCGGGCCGGCCAACGGCGCTCGTTTTGGCGCCCGTGACCTGCTGGAAGGCCTGGTCAGTGCTCCGGTGCAGGCCCAGCCGGCGTCCCCGCCTCCGGCCCGGCCGCATCAGAGTGCCGGCACCGCGCCGGCGGAGCAGCCGCGCAAGCCGGTCATGCGCCGGGCGCTCTACGCGGCGGTGGCGATCGCGGTAGCCATCGTCGCCGGCGCCACGGTGGCTCTGGCCCGTACCAACGACAACGACGAACCCACCGGGGCCGCCGCCGGGCCGCCGCCGTCCCCGGCCGCCTCGGCCGACGGGCTCAGTTTCGCCGGGCCGTCGCTGTTCGACCCGCTCACCGAGCCGGCCCAGTTCCCGCCGAGCTCCACCGAGGCCGGTAGCTGCGCCTACCAGGGCGGTGCGCTGCGGGCCCGCACCACCGGCCGGGTCACCTACCAGTGCCTGGGCCCGGCCGACACGTTCGCCGGCGACCTGGTGATCAACGTCGATCTGACGGTCGGCACGGCCAACTCGTGCGCGATGGTGTGGTTCCGCCACCAGTCGGCGAGCAGCTACCAGCTCAGCGCCTGCGCCGACCGGCAGGTGATGGAGATCGTCGACGGGGCGATCCTGTCCACCACCGGCCGCAAGCAGTCGGCCGCGCTCCAGCCGGGCACCAAGCACAAGCTGACTGTGACGGTGACCGGCCAGAGCGTGTCGGTGGCGGTGGACGGCAGTGACGTGCTGCGCGCCGGTTCGGGCAACGCCGAGCTGGTGTCGGGCCAGGTCCTGCTCGGCGTCGCCACCGGGGATCAGACGGGTACGGCCGACGTCAGCTTCGCCAACCTCGACGTGCGCGCCACCAGTTGAGGCGTGTTCACGACCCGGTCGAGAGCGACGCGGGTCATGAAACACACGTCGGCGGTCAGTCGCAGGCGGTTTCGTCACCGTCCGGGTCGAGTTTCTGACGGTCCCGGCCGACCACCTTCAGGTCCCGGTAACCGTGGCCGGTCAGCCAGGCGCACTTGTCGGTGACGTCGTCCGGGAAGGTCCACGGCACGCACTGCACGCGGGTGCCGTAGTTGTGGTCGCAGCCGTCGGTGTTCGGCGGCATGGGTGTCGCGCTCTTGGGGCGGGCCTTGCGGGCCAGTGGCCGGGTGCCGGGTTGGGCGGCGAACGGCTGGGTGTACGGCTGCGCCTTGGCCTTCGAGCCGGGCGGCAGTTGTGCGGCCCGCGGGCGCCCGGTCCCGCCCAGCCTCTCCGGCCACCGCCCGCCGTCCCGGGCCGCCGTCGACGGCGCGCGGAGCTTCGCCGATGGCGTGGCCGAGGGCGCCGGCCGGTCGGGGGTGATCGGAGCGGGCGACTCCAGGGCCATCGGCGCGGCTGCCGGCGCCGCTGGTGGGGACGGGCGGGTGACGGTCAGCCAGCCGGCCACCGACAGGCCGGCCACCGCGATCCCGAGTCCGGCGTAACGAAGCCGCCTCATCCGACATGCACCCACTTCGCTACCGAGGGGACGCCGTTGGTGCCGACCACGAACAGCATGTACCAGCCGGGCGGGGCCAGGTTGGGGTTGCTGGTCAGGTTGAGCCCGACGGAGTTGCCGTTGACCGTGATCGGTACGTCCACGAACCGCTGGTTCGGGTCACTGGAGTGGGTCACCGCGGCCGGGCGGATCAGCTCGGCCCTCGTGATCGGCCCGTCGACAGTGATGTTCTTGGTGGTGCCGTAGGTCCACTGCGGGTCGGCCATGGTCAGGATCTGCGGCCGGGCGCCCTTGAACAGGTACGGCGGCGAGTAGACCGAGATCCGCATGTCGAACGTGCCGTTGCCGGGGTTGTCGCCGACGGCCATGACGCGGCCGTCGGGCAGCAGGAACGCCGACGAGTGGTACGTGCGCGGCACCGGGTCGACGGCCATGGCGGCGGTGAACTTGTTGGTGGCCGGGTCGTACATCGACGCCTCGTAGACCGGGTCGGCGCGGTTGTGCAGGCCACCGCCGGTCTCGAAGACCTTGCCGTCGGGCAGCAGCACCGCCGACACGTACATCTTGCCCTGTGTGCTGGTCTGGGGGACGCCCCCGGTGAGCTTGCCGGTGGGCAGCAGCGGGCCGGCGGCGTAGGCCGGGGTGGCCTTCTTCAGGTCGATCAGGTCGGTGAGCCGGTTGGCGTCCGGGTTGCTGTCGATGTTGCCGCCGCCGAGGGTCAGCACCTTCTGGTCCTGGGCGGGTGGCAGCAGCACGCTCATCGACTGGTCCCGCTCGTCCTTGCGCTGCAGGCCGTTGACCGGGGTGATGGTGTTGGCGGTGTAGTCGTAGATGGAGGAACCCGAGCCGGGCAGGCCGTTGCCGAAGACGTGGCTGCCGGAGTAGAACAACCGGCCGTCCTGCATCAGGATCATCGACGGGTAGAGACCCCAGAAGCTCCACGACTGGTTCGCCTCGTTGAGGCCGAGCCACCGCTGCTGGGCGGTCTTGAAGTACTGCGTGGCGACGGTGCCGGCGGAGTCCTCACCGAGCCCGCCGAGCGAGATCACGTCGCCGTTGCCGAGCATCGTGGCCGACGGGTACCAGGAGCCGGCGGTCATGTCGTTGACCCGGGTGTACGAGTTGGCCGCCGGGTCGAAGACGTAAGAGTTCTTCAGCCCCTTGTAGCCGTGGCTGAGGTCGGCCGCCGGATAGTCTTTGTTCCCGCCCATCACCAGCACCCGGCCGTCGGAGAGCTGGACGTGACCGGAACAGAACAGGTCGGCCGGCGTGGGTACGGTGTTGAACGTGCCGGTCGACGGTTTGTAGATGGCCGACTTGAAGGTGCCGGCGGCGAAGTCGTCGACGTTGTTGCCGGATCCGGCGACCAGCAGCACGTCCCCGTTGCGGAGCACGACCGAGTGGATGGCCCGTACCGGCGAGTTGAACGGCATCACCGCCCACTGCCCGGCCGTGCAGGCCGCGCCGGCGCTGCACGCGGTGCCGGCCGCCGGCTGCGTGACGTCCTCCATGGTGTAGTCGTCGGTGGTCAGGGTGCCGACGCCGTAGATGGTGATGCCCCAGACGACCTGGTCGGTGTTGGGCGGCACGACCGGGGTGCGTACCACCTTGCGGGTCCAGGTGCTGGTGGTGGGCAGCGTGGCCAGGTCGGTCCAGTAGACCCAGCCCTGGGCGACGTCGTGGCGGAACGCCGTCAGCACGGTGTTCGGGGTGGTGGTGGTGTACCAGGCGCCCAGGTCGTACTGGCGGCCCGGTGTCACGTTGGGCGCGCACGACGGGTTCTCCAGCATCATCGCCTTGCGGTCGCCGCTGCCGGCGGTGGTCATGGTGACCCGCATGGCCTTGGTGCCGCTGTGCGCGGCCGGGGTGACCGCGAACGAGTAGCCGCTGGTGCCCCAGCCGGACTGTTCCCAGCACACCGGGTTGCCGCCGTCGATGGACTCGAAGCCGGGGTTGGCGATCAGGTTGGCGCTGCCGTGGGCCGGGACCTGGGGCAGCAGGATCAGCGTGGCCAGGAGCAGGACGAGGAACTGGCCGAGCCGGACGCGGTCGCGCCGGCTGAACAGCGGTAACTGTCGATTCATGAGTTTCTCCGGTGCGCCAGATAGATGACCTTGTCGGCGATGAGGAATCGGACGACGAAGGAGGCGACGAGGGTGAGCAGGTTGGCGGCCAGTACGCCGAGGTGGGCGCCGTCGACCAGCAGGGCCAGCATCGGGATACGCAGCAGCAGGTCGGCGTTGCCCATCAGGAAGAAGCGGGCGAACCGGCTGGGGAAGCTGCGGTCGCGGTGCTCGGAGTAGAGCAGCCGGTCGGTGAGCGCGAAGTTCCACAGCACCGCGACCATGTTGGCGACCACGGCGGCGGGCAGGTAGTGGACGCCGAGCAGGTGGCTGAGCAGGAACAGGGTGGCCTGGTTGGGCAGCAGCCCGGACACCCCGATCAGGGCGAAGGCCAGCATCCGCGATCGCGGGGCGCCGAACCGGAGCCGGCCGAGGTGCTGCAGGAAGCGCAGGCCCTCGGCGAACGACGACTTGGACTCGCCCGCGTTCCGTTCCTGGAACACGTACGGCACCTCGACGATCCGGCCCGGCCGGTTGCGGACCACCAGCTCGAGCAGGATCTTGTAGCCGAGCGGGCGCAGTTCCTCGGGTTCGACCGAGCTCGCCCGGATCGCGAACAGGCCGCTCATCGGGTCGCTGACCTGCAGCAGGTAACTGCGGAAGAGGGTCTTGACCAGCATCGTCGACCCGCGCGAGACCAGTTTGCGGTAGCGGTCGGCCAGGCCGTCGGTGCGGCCCGCGCCGGCGTAGCGGGTGCCGACCACGAGGTCGGCGCCGTCGCGCATTCCGGCCGCGATCAGATCGGGTACCACCTCCGGCGGGTGCTGCAGGTCGGCGTCGATCACGACGATCCACTCGCCGGCGGCGAGCCGCAGGCCCTCCACCACGGCGCCGCCCAGACCGCCGGTGGCCTCGTCGCGGTGGTAGACGGTGATCGGGATGGGCGAGTCCTGGGCCGCGGCCGCGATCACCTCGGGCGTGTCGTCGGTGCTGTCGTCCACGAACACGATCTCGGTCTCGCTGTGCGGCAGCGCCGCGACCAGCCGGGCGATCAGGGCATGGATGTTGTCGCGCTCGTTGAAGGTGGGCACGACGATGCTCTGCCGCAGCGTGGCCGGGCGGGGGCGGACGCCCATCTGCCCGGGCAGGACAGCGCGGGTACGCCCGCCCCGCGGCAGCGGCGCCAGGCGTACGGTCCGGTCCCCGGGGCTCACCGGCGCCCGGCTCGGTTCGTCCACCACCGCGCGGCCGGTCGGTCTGGCGGTACCGGTCATGATTTCTCCTCGATGATGCGACGGATCTCGATCCGGCCGTCCGGCGGCCCGAACGCCGCGATCGGCGTCGAGTGGGCCAGCAACGTGGACACCGTGGGCAGAGCGCCGGGGTTCTGGCGCATGATGGGCGTTGAGATCACGTAGTCGACGTCGTGCCAGCCGTTCGGGAGCTGTTCGGGGATCGCCGGGTCGAGGTCGAGCTTGTAGAACCAGATGGTGTTCTCCCGCCGGTAGCCGGCCCGTACGCAATCGAGCCAGAGCGCGTCGTCGACCACGATGCGGACCGAGTCCTTGGCCGGGACGCGGTCGCGTAGGTAGGCCGCGGCCGCGGTGTAGCCGGCGTTGTCGTCGGCGGTGAGCGCGCGGCGGTTGCCGGCCCACCAGCTCGGCGCCACGGTCGCCGCGACCAGCACCGCGATCGTGGCCAGGGCGGCCGGACGGATCCAGCGCGGGCCCCGCGCGGTGCGGCGTACCCCCTCGTCGAGCACGCCGGCGATGACCAGTGCGAGGAACGGCAGGACCTGCACCACGTACATGGCCGGCACGTAGCCCCCGGGCCGCAGCGCCACCACGACCAGGACCACGACGGCCACGACGACCGGCCGCAGCCGCCGCACCGGCAGCGCCACCAGCGTCGCGACCAGCCCGGCGATCAGGATGATCGGGTCGTAGTACAGCCACGAGTGCAGCAGTTGCGACGTGCCCGTGCCGGACTGGAAGACGCTTCCCGAGCCCGAGCGGGAGGCCAGCTGGAACGTCCACGCCCCGATCAGCGAGACGTGCCCGGATCCGGGAAGGAGCTCGCCGCGGAGCAGGGCGTACAGCGGGTAGAACATCCCGATCAGGGTCAGTCCGCTGAGGTAGCCACCGGCGGCCCACGGCCGGGTGCTGCCGCGGGCCGCGTTCTGCCACAGCGCCACCGCCACGGCCGGCGCGGTGAGCAGCATGGTCTCCTTGCTCAGGACGGAGATCGCGGTGGCCGCCCCGGCCGCGGTGAAGTGCCACAGGTGCCGCTGGGGCGAGAGGGCCAGGGCCAGCGCGGCCAGCATCCAGGCCACGGCGAAACTGTCCAGGTAGATCCCCCGGTCCATGGTCACCGCGAGCGGGGACAGGCCGAAGACGAGCAGGGCGCCGGCCGACGCGACGACGGTCAGGCCGAGCCGGCGGCCGACGAGATAGACCAGCAGCAGGCTGGCCGCCACCACCGGCAGCATCGCCACCCGGGCGGCCGCGACGGTGGTGCCGTCCACCCCGAGCAGGTCCGGCAGCCAGGACAGCGCGGCCAGCTGCATCCAGCCCAGCGGTGGATGGTCGTACCAGTAGGTGTAGTGGGCGAGGCCGTGGCCCTGCCGGACCGCCCAGGCCTGCGCGAGGTAGGTGCCCTCGTCGTCGCTGGTCATCGGGAACCCGGTGATGTTGACGCTCAGCACCACCAGCACCAGCGCGGTCAGGCCGGCGGGCAGAAGCGCCTCGCGGGGCAGCCGCCGGCGCCGCCGGGGCGGGTCCGGTTCGGCCGGGGTGGTGAGGACGAGCGTCGGTGAGAGGGCGGCGGTCACACGACACCGACCTTGGCCGGTGGCGTGGTCAGGTGCGCGCCGACGTGCGCGGTCAGTTCCCAGTCACGGCGGCCGGTGTACTCGCGGTAGACGGCGCGCAGGGCGGCCGCGCTCAGGATCACGGCGTACGGGAAGGCGCTGAGCAGCAACCGGGCATAGTGGTGCCAGCGGATCCGCAGGTTGTACTCCTTGCCGAAGTCCCGCAGCCCGACCGCCTGGAAGACCACGTTGGCGGCCATCGGGACCAGCGGTACGAACGTGGCCATGGCCACCGCGATCGGCACGTGCCCCCAGAGGGCGACGCCGGCGCCGACCGGGATCACCGCACCGGAGAACGCCTGCACGAACGGCCCGGTCAGCGTGTATCGGGCCAGCATTCGCTGCCGGAACCGGGGCAGCCGGCGCCATTCGCCCTTGCGCAGCACCTGTAGGAAGCCCTGGTTCCAGCGGGTTCGCTGTTTGAGCAGGCTGCGCAGGGTGCCGGGGGTCTCCTCGCGGGTGACCAGCGCGGAGTCGTAGGCGACGACCACCTTGGCGCCCCGGCTGGACAGCCGCACGCCCAGGTCGCAGTCCTCGGCCAGGCAGGTGCCGTCCCAGCCGTTGGCCCGGCGCAGCACTTCGGTCCGGACGAAGACGGTGTTGCCGCCGAGCGGGATGAAGCCCTTCTGCGCGTGCAGGTGCAGCCGGCTGCGGAACCAGAAGAAGTACTCCAGGCAGTTGTGCAGGCTGTACCAGCTGGAGTGGAAGTTGATCAGCTGGACGCCGCCCTGCACCACGTCGGCGCCGGTCGACCGGAACGCGTGGTCGACGTGTTCCAGCAGGCTCGGATGCACCTCGTCCTCGGCGTCGAACACGCCGACCACATCGCCGCGTACGTAGGGGAGAGCCGTGTTGAGCGCACGCGGCTTGTTCTTCTGTTCGTTGTGGTCGGTCACGACCAGGACCCGGTCGGGCGCGGAGGCGGCGAGCCGGTGCGCGACCTCGGCAGTCTCCGGGTCGTCGTGCCCGACGATGATGATGATCTCGAACCCCTGGTGGGACGACCGCACCAGCCGGTTCACCGTGTGTTCGAGGACGGCCTGCTCGTGCCGGGCCGGCAGGAGCAGCGAGAAGGTGATCCGATGGTCTCCGTCGGGGGCCGCGAAGCGAGTCGCGGCCAGCATCTCCGGCGTTCGCCACGCGTGCATGGTCCACCACAGGGTGACCGCAGCGAAAACGGCCAGTAGAACCGACACCACAATCATGACGGCGGCAGCCAAGTTCGTCGCCTTTCAGCAAAGGTAAATTGCCCCAGAACGGAGGCGAGATGACCTTAGCGTGAGGCCTCATCCGTTATTCAAGCTGCGATTAAATGTTTCCCCCATTCCAGTGAGATCTCTGGTCGGATGCCCGACTTTATGCAGCTCAGACACGCCTTTATGTCCGGTTTGAAGCCAAATAATAGCTTTAGAACCGCGCCGTCGCTATTTTGCCGCCTCGCATTTTGGAAATGGTTTATCGAGCCCGCTCGTTGTCATACAGATTGGCTACTTCCTGGCCGGTGAGGGCGTGGTCAAAAGCATGGACGGAGTCGATCGCCCCGGACCAGTAGTCCGTCTTGTCGCCGGCGTATTTGGCCCGGCCCACCGTCAGCGGACCGGTGCTGACCACGTCCGGACCGGCCGCCGCGGTGCCGATGAGCTGCCCGTCGACGTAGAGCCGGACCTGCCCGGTGGCGTGCTCGCGGACGCCGGCCAGGTGGTACCAGTGGTTCAGCGCCGGGGTCATCGGGGCCCGGGCCCGGTTGCCACCCGGCGTGCTGAAGGCGAACGCGCCCTGCCCGTACTGAAGGTAGAACGGGCTCTCCGTGACCCGGCCGTCCTGGCTGACCGCGGACGCGTAATTGCCGGGCAGTTCGTCGAGGGTCACCCAGGCGGCGATCGAGTAGTCCTTGGTCGTGTCGACCACCGGCTGGGCCGTGTCGGCCGAGTCGTCACCGTCGAAGGCGAGCGCCGTCCCGGACACCCCGGGCACCCATCGCGGGTCGCCGGTCAGGGTCAGGTCGGCGCCGCTGCCGCTGCTGTCCCCGGCCGTCGCGCCCTGGCCCTCGTCGAGCTTCCAGTCGCCCCGGCCGGGATACGTGCGCCCGGCCGGGGTGGTGCCGGCCTTGATGACCTGGCGGTTGACCGCGCGTACGGCCGAGGTGTCGACCTTGCTCTGCCGCCGGTCGTAGGTCCACAGGCCGTTGAGCTCGGTCTCCAGGTCGGTGATCTGGGTGTACACCGATCCGGACAGCTCGGCGCCGGCCGCCTCCAGGTAGAAACGTCGCGTGTTGTCGACGTACTTGGCGGTCAGCGCGGCCTTGTCGGCCACTCCGCTGTAGATGTTGGCCGGCGCTCCCGGCCACATGTGCCCGGGCGTACGCAGGGTGAACCCGCCGTGCTCACCGTCCATGGCCATCCGGGTCGCGTCCGGATAGGGCGGGGTCTCGTTCAGGTAGTCGTGGTGGTCGATGACGTCGCCCCGGCCCGAGTCGCCCTTGGAGTCGCAGCAGTTGACGCCGCTGTGCGCGTTGACGACGCGGCTCGGGTCGGCCGCCTTGACCTGATCGGCGATGCGCCCGGTCTCGGTCCGGTCCCACTCGCCCCAGCCCTCGTTGAAGACCACGTAGCCGATCACGGCGGGGGAGTTGTGGGTCTGCCGCATGGCGCGGTCGGCCTCGGTACGCCACGCCTGCCGCCCGGCCGTGGTCCGGATGCTCGCGCTGACGAAGTCCTGCCAGACCAGCACGCCCAGCTCGTCGGCGTGCCGGTACCAGCGGGCCGGCTCGACCTTGATGTGCTTGCGGATCGCGTTGAACCCGAGCTCGCGGGTCTGCTCGATGTCCCAGCGCAGCGCCGCGTCACTGGGCGCGGTGTACAGGCCGTCCGGCCAGAAGCCCTGGTCCAGGGTGGCCAGCGAGAAGATCGGCCGGCCGTTGAGCACGAGCTTGGGGAAACCGCCGACCTGCTTCACCTCGACCGTACGCAGACCGAAGTAGCTCTCAATCGTGTCGTCCTCGGTGGTCACGCGAAGGTCGTAGAGGTATGGGTCGTCGGGGCTCCACAGGCGCGGGTGCCGGACCGGAAGCCGCAGCGCGGTGTTGGACGGGCCGGTCACGCTGCCGACCTTCCGGCCCGCCCGGTCGAAGGCGGTCGCGGTGACCGGCGTGCTGGCCGGGGTCGCCGCCGTCACCGTGAGGGAGTCCAGGGTGGGCGTGGTGGTCAGCTCGGAGATCGCGTTCGGGGCGACCGGCTCCAGCCACACCGTCTGCCAGATGCCCGAGGTGGGCGTGTAGACGATGCCGCCCGGGTTCAGCGACTGCTTGCCGATCGGCTGGTCCGGCCCGGTCGTGTCGGTCACCGCGACCAGGATCTCCTGCGGACCGGTGCCGCGCAGTGCGTCGGTGATGTCCACGCCGAACGCCGAGTAGCCGCCGGTGTGCTCGGCGACCAGCGTGCCGTTCACGAACACCCGGGCCTGGTGGTCGACGGCGCCGAAGTTCAGCTCGAGCCGGTTGGTGGTGCCGGCCCGCCAGCCGCGCGGCACGGTCACCAGCTTGCGGTAGAACATGTGCTGCTCGCGGCGCTCCACCCCGGACAGCAGCGACTCGACCGGGAACGGCACGGTGATCCGCTCGGCCAGCTTGCGGCCGAAGACCGGCTGCTCGTCCGGCGCGGCGCCGGCGAACTCCCACGGGCCGTTGAGGTTGAGCCAGCGGTCGCGCACCAGCTGGGGGCGGGGGTACTCGGGCAGGGGCTGGGCCGGGTCGACCCGGTCGCCCCAGGGGGTGGTCAGGCGGTGGGTCGAGCTGTTCGTCGCGATGCGGGAGAGCAGGGGTACGGGTGAGCCGGCCGCCATGAGACCGCCGTTACCGTCGTAGTTGACGCGTACCCGCTGAGCCTTCTGGACGGGCGCACCCAGGGTGACCACCAGCCGTTTGCCGTTGGCGGTGACGCCCGTGACCGGCAGCGGCGTGGTGTCCGCCTCGACGACCAGGTGCGCCGCGGTCTGCGCGACCTCGGTGATCGGCCGCTCGAGGTCGACGGTCAGCCGCCGCCCGTTCGGCTGGACGGTGATCGTGGCCGGGTAGTCCTGGAAGCCGTCGGGCACGGTGAACGCCGACTCGGGCACGATCCGCTTGGCGATGCCCGGCCCGGCCCAGCTCAGGAACAGGTCGGCCCCGCCGTAGTCCTGGAACATCTCGACCCGGACGTCGTGCGCCTCGCCCGCGGTCAGCGTGATCGGCCGGCTGGCGATCTCGGCGCCGCGCGACACCTCCCAGTAGTCGATCACCGGCTGCCCGTCCAGGAACATCCGGAACCCGTCGTCACCATGCAGGTAGAACGTGTAGTCGCCGGTCGTGGGGGCGGTCAGTTTCCCGGTCCACCGGCCGGTGACGTGCTCGCCCCGGCCGGTCAGCGAGGTGAAGGCGGCGACCAGGCCGGGCAGGTCGACGTTGGCGTCCAGCAGGACCCCGCCCAGCTCGGCGAAGTCCCGGGCCCCGACCTGCGACATCCGGTAGTACTCGCCCTTGAGCCCGTGCACCGGCGCGGCCGCGGCGCTCACGGGGGTGGCCGGGGCGACCAGAGCGGACAGGGCGAGGAGCACGGACATCAGCAGTCGCATCCGCATACATTGACCGCCGTACATGTGCGGTGTCAACAGAACGCAACATCAACGAACATTCGTTTTTCGCGACAAGATGTCGTAAACTTGCGATCATGGCTGACCTCACCGATCGCGAACAGATCGTCCAACTGCTCGGGCACTACGCCGACATCGCCGACCAGAAGCAGTTCACCGACCTGCCCGGCCGGGTCTTCACCGACCCGCTCACCCTCGACTTCTCCTCCGTGGCCGACATCCCGCCGATGACCACCCCACTCGGCGACTACGTCGAGATCCTCCGGGGCTCGTTCGCGCCCTACCTGGCCACCCACCACACCATCAGCGGACACGTCGTGGAGATCGACGGCGACCACGCCACCGTGCACGCCCACGTCCGCGCCGAGCACTGGGTCCCGGCCGAGATCGCCGCCGGCGGGCCCAACCGCTGGCTGGTGATCGGCTTCTACGACAACGAGGCGGTCCGCACCCCGGACGGCTGGCGGCTGACCCGCGTCAAACTGACATCGGCCTACCAGGAGAACGAGCACCTGTCCGGCGTGGCCCTGGCCGCCGGACAGCCGACCTGACCGGGAGAATGGCCGGATGCCGCGGATCCGGGGAACCAGCATCACCGAACACCACGAGATGGTGTGGGCCGACCTCGCCGAGGCGATGCGGCAGCTGCTCCTCGAACGCGACTACGAGTCGATCACCATGGGCCACATCGCAGCCCGCGCCGGGCTGGCCCGCAACACCCTCTACAACTACGCCGGCGACAAGAGCGCCCTCGTCCTGGCGCTGACCCACCGGGCCGCGCAGCCGATGATCGAGCGGGTGGCCGCGATCGCCGCCCGCTCCGGCGAACCCGCCCCCGGGCGGATGGCCGAGATCGTCGGGGCGGTCCTCGAGGCATCCACCGACCAGGCTCTGCAGCCGATGTTCCGGCCGGGCTCCGGCCCGCTGGTCGACCAGATGCCCAAAGGACCGGAGGGCCCGTTCCACGCACTGGTGACCGCGGTCGAGAGCGTCGTCCGGGACGGCATCGCCCGCGGTGAGTTCCGCGACCTCGGCGACGTGCCGCTCACTGTCGAGCTGCTCGCCGGAGCCATGCGCGCGGGCGCCGAACGCATCGGTCGCGACCCGGACGCCTTCAGCGCCACTGTCACCGCCGCGCGCGCCGTCATCCTGGCGTCGCTCCGCCGCTAGATGCGCCTCTCGCGGGGTGTCTGCTCCCGGCCGCGCCCGACCCCCACCGGGGACGGCGGCCGGGAGCGTTCACCGGCGGGGGAGCGGGGGCAGGGCAGGACGATCCAGCCAGGCGGTGAAGAGGGCGCCGAGGGGCTTCGGGGTGTACGACTGGGCGTACGCCCGGAACTGCTCACCGGTCACCGTCGCGTGCTGATGGTCGGCGACCCAGCCGCGGACCATCCGGAAGAACAGCTCGTCGCCGATCTCCACCCGCAGCGCGTGCAGGGTCAGCGCCCCGCGCTTGTAGACCATCGGGTCGAACATGTTGTCCACACCCGGGTCAGCCACCCGGATGGCCGACGGGCGGATCGCCAGCCGGGCATGCCACTGCGCCGCCTGGGTGGCCGCCGACAGGCCGCCGCGCACCCCGGACCACAGCCACTCGGCATAGGTCGCGAAGCCCTCGTTGAGCCAGATGTGCCGCCAGTCGGCGACGGTCAGGCTGTTGCCGAACCACTGGTGGGCCAGCTCGTGCGCGACCAGCCGCTCGTGGGTGCGCCGGCCGTCGACGTGATTCTTGCCGAACACGGCCATGCCCTGGGCCTCGACCGGGTCGTCGAGGTCATCGTCGGCGACCACCACGACGTACTCACGGAACGGGTAGGGGCCGAAGAAACCTTCCAGCGCGGTCATGATCTCGCCGTGCCGGCCGAAGTCGTGCGCGAACCGGCGGCGCAGCCGGGGCGGGACCGCGGCCCGCTGGCGGACGGCGCCGCCGGGGACCAGGTCGATCAGCTCGTACCGGCCGATCTGCACGCTCATCAGGTAGGGCGACGTCGGTTCGGCGCGCTCGTACATCCAGGTGGTGGTGCCGGCGCCGCGGCGGCGGCCGACCAGGTCGCCGGTGACCACGACGGTGTACGGCGTCGGCGCGGTGATCGTCACCCGGAACGCCGCCTTGGCCGCCGGCCGGTCGTCGCACGGGAACCAGGACGGGGCGCCGATCGGCTGGCTGGCGACCAGTACCCCGTCGGTCAGCTCGTCCCAGCCGATGTCGCCCCACCGGCCCGGGATCGGCACCGGCTTGCCGGCGTAACGGATCTCGGCGACGAAGTGCCCGGCGACCGGCTGGGCCGGCGTGATCCGCAGCTTGCCGGGCCGCTGGCTGAACCGGGCCGGCCGGCCGCCGACGCGCACGTCGGACACCCGCAACCGGCCCATGTCGAGGGTGAACCGCGACAGCGGCTCGTCGGCGACCGCCGTCACCACCGCCCGCCCGCCGAGCCGGTTGGACACGATCCGGTAGTCCAGTTCCAGGTCGTAGTGCACGACCCGGTAACCGCCGTTGCCGTGCGCGGGGAGGTACGAGTCGGTCGAGCGCTCGGCGCCCGGCCGGGGGGTCATGCCCGGGCCGGCCACGTCGCGATCGGGTTGCCCAGCCAGCTGGTGTCCGGCGGGACGGCGTCGCCGCGGGTCACCAGCGAGCCCGGGCCCACCGTGGTGCGCGCGCCGATGCTGGCGCCGGGCAGCACGATGCCGTGCGGGCCGAGCGTCGCGCCCGCGTCCAACCTCACCTCGTCCATGCTCATGATCCGATCATGGAACAGGTGCGTCTGCACGACACAGCCCCGGTTGACGGTCACGCCGTCGCCCAGCCGGACGAGGTCGTACTCGGGCAGCCAGTAGGTCTCCAGCCAGACGCCGCGGCCGA
Source organism: Actinoplanes sp. NPDC049265 (assembly GCF_043197135.1). Classification (NCBI taxonomy): domain Bacteria; kingdom Bacillati; phylum Actinomycetota; class Actinomycetes; order Micromonosporales; family Micromonosporaceae; genus Actinoplanes; species Actinoplanes sp. NPDC049265. Next base: position 52,775 of record NZ_JBICSP010000032.1, on the reverse strand, counting down.
TCCGCGCGCCGAGCGTACGCAGCCAGGCGGCGAGCAGCGGGGTCCCGGTGGCGAACCGGATCAGCCACGGCACCGCGAGCACCTCGACGAACGTGTCGGCGAGCTCGTTGCGCCACACGAACGACGTCCACAGCGCCTTGTCGGCGACCCGGAACCGGCCGACCAGCAGCCACTTGGCCGCGGTGGCGGTGAGCGCGGCCACGACCGCGGCGGCGAACAGGACCGGGCCGGCGGCCAGCGCGGCGATCGCGACGCCGGCGCCCTGCCAGATCACCACCAGGGTGGCGAGGACGATGAAGGCCAGCGCGGCGGCGAACATCACCGGGATGAGGCGGCACAGTTCGATCGCCGCGCGGGCCAGTTTGAGACGAGCCGGGGGCTCGAAGGTGCGGCTGCTGTCGGCCTGCTCGGCGATCCGGCGCAGCGGCATCGGCGGGGCGCCGAGCCAGGAGGTGCCCTTCTTGGCCTTGCGCGGCGCCGACGACAGCACCCCGACCAGACCCCGTTTGGGCACGTTGCGGCCCGGCGCGGCCATCCCCGAGTTGCCCAGGAAGGCCTGCTTGCCGATGCGGGCCGGTGCGACGCGCAGCCAGCCGTTGTTCAGTTCGTAGGTGGCGACCATGGTGTCGTCGGCCAGGAACGCGCCGTCGTCGACAGTGGTCATCGCCGGCAGCGCGAGCACCGTCGACGCCTCCACGCCGCGACCCACCTTGGCGCCCAGCAGCCGCAGCCAGACCGGCGTGAACAGGCTCGCGTACATCGGGAAGAGCGCGACCCGGGCCATGCCCATCAGCCGCTCGGTCGTCCACACCTGCCAGGCCACGCGGCCGTGGACCGGGTGGTAGCCGGCCGTCAGGCCCACGCTGAGCAGCCGGACGAAGATCAGGATCAGGCTCGCGTACGCCAGCGGATAGGTCAGCGCGGCCACCGGCACGACGGCCAGCGCCGCGCCCACACTCGGCCGGTGGGCCAGCGTCCAGCCCAGCAACGCCAGCGCGGGCAGCGCGGCGACGACCGGGACCAGGCCCAAAAGGTGCGCGGTCAGAGCGTACGCGCCGACCCAGAACCGCGACCGCGGCGGCCGCTTGCCCGGCCACGGGACCGCGTCGCCGCCGACCTTGACCGCGGGGGATCCGGCCCAGCGCTGCCCGGCCGGCACCGGACCGGTGACTGTCGAACCGGCGGCGATCCGGGCGCCCTTGCCGATGCGCGCGCCCGGCATCAGCGTGCTGCGCGAGCCGACCCGGGCCCCGGCGCCGACGCGGACCCGGCCGACGTGCACCACGTCGCCGTCCACCCAGTAACCGGACAGGTCGGCCTCGGGCTCGATAGCGGCCCCCCGGCCCACCTTGAGCAGGCCGGTCACCGGCGGCGCCGAGTGCAGGTCGACGTCCGGGCCGATCTGCGCGCCCAGCGCCCGGGCGTACGTGATCATCCACGACGCCCCGGCCACGCCGGTCACGCCGGAGACCTCGGCCAGCCGTTCGGCCGCCCACAACCGCAGGTGCACGCTCCCGCCGCGCGGGTAGTCGCCCGGGCGCACCCCGCGCAGCAGCAGCCGGGCCCCGCCGGCGGCCACCGCTATCCGGCCGGCCGGGCTGAACAGCAGCAGCCAGCCGGCCGCGATCCACCACCACGACACCGGGTGGGCCCACGGCGCCGGATCGGTCAGGGCGAGCAGGTCGTCGGAGGCGGCCAGCAGGTTGCCCAGGGCGGCCAGCACGACCAGCCAGCGCAGCCCGGCCAGGGCCAGCATCGGCACGGTCAGCGGAGCCTGGACGAAGCCGGCCCGGCGCGGCGTCGGCCGGACCTCACGGCGCACCGCGGTGGTGTCCTCGAGCCCGTCGAGCACGGCCGCCAGCTGCGCCAGCCTGGTGTTCTGGTAGATGTCGGCCACCGACACCCGCGGGTAGCGGTGCCGGATCCAGGCCACCAGTTGCGCCGCGCCGAGGCTGCTGCCGCCGTTGGTGAAGAAGTCGGCGCCGGGCTCGGCCGGGCGTACCCCGAGAATCGACTCCCAGCCGCCGGCCAGCCACTCCTCGGTCGCGCTGAGGGCCGCGGCCGGCGTGCCGGCGGTGGGCAGCGGCCAGGGCAGGGCGGCGCGGTCGACCTTGCCCGAGGTACGCGTGGGCAGCGCCTCGACCACCGCCAGCAGCGGCACCAGCGCGGCCGGGAGCTGTTCGCGGATCCGCAGCGTGGCCGCCTCGGCGTCGAAGCCGGCGCCCTCATGCGGGACCAGGTAGCCGACCAGCAGCTGGTTGCCGGCGGCGGTCTTCTTGATCGCGGCGGCCGCGCCGGCGACACCGGGCAGCGCCTGCAGGGCCGCGTCGACCTCGCCGAGCTCGATCCGGCGCCCGCCCAGCTTGACCTGCTCGTCGCCACGCCCCAGGAACAGCAGCCCCTCGGGCTCGGCCCGGACGACGTCGCCGCTGCGGTAGGCCCGCTGCCAGCCCAGCGCGGGCAGCGCCGCGAACTTGGTCGCGTCCTTCTCCGCGTCGAGATAGCGGGCCAGGCCGACCCCGCCGATGACCAGCTCGCCGGTGCCACCGAACTCGACCGGGCGGCCGTCGGCGTCGACCACGGCCAGTTCCCAGCCGGCCAGCGGCAGCCCGATCCGCACCGGGCCCTGGCCGGTCAGCCGGGCCGCGCAGGCCACCACCGTCGCCTCGGTCGGCCCGTACGTGTTCCACACCTCGCGCCCCTCGACGGCCAGCCGTTCGGCCAGCTCGGGCGGGCACGCCTCGCCTCCGAAGATCAGCAGCCGCACGTCCTCGAGGGCCTCGGCCGGCCACAGCGCGGCCAGCGTCGGGACGGTCGAGACGACGGTGACGCGCCGGTCGGCCAGCCACGGGCCGAGGTCGACACCGCTGCGCACCAGCGACCGCGCCGCCGGCACCAGGCACGCGCCGTGCCGCCAGGCCAGCCACATCTCCTCGCAGGAGGCGTCGAACGCCACCGACAGCCCGGCCAGCACCCGGTCGTCCGACCCGAGCGGCGCGGCGTCGTCGGCCAGGAACAGCTGCGCCTCGGCGTCGACGAACGCGGCTGCCGCGGCGTGGGTGACCGCGACACCCTTGGGGGTGCCGGTGGAGCCGGAGGTGAAGATGATCCAGGCGTCGTCCTCCGGGCCGGGGCGGCCGGGCCAGCCCAGGGGAGTGGCGCGCGGCGACAGCTGCAGGTCGTCGCCCAGGACGACGCACACGCCGGCCTCGCCGAAGACCAGCTCGGCCCGCTCCTCGGGGTCGTCGGCGTCGACCGGCACGTACGCCGCGCCGGCGGCCAGCACTCCGAGGATGGCGGTGTACAGCTCGGCCGTGCCGGAGGAGATCCGGATGCCGACCCGGTCGCCGAGGCCGACGCCGTGCCCGGCGAGCATCTTGCGCACCGCGTCGACCTCGTCGGCCAGTTCGCGGTAGGTCAGCTCGGCGGCCGGGGTGTCGATCGCCCGGGCGCCGCCGTGATCGCGCACGGTGGCGTCGAAGATGTCGACCAGGGTGCGGCGGAAGGGTGCCGACGAGGACCGGAACACGGCCGGGTCGGTTGGGGCGGCGGCGATCTCGGGAAGCTCGATCAGACGCGGATCAGTCGTCACGGTCACCGGGCGCGCTCCATCTTCACCTCACGGGTCGGGGTCAGGGCAGCGATCAACATTAGTCGAGGTGAACGCAAAATGACGGCACAGTAGCGGATTCGTGTCGGCCGACACAGGGAGATCTAGGACATGTCTCAAATTCAGTCCCGGATGAAGTGCCCCGAATGCGAATTTGCGACGTGTCTCAGGCGACAATGCCGTTTCTGTACGCGTAGACGACCGCCTGGACCCGATCGCGCAGGTCGAGCTTGGTGAGGATCCGGGAGACGTAGGTCTTCACCGTCTCCTGGCTGATCACCAGCTCGGCGGCGATCTCGCTGTTGGACAGGCCGGTGGCGATCAGTTTGAGCACCTCCAGCTCGCGCGGGGCCAGCGGCAGGTCGTCCGGGCCACCGCCGGTCGGGCGGATCCGGGCCGCGTACCGGCCGACCAGCTGCCGGGTCACCTCGGGGGCGAGCAGGGCGGCGCCGGTGGCCACCGTCCGGATGCCGTGCAGCAGCTGGGCTGGCGGCGCGTCCTTGAGCAGGAATCCGCTGGCGCCGGCGCGCAGTGCCTCGTACACGTACTCGTCGAGGTTGAACGTGGTCACCACCAGTACCTTGACCGGATGCTGGACCCCGGCGCCGGCGAGCCGGCGGGTGGCCTGGATGCCGTCCAGCACGGGCATCCGGACGTCCATCACCACCACGTCCGGGTCGAGCCGGCGGGCCAGGTCGACGGCGGCCTGCCCGTCGCCGCACTCGCCGACGATCTCCATGTCGGGCTGGGCGTCGATGATGGTGGCGAAGCCGGTGCGGATCAGCGCCTGGTCGTCGCAGACCAGCACGCGGGTGGCGGCGCTCACGAGCCGCTCCCGGCCGGGATGCGCGCGGTCACCACGAAACCGCCGGCCGGATCGGGGCCGGCCCGGAACTCACCGCCGACCACGTCGACGCGTTCCCGCAGACCGGACAGGCCGCGGCCGCTGCCGCCGGGTGACGCCGCGGCCGTACCCGTGCCATCGGTCTTGATCTCCACCATGATGTCCCTCGCCCCGTGCCGCACCCGGACCGAGGTCTGGCCGCCGTGGTCGTATTTGAGTGCGTTGGTCAAAGCTTCCTGAACCACCCGGTGGGCGATGGCCTCGGCGCTGCCCGGCGACTCCTGCGGGCGGCCGTCCTCGACGAACTCCACCGGCTGCCCGGCCTGCCGGGTCTGGTCGACCAGCGTGCTCAGCGCACCCGTGGCGACCGGGCCGTGGTCGGGGTTGAGCAGGTCGAGCAGGTGCCGCAGGTCGGTGATGGCCCGGCGGCCGGTGCCGGCGACGTTGCCCAGCGTCTGGTCCAGCCGGTCCGGTGCCGCGGTCAGATAGCGGGCCGCCTCGACCTGCACCACCATCGCGGTCACGTGGTGGGTGACCACGTCGTGCAGCTCGCGGGCGATCCGGGTGCGCTCGGCGGTCCGGGTGGTCTCGGCGACGTTGCGGCGGCGCTCCTCCTCGACCGCGCGGGTCTGCCGCAGCCACGCCCCGATGCCCCAGGCGAACGCGCAGGCCAGGTAGAACGTGATGAACCCGACCAGGCCCTCGGCCGCGCCCTGCCGGGCCAGCGCCACCGCCAGCCCGGCGTAGGCCACGGTCAGGACACCGGCCGTGGCCCACCGGCCCCGCTCCAGGTAGGCGCCGGCACTGAGCAGCGCCACCGGCAGCGCCGAGCCGGCGACCAGGTGGTAGGCGTGCAACTGGTCGACGACGAACCCCGCCGAGACCAGGATGAGGCAGATCAACGGCCATTTGCGGCGTACGGCCAGAGGAAGCCCCTCGAGCGCCAGCACCAGGACGGTCAGCAGGTCGAACGGGCGGCCGGGCAGCTCACCGAGCTGGGTGCCGCGGTTCTTCAGCGCCGGGATCAGCGACGCGACGACCAGCGCCAGGCCCAACGGGAGATCCCGGACCATGACGTCGAGGCGACGCCACCGGTCCGGGAGATCCCTCACGCGGACACCTTAGCGGCGCGCCGGCGCGGGGCGACGACGGTGCCGCGGCGGGCCGCCAGGACCAGGAAGACCACCGTCAGGACCACCCCGGCGCCGACCGTGTAGACGCTGCCCTCGGGCCCGAACGCCCCGCCGGTGACCAGGTCGGAGCCGGACAGCGTGGTGTCGAACAGGCCCTTGGAGTCGCCGTTGCCGGACACCGTGGCGCTGAACAGGCCGCCGAGCGCGAAGTTCCAGCCGAAGTGCAGGCCGATCGTGACCCACAGGCTGCGGGTGGCGGCGTAGCAGGCGGCCAGCATGAACCCGGCCTCGACGGCGATCGCGGTGGCCCCCCACAGGCTGCCTTCCGGGTTGGCCAGGTGGGCGGCGCCGAACAGCACGCCGGTGACCAGCAGGGCCAGCCAGGTGCCGGTCAGCTTCTCCAGCCAGCGGAACAGCACACCCCGGAACAGCAGTTCCTCGGTGGTCGCGGCGGCGGCCATGAAGCCGAAGATCCCGATCGCCCCGCTCACCGAGCCCATGCCGTTGACCGTGAAGTCACCGAGGAACCAGATGTTCAGGATGACCGCGGCGAACATCGCCACCCCGATCAGGACGCCCCGGGCCAGGCCGCCCGCCGCCCGGTCCGCGGCCACCTCGGTGACCTCGCGCTTCTCGGTCCGGCGGACCACCCAGCCGTACAGCAGGACGGCCAGGACCGCGGTCAGCAGCCCGGTGGCCAGCGACAGCGCGGGGTTGCCGGACACGGCGGTGACGGCCTGCCCACCGGCGAAGGACACCGCGACGACGGTGACGAGCTGAACGACGAACCGCATGATCACTCCTTTGCCAGCGCCGCGACCGGTGTGCCGCGGCGGTGAAAGGAACGCTATTGATCGATGCGCCGCGAAACGTCACCTCGCGGTGGACACCTGCGGGTAGCTCTCGCGGGGGACAAGTGCGCCGGCCACGACACGCGACGCGGGCGTCTGCCTGTGGGCGGCGGCGCACGCACTGAGGGTAGGTAATATTCTGTCCACGTGGTTCGGGTCCTCCGTGGAGGAGCCGACCGGCCGGCGTCAAGCAGCGGCGCGGATCCGGAGTCCGACTGGACTCACGGTGCTCCCATCCGCCCGACGCGCTGCAAGGGTTGCCTGACATCCATGACGCACCACCCGATAGACCCACTGGTCGCGTTCGCGGAACTCAGCAACATCAAGCTCCGCGACAGCAGCCTCGACCAGGTCCTCGCCCGGGTCGCCCGGCTCGCCGCCCGCACGGTGCCCGGCGCCGACGAGGTCTCCATCACGCTGATCACCGAAAAGGGTCCGCACACCGCCGCCCACACCGGTGACCTCGCCCTGCGGCTCGACGAGCGGCAGTACGAGGCCGGCGACGGGCCGTGCCTGCGTGCCGCGGCCGGGCAGACCGTGGTCGAGGTGCCCGACACCGCGGCCGACCGCCGCTGGGGCCCCTGGGCGCCCGGGACCGCGGACAGCGGCTTCGGCAGCGCGTTGTCGGTGGGTCTGCCGATCATGGACGACATCAGCGGGGCGCTCAATCTCTACGGCCGGCGCCGCGAGGCGTTCGACGCCGACGCCACCACCCTGGCCGGGACCTTCGCCGGGTACGCCGCCGTCGCGTTGGCCAACGCCCACCAGTTCTACAGCGCCGTGGCCCTGGCCCGGCACCTGCAGGCGGCGATGGACAGCCGGGCGGTGATCGAGCAGGCCAAGGGCATCGTGATGGCCCAGCGACGGTGCGCCGCCGACGAGGCCTTCGCCTTCCTGACCAAGGTGTCGCAGGACAACAACCGCAAGCTGAGGGACGTGGCGGCCGCGCTGGTCGCCGGAGTTTCCCGAACGGCTGATGATTAGGCGCCCGATCCCTAGGGTAGTGACGGTCTCATCGGTCAAGAAAGCGCCGAGCGACATGCGTACATCGCGGTCGCGGTCCGGCGCCCGTACGAACCAGGTTTCCCCGGACCGCGCGCTGCGCAGTGTTCGGGAGGAACATCTTGTCCATCGCCACGCACCGTGCCCACGACGCGTCAGCCGCGGCCGACGCCCGTGCCACCGATCTCGTCACCGCGATGGCCGCGCTTCCGGAGGGTCACCCCGACCGTCCGGTCCTGCGGCGTAAGGCCATCGAGGCGTGGATGCCCATGGCGAAGCGACTCACACGTCGCTACGCCAACCGCGGCGAGAACTTCGACGACCTGCTGCAGACGGCGGCGGTCGGCCTGATCAAGGCGGTCGACGGCTTCGACGCCGGCCGCGGCACCGACTTCGTCGGCTACGCCATCCCGACCATCCTGGGCGAGGTCAAGCGCTACTTCCGGGACAAGGCCTGGACGCTGCGCATCCCGCGCCGCCTCCAGGAGCTGCGCCTGGCCATCGCCGCGGCCCAGTCCGACCTGGCCCACGACCTGCAGCGGGCACCCACGGTGGCCGACGTGGCCGAGCACGTGGGCGCCTCCGAGGAGGAGATCCTGGAGGCGATGGAGGCCGGGCACGCGTACCGGGCGGTCTCGCTGTCGGCGCCGATGGGTGAGGGCGACGACTCCGCGATCAGCGACACCCTGGGCTTCGAGGAGCGCGGGTACGCGCTGGCCGAGCTCAACGTCACCCTGCCGCCCGCGCTGGCCACGCTGACCGACCGGGAACGGCACATCGTGGTGTCGTACTTCTACGGCAACCAGACCCAGGCCGTCATCGCCGAGCAGCTGGGCATTTCCCAGATGCACGTGTCCCGGCTGCTGTCGCGGGCCCTCAAGCGGTTGCGGTCCGAACTGGCCGACGCCTGACGATCCGGCCGGGGGTATCGTTCCAACCAACGACGGCCGGCCGGAAGGCGGTGCGCATGACCGCCGGGAGCTTCATCGATCCTCAGCACGCCTTCGCCGAGCTGGGCCGCATCCGGCTCAGCGAGACGGATGTCGCAGGTGTCCTCGGCCGCGTCGCCGAACTGGCCAAACGCTCGATCCCGGCGGCCGCCGAGGTGTCCGTGACGTTGGTCGCCGGGGACGACGCGCACACCGCGACGTCCACCGGCGACCTGGCCACCGCCCTCGACGAGTTCCAATACCGGGGCGAGCGCGGGCCGTGCCTGGACGCGTCCGCCTCGACCGCCACCTTCGTCATGGCCGACACCGAGGCCGAGGACCGCTGGCCCGAGTTCGCCCAGCGGGCCCGCGACGCCGGGGTCGGGAGCTCCCTGGCGATCGGGCTGCCCGTCCAGGAGGCGGTGACCGGGGCGCTCAACCTCTACGCGGTCAGTCCCGGCGCCTTCGACGACGAGACGATCTCGATCGCGCAGACCTTCGCCGGGTACGCGGCGGTGGCGCTGGCCAACGCCCGGTCCTACGACGCCACCGCCACCCTGGCCCGGCAGATGCGCGAGGCGATGGAGAGCCGGGCCGTCATCGAGCAGGCCAAGGGCATCCTGATGGCCCAGCGCCGGTGCACCGCCGACGAGGCGTTCACCACGCTGAGCAAGCTCTCGCAGGACAGCAACCGCAAACTGCGCGACGTGGCCGCCGCCCTGGTCGACCACGCCAGCCGTCCCTAGTCACCAGCCGCTGCCCTCCGCCGCCCGGCCTCGGCCACCAGCGCGTCCGGGAACGGTGCGGTGACGTCGCGATGCACGCGGATCCGTTCGACGGCCGCGCGGATCCGGCCGGCGTCGGCCGTATTCTGATCCCGTGGCGCCGCATCGGTCATCGGCTGGATCCAGTGCGGCGACCCTGCTGGTCTTCGGCCGCGGCGTCGTCCGGGCCGGTGACGCCTGGGAGCTGACGCCGAGCAGCCTCGACCGTGTCGCCGCCGCGGTGCGGTATGTCGCAGTGCACGCTCCCGGTCAGACCGTGCGGCCACGCGTCATCTTCACCGGCGGCTGGCCGGAGGCGAGCAGGGGCGGGGCACCACCGCCGGCCGGAGCGCGCGAAGGTGACCTGATGCTGCGCGCCGCCGCCGGCACCGGCCTGGGTGACCTCGCCGACCTGTACGCCGAGACCCGCTCCCGCAGCACGCTGGAGAACCTGCTGCACACGGTCGATGATGGGCTGCTGGCCGGGCTCACGTTCGGGCCGGCGTACCCGCTGGGTCTGGTCTCTCATACCTGGCATCTGCCGCGCGTCCGGTTCCTGGTCGGGAAGGTGCTCGGCCTGCGCGGGCCGGCCCTGACCGACATCCCGGCCGCCGGGGAGGAGGACCGCGACGACCGGCGCCTGCTGCTCGCGGCGCGCCTGAGTTTCCTCGGCGCCCGGCGCGGCTCCACTCTGCTGCGCCGTGAACGCCGGATGGTGGCGCTGTCCCGCCTGGCCCGACAGGTCCGCCGCGCCCGTGCCCACCGGCGAACCTGACCCCGGCCGCACGTGGCGTCGTTGCCGGGCGCGTCGAACGCGTCGATGAAGGCGGCAGATCGACCCACGGGGTGAGCCTCCGTCTCGTGCGCCACGGTCGCTCGGCCGCGGGGACGGCGGCCCGATCCTGGGCACCCATCCGCGAGAGACCGGGGGAGGGGGTCGCTCGATGTGGTGGGGCAGGTGAGACGGCGGGGCGGAACGGGTAGGGAGCCGGCATGGACGGCAACGCGGGGTCGAACTTCGGTCGGATCAGCGACTCCGCCCGGGTCATCGGCTCGCTGGTCCGGCGCACGCCACTTCGATAGTACGTTTGACGTTATATTCCGGTGCCCGTACTGTGTCCGGCGTGAATCTTGTCGATCGATTCCTGTTGACCGCCTATCCGCCCCGCCTCCGCCGCCGTCACGGCACCGAGCTGATGATCACGCTCAACGAGATGACGGACGGGCGGCCCTCCCGCACCGACCGGGTGCGCCTGCTCGCCGACGGGCTGGCGGCGCGGTTCCGGCCCCCGGTGCGCTGGCCGCTGGGGATACTGACGGCCGTCCTGGCCATGCTCGTCGGTGGCGCGGCCGGGCTGGTCGCGGGCTCGTGGGCGGGGGAGCAGGCGCACCCGTCGATGCCGGCGGTGGCTCCGCTCGCCGCGCGGATCCTGGGCCCGGACGACCGGCCCGAAAAGCTCGAACGTTCCCGGTTCGAGCTCTCGTTCACCACGCATCCGATCTCCGGCGAGGCGACAGGTGCGGAGACGTCCCCTCCGGCTGACCCGTCCGGGGCGAACGGTCGTCCGGCGCCCGTCATGTCTCCCGCGGCGGCCGCGGCGATGGAGCGTGAGGTACGCGGAATCCACCAACGACTGGCCGCCGACGGGTGGGAGGTGACCGCCGTCCAGCGTTACCGCGGGCTCGACCAGTGGAGCTTCTGGGCCCGGTCGGGCGATCTGAAGGTCTCCGTCTCCACCCTCGCCTCGGCCGAGCCGTTCGTGCAGGTGATGGGGTATCCGATGCGGCCCGCCGCGTATCTGCCGCTGCTGCTCGGCGGACTGCTGGCCGGGCTGCTCGGCGGCTGGCTGACCGGCGCCGCGCTGGCCCACCGGCTGGCCGCTTCCCGGCACCGCTTCCCGTCCATGGTCGTGGCCGCCGTCGGCGCGGCGATCATGGTCGCGCCGGTGGTGCGGGCCTACCACGGGCTGGTGCTCTACCTGCGGACCGACGACGGGTACGGGGTGGGGGCGCTGGCCCACGACGCGCTCGCCTGGATGCCGTGGCCGCTGCGGGACACGTCGGTCTTCCCGGACTCGGTCTGGCCCGGCGTGCGCACCCTGCTGATCGGCCTGGCCGTAGTGGCGCTCGCCGCGGTCCTGGCCCGCCGCCCCGACGCCGCCGAGCGAGACACCGACTCCGAACTCGAGCCCGTAGCCACCTGACCCGCCGTGGTTTTCGGAGGGTGACCACTCACGCAGGTGGAGCGAAGCGACCCTCGGCGGGAGCGACGGTCAGCACCACCCACCGACCTACGACATCAAGCTCTTGAATCACCTACTGGCCGGCGGCGGACGACCGCGGCGACACCGTTCGCCATCAGAAAGAGGCCGACGCCGCCGGCCAGATAGGCGTAGATCAGCAGGTTGCTCCGCACCCGCACGTCGTCGGGATCGCCCGTGTCGTAGGCGATCCCGACCGTGTCACCGACCACCCCACCGCCACCCCGGCGCTGCCGCGCGTCGGCCGTGACCTCCCGGCCGTCCCGGGTGGTGAACCGCAGCGTGTACGTCGTGCCACGCCCGGCCGGATCGACGGCGACCACCTTCGCGCCGCCGGTGGCCTCGCCGGGGTAACCGAAGAACTCCATGTGCCCGCCCACCGCCAGGGCCACGAAGAGCAGCCCGAACAGGGTCAGGATGACGCCACCACGAATGCCGGACCTCACATCTGCACGTTATCGGACTGGATCGGGCTGACCGTGGCGGCCGCGATGTTGAGGCCGCCGCTCGACCGCCAGCGGTTGCCCGCGATCGTCATGCCGGTGCCGCCGGTCACCGTGACGGCGTAACGGGCGCCGCCGTAGACCGTGTTGTCGCGGATCACCGCGCGTTGGGCGCCGTCCACGTTGATGGCGTCGTACTGGGCCGCGACCGGCGGGTCGGCGATCGCGTTGGCCCGGCTGGCGTCCTGGATCAGGTTCCCGCTGACGTCGACGATGTCGGTGCCGCTGAGTGAGATGCCGTGCTTGCGGGGCCGGTGGATGCGGTTGCCGGTGACGCGGCAGCACTCGGCGGCCTCGATCCGGATGCCGTAGTCGCCGGCGTCGCCGATGTTCAGGTCGTTGTCGGCGATGGTGACCCCGGTGAGCGTGTTGCCCGCGGTCTCGTTGACCAGGATGCCGTACAGGGACGCGCCCGAGACCGTGTTCCCGCTGATCGTCACGCCGGACACGAGGTTGCCGGTCTTCTGGCCGTCGGTCGCCACCCGGACACCCACCACCGGGCCGCGGAAGACGTTGCCGGTGATCGTGATGCTGCCGCTGCTGGCGTCGCCGATGAAGACGCCGGTGTTGCCGCCGCCGGTGGTGTTGCCGCTGATCGTCAGGTTCGAGCAGCCCCAGCAGTCGATCGAGTTGTCGTTGAAGCCGACGATGATGTTGTCCTGGATCCGCCCGCTGCGGCCCCGGTTGTTGGAGATACCCTGCGCGCCGTCGATGCTGTTGTTCAGGGCCGTGATCGTGTTGCCCTGGCAGGTGTAGAAGCTGACCCCTTCGGCATCGTCGTCGTCGGCCCGGAAGTACACGCCCCAGTTGCATTCGAGGATCTCGTTGTCGGCGACCGTGCCGAAGTCGGCGGCGATCAGCACGGAGTTGCGCTTGTTGTCGTTGCCGGGCGGGAAGGCGGTGCCGTGCCCGCAGCGGCGGAACGAGCACTCGGTGATCCGGGCGCGGTCGGCGCCGCGGTCGACCGAGACACCCGATGCGCCGATGGCGTTGAACGTGCAGCCGTCGATGGACACACCCACGGCGTCGCCCAGGACCCGGACGGCGACGCCGAACTGCTGGCCGCCGCCGTCGAAGACGAGGCCGCTGATGGTGTGCCCGGCGCGGGCGACGCCCATCAGGCCGGCCGTCGACCCGGCCTTGAGCACGGCGCCGGAACCGAACAGGAGCTGAGGGTCGGCCCGGTCGACCGGGACCGGGCTGGTGATCAGGTACGTGTTCTCCGGGCCGCCGAAGTCGATCACCCGGTTGGCGCGCAGGCAGGCGGTGACTGCCCCGGTGTCGTCGGTGACACCGTCGCCCTTGGCCCCGTAGTCCTTGGGCGAGGCGGCACCGGTCACCGTGACGGCGGCCTCCGCGCCCGTTCCCCCGCCGAGCAGGACCGCGCCGGCGGCCACGGCCGGCGCACCGTAGAGGAACGCGCGCCGTCCCGGATTCCGGACACTCATCTCTTGACTCCCCCGTTGAGTAGCGCCGTCGATCGAAGTGCGTCGTACCAGACCGTCGCCATCTTGGCGTAGCCCTGCGCGTTGGGGTGCAGGGGATCGGCGAGGTCGGTGTCCTTGTTGAGAGCGCCGTACATCTCGACCAGGTGCACGGTGCTCGGTTTGTCGTCGACCAGGTCGCGGACCAGGGCGTTGTAGTCGCGGGTGACCTTGTCGCGGTCGGCGTTGGACGACGGGGTGATCGTGGCCACGAGCAGGTGGGCGCCGGGCGCGCCGGCCCGGATGTCGTCGATCAGCCGGGACAGCCGCCCGGCGATGCCGGGGAACCGCACCGTGACGTCGTTGGTGCCGATGTGCAGCAGGACGACGTCCGGGCGGGCGGACGGCAGCCAGAGCGGGAGCTGCTCGTCGATCTGGTCGATGGTGTAACCGGAGTGGCCCTCGTGGTCGGCGTCGAACGGCTGGGTCGCCCCGTCGGTCTGCGAGCCGACCAGGTCCGTGGTGTAGCCGCCGGCGGTCAGCTTCTGCCACAGGCCGGCCCGGTAGCCGCCCGGGGCGCCGCCGCCGGTGCCGTAGGTGATCGAGTCGCCCAGCGGCAGGATGCGCACCGCGGCCGGGTCGGTGAAGTTGACGTTGTCGTAGTGCAGGGGACGGACCGCACGGTTGTCGACGCCGTACCGGGTGCCGCGCCAGCGGTTGCCGTTGACCGTGACCTCGTTGCCGTCCGTGACCTGGGCCAGGTAACGCGCTCCGCCGTACGCGATGTTGTCGCGGATCAGCACCTGGTTGGACGCCGAGGAACTGATCGCGTCGGCCGTGCCGCTCTGCCCGTAGCTCGCGTCCTGGACGGTGTTGGCGCCGACGTCGGCGATGACCACGTTCTCCAGCCGGATGCCGTGCGACGTGGGCCGGCTGATCCGGTTGGCGGCGACCCGGACGGCCTCGGCGCCGGCGATCCGTACCCCGTACGCGCCGGCCCCGGCCACGCTCAGGTCGTTTCCGGCGATCGTGATGCCCTGGACCTGCCCGCTGCCGGCCTTTTCCACGAGTACGCCCACCTCGGCCGGCCCGGAGACGTTGTTGCCGGTGACGAGCACGCCGTTGACCGGGGCGCCGCCGCCGGCCACGTGCACGCCGCGCCGGGGCCCGCGCAGGGTGTTGCCGGTGATGACGATGCTGCTGGCGGCGTCACCGACGTACACGCCGGCCAGCCCGCCGCCGGTGCTGTTGCCGGAGATCCCGACGTTGCTGCCGCCCCGGCAGTCGATGGCGTTGCCGGCGAACCCGGTGACGGTGTTGTCCTGGATCCGCCCGGCCCGGCCGTTGGTCATCGTGATGCCCGTGCCCAGCAGATGATTTCCGCGTACGGCGCAGTATTCGGCGCCCAACACGCTCAACGCTCCACTGTGGTCGAATAGGCAGCGCGACACCCGTGCCCGGGACGCCGCCGCGGTGACCGCCACCCCCGGACCATCGACGAAGGTGCAGGCGCGGACCGTGCCGTCCGGCGCCTCGACGCTGACCGCGGCACCGTCGAACAGCACCCCGGTCACCGAGTGCCCGCCGGTGACCAGGCGCAGCGTTCCGGCCCGGAGCCGGCCCCCGATCAGCTTCTGCGGTACCGCCTGCCGCACCCGCAACTCGCCGACCACATACGCCACCGGCGCCCGGCCCAGGTCGACCACCCGGGCCGCGTCCAGGCACGCCTGCACCGCGACCGTGTCGTCGGTGACCCCGTCCCCCTTGGCGCCGAACTCCGTCGGCGACACACCCACGCCCATCCGAACCCCCCGTCGCGCGGACCAGCGAGGAGCACGTTAGTCAATCCGTCGGCGGCGGTCTGCCCCGAAGATCGCCGCGTGCGGTATACCGCACGGAACGGGGATCGCGGTCAGCTCCGGTCGCGGCGCTCGGCGATGTCGGCCAGCCGGCGCAGGGCCTCGACGTTGCGGCGGTGCAGGAAGATGTCATTGAGCTTGTTACGCATGGCGCGCAGCGGGCCGGCCTGGAACTCCTCGCGCATCACCACCCGGGTCCGGTGCGGGCTCAACGGCTCCAGCGTGAGCCGCACCTCGGCCTCGCCGAGGGGCCACAGCCCGGCGCGCAGGGTCAGATGCGACTGGGGGACGAGCTCGGTCACCGTCGACGAGTCGTGCAGCGACAGCGGCCACGGGCCGGCCTTGTGGTGCAGCTGGGACCCCGGTTGCGGCCAGGCGGCGTCGACCTCGCGGATGTGTGCGGTCCCCACCACCCAGTCGCTGTAGGTCCAGCCGTCGGCCAGCACCGCGAAGACCCGCTCGGGGCTCGCGTTGATCGTGCGCGTGGTGATCGACACGATGGTGTCGTACCCGCGAACGGGGTGATCATGCCTGCATGGACCTACAGCTGAACGGGAAGCGGGCGCTGATCACCGGCGGGAGCCGTGGGATCGGGTTCCAGGTGGCGCGGTCACTGCGGAGCGAGGGGGTACGGGTGGCGCTGGCCGCCCGCGACCCGGAACGGCTGGCGGCGGCGGCCGCGCGGCTCGGTGACGACGTGGTCACCGCCGAGGTCGACACCGGTGACGACGAGCGGGTGCGGTCCGCCGTCGACCGGGTGCGGTCCCTCCTCGGCGGCATCGACATCCTGGTCAACTGCGCGGCCGAGCCGAACGGGTCGGCGGGCCGGATCATCCCGTCGCGGACCACCGACGAGCAGTTCTGGGCCGCGGTCAACGTGAAGACGGTCGGCTACCTGCGTACCGCCCGCGCGGTGGCGCCCGGCATGGTCGCCCAGGGCTGGGGCCGGATCATCAACGTCTCCGGCCTGGCCGCCCGCTCGGCCGGTGACTTCGTGGCCACCACGCGCAACGTGGGCGTGGCCGCGCTGAGCAAGAACCTGGCCGACGAGCTGGGCCCGCACGGCGTCAACGTCACGGTGGTGCATCCGGGCATGACCGAGACGGAGCGTACGCCGGGCACTGTCGCCCGGATGGCCGCCGAGACCGGGCAGACCGTGGAGCAGGTCCGGGCCCGCCTGGCGGCCGGGTCGTCGATCGGCCGCACCGTGACGGCCGAGGAGGTCGCGTGGGTGATCACCTTCCTGGCCTCGCCGCGCGCGGTGGCCATGAACGGCGACCCTGTCGTGGCCGGCGGCGGGGCGCCGGGCCCGATCCACTACTGACCGGGCCCGGCCCACGCGCTCAGGACCGACTTCTCCACCGTGGCGGACGACTACTGACCGGCCCTACAACCGCCGGGTGTCGACGTCCTGGCCGAGCAGGACCGCCCCGGCCGTCTCGACGACGTCACCGGACAGCATGGCGTGCTGGGTGGCCGTGTGGACGTCGCGGAAGTGCCGTTGCAGCGGGCTGGTCAGGTACACCGCCGAACCGCCGGCCGCGTGGTAGAGCAGGTCGACGGCGCGGGCCGCGTTCCGGCCGGCGGTGACGATAGCCAGCCGCTGCCCGGCCCGGCGCAGGTCGTCGGTGCCGGGGGTGGCGAGTTCGTCGAGCAGGTAGGTCAGGCTGGACCGGTGCAGAGCGGTGGCCTCGGCGACGGCCGCCCGCACCGAGGACTTGGCCGCGATGGCCGTCCCGCTCGCCGGGTTGCGTTTGGCCTGGGCCAGCTCGGTGAAGTCCTCGATGGCGGCGCGGGCGATGCCGAGGGCGACCGCGGCCAGGCCCAGGGACAGCAGAACTGTGGACGCGTAGCCGTACAGCGGGCCCGGCGCCACGGGCGGCCGGCCCAGGTCGAAGACCCGCTCGGCCGGCACCAGCACGTCGTCGACGGTGAAGTCGTGGCTGCCGGTGCCCTTGAGGCCGGCGGTGTGCCACGTGTCGTGGATGGTCACCTGGTCGGCACCGAGGATGAACATGCGTACCCCGGCCGGGGTCAGCGCCCCGGCGACCAGCCACGAAGCGTGCCGGCCGGCGCTGGCGAACGACCACCGGCCGGTGAGCCGGAAACCGTCACCGTCGGGCGTGGCCCGGCCCATCGGCGCCGCCACGCCGGCGATCAGGAACCGCGGGTCGCCGAGCATCGCCGCCGCCGTCCCGGACGGGATCCAGGCCAGGGCGATGCCGGTGACCGCGCCGATCATGGCGCACCAGCCCACCGACCCGTCGGCCCGCCCCAGCTCCTCGAAGATCTCGACCTGCTGTCGCGGCTCGGCCTCGGTCCCGCCGAGGCCGGCCGGCACCGCGAGCCGGAAGACGCCCAGCTCCCGCAGCCGGTCGATGATCTCCGCCGGCACGGCGCCGTCGGCGTCGATCCGCGGGCCGGCCTCGCGGATCTCGGGGCTGAAGGTTCGGATACGGTCGAGCAGGGTGGTACCCAGAAGAGTCACGTCTACTGGGTACCATGGACCGGCTACCGGGTGGACGGCTCCCCGGGCACGTCGAACAGGGGCAGCCACGGGTCGTCGGGGTTGGTCGGGAACTCGGTCGACGGGGCGTCGCCCTTGGTCGACCAGCGGGCCTGGTAGGGCAGACCGTCGACCAGGACGCGGTCGCCGTGGGCGTACACCTGCTCGGGGTCCCAGGTCTCGGTCACGCCGGTGACCGTCGGGGTCGGCACCGGGGCCTTCTCGGTCGGGCTGACCGGGCCGATCACGGTCCACGGGTTGGGGGTGGTGGCGTCGCCGGACTCGGATGGGTCGCTGCCCTGGTTGGTCCACTTGGCCTCGTAGACGACGCCGTGCCAGACCACCTTGTAGCCGTTGACGTACTGGGCGGTGAGGCGCCAGATGGGGTACGGGCTGGTCTTCGGGTCGTCGGCCACCGGCTCGGCGTCGGGGATCTGCACGGCGTCGCGGCCCGAGGTGCCGACCGCGCTGCCGGGCAGGCCGGCGAACACCCGGGAGAAGGCCAGCGCGTCCTGGTCGACACCGCTGCAGGTGTTCGAGTGCACGACCACGTTGGTGAACGTGCCGCGGCACTTGGCGTCCCGGTTCAGCGACCACATCGACACCCGGCCGAGGCCGTTGTCGACGGCGAAGGTGGCCAGGCCCTCGGCGTCGGCCACGGTGAACCGCTCGGCGTCGACGTCGTTCTGGCCGATCATCGGGGTGGCGCCGATCCGCGACCACACCTGCGGCGAGGTCAGCTGTACGCCGAGGCGCAGGTAGAGGTCGCTCAGCTGCTTGTGGGTGGCCTCCAGGGCGCTGGTGCCCGCCTCGAGCATGTTCACGGCCTTGGTCGAGCCGTAGTCCATGGTCATCACGTTCACGCCGCGCAGTGCCACGCCGTTGGCCAGGGTCGTACGCACCACGTTGAGCCCGTCCGCGGTCAGGCCCTCGGGGGTGACCGGCAGGGTCAGCCACACCGTGAGGGGCTTGCCCAGCGTGGCCTGCAGCTCGGCCAGAGCCTTGGCCCGGCGCACGATCGACGCCTGGTCGGCCACCGCGGTGCCCTCGATGTCCAGGTCCAGGGTGTCCAGACTGTACCGGGTGACCAGCTGCCGGTAGGCGTTGGTCAGCTTGGCCTGGTCGCTGCAGGCCACGGCCAGCTCGGTGTTGGTCTGCCCGCCGAGGCTGAGGATGATGTCGCCGCCACCGGCCCGCAGCTGGCTGATCCGGCGGTCCAGCTCCAGCGACGCCGCCGCCTCGTCCGGCGTGTAGGCGCCGCCCCAGCTGGGCGCGCAGCCGTCCTTGGGGTCGGCGACGACGAAGGCGAGCGCCACGTCCTGAGCCGGGTTGACGTCCGGGTCCTGGAACTCGAAGGTCGGCGTCAGCGTGACGTCCACGTACGGGACGGCCCAGGACTTGGCGGTCGGGCCGGCCGTGTCCCGGACGTGCAGGACGGCCAGCGTGCCGCCGCCGCCCAGCGCGGCCACGATCAGGATCAGGAAGGAGAGCCGCAGCCAGGACAACCGCTCGGCCGGGGCCTCGGGCTCCTGCCAGCCGGGGTCGTCCAGCGGGTCCGGGCGCGTCGACGGCAGGGTGGCGCCGGTGGTCGGCATGGCTCTCCTTAAGGGCGCTGGGTCAGGTCGTGTCCCGTGGATCGACCGGGACACGACCTGGGCAGAAGGATCGGCAGCCGCCGGGGGATCTGAAGGATCTTCGAGGGGCAAAACCTTCAAGAGCTGTGCGTACGCGGCCGATGGGAAGGCGACCTCCCCCCGCGACGAAGGACGATCATGCCGCGCAACCCGCGCCAATGGGGCGCCGACAAACGTTCGGCCCCGCACCCGCTCGTGCCGCCACCGGTCACCGAGGGGCGCATCGCCCGGGGCCGCCTCGCGATCGTCCTGACCATCGCGGTCTGGGCCGGCTACATCATCAACACGATCATTCAGCAGTTCATCGCCGGCCACGCCAACAGCGCGCGGCTGGTCATCGAGGCGATCGTGTACATGGTCGTGGTCACCGGGCTGGCCGCGTCGGCCACGGCGTACCTCATCACCCGGATCGGCTTCTTCTACCGCAGCCGCTCGCACCACCGGGCGCCACGCATCATGCTGGACAACTTCCTGGCCGGCGACACGCCGTCGATGACCGTGCTGGTGCCCTCGTACCAGGAGGACGAGCGGATCATCCGGACCACGCTGCTGACCGCGGCGTTGCAGGAGTACCCGGGCCTGCGGGTGACCCTGCTGATCGACGACCCGCAGCAGCCGAAGACCCGGGCCGCCCGGGATCTGCTGGTCCAGGCGCGGGCGCTGCCGGCGGCGATCGAGGCCGAGCTGGCCGTGCCGTTCGGGCGCGTGCAGGGCGCGTACGAGAAATTCGAACTGTCCCTGGGCGAACGCGACGAGCGGGTCAGCACCGTCGAGGACATGCGCGGGCTGGCCGACGAGTACCGGTTCGCCGCCGGCTGGCTGTTCGGGCTGGGCCGCCGCCAGGAGATGGTCGACCACACCGACGCGTTCTTCGTCGACCACATCGTCAACGCGCTGGCCGAGGACCTGGGCCGGATCGCCGAGGCCCTCGAGGACGGGGCCGACGACCGGACCGCGCTGCCGGTCGAGCGGCTGCAGCAGCTCTACAAGCGGCTGCTGGCCACCTTCGACGCGACAGTGACGAGCTTCGAGCGCAAGCGCTACGTGTCGCTGTCCGGTGAGCCGAACAAGGCGATGAACCTGAACAGCTACATCGGCCTGATGGGCGGCAGCTACCAGGAGGTGGCCACCCCGCTCGGCGTGGCGCTGGTGCCGGCCGCTCCGGGGCGGGCCGAGCTGACCGTGCCCGACCCCGACTACGTGCTCACCCTGGACGCGGACAGTGTGCTGATGCCCGAGTACGCGCTGCGCCTGGTGCACCTGCTCGAGCAGGGCGCGCACGAGAAGGTGGCGGTGGCGCAGACACCGTACAGCGCGTTCCCCGGCTCGGCCACCCGCATCGAGCGCATCTCCGGTGCCACCACCGACATCCAGCACATCGTGCACCAGGGCATGACGCACTACGACGCCACGTTCTGGGTCGGCGCCAACGCGGTCATCCGCAAGAAGGCGCTCGACGACATCTGCGAGGTCGCGTACGAGGGCGACTGGGAGATCCGCCGCTACATCCAGGACCGCACCGTCATCGAGGACACCGAGTCGACCATCGATCTGCGGGTCAACGGCTGGACCCTGCACAACTACCCGGAGCGGCTGGCCTACAGTGCCACCCCGCCGGACTTCGGCTCGCTGGCCATCCAGCGGCAGCGCTGGGCCAACGGCGGCCTGCTGATCCTCTCTCGCCTGCGCGACCAGTTGCGTACCCACTCGAAGGTGCGCTTCGGCGAGCTGTTCCTGCGGGTCAACTACATGGCCTCCATCTTCTGGAGTTCCGTGTGCCTGGTCGTCATGCTGGCCTACCCGTTCAACGCCGACCTGCTCAACCCGATCCTGCTGCTGGTGTCGGTGCCGTACTTCCTGATGATGAGCGCCGACCTGAAGGCCGGCGGGTACAAGCGGACCGACGTGCTGCGCATCTACGGTTTCAACCTGATCCTGTTGCCGGTCAACCTCAGTGGCAGCTTCGCGTCCATCCTGCAACTGCTGACCGGGGAGAAGAGCGCGTTCAAACGTACGCCCAAGGTCCGCAACCGCACGACGGCCGCGACCACCTACCTGCTCGCCCCGCTGGCCCTGGTCGCCCTGTGCGCCTACACGGTCGTCCGCGACGTGCAGCTGCACCAGTGGGACAACCTGGTCTTCGCCGGCCTCAACCTGCTGCTGTCCACGTACGCGATGGTGGCGTTCGTCGGCGTCGGCAACACCATCGTCGACCTGCTGACCCACCTGCGGTCCTGGCTCTACCGCCCGGCCCGCCCGTCACGGCGCGCGGCCCGCAAGCCGGTGCCGCTGGTCGAGGCCCGCACCAGCGCGCCCAACGGCGCGATCGGCGACTGGGCGTCGGTGCTGCACTACCGCGGTGACCGCGGTTCGGCCGGCCAGGTCGCCGTCCGTTCCGGGCAGCGCCGGAGCACCCCGGCCCCGGCCTCGCGTTCCAGCTCGTTCGAGGAGTTCAACTTCTTCACCGTGTTCCAGCCGATCTCCGACCTCGCCACCGGTGACATCGTCGGGTACGAGGCACTGACCCGCTTCGCCGACGGCAGCAGCCCCGAACGCGGGCTGGAGGCGGCGCAACTGGCCGGCCACGGCATCGACCTCGACGCCGCGCTGGTCCGGGCCGCCCTGGCCAGCGCCGACGCCCTGCCCGAGGGGGTGTGGCTGTCGGTCAACATCTCCGGCGACCTGCTGCGCCGCCCGCGCGAACTGGCCCCCCTGCTGGCCGCGAGTTCCCGTCCGCTGGTCCTGGAGGTGGCCGAGGCCGACCAGGACGACTTGGCCGAGCTGCCTGACGGCGTACGCATCGCGGTCGACGATGCCGGCGCCGGCTACGACAGCCTGGCCCGGATGGAGGACCTGAAGCCGGCGTTCCTCAAGCTCAACCGGGCCGCGCTGGCCGGCGTGGAGAAGGAGGGCGCCCGCCGGGCGTCGATCCGGTCGCTGGTCGAGTTCGCCCGTGAGCACGACTGCACGGTCATCGCCGAGGGCATCGAGTCACAGTCGCAGCGCGACGCCCTGGCCGCGTGCGGTGTCCCGCTGGGCCAGGGCTTCTATCTGGGCCGCCCGGTCCCGATCGAGCGGGCCCTGGCCGACGCGACGGCCCGCTGACCGAGGTGTGTTCTCCCCGTCCGCGCGACAGCGGACGGGGAGACAACCGGTTGCGGGCGGATCGGGCCGGGTAGGCACCGCGACATGACGCAGCCGCCGGAGAACGAGCCGGGTCGTTGTCATCGGTACGCGCGCAGGAACGCGTCCACCCCCTCCGCGATGATGGCGTCGATGTCGCGGGACGACTGGTCCCGCAATCCGTCCAGTATGGACTCCTGGGCCAGGCTGATGGTCAGCGCGGTGAAGTGCCCGGCCGCGGTCCGGGGACGCGATGTGCGGAGTTCGCCCTGGTCGGCCAGCTCGGCGAACCGCTGCTCGAGCATGCCCAGTGGATGTTCGCGGATGGCCTCGGGCAGCCGTGGCACCGACTGCGACTGCGTGATCAGCCGGCGGAAGGTCAGGTAGTCCGACGAGCCCAGGGCGCGGTCGATGACGCGATGCGCGAAGGCGCTCAGGGCCTCGTGCAGGTCGCGCCCGGTGGTTATCTCCTCGTCGATGGCGGCGCGGACGCTGCTCAGCAGAGCGTCGTTGGCCCGGCTGAGTACCTGGAGAAAGATCGTCTCCTTGTCCCCGAAGTGGTTGTAGAGGGTCCGCTTCGAGACCTGGGCCAGCGCCGTGATCGCGTCCACGCTGGTCCGCTCGTATCCCTCGGTGACGAACAGGTTCTCGGCCGCGTCGAGGATGGCCGTCTTCTTTCCCTCCGACCGCCGGCGGCGGCCGGGAGTCTGCACCTCCGCGATTATCCGGGACATCCCGTAAGGCTACGTCCCGGTTGGCGCCGCTTCGAGGGCGGCGCTAAAGTACACGGAGCGGTCTACTTTTGGAGGCGGGCACGTGTCAGGGTCGGGTTGCGACGTCCAGGCCAGAGGACTTACGAAGAAATACGGCACGAAAGTGGCGGTCGACGATCTGTCGTTCACCGCCCGGGCCGGAGTGGTCACCGGCTTCCTCGGCCCCAACGGGGCGGGCAAGAGCACGACGATGCGGATGCTGTTCGGGCTGGCCCGGCCGACCGCGGGCACGATCACCATCGGCGGCCGGCGGATCGAGGAGATCGAGGATCCCGCGCGTACGATCGGCGCCCTGCTCGATGCCCGCGCGGTCCATCCGCACCGCACCGCGGCCGATCACCTGCTCGCCTACGCCCAGGCCGCCGGTCTGG
The DNA here is from genome assembly GCF_043197135.1 of Actinoplanes sp. NPDC049265. Classification (NCBI taxonomy): domain Bacteria; kingdom Bacillati; phylum Actinomycetota; class Actinomycetes; order Micromonosporales; family Micromonosporaceae; genus Actinoplanes; species Actinoplanes sp. NPDC049265. The sequence goes on along the minus strand of NZ_JBICSP010000032.1, from coordinate 29,188 downwards.
GCCGCGGCCGCGTGGCCGAGGTGCTCGACCTGGTCGGGCTGTCCGGCGCGGCCGGACGCCGGGCCGGCGAGTTCTCGCTGGGCATGCAGCAACGGCTCGGCATCGCGACCGCCCTGCTCGGCGACCCGGGCGTGCTGGTGCTGGACGAGCCGCTCAACGGTCTCGACCCGGAGGGCATCCGGTGGATGCGCACCCTGATGCGTGATCTCGCGGGCCAGGGCCGCACGATCCTGTTCTCCAGCCACCTCATGTCGGAACTGGAACTCACCGCCGACGACGTGATCGTGGTCGGGCAGGGCCGGCTCATCGCCGAGACCACGCTGGCCCGGTTCGTGGCCGACAACACCACCCAGGCCGTCACGGTACGGGCGGCGGCGCCGGAGGCCCTGGCCCGGGCGCTGGCCGAGGCCGGGGTCGTCTTCACCGGCCACCCCGGCTCGTCCTTCCTGGTCACCGGCACCGACACCGCCACCATCGGCAAGATCGCCGCGGCGGAAAGCATCGCCCTCGAGGAACTGGCCCCGCTCCGCGAATCCCTCGAGGACGTCTTCCTGCGGCTCACCCACGACGTCACGGAATACGGAGGACACGCGGCATGAACGCGATCCGCTCGGAATGGACCAAGCTGAGAAGCGTACGCAGCACCTGGATCGCGGCCCTGAGTGCCGTGGTGGCCGGGGTGGCACTGAGCGTGCTCGGCGCCTCGGACCTGCTCGGCACGCCGGCCGCCGACCTGCCGGCCGGGTGGGATCCGACCGCGGCCAGCCTCAAGGGTTTCCTCTTCGCCCAGCTCATCATCGGCATGCTGGGCGCGTTCAGCGTGACGCCCGAGTTCGGCACCGGGATGATCGGCACCAGCCTGGTCTTCGTCCCATCGCGGCCACGCCTGCTGGCGGCCAAGGCGGTCGTGGTGGCCGGCCTCGGGCTCGCCGTCGGCCTGGTCACGACCGTCCTCAGCTTCACCGTGGTCCAGCTGATGCTCGGCGGCGCCGGTCTGTCCGCGGCCGCCCTCTCCGATCCCGGCGTGGCCGGCGCCCTGGCCGGCGGTGTGCTCTACCTGGCCCTGGTCGCCCTGATCGGGCTCGCGGTCGGTGCGCTGGTCCGGTCGACCACCAGCACGCTGGCCGTGCTGGTCGGCGCCCTGCTGCTGGTCCCGGCGCTCGGCCCGAGCCTGCCCGGCGTGCTCGGCGACCTGTTCGGCCGGCTCTGGCCGATCACCGCCGGGCAGTCGTCGTTCGCCGTCGTACCGGTCGACGGCACGGTCAGCCCGGCGACCGGCCTGGTCATCCTCGCCCTGGCCACCGCCGTGGTCGGCGTGGCCGGCCACATGGTCTTCCGCCTGCGCGATGTCTGAGGCGACGACGCCGCCCACCGTCCTGCTCACTCGAAGGTCCACATTGGAGGTACAACCATGACCGCTCCGGCCTTGCAGGTCGCGCGCAGCTGCCCGTACGCCCCACCGGCCCAGCACGTCGAGATGCGCGAGAGCGCCGGCATCACCCGCGTCCAACTGCCCAGCGGACGGGAGGCCTGGGCGGTGAGCCGCCTCGACCTCATCCGCACCATGCTGTCCGACCCGCGCTTCAGCTCCGACCGCGACAACCCCGGCTACCCGTCGCTGTCCCCGGAACCGGGCGCACCGCCCTCCGGCGGCTTCCGCAAGATGATGATCCAGCTCGACCCACCCGAGCACGGCCCGGTCCGCCGCGGCGTGATCAGCGAGTTCACCATCCGGCGGGTGGCCGGCCTCAAGCCCCGCATCCAGCAGATCGTCGACGAGCGCGTCGACGCGATGCTGGCCGGTCCGCGGCCGGTCGACCTGGTGCCGGCCCTGTCCCTGGCGGTGCCGTCGCTGGTCATCTGCGAGCTGCTCGGCGTTCCGTACACCGACCACGATTTCTTCCAGACCCGCACGGCGGCCATCCTCCGGCGGGACACGCCAGCGCAGGAGCGACGGGCGACCCACGCGGCGCTGCGCGACTATCTGACCGACCTGGTCGGCAGCAAGGCCCGCGAACCCGGCGACGACGTGCTCAGCCGCCAGCTGGCCCGGGGCGCCGAACCGGCCGACGTCGTCGCGCTGGCGTTCCTGCTGCTGGTCGCCGGGCACGAGACCACGGCCAACATGATCTCGCTCGGTGTGCTGAGCCTGCTGGAACGCCCGCGACAACTGGCCGAGCTGGTGGCCGACCCGGCCCGGATGCCGGTCGCCGTCGAGGAACTGCTGCGCTACTTCACCATCGTCGAGTACGGGAACTCGCGCGTCGCCACGGCCGACGTCGAGCTCGGCGGTGTGCTGATCCGGGCCGGCGAGGGCGTCGTCTCGCTGAGCAACACGGCCGACCACGACCCCGAAGTCTTCTCCGGCGCGGACGAGCTCCGGCTGGATCGGGGTGCCCGCCACCACCTGGCCTTCGGGTTCGGCCCGCACCAGTGCCTGGGCCAGAACCTCGCCCGGGCCGAGCTGGACATCGTGTTCACCACGCTGTTCCGCCGCGTGCCCACGCTGCGCCTGGCCGTGCCGGCCGGCGAGCTCCCGTTCAAGAGCGACGCCACCATCTACGGCATCCACCGGCTCCCGGTCACCTGGGACGCCTGACAGTGAAGGGAAACACCATGAGGGTTCTGCTCGACGAGGAGAAGTGCGTGGGCGCCGGCCAGTGCGTGCTGGCCGCCGAGGACGTGTTCGACCAGCGCGACGAGGACGGCATCGCCGTGCTGCTCGACGACCACCCCGATCCGGCCAAGCAGGACGAGGTCGAGACCGCGGCGCAACTGTGCCCGGCCCAGGCCATCCGGATCCAGAAGGACTGACGGATGCGGCACGTGGTTGTCGTCGGGGCCTCGGCGGCCGGTCTCGCGGCCGCCGAGACCCTGCGCCGCGAGGGCTTCGACGGCCGGCTGACGCTGGTCGGGGACGAGGCGGGCCCGCCGTACGACCGTCCGCCGCTGTCCAAGCAGCTGCTGGCCGGCGATTGGGAGCCGGAACGGCTGCGGCTGCGGTCCGACCAGCAGCTGGCCGACCTGGACGCCCGGCTGCTGGACGGCGTCCGGGCGGTCGCCCTCGACCCGCGGGCGCGGCAGGTGCGGCTGAGCGACCGGGACCAGCCGCTGGGCTACGACGGGCTGGTCATCGCCACCGGGGTGACCGCGCGGCGGTTGCCGTTCGGGCACGAACTGGCCGGGGTGCATGTGCTGCGTACCCTGGCCGACGCCCTGGCGCTGCGCGACGATCTGCGCGTGGCGCGGCGGGTCGTCGTCATCGGCGCGGGCCTGCTCGGCGCGGAGGCGGCCGCGGTCGCCCGGACGATGGGCCGGGAGGTGACGCTGGTCGACCCGGTCGCCCAGCCCATGCAACACCAGTTCGGCCCGGCGATCGGCGCCATCGTGGCACGGATGCACCGCGAGTACGGCGTCCGGCTCCGCATGCGTACCTCGGTGACAGCGCTGGCCGGAGCCGACGGGCACGTCACCGGCGTACACCTCACCGACGGGACCGTCACCCCGGCCGACGTCGTCCTGGTGGCCATCGGCGCCCGCCCCGCCACCGCCTGGCTCGCCGGCAGCGGCCTGTCGCTGACCGACGGCGTCGACTGCGACGAGACCTGCCGCGCCGGCGACGCGATAGTGGCCGCCGGCGACGTGGCCAGCCGGCCCGACCCGGCGACCGGGCGCCGGATCCGCGTCGAGCACCGCAGCAACGCCACCGAGCAGGGCATGGCCGCGGCCCGTACGCTGCTCGGCTCGACCCGGCCGTTCCGCCCGGTGCCGTACTTCTGGTCCGAGCAGTTCGGGGTACGCATCCAGGCCTACGGAACGTGGCCGGCCGACGCCCGGCTGCGGCTCGGCGACGGGGCGGCCGGGAGCGACCGGTTCACCGCCACCTACGAGTCGGGCGGCCGGGTCGTCGGCGTACTCGGCTGGAACGCACCCCGGGAGGTCCGCACCCTGCGCAAGCTGCTCGAGTGACCGCCGGCCGCTCCTCGGCCCCACGAGCTCTCTGCGCCGGGGCGCAAGCGCTGTGCGCCGCAGCGAAAGACCGCGTGCGCCCCGGCCGCGAGAGTTGACGGGCACGGACAGGCGCGGATTTCACAAGGAGTGAGTGGCTCGTGAGCGAGAAGATTCTGTCGGGCAAGGTGGCGCTGGTGACCGGAGGCAGCCGGGGGATCGGCGCGGCGACGGCCCGGCGGCTGGCCACGCTGGGCGCGGACGTGGTCATCACCTATGTCGCGCAGGCCGAGATGGCGAAGACGCTGGTCGAGGACCTGCGGTCGCGGGGCGTACGCGCCGAGGGCATCCAGGCCGACCAGGCCGACCGCGCCCAGGTGACGGCCATGGTGGACGCGGTCGCTGAGCAGTTCGGCCGGATCGACATCCTGGTCAACAGCGCCGGTGTCTTCCGGCCCGGGGCGATCACCGACGAAGCGCGGGACGAGCAGCTCGCGATCAACCTGACCGGTGTCGCCGACACGACCTACCGGGCCGTGCGGCACATGCCCGAGGGCGGCCGGATCGTGAACCTCTCGTCCGGCCTGGCCAGCAAGACCTTTGCCGCCGGCATGTCCGACTACGCGGCGACCAAGGCCGCGGTCACGGCGTACACCCGCGGGTGGGCCCAGGACTTCGCCGCCCGCGGGATCAACGTGAACGTGATCGAGTGCGGCATCATCGACACCGACATGGCCATGGCCAAGGATTCCGAGGGCGGCCAGTTCATGCTTCAGGCGGTCATCCCGATGCACCGGTACGCCGAGGCCGACGAGGTCGCCGGTGCCGTGGCGTTCCTGTCCGGGCCGGACGCCGCGTACATCACCGGCAGCACCCTTCGCGTCGACGGCGGCGCGCTCGCCTGAGCTTTGGCTCAGGACCCACCGCGGCCGTCGCCGCGGGTGTCACGCGGGGTGACACCGAACTCGCGGCGGTAGGCGGTGGCGAACGACGCGTGGCTGGCGAACCCGGAGGCGTGCGCGATTTGCGCGATCGATCGGTTGTCCCAGGCCGGACTGGCCAACCGGGTCCGGGCCAGCCGCAGCCGCTCCGAACGGATCAGGTCACGGGAGGTGGTGCCGGTGTCCCGCAGCACGTCCTGCAGATATCGCACCGACCAGCCCAGAGCCCGGGCGATGCCGGCGATGGAGAGGCCGGGGTCGGCGGCGTGACGGCGGACGTACCGCCTCACCTGCTCCCCGACCTCTCTTCGCTGGGCCGCCGGGGCCGAGTCGCCGGCGCCGTCGCCGGCCAGGCAGAGCAGGTCGAGCAACTGGTCGCAGGCGAGGTCGAAGGTCGCCTCGGACAGATGTTCCCGCTCCTGCTGGAGGGTGAGCACCGTCTGCCGGATCAGCCGGCCGAGCCCCGCGGTGCCGTCGAAGACCTGCGGATCCCGGGCCGCGGAGGGAAGGCGGCGGTGGACCGCCTCGCCGGGGACCAGCAGCGCGACCGACTGGAAATTCTCGCCGTGGGTGAAGGTCAGCGGGCGGTCCACGTCGCACAGCGCGAGAGTGCCGGGCCGGATCTCGCCCGCGGACGCGGCCTGCTCCACCTGGGCGCTGCCGGCGGTCGGCACCAGGAGCTCGAACACGCCGCGCGGGTCGGTGCGGATGTGCCGCCGCTCCCGCACGAACTCCTCGCGGACGTTGCCGCAGAGTGCGATGCCGTACGTCTGTGACCGCTGCCACTCCAGCCGCCCCGCCCACGGGCCGGCATCGGTCAGGGTGACCCGGCTCGCCCCGTGCAGGTCGATGAACGCTTCCCGCCAGGCGTCGGGCGTCGGTGTCAGACCGGGCTCGTTCCAGCGATACATGTCAGTACAGTATTCGACCGGGAACCAGGCGGCGCTGACGACGACGCCGAGGACACGGTCCGGGAGCTGCTCCTGGTGACGCACCGGCTGATCGGCCGGATCAAACGGCTGCCGCTGCCCGGCCGGCCGCGGTCCTTCGATTCTGTCGACGGCGCCGTGGACGACGGTGGCCCTCCTGGGTACGCCGCAAGTACGAGGTGCGGTGATCTGGATCCGGGCGGTGAACTTTAAGATCGGATCTTCCGACGCCGGACGAAGGGAAGTCATGACCGCCGAACGCCGCCTGATGATGGTGCACGCCCACCCGGACGACGAGTCGAGTTCGACCGGGGCCACGCTGGCCCGCTATGTGGCCGAGGGCGCCCAGGTCACGCTGGTCACCTGCACGCTGGGGGAGGAGGGCGAGATCCACGTGCCCGCCCTCGCGCAACTGGCCGCCGGCCAGGCCGACCAGCTCGGCGGCGTACGCCTGGGCGAGTGGGAGCGGGCCTGCGCCGAGCTCGGCCTGACCGACCGGCGGTTCCTCGGCGGCGCCGGCCACTACCGCGACTCCGGGATGATGGGCGAGGAGAGCAACAAGCACCCGCGGGCGTTCTGGCAGGCCGACCTGGAGGAGGCGGCCCAGCTGTGCCTCGAGGTGATGCGTGAGGTCCGCCCGCAGGTGCTGGTCACCTACGACGACAACGGGCTGTACGGTCACCCGGACCACATCCAGGCCCACCGGGTCGCGATGCGCGCCGCCGAACTGGCCGGCGAGGAGGGCTTCGGGCCGGAGCGGATCTACTGGACCGCGATGTCCCACTCCTACCTGCAGCGCACCCTGGAGGAGTTCCGCGGCTCGCCGGGCAACGCCTTCGAGGGCATCGAGCGGGCCGAGGACCTGCCGTTCGGCCTGCCCGACGACAAGATCGACGTACACATCGCCGGCACCACCTACGTCGCGCGCAAGCGGGCCGCCCTGGCGGCGTACCCCACGCAGATCCCGCCCAACTCGCCGTTCGTCGCCTCGGAGGCGGGTGACTGGCTCGCCGCCGAGCATTTCGTCCTGGCCCACGGCGCCAAGACCTGGGACGGCTGGGCCGACGACCTGTTCAGGAGCTGAAGCTGACGTCGGCCAGGTGCGGGTCGGGGCTGACCGTGGTGCGGTCGCGGCCGTCGCGTTTGGCGGTGTAGAGCGCGGCGTCGGCCCGAGCCACCAGCTGGTCGGCGGTCTCGGTGCCGGTCCACTGGGCGATGCCGGCCGAGAAGCGCTGGCCGTCGGGCATGACGGAGCGCAGCCGGCGCATGATGCTGTCGACGTCGCTGAGCCGGCAGCCGAGGATCAGCCCGAATTCCTCGCCGCCGTACCGGGCGACCAGGTCGTCGGAGCGTAGCTGCCCGCGCCAGGCGACCGCGGCGCCGCGCAGCAGCTGGTCGCCGGCCTGGTGGCCGTTGGTGTCGTTGAACTTCTTGAAGTGGTCGAGGTCGATCAGCCCGACCAGCAGGGTGCGGCCCTGGCGGCGGGCGCCGTTCAGCCGCCGGTTCAGTTCGATGTCCCAGGCGCGGCGGTTGGGTACGCCGGTCAGCGCGTCGACGTAGGCCATGGCCTCGAGCTGGACCGCCTGGTCCTGCACGGTGCGCACGAGCTCGACCATCCGGGCGATGACCAGCCCGAACACCACGATGCAGCAGATCGAGGCGGCCATCCAGTCGCCCTGGCCGCCGACCACGCCGTCGACGATCAGCAGCACCGGGCTGATCAGGCAGCCGGACCCGATCAGCAGCACCCGGGTCCGCGTGACCTCGCCCGACGATGTCTCCTCGCGCAACGAGAACGGGCACAGCGCGGCGCCGCCGATGAGCAGGGTGGCCAGCACGAACAGCGGCGCGGTGCTGTCGTCGTAGATGCCGCGGCTGTTCTGCCACACGTACAGGATGTGGGCGGCCGCCAGGGTGAGCAGCGCGCCGGCCAGCTGCCAGAACGCGGCGTTGCGCCGGGCCGCCGAGGTGAAGATCCGGATGAACGCGGCCAGGATCATCAGATCGGCCAGCGGATAGGCGACGGTGACCAGCCGGGTGACCACCGGCATCCCGGGCACGTGCACCAGGTCCTGCAGGAACAGCAGCCACAGGCCGAGGCCGAAGCCGACGGTGACGATCAGGGTGTCGAGGATGCCGGGCCGGTCCTGCCGCCAGGACAGGCCTCGGATGAGCATCATCAGGCCGCCGAACAGCAGCGGGTACTTGAGCAGCCAGAAGGCGTCGGACACCGACGGGTACGGCACCGAGCCCTGACTGATGTTCCAGGCCAGGACGATGTTGCCGGCCAGGTCGGCCAGGGTGGCCGCGGCCAGCAGCACGTACGGGAGCAGCCGTTCCGGCCGGTTCACCAGGACGCCGGTGAGGATGGCGAGGCAGGTGAGCACCGAGGTGCCGCTGATGACCAGGGTCACGGCGAACGATCCGGCCGGTACGAATGCGCGTGCGGCGGTCAGGGCGGCGGTGAGGGCGAGCCAGCCGAGCCAGAGCGCACGCCTGCTGTTGGACGTCACGTCTACCTGTTCGGCAGCTGTCCAGGATCTTGAGCCGTTGCGTCAGATTGTCGGACGATCATATAATCCTGCGGTGGTCGAGCGGTGGCAGGTGACGATCGTCAGGTACGGCACGCGACAGACCGTGCGCAGCGACGTCTACCTCAATCATCACCTGTACGGCGAGCCCGACGGGCCGATCGGCATGGACTACTTCTTCTGGGTCCTGCGCAACCGGGCGAGCACGATCGTGGTCGACACCGGGTTCTCGGCCGTCGGCGGGGCCAACCGCAAGCGCACCACGCTGATCGAACCGGCCGCTGCCCTCGACGCGCTCGGCGTCGACCGGGCCGCCGGGCCGCCGGTCGTGGTCACCCACGCCCATTACGACCACATCGGTAACGTGGACCTCTTCCCGTCCTCCGAGGTGCACATCGCCGCGGCTGAGTACGACTTCTGGACCGGCCCGTACGCCCACCGCACGCTCGTGCACCACTCCGTGGAGGACGCCGAGATCGACCACCTGGCCTCGGTGCGGGCGCAGGGCCGGCTCCGGACCTTCGCCGACGAGGCCGAACTGGCCCCCGGCGTACGCCTGATCCGGGTCGGCGGCCACACGCCCGGCCAGACCGTCGTGCTGGCCGAGACCACCGCCGGCCCGGTCCTGCTGGCCTCCGACGCCGTGCACTACTACGAGGAGTACGAACGCAGCATGCCCTTCACCCAGGTGGCCAACCTGATCGACATGTACGCCGCGTTCGAGCGCATCCGCGGCATGGTGGACTCGGGCGAGGTCCGGCACCTGGTCTCCGGCCACGACCCGGACACCCTCGACCGCTTCCACCGGGTCGACGACTGGCACGCCACGATCGGGGAGGAATCATGAGGATCGGCTTCGCCGGGCTCGGCAACATGGGCGGCCGGATGGCCACCTGCGTGGTCAAGGCCGGCCAGGAGGTGCTCGGCTACGACGTACGCGAGGAGAACGTCACCGCGGCCGGCGCGAGCGTGGCCGCCTCGGTCGCCGAGGTGACCGCGAACAGCGACATCCTGCTGCTCTCGCTGCCGGACAGCACCGTGGTCGAGGCGGTGGTGCTGGGCGACGACGGGGTGCTGGCCCACGCCCGCCCGGGGCAGATCGTCGTGGACCTCTCCACGGCCGCACCGGATTCCACCGTACGCATCAACGCCCTGCTGGCCGAACGCGGCGCCGCCTATCTCGACGCCGGCATCTCCGGCGGGGCCGCCGCGGCCGAGAAGGGCACGCTGACCCTCATGGTCGGTGGTGACGAGGACCCGCTGACCCGGGCCCGTCCGGTGCTGGATCTGTTCGCCAGCAAGGTCTTCCACTGTGGACCGAGCGGGTCCGGGCACACGGTCAAGCTGCTCAACAACTTTCTCAACGCGATCGCCCTGTCGGCCACGGCCGAGGTCATGGTGGCGGGCAAGAAGGCCGGCCTCGACCTGGAGACCCTGCTGGCCGTGCTCAACGCCGGCTCGGGGGTCAACTTCGCCACGCTCAACCGGTTCCCGAAGATCATCAACGGCGACTACCTCAAGGGCGGGCTCACCAACAGCCTGATGCTCAAGGACGTCAACCTGTACGTCGAACTGGTCGCCAAGCTCGGCGTGGCCAGCCTGAACGCGGCCGGGCCGGTGGCCAGCTTCGGCATGGCCCGTGCCCTCGGCTACGCCGACGAGATCAGCAACACCGTCGTTGACGCCATCGGGGACCTCTCCGGCGGCGTGCGGCTGCATTCGCGAGAGGAACCCGGAGCATGAGAATCGTCCACGGCCGGGCCGAAGGCAGCCGGTCCGAGCAGCGCGCCACGGTCACCGGGGAGGCGTGGTTCGACCAGGTGCTGCCGGCGACCGACGGGACCACCATCGCCACGGTGTTCTTCGCGCCCGGCGCCCGTACCTTCTGGCACAGCCACGAGAACGGGCAGATCCTGCAGGTGCTGTCCGGGCGGGGCCTGATCTGCACGGCCGGCGAGGAGCCGCGGACCATCCAGGCCGGTGACACGGTGTGGGTGCCACCGGGCGAGCGGCACTGGCACGGCGCCGCCCCCGAATCGTTCATGTCGCACACCGCCATCTCGCTGGGCGAGACCCGCTGGGCCGAGGAGGTCGCGTGATCGGCTTCGTGGGGCTGGGCAACATGGGCGGCCCGATGTCCTCGCGCCTGGTCGCGGCCGGTTACGAGGTACGCGGGTACGACGTTTCACCGCAGGCGTTCGCGACCTTCGACGGCGTTCCGGCGACCCGCCTGGCCGAGGCCGTGACCCCGGCCGACGTCGTCATCCTGATGCTCCCGAACTCCGACGTCGTCGAGGCCGTCCTGGACGAGGCCACCCTCCGCCCGGAGGCCGTGGTCGTCGACATGAGCTCCTCCGAGCCGATGCGGACCCGGGCGCTGGCCGCCCGGCTGAAGAACACGCTGATCGACGCCCCGGTCTCCGGCGGGGTCAAGGGCGCCCGCAACGGCAAGCTGACCATCATGGCCGGGGGAGCGGCCGGGGACATCGAACGCGTCCGGCCGGTCCTGGAGCAACTGGGCACCGTCACCCGGGCCGGCGACGTCGGCAGCGGCCACGCCGTCAAGGCGCTCAACAACCTCCTCTCCGCCACCCACCTGCTGGTCACCAGCGAGGCGATCCTGGCCGGCGAGAAGTTCGGCCTCGACCCGTCGGTGATGCTGGACATCTTCAACAGCTCCAGCGGCCGCAGCGGTTCGACCGAGAACAAGTGGCCCAACTTCGTGCTGCCCGGCACCTTCGACTCCGGCTTCGGGCTGCGGCTGATGCTCAAGGACATGCGCATCGCCACCGGGCTGGCCGACCAGGTGGGCGTACCCGATCCGCTCGGTCAGGCCGCGGTCGACCTGTGGGCGCGGGCGGCCGAGGCACTGGACCCGGGCGCCGACCACACCGAAATCGTGAACTGGCTGCGAAAGGACGAGTCCCGGTGACGCTGACCGCACGGCAGGAGGAGATCAAGGCCGAGTTCATCCGGGTACGCGGAGCGTGGAGCGCGACCTGGGACGCGGTGCTGGAACTGGATCCGGAGTTCCTCGCCGCGTACCTGAACTTCTCGGCCGTGCCGTGGCGCAAGAACCACCTCGACGACAAGGTCAAGGAGTTCATCTACATCGCCATCGACGCGAACGCCACGCACATGTACCTGCCCGGCGTCCGCCAGCACATCAGGGCGGCGCTCAAGCTCGGCGCCACGCCGCAGGAGATCATGGAGGTGCTGGAGCTGTCGGCCACGCTCGGCATCCACGCCATGAACATCGGCGTACCCATCCTGGTCGAGGTGTTGCGCGAGAAGGGGTTGCGGACCGGGCCGGCGCCACTGACCGACCACCAGGAGCAGCTGAAGTCCGAGTTCACCAAGACGCGCGGGTACTGGCACGCGTTCTGGGACGAGATGCTGGAACTGGACCCGGAGATGTTCGAGGCGTACACCGAGTTCTCCTCGGTGCCGTGGCGCACCGGCACCCTCGAACCGAAGGTCAAGGAGTTCGTCTACATCGCCTTCGACACCGCGGCCACCCATCTCTACACCAAGGGCCTCAAGCTGCACATCGAGAACGCGATCGGCTACGGCGCCACGCCGCAGGAGATCCTCGAGGTGATGGAGATCGCCGCCGTTCTCGGCATCCACGGGGTCACCGCGGCGGCGCCCCTGCTCTTGGACGAGCTCAGCCGGCTCGAAGAGATGCGGGCGGGCGGCCGAACCAGCGACGGCACGAACGGCTGAACACGGCCGGATCGGCGAACCCCAACCGGACGCTGATCACGGCGGCCGGCAGGTCACTGTCGCGCAGGAGGTCGCGGGCACGGTTGCGGCGGACACAATCGAGGATCTCGGCGTACGTCAGACCCTCGTCGGCCAGCGTGCGCTGCAAGGTGCGCGGGTGCACGGCCAGCACCCGGGCGACGTCGGCCAGCCCCGTCGACCGGGAACCGAGCCGATCGGTCAGCGCCTGCCGGACCCGCCAGGCGAAGTCCGAGCGGGCCGGGATGCCCGACAGCAGGCCGGCCGGCAACCGCAGCAGTCCGGCGTCCCGGCCGAACCGCACCCGTACGCCGAACGCCTGGTCGTAGCTCCGCGGACTGCCGGCGGGCAGGTGCACCGAACGCAACCCGTAGTCGCCGGCCAGCCCACGCAACTCGTGGTGCAAACGCAGCAGCGTGCCCGCCGCCGATCCGGTGCCGCCGCGCAGGCGCAACCCGACGATACGGCGCGCCCCCTCCGGATCATCGACGATGGAGAAAAGCGGCCCGCACCGCGCGGTCAGTTCCTCGGCGACGTTCGACACCCGGCCGAGGGTACGCCGCCGTGAGGAACATCCTGTCGTCCTCGATCAAGGACATCGGCCGTCACCGGGCCTAGCGTCGCCCCGGTGAACGACACTGAGGTGATCATCGTCGGTGCCGGACCGGTCGGGCTGCTCCTGGCGGCCGAGCTCCGGCTGGCCGGCGTCCGCACGCTCGTCCTGGAGCAGCTGGCCGAGCCGTCCCCCTACACCAAGGCGGGCGGCCTGCACGCCCGTACGCTGGAACAACTCGCCATGCGTGAGCTGACCGGTCCCTTCCTGGAGGGCGGCGTGCCGGTGCCGGCCTGGCACTTCGGCTTCCTGGAGCAGCGGCTCGACCTGAGCCGGCTGGACAGCCCGTACCCGTACATGCTGGCCTTCCCGCAGCACCGCACCGAGGCCGTGCTGCAGGACCGCGCGATCGAGCTGGGCGTGGACATCCGCCGTGGCGTCCGGGTGACCGGCCTGCACGTCTCGGCCGACGGTGTCCGGGTGACCGCCCAGACCGGCGACACCTTCGACGCCGGCTGGGTGGTGGGGGCCGACGGGCCCGGGAGCGCGGTGCGCAAGCTGGCCGGCATCGGCTTCCCCGGCACCGACGCCGACATCTCCTCGTTCGTGGGTGACGTGCGGGCGACCACACCGCCCCGGCCCGGCTACGGCGTGCAGAACGAGCGCGGCGCCCTGATCGTCGCGCAGCTGTCCGGCGGCCTGTTCCGCTTCGCCGGCTACGACCCGGCCGGCCCCGACCGCGCCGGATCCGACCTGACGCTGGACGAGTTGCGGGAGACCGTCGCCCGCATCTCCGGCCAGGACTTCGGCCTGCACGACCCGGCCTGGCTGAGCCGGTTCGGCAACGCCACCCGGGTGGCCGAGGCGTACCGCCGCGGTCGTGTCCTGCTGGCCGGCGACGCCGCCCACATGCACGCCCCGGCCGGCGGGGTCGGCCTCAACCTGGGTCTGCAGGACGCCATGAACCTCGGCTGGAAACTGGCCGCCGTCGCACAGGGCCGCGCCGACGCCGGCCTGCTGGACACCTACCACGACGAACGGCACCCGTGGGGCCACGACGTCGGCGAGCACACCATGGCCCAGACCGCCCTGATCACCGCGACCGCCCCGACCGGCCAGGCCCTGCGCCGGCTGTTGGCCGACGCGATCGCCACCGTGCCCGAGCTGTCGCTGCGGTGGGCCCGCCGGCTGGCCGGCCTGGACGTGCGCTACGGCACCGATCCGCTGGTCGGCACCCGGGTGGCCGAGATCTCCCTGCCGGACGGCCGCCCCGGCCACCTCGACCTCCCGGGCCTCGGTCCGGTGCTGGTCCGCCCGGACGGCTACGTCTGGAGCAAGGCGGGCGACACTCCCGAGCCACGCGTCAGCTGGTGACCGCAGCGGGCAGGCAACATGTGAGTGGTTGGCAAATCGGGCATCGCCGACGCGGATGCCCGATTTGCCGCCGACTCAGTCGGTTTTGTTCCGGCCGGCGCGGGGCTTGGCCGATCGGGGCGGGGTGGCCGCGCGGACGTGGTCGCGGACCCGGCCGAGGATGTCGTTGAGGGCAGCCAGATCGGGCTCGCTCAGAGGGTCGATCAGCATCCGCCGGACCCGGTCCACGTGGCCGGGGAACAGGGCGTTGACCAGGTCGCCGCCGGCCTTGGTGATGGTCACCATGATGCTGCGCTCGTCGTCGGGGGACGGTGCCCGGGTGATCAGGCCGCGCTGTTCGAGCAGGCCGGCCTGGTAGGTCAGGCCACTGCGGCTGTACATGACGCCGTCGGCCAGGTCGGTCATGCGGCGCCGGCCGTCGGGGGCGTCGAGCAGGCGGGCGAGGATCTGGAACTGCACGTAGCTCAGTTCGCCGTCGGTGCGTAGATGCTCGTTGATGGCGTACTGGAGAACGCTGCTCACCTCCATCAGGGTGAAGAAGGCGGCCAGCTGTTCGTCGTTCAGGCCTCGCGGTGTCCGTCTACTCACACCTCCACTCTACTTGCTTTGAATTCGAAGCGTGCTACCTTCGCCCTATGCTTCGAGTTCGAAGCAGATGGTGATAGGAGAAGCTCGATGTCCGACAAGAAACTGATCACCGTGGTGGGCGCGACCGGAACCCAGGGCGGCGGGGTCGTGGCCGCCGACCTGAGCGTGGTGGCCGGCGAACCGGTGGCGTACCGGCCGCCGACCCACGACCAGTTCCGCGGCTTCGGCTTCCCGGGCGCGGTCGAGCTGGGCAAACGCTAGTTACTTGTAGAGCAGCTGGCCGGCGGTGGTGCCGACCAGGCGGCGGATGTCGGACTCCGGGATGCCGGCGTCGAGCAGGGCGCGCACGGCTCGACGGTAGAGGGTCACGGGCAGGGGATTGGTCTTCTGCCCGGAGTCCGAGCACAGGATGGTCCGCTCGACGCCCACCTCCCTGATGAACGTGAGCAGCTCGTTCAGGTCGCGGCGGCGTTCGGGCTTGCCGAAGTACATGATGACCTCGTGCTCGATGGTCACGCCCTGCCGGGCCCAGGCCACGGCCTGCGCCACGTCGGCGCCGACGACGAAGATCGGGTGGTTGACCAGGATGCGGTCCACTCCGGCGGCGACGGCGGCGTCGATCAACTTCTGAGCCTCGGGTACGCCGAGATGCCCGCACGTGAGAACGGCGTGTTCGGCCGCGATCACGTCGAGGATGTCGCGTACCTCGGGCCGAACCTCACCGTCGTCGCCGAGGATGGTGATGACCTCGTTGGGCCGCAGGTCCACCTCGGGCGTGGGGAAGCCGGTGTCGTGGTGCTCGTGGTGCGAGATGTGCGCGGCCGACGACAGCGTCGGGAACCAGACCATGCGGCCGCCCATGCGCAGCGCCAGCTCGACCGCGTACGGGTTCAGGCCACCGACCGTGCGGTTGAGCGCGACCCCGCCGTACACCTCGGTCGAGATCTTCCGCAGGCCCGCGGTCTGCAGGGCGAGGATGTCGGTGACCATGCTGTGGTGGTGCGACTTGGCCACGATCGCCTTGAAGCCCACCGACGCCGCGTCGCGGGCGGCGTCGAGGATGCTCATCCGGCGCGGGAACGGGCTCGGCCCGGGGTGCTGGTGCAGGTCCACCGCGCCGTTCAGCAGCGCGTCGGCCTCCGGGTCGGCGACCTTGCGGTCCTCGTCGGCGTCCAGGTTGAACGGGTAGTCGACGTCGGTCATGGGGGTCCCTTCAGTTGGCGGTGGTGCGATCGCCGGTCGTGAGCGCGTCATTGCTCGCCTTTGGCGGTGGTGCGGTCGCCGGTCGTGAGCGCGTCATTGCTCGCCTTTTGGATGAGGACCTGGTCCTCGGGGCGCCAGTGGGCGACTACCTCGGCGCCGGGGTCGACGGTGGCGGGTGCGCCGACCGGCAGCACCGCACAGCCGACCGAGTCGTCGCCGTAGGCGAGCTCGATGCGGTAGTAGGTGCCATAGAACGAGACGTCGGTGACGGTGGCCTTGGTGGTGGTGTGGCCGGCCGGCACCAGGTCGGGGGAGAGCGAGACGTGCATGCGCTCGGGCCGGACGATCAGTTTCTCGTCGGCCGCGGTGAACACGTTGGACTCGCCCAGGAACTTGGCCACGAACTCGGTGGTGGGCCGGTGGTAGAGGTCGGCCGGCGTACCCACCGCCACGATCTTCCCGTGGTTGAAGATGGCGATCCGGTCGGACAGTGTCATCGCCTCGTCCTGGTCGTGCGTGACGAAGACGAAGGTCAGCCCGAGTTCGTCGTGCAACCGCTTGATCTCGCGCTGCAACGACTGCCGCAGCTTGCGGTCGAGCGCGCTCAGCGGCTCGTCGAGCAGCAGCACGCTGGGAGAGAAGACCACCGCTCGGGCCAGCGCGACCCGCTGCTGCTGGCCGCCGGAGAGCTCGTGCGGGCGGCGGTTCTCCATGCCGCCCAGGTCGACCAGCTCCAGGGCCTCGCCGACGAGCCGGTTGGCCTCGGCCTGGGGCACCTTGCGTTCGCGCAGCGGGAAGGCCACATTCTGAGCCACCGTCAGGTGCGGGAACAGCGCGTAGTTCTGGAACACCATGCCGAAGTTGCGCTTGTGCGGCGGCGTACGGGTGATGTCGGTGCCGTTCAGCGACACCCGGCCGGCGGTGGGCTCGGTGAACCCCACGATCATGTTGAGCGTGGTCGTCTTGCCCGAGCCGCTCGGGCCGAGCAGCGTGATGAACTCGCCCGGCTGGATGTCCAGGCCGATGTGGTCCACCGCGGGAGTGCCGCCGCCGTACTGCTTGACCAGGCCGGTCAACTCGACCCGGCCACCGGCGGCGCTGATCGGTGAGCTCATTTCCTACCTCGCTTCTGGGCCGGCCCGCGGAGCTGCGCGAACAGGATGGGCACGCTGACCAGGACCACCATCAGGCTGGACGCGGCCGAGATGGTCGGGTCGATCTGCACGGTGACGCTGTTGAACATCTGCACTGGCAGCGTGATCGCGCCCGGTGCCTGCAGGAACAGCGCGATGACGACCTCGTCGAGCGAGGTGACGAAGGCCAGCACCGCGCCGGACAGGATGCCGGGCAGCACCAGCGGCAGCGTCACCCGCCGGAACGCCGAGGACGGGCTGGCGCCGAGCACGGCCGCCACGTGCGGCAGCCGCGCGTCCATGCCCTGCAGGCGGGCGGTCACCGCGATCACGACGAACGGGATGGCCAGGGCGGTGTGGGCCAGGATGATGCCGATCAGCGTGCCGTTCAGCCCGAGCCGCAGGAACGCCGAGAAGACGACCAGGGCGACCAGGATGTGCGGGACGATCATCGGCGACAGCAGGAACCCGTTGGCTACGCCGCGGATCCGCGGCTTGAGCCGGGCCAGCCCGAAGGCGGCCAGGGTGCCCAGCACGGTCGCGAAGATCGCGGTGTAGATGCCGGTCTGCAGCGTGTTCAGGATCGCCGCGACCCACTCCGGTGAGGTGAACAGCTCCTGGTACCAGCGCAGCGACCAGCCCTGCGGCGGGAACTGGAAGGTCTGGGCCGAGGAGAAACTCATCGGGATGACGACCAGTGTGGGCACGGCCAGGATCAGAGCCACGACCGTGGTGTGGACGCGCAGCCAGGGCCGGATCTCCCCCCGGGAACCGGCGGCCCGGTTGGGGGTGGCCCCGGCCGCCGCCGCGGTCAGGTTGGCCCCGGCCAGCTTGCGGCTCAGCCCCAGCACCGCGAGGGTGACCACGAGCAGGAACATGCCCATCGCGCCGGCCCCGCCGAAGTCCAGCAGCTCCTTGGTCCGGATGTTGATGACCTGCGCGATCATCGCCGTGCGGGACGAGCCGAGCAGGGCCGGCGTGACGTAGAAGCCGAGCGCCAGCACGAACACCAGCGACATGCCGGCCACCACGCCCGGCGTCGACAGCGGCAGGTAGACCCGGCGGAACGCGCGGGCCCGCGGCGCGCCGAGGCTCTGCCCGGCCGCCACCAGCCGCCCGTCGATCTGCTCCATCGCGCTGTACATGGGCAGCACCAGGAATGGCAGCAGCACCTGGGTCATCGAGATGCCGACGGCGGCCGTGGTGCCGAGCAACGTGACCTGGCCCAGCCCGAACAGCCCCAGGAACTTCTGGATCACGCCGCCGTCCTGCATCAGGACCATCCAGGCGAAGTTGCGGGCCAGCATGGACGTCCAGAACGGGATGAGCACGACGGTCACCAGCACGGCGCGCATGGTGGGTCCGGACAGGGTCATGGCGTACGCGTACGGATAGGCCAGCAGCACGCCGACCACGGCGACGACCAGCGCCACCAGCAGCGTCCGGCCCAGCACGCGTAGCGTGTAGCCGTCGGTGAACAGCGACGCGTAGTTGCTCAGCCCGGGCGACGGCTCGGTGAAGCTGTCCGCGACCACGTTCACCAGCGGCACCACGAACAGCACGACCAGGGCGACCAGGGCCGGGAGGAGCAGCAGCCAGCCGCTGCCCCTCATCCGGGCGAGCCAGGGCGCCCTGGCCGCAACTGTCGGGACGGACATCCGTCAGCCAACCTTCCAGGCGGTCCAGCGCTTGACCAGCGCGTCGGTGTTCTCGATCCACCACTTCTTGTCCTGCTCGACCGTGGTGCCGCGATCGGGCAGGAAGGCGTTGAACTTCTTCTGCTCGTCGGTGTAGCCGACCGAGTTCAGGTCGACGTCGGCGCGGGCGGGTGCGGTGCCGGTCCGCTTGGCGTACGCCTTGGCCTGCTCCGGCTCGGTGACGAAGGCCAGCATCTGCTGGGCCAGGGCCTTGTGCGGGGCGCCCTTGGGGATGACCAGCACGCCGATGTCGGTGGTGTTGAAGTCCCACACCGGCACCAGGTTGGCGCCGCTCTGCTTGGACACGATGGTGCGGGCGGTGACCGTGAGGGTCATGCTGGCCTGTTTGTCGACCATCATCTGCTGGATCGCGCCGTAGCTGGCGGCGAACACCATCGAGCTCTTGATGGTGTCGATCTTCTTCAGCGCGCGCTCGACATCGAGGGGATAAACCTGAGCCGGGGGTACGCCGTCGGCGACCAGCGCGGCCTCGAGCAGGCCGGCCTTCGGGTAGTCGTAGACGACCCGCTTGCCCGGGAACTTCTTCACGTCGAAGAAGTCCTTGATCGTGGTCGGCTTGGCGCCGGGGTACATGTCGGCGTTGTAGCTGAAGATGTTGGCGTACCGGTAGGTCGGCACGAAGCAGTCGCCGGTCGTACCCTCGGGGAACTTCTTGCGGTCGAGCGCCGGGTCGTCCAGCTTCTCGAACAGCTCACCACAGTAGGCGCCCGCGTAGATCCAGCTCATGTTGGCCAGGTCCCAGATCGTCTTGCCGGACGTGACCATGGTGCGGACCTGGGCCTGCTCGGCCGGGCTGATGTTGGTGAACGTGGTGCCGTTCTTGGCTGTGAACGGTTCCTGGAGGGCCTTCTTCTCGTCGTCCTGGAACTGGCCGCCGGTGCTGGCCCAGGTCAGCTTGTTGTCGCCGGACCCTCCGCTGCCGGAGTCGCCGCCCACACCGCACGCCGATATCACCAGGGAGGCGGCGGCCAGCACCGCCACGATTCGATATGTCGTCATCTGCATCGCCTTTGATTGGGCCGGGGTTTGTCAGTCGAGGGGCAGAGTTAACTGAGGGGCCGTGCCATGCGCCGGCTGATCGTCTCGGCGCCGGCCAGCAGGGCCCGGGCCACCGGAGAATCGGTCCCCTCGGGTACGAACTGAGTGATGTCGACGACGGCCATGGTCGCGACGACCTGGCCGGCGGGGTCACGGACCGGTACCGCGACGGCGCTGATGCCGTCCTTGGCGCTCGGCCGGACCGAGACGCCGGTCTCGCGCACCTCGGCCAGCTCGGCCTCGGATGCCCGGGTCGGGGTGACGCCCTCGCCGAACCGGTAGTAGGACCGGTCCTTGAAGGCCCAGAAGACCACCGTCTGCGCCGCGTTCGGGCCGAGCTGACTGCCGACCGCGATGGAGACGTGTGCCGTCCGGCTCCGGTCCTCGCGCACCCGCGCCACCACGGGGCAGGTGCCGTTCCACACGCTGAGGACGACCGTGTGCCGCAGCCGGGCACCGAGGTCCTCCAACACCGGACCGGCCAGGTCGACGACTCCCAGCCGGGACAGGGCCAGTGTGCCCAGCTCGGCCAGGAGGACCCCGAACTCGTACCGGTTGCGGTCACGACGTCGCAGGAGACCGTGGTTCTCCATGGACGCCAGATAGCGATGGGCGGTGGACTTGCCGACCCCGAGTTCCTCGGCGGCCGACACGAGATCGATGGTCTCGTTGCCGGCGAGCAGCCGAAGCAGCTGGACGACCCGGGCCACGACCTGAAGGTCACCACTGGCGATCTCCACCGGTGCCTCCGATCATGGTCTCTGTCCCGCATTGCGGGGCGGTTGTCCAGCTATCCGGTATTCGAGGAATCTAGGTGATCTCTCCTGACGCCTGTCAAGGGTCGGGGAAGATTTCCGCCGTAAGTCCCACTTGTTAAATGCGGTGGGTGACGTGATTGTATGATTGCCCTACAATCCTTGGCTAGTGTTCGGGAGGCAGAACATGCGCGGACTTGCGGGCCGGGTCGCGGTCGTGACGGGTGCGGCCGGTGGGATCGGCGCGGCGACCGCACGCCGGCTGGCCGAGGAAGGGGCGAGCGTCGTCGCGGTCGATCTCGACGAGGCCCGGGTACGCGACCTCGCCGCGTCCCTGCCGTCCGACGCGATAGGTGTCCGCGCCGACGTGTCCCGCGAGGACGACGTCGCCGCCTACGTCGAGGCGGCCGTGGCCCGCTTCGGGCGCATCGACCTGCACCATCTCAACGCCGGCATCCCGGGCTCGTTCGCCACCCTGCCGTCGCTGTCGGTCGAGGACTTCGACCGGGTGATGGCCGTCAACGTGCGCGGCGTGTTCCTGGGGCTGCGGGCGGCGTTCCGGCGGTACGCGGACCAGAAGAGTGCCGGGAACGTGGTCATCACCGGCTCGATCGGGAGCCTGCGCGGATCGGCCGACCTGCTCGCGTACCAGACGTCCAAGCACGCGGTCGTCGGCCTGCTGCGGGGCGCGGCCATGTACGGCGGCCCGCTGGGCGTACGCGTCAACGCCGTCGCTCCCGGCATCGTCCCTACGGATCTGTTCGCCGCGAATGCCGTCCGGGGAGGCGGGCCTGTGGCCGGCGGCAAGGACGACATGTCCCGCCGGGCCGCCAGCACCCCGTTGCGCCGGGCCGGCACCGCCGAGGACGTGGCCGGCGTGGTGGCCTTCCTGCTCTCCGACGACGCCGCGTACATGACCGGCGAACTCGTCTCGGTCGACGGCGGCGCGAGCATCGTCAGCACGGTCCGCCCGTCCGGTGGCGCCGGCGCCTGGGACTTCGAGTCCTACGACCGCGCCCTCTACTCCACCCGGTGGTAGCCCCGCCCGGGGCTACCACCGGGGTTGGCAGTGGTAGCCCCGCGCGGTGTCCGGGTGCGCGACACCGCCCTGGGCTACCGCTGGGTTTGGCGGTGGTCGGCCGGGGCGGTGTCCGGGTGCGCGGCGGCGCCCAGGGCTACCACTGAGGGTCTAGATGCCGGCTTCGGTGCAGAGGCGCTGGTAGACGCCGGTGCAGACCTCGGCGCGGTCGATGACGCCCTGCTCGATGACCGACTTGATGTTCTCTTTGGTGATCCCGACCGGGTCGAGCTTGATGAACGGCAGATAGACGCCGGACACCGGATCCTTGATCTGGTCGACGACCGTGGGCACGTCGCCCTTGTAGAGGTCGATGGCCAGCGCGGCCGCCTTGTCGGCCTGCGGCTTGCTGTTCTTGAACACGGTCATGCACTGGTCGCCGGCCAGGATGTGCTGCAGGCCCTGCGCGGTGGCGTCCTGGCCGGTGACCGGGACCCGGCCGTTCAGGTTCTTCGACCGCAGCACGTCGATGACCGCGTTGGCGATGCCGTCGTTGGCGGCGAGCACGCCCTTGGTCTTCGGCTGCTGGTCCAGCATCTGCTTGAAGATGACGCCCGCGTCCTTCTCCGACCAGTCCGGCACCCACTGGTCCGGGCCCTTGGTGTAGCTGGCCGCGTCGTACAGCGGCTGCAGGACCGAGTCGTACCCCCGCTTGAAGTCGGAGGCGTTGTTGTCGGTGGGTGAGCCGTTGAGCTCGACCACCACCGGGTTGCGGTACTTCATGGCCCGCAGGCAGGTGGTCAGGTGCTGCCCCTGCAACTCGCCGACCTTGCGGTTGTCGAACGAGACGTAGTAGTCGGCGCCGCCGTTGAGCGTGAGCCGGTCGTAGTCGATCGTCTTGATGCCGGCCGCCTTGGCCTTGTCCAGGACGGCCTTGCCGGACTCCGAGTCCAGGTTGGCGATCATCAGGACCTTCACGCCGCTGGCGATCATCTGGTCGGCGATCTGCCCGAACCGGGCCCGGTCGCCCTGCGCGTTCTGGATGTCGACCGGCACCCCGGCCGTGTCGAAGGCGGCTTTGAGATATTTCTTGTCCTGCTTCTCCCAGCGCACCGACGAGGTCGTGTCGGGCAGGATCACGCCGATCGTGCCGGTACCGACCGGGCCGGTCCGGGACGCGCCGGCGGCGGCGTTGTCGTCATCGGAACAGCCGGCCAGACCACCGGCGGCGAGTGATCCCAGCACAGCGAATACGGCGAACGCCTTGCGCATCAAGCAGCTCCTCGAAGCGTCGTCGGGTAACGGTCGCTTCGGAAGACGTGCGCAGTTGCTGCCCGGTTCACCGATTCCGCCCGAATGTGCGAAAGAACCGGTTCGTAGGCTTCGGCGGGCTTGACGCGCCGCCGACGAGCGTGATCCTAGGAGACGGCCGGTGGCGCCACCACCTCGATGTCCGTATGGACGTCGACAATGACCGGACGCCCCGCCGACAGCGCCTGATCGAGCGTCTTGGCCAGGTCGCCGGGCCGGTCCACGCGCAGGCCGAGGGCTCCCATCTCCTCGCCGATCCGGGCGAAGTCGACGTCCCGGTACTGCCACATCTCCCGTGAGCGTGCGGTCGCTTCCCCGCCGTACGCCCGATCGAAGCCTCTCTTGCTCTGGTTGCCGCCGGCGTTGTTGTTGACCACGGTGACGACGTTGATGCCCCGCCGCGCGGCCGTCTCGACCTCGGCCAGGTGGTAGTAGAAGCCCGCATCGCCGGTGAACACCACCACCGGCCGCTCCGGCGCCGCGCACTTGGCCCCGATGCCGGCCGAGAACGCCCAGCCCAGGTGCCCGGCCGCTCGCAGGTAGTCCTGGCCCGGCGCGGTGACGTCGTGGAACTGGGCCATCCACATCCCGGCGTGCCCGGTGTCGACGACCAGCACCGCGTCGGCCGGCAGGCCGTCGGTCAGCTCGGCCGCGATGCGTTCCGGCCGGATCGGGACGGCGTCGCTGGTCAGCACCTCGCGATAGCGGTCGCGCCAGGCCGCCTTCAACCGTTCGCACTCGGCCGTCCAGCCCGGCCGTCGCCGCGGCTGGGCCAGCGCCAGCATCCGGGTCAGGGCTTCCCGCGCATCGGCCACCACCGACGCCCGCAGGGGATAGTTGCGGCCGAGCTCGGCCGGTTCCAGGTCGATCTGGACGGCCGGGGTGCCGATCGGTGGCACGGCCCAGAAGTGGGTGGTCATGCTGCCGGTCTGGGTGCCGACGAAGCAGACCAGGTCGGCCCGGTTGACGATGTGGTTGGCGCACTCGCGGGAGTAGGTGCCGACCACGCCGGCCGCGAGCGGGTGGGTGCCGGGGATGGTGTCCTTGCCGTTGGCCGAGGTGGCGACCGGGATGTCGAGCAGCTCGGCCAGCGCGATCAGCTCGGCCCCGGCATCGGAGGCGCGCACCCCGCCGCCGGCCACGATGACCGGGCGTTCGGCCGCGGCGAGCACCCCTAGCACCTGTTCGACGTCGGCGTCGGCGGGCTGTGGGCGTACCGCGGGAACCCGCGCGAAGCGCGTCTCGACGATCGGCTCGACAGCGGTCTCGGACAGGTCGAGCTGGCCCTCGTTGCCCTGGATCTGCAGGTGGACCGGGCCGGGCCGCCCGGTCGTGGCCACCCGGAAGGCGTGCCGCAGCATGTCCGGGAAGCGGTCCGCGTCGTCGATGGTGGCGTTGTACTTGGTCACCGGGTCGAACGCCGGCAGGTCGTCGATCTCCTGGTAGACGTGCCGGAACTTGGTCGTGGGGGAGCGGCCGCCGGTCAGCGCCAGCACCGGGAACCCGGCCAGGAACGGTTCGCGCAGGCCGGCGGCGAGGTTCAACGCCCCGATGATCTGCGCCGCCGCGACACCGGGCCGGCCCGACACCCGGGCGTAGCCGTCGGCCATGTACGCGGCCGCCTTCTCGCCGTGGGTGACCACCCGCTGGATGTGTGGGTGGTGCCGCTCCAGCTCGGCCATGGTGCGCCGCAGGATCGCCGGTACGTGGAAGAGATGGGTCACGCCGTAGCCGTCGAGCATCTCGGCGAGGACGCGGGCGCCGGTGCGGCCGGTCATGCCGCGGTGATCCCGACCGCGGTCTCCTGACGTACCTCCTCGATCACCTTCTCGGCCAGCCGGAACGACTCCAGGGCGGCCGGCGCGCCGCAGTACGCCGCGGTCTGCAGCAGCGTCTCCTGGATCTCCTCGACCGTCACGCCGTTACGCAGGGCGCCGCGCACGTGCACGGAGAACTCGTGCGGCCGGTTCAGGGCGGTGAGCATCGCGAGGTTCAACAGACTGCGGGTACGCCGATCCAGCCCGGTCCGCGACCAGACGTCGCCCCAGCAACTCGCCGTCACGTATTCCTGCACCACACGGGTGAAGTCGGTGGCCTGTCGCAGCGACCGGTCCACATGGGCGTCGCCGAGTACCTCACGCCGGACCTGGTCGCCGCGTGCGAGCCGGCTGTCGTCATCGCTCATGCGCTAGAGCGTACGACGATCATACAATCTGAGGGAATAGCCCTTCGCCATCTCTCCTCCTCGGCTCCTTATCCGTCCTGTTCAGCCAGGGCTATCAGGCCCGCCCGGCCGGCTTCCTCGACGTGCCGGGCACAGGCCGCCCCGGCCGCGTCGGCATCGTTGGCCAGCACCGCGTCGACGATCGCGTGCAGTTCCTTGACGCTGTGCTCCTGCCGGCCGGGAATCGACAGCGACAGCGAGCGCAGCACGCTCACCCGCGCGTGCAGACCGCCCACCACCTGGCGCAGCGCGATGTTTCCGCCGCCCTCGAACAGCACGTCGTAGAACGCGTCCTTGGCGGCCAGAATCGGCTGGTCCCTGGCCGCCAGCCGGTCGACCTTCTCCAGGGCGCGGGCCAGCGCCTTGCGCTGCGCGGCCGACGCGTTCTCGACGAACAGCCGCCCGGCCAGCGCCTCCAGTGCCGAGCGGACCTGGTAGAGCTGGCGTGCCTCCTCGGCGCTGACGCTGGTGACGACCGTGCCCTTGTTGGGGATGGCGGTGACCAGGCCCTCGGCCGCGAGCTCGCGCAGCGCCTCGCGAACGCTGGTGCGGGAGACGCCGGTCAGCTCGACCAACTCGCGCTCGATCAGCCGTTGACCGGGTGCCAGTCGCCGGTCGAGGATCGCCTGGCGGAGGTTCTCCAGCACCTGCGATCGGATGAGGGCCGGGTTGCGCTCCACGCGCAGCGCGTTGGTCTGGGTCACCGCTGCCCTCCAAGCTCGTCGAAGACGCCTGGCGACATCGTACCGAGCGTCCCCCCGACCGGCGTACCGTTGTTTCAAATCGTATGACGATGCTACAATCCGTGGACCCAAAACCCCTCGTGAGGAGCACCATGACGCGGCCGGGTTTCACTCGCTCATCAGGCTTCGCGGCCCGGCTGGCTTCGGCCGACCGCCCGCTGATCGGCACCTGGGTCAAGATCCCGGCGCTCGAGCCGATCGAGATCCTGGCCGACGCCGGGTTCGACTACATCGTGATCGACCAGGAGCACGCGCCCCTGACCTTCGAGTTCGCGTACCAGGCGACGGTCGTGGCGCAGGGCGCCGGCCTCTCCGTCGTGGTCCGCGTACCCGACCGCAGCGGCAGCCACCTGCAGCGTCTGCTCGACGCCGGCGTGGACGGCATCCTGGTGCCCCGGGTGACCTCGGTCGAGGAGGCGAGCGCCGCCGTCCGCGGGATGCTCTTCTCGCCCCGCGGCGACCGGGGCCTCGGCACCACCTCCCGGGCCGGCCGCTGGGGCGGCACCCCGCGCGACGAGTACCTCCGCTTCGGCGACGAGCAGGTGCTGCGCGGCGTGCAGCTGGAGGACCGCGGCGCCGTCGAGGACGCCGAGGCCATCCTCGACATCGACGGCCTCAACGGCGTCTTCCTGGGCACCGGCGACCTGACCCTGTCCACCGGTCTGGCGCTGAACGATCCCGAGATCCAGAAGCTGACCGACTTCCTGCTGGCCGCCGCGAACGCACGCAACATCCCGGTCGGCACCGCCGTCGGAACCGCGCAGCAGGCCCGCGAGGCCGCCGAGCGCGGCTTCCGGTACGTCATGGTCAGCAACGACACCAGCCTGCTCCGATCCGCGGCGACGTCGATCGTCGCGGACTTCCGCGCGTAGAAAGGCCCGTCATGCCGTTCGAGTCGAATGACCTCCGCTCCACGCTGCCCACCACCAAGGAGGTGATCCCGGAGCGCTTCTCCGGCGCCGAGCACGTCCAGTTCGGCGACATCGCCCCGGTGGAGAAGGGCGACGGCGTCAACACCTGGTACGCCCGCGGCCAGAACTTCGTCGTCGGCTACTCCGACCTCGACGGCTCGGTGACCTTCGCGCGTCCGGATCAGCCCGACGAGTACGTGGTGCTGCTGGCCGACGACGGCCTGTCGGCGACGGCCTCGGCCGGTTCCGCCACCGAACAGGTCAGCGGCAAGACGATGCTGGTCCTGCCGCCCGGCGACAGCACCGTGACGATCACCGGACGCGGGCGCGTGGTCCGCCTGCTCACCACCCGGTCGCCGGACGTGGCCGAGCTGGCCGCCAACGCCGGCTCCTACGACGAGCGGCACGAGAACATCGCGCCCTGGCAGCCCTGGCCCGACCCGGTCGACGGGTTCAAGATCCGCGCGTACGACCTGACCGTCCCGCCGCTGTCCAACCCGCCGTTCCGGCTCTTCCGGTGCACCACCTTCATGGTCAACTTCATCGACCCGAAGCAGGGCCCGCGCGACCCGGCCAAGATGTCACCGCACAAGCACGACGACTTCGAGCAGTGCTCGATCGTCCTCGAGGGCGAGTACGTGCACCACATCCGCTGGCCGTGGACCACCAACAAGGCCAACTGGCGCGAGGACGAGCACACCCGCGTACAAGCGCCGTCGGTGACCGTGATCCCGCCGCCGTCGCTGCACACCAGCGAGGCCATCGCGCCGGAGCGCAACCACCTCATCGACGTGTTCTCACCGCCGCGCTTCGACTTCTCGGCCATGGAGGGCTGGGTGTTCAACGCCGACGAATACCCGGCACCATGAGCCGGTTACGCGTCGCCATCATCGGCGCCGGGCTGGGCGGCATCGCGGCCGCGGTCAAACTGAAGAAGAGCACGAGCGCCGAGATCACCGTCTTCGAGCAGTCGGCCGGGGTCGGCGGGACCTGGTACGACAACCGGTACCCGGGCTGCGAGGTCGACGTGCACTCGCACGCGTACTCGTTCTCGTTCCTCAAGTACGACTGGCCGCGTACCCACGCCACCCAGCCCGAACTGCTCGCGTACGCCAACCACGTCGTCGACCACTTCGGCCTGCGCCCGCACCTGCGGCTCAGCACCCGGGTGACCGCCCTGGTGTGGGAAGAGACGTCGAGCACCTACACGCTGTCCACCGAACACGGCGACAGCCTCACCTTCGACGTCGTGATCTCGGCGCTCGGCCTGCTCAGCGTCCCGCGCTACCCCGAGTGGCCCGGGCTCGACACGTTCACCGGCCCGGTGTTCCACACCTCCCGCTGGAAGGAGCACGACCTGGCCGGCAAGAACGTCGCGGTCGTCGGCACCGGCTCGACCGCGGTGCAGATCGTGCCCGCGATCGCCCCCGACGCCGCCAATGTGTACGTCTATCAGCGCGAGCCCGGCTGGATCGAGCCCAAGAACGAGCGCGAGTTCACGCCCCGCGAACGCTGGATGTACAGGCGTGTGCCGCTGGCGCAGCGGATCAGCCGCGCGCGGATCTTCCACAAGGGCAATCTGCGCTTCAAAGGGTACGACGTGAACTCGCGCCGCCAGCGGCTGATGCGCTCCTCGTGCGAGCGGTTCATCGACTCCACGATCGCCGACCCTGATGTTCGTCAGGCCGTCACGCCGGACTACCCGTGGGGCTGCAAGCGGCCGATCCTGTCGTCCACGTTCTACGGTTCGCTCAACCGGGACAACGTTTCGCTGGTCCCGCACGCGGTGACCCGGGTGTTCCCCGGTGGCGTGGAGGACGCGACGGGCTCCGTACGCGACATCGATGTCCTGATCCTCAGCACCGGTTTCCAGCCGACCAAGTTCTTGGCCGGCCTCGACGTCAAGGGCCGCGACGGCCGCGGCATCCACGACGTGTGGCGCGAGCGGGCCACCGCCTTCATGGGCATCACGGTGCCGGGCTTCCCCAACTTCTTCATCCTGTACGGGCCCAACACCAACGGCGGCGTATCGGTGATCGCCCAGCTGGAGCGGCAGGCCGAGGTGGTCGTGGGGGCGGTGCGGAGGCTGGCCCGCACTCATCGCCGCACGATCGACACCTCACCGGCGGCGGCTCGCCGTTTCACGGCCTGGGTCGACCGGCGCCTCGCCTCGAACGCCTCGGCGATGAACTCGGGCTGCCACAACTACTACCACGACGGCTCGGGCCACAACGTGACGCAGTGGCCGGGCGGTCACCTCGCCTATGCCCTCGCCACCCGGGTGATCGCCCGTTTCGGCCTGCGCTCACCGAGCTAGCGCTCACCTTTTCGGTTGCTCGCGCTCGGCGGTGTGCCGGGTGGGTTCGCCGGCTTGCGCCTGCCGGTGTGCCGGGCCGGTTCGCTTGGGTTGGTGGTAGGTCTGGGCGGTGTCGGTGGGGGGGGGGGGGGGGGCCGACCCCCCCCCCCCCCCCGCCCCCGGGGGGGGGGGGGGGGGGGGGGCCCCCCCCGGCGGGGGGGGGGGGGGTG
>NZ_JBICSP010000031.1:274-98206 GCF_043197135.1 Actinoplanes sp. NPDC049265 | reverse complement strand
ACCGGTCATGCCCGTCTTGCTGCCGCCAACCGAGGCGCCTCTACCTTGATCCACTCAAGTCGGACACCATCACGACTTTGCCGGGGCCCTGGCCGTGCGGCCAGTTCGCTCGTCGTCGCGCCCGGCGCCAGAACGAGCAGGGACACGCCCCGCGGCGCGAATTCGGCGTGGAGTCCGCGGCCCAGGGTGTTGACGTACGCCTTGGCCGCCGTGTGCGCCGCCAGCCATGGGATGCCGTGCTCGGCGCCCGGTGCGCCGACGAGAATCACGCCCCGTGCCCACGCTCAGCCATTCTCGCGCCGAACCGATGCGTGAGAACCAGGTGGCTGGAGGCGTTGAGATGTATCGACTCCTCGGCATGGGAGAGGTCTTGATCCAGGAACCGCCCCGGCGTCAGGTCTCCGGCGTTGGACACCAGAAGACCCACCTCGAGGTCCGACGTCTCCTCGGCCACGCGGTGCGGCTCCGCGGGATCGGCCAGGTCGGCGGCAACAACCCGGCACCGCACCTTGTGTTCCCGCTCGAGTTCCTGGGCCAGCACGGTGAGGATCTCGGTCCGGCGAGCGACGAGAACGAGATTCAGACCGTTCGCCGCCAGCTGGCGGGCGAACTCCCGGCCGATACCGGCGGAGGCGCCGGTGACGACGGCCCACGGTCCGAATCGGCCGGTCGAGATCGAGGTGTGGCTCACGAGTCTCCCTAGGTCGTCGCGCTGTCCCTCACCATGACGAACGGCCGACGCACGGGTTCACCGATGAGCGCCGAGGACATCGCCGCCGAAGCCCGAGCGGCCTCGGCGACGGTGCAGGCGGTCGGCAGCGGGGCACGCGGTCAGCGGCGGGGCACGCGGTCAGCGGCGGGGCACGCGATCAGCGGCGGGGCACGCGATCAGCCCGGGGCACGCGATCAGCGGCGGGGCACGCGATCAGCGGCGGGGCACGCGATCAGCCCGGGGCACGCGATCAGCGGCGGGGCACGCGATCAGCCCGGGGCACGCGATCAGCCGGGGCACGCGATCAGCGGCGGCAACCGCGGCCTCTTGCAGGCGCTGATCCGACAATGGACGGACGCCTCGGTCACCGCCCCCACCTACGAGTTGCTGCGGGTGACGGCAACCAGCAGGTGGCCGCCTGGTTGTCGCCGGCACTACAGCACTACCTGATCGGGAAGCCGGAGTGAGCCGACCGGGTCCGTGCTGAGCTGACGTCCCAGGTCAGAAGACACCCTTGGCCGGGGTACGAACGGGTACTCGCATTGATCCGGCCACTGCCCGCCGCCAACCATGTCCGTCATGACACCGACCCGCATCCTGATCGCCGTAATGCGCCGCATCGACAACCGGGCGGCCATCCGCCGCGCGGCCACCCTCGCGCCGCACGAGTCGACGGCGAGTCACGGACCCGGGCCGTACTATCTGCCAAATTCACCGAGCCGACGCGACGTCCGCGAGGACCGCAAGGGTTCGCCGCTGGTCCTGCGGATGCGCGCGGTGGAGACGGGAACGCAGCGGCCCGTCGCCGGGGCGACCGTGGAGATCTGGCACTGCGACGCCGACGGTGCGTACTCGGGTTTCCAGCGCTACGACCCGACCCGGATGCCGGCCCTGATATCGCTGGCCCTGCGCCGGTTCCGCCCGGTCGACGACGCCCGGTTCCTGCGCGGTCAGCAGATCACCGACGACCATGGGTACGCCGAGTTCCTGACCATCGTGCCCGGCTGGTACACCCCGCGGGTTCTGCACATCCACGTCCGGGTCAGCGTCGCGGGCCGGGTCCGGCTGATGACCGAGCTCTACTTCTCCGACGAGTTCGCCGCCGAGATCCAGCAGCTCCCGCCTTACGCCCACCGAGGCCCTGGTCCGTTCAGCACCGCACACGACATCGAGATCGCCCTGAAGAAGGGCTCCCCCGGCAGCTGGCCGTCCATCCAGCCAATCGAGTCCGGCGGCGCCCACCAGGCCGAAGTGACCCTCCAGATGACCACCCGGCCCACGTAAGCCCCAAATGACCACCCGGCCCACGTGAACCCCAAATGACCACCCGGCCCACGTGAACCCCAGATAACCACCCGGCCCACGTGAACCCCAAATGACCACCCGGCCCACGTAAGCCCCAGATAACCACCCGGCCCACGTGAACCCCAAATGACCACCGGGACGAACTAACCCCCAGATGACCGGGCCGACGTGACCGCCAGGTGACTACCGGTCGCCGACGTGACCCTGCGAGTGGCCACCGGGCGCCGAGGCAAACTCCAGATCGGACGGTGTCGGCTCAGCTGACGCAGAACTCGTTGCCCTCCGGGTCGTTCATTACCACGAAGCAGACGCCGTCAGCCGGGTCGTCGAAGTCCTCGGTCCGCGACCGTACCGTGGCACCAAGCTCGACCAGCTCTGCCACCTTGCCCTCGACGACCTCCACCCGCTGCGCCGGCGACAGCGTGTTGTCTCGTGCGGTCGGATAAAGATCGAGGTGCAACCGGTTCTTCCCGGCCTTTTCCTCGGGCACCGGCTGGAACCACAGCGCCGGACCATGCCCGGCCGGGTCGAAGAGCCGGTCGGGAAA
Organism: Actinoplanes sp. NPDC049265; assembly: GCF_043197135.1. NCBI lineage: Bacteria > Bacillati > Actinomycetota > Actinomycetes > Micromonosporales > Micromonosporaceae > Actinoplanes > Actinoplanes sp. NPDC049265. Next base: position 95,642 of record NZ_JBICSP010000031.1, on the reverse strand, counting down.
CTCCGGCCGCCCCGCGAGCCGCCCGCGGTAGTGCCGCCACCAGGTGGTGTCCGGTGACGCGGGCGGCACGGGTTGGTAGCCCAGGGCCCGCGCCCAGAAGCGGGCCAGCCGACCAGGGTCGTTCGCATCGATGGTGAGCTGCCAAAATGTCACACTCGCACAGTAGTTCCGAGGCGGGCGCCGAGCCACGTCGCCACGGCGGCGAGCAGGGCCGGGTCGGTGGGCCGGCGAAGCAGGCGGGGATAGGCCAGGGGTGAGGGGCGGCCGGGGTCCTCGCGCAGCAGGTGGGTGAGGCGGGGCACGCGGCGGGTCTCCGCATGCGGGACCAGGCGGGCGATCACGTCGAGGTCGCCGGGGTCGACCTGGAGGTCGCTGTCGCCGGTGATGGCAAGCAGCGGAACCCGGATGGCGGCGAGGTCGGCACGCGGGTCGTGGGCGAGCTGCTCGCGGAACCAGCGGGCGTTGAGGCGGGACGGGCCCACCCGTACGACATCGGCCGTGGAGGTCGCAACGCGCTCGAGCCTGCGAGCGGCAAACGGGGCCAGCCGGCCGGCCACGGCGCGCAGCGGGGCTGGGAGGTGGGCGACCAGACTGGCACCCTGCCATCGAAAGGCGTCGCGACCGGGCCGCGCATAGCCGGCCAGCAGGACCGCGGCGGCGACGTCGTCGTGGGCGGCCAGAGTTGCGGCGTGAACAGCGCCCTCGCTGTGGCCGGCCACAGCCACCGAGCTGATGCCGGGGCGGGCGCGCAGGGCTCGCAGGGCGGCGGACGCATCGAGCCGGTTTTGGTGGAAGCCGACCCGGTGCCAGTCGCCGGGGGTGTCGCCGGCGCCGCGCCGGTCGTAACGGTAGGTCGCGATGCCGCGCTCGGCGAGGGCGGCGGCCAGGGCCGGACCGAGACCGGGACGGACCCGGCCGGCGTTGGAGTCGCGGTCGACCCGGCCGGACCCGGGCAGGAACAGCACGGCCGGATGCGGGCCCGGCGTGCTGGGCACTGTCAACGTGCCCGCCAGCTCGACGCCGTCATCCGCGATGGCCATCATCGGGTGCTCGATCATCATGCGCTCCCATCGTTATCAGCTTTGAGAACGGTATCACCGATGATAATAATGAGCCATGGCAAGAGTCGACGTTGTTCTGCATCCCGTCCGGCTGCGCATTCTGGAGGCGCTGCTCGACGGCCGCCCCAGCACCACCGGTCAGCTCCGCGAGCGGCTGCCCGACGTCCCTCCGGCGACGATGTATCGTCACGTCGGCGCGCTCGCCGAGGCCGGCGTGCTCGAGGTCCTCGACGAGCGGCGGGTGCGCGGGGCGACCGAGCGCACCTATCAGATCCGCTGGGAGCATGCCCGCCTCGAGGACGCCACCCCCGACGATCACCGGCGCGCCTTCACGGCGTTCGTCGGTTCGATCCTGGCGTCGTTCGAGCGATATCTGGCGACCGAGCCGGCCGACGTGGCGGGCGACGGGGTGACCTACCGGCAGGCGGTGGTGTGGCTGACCGACGAGGAGATGAGCGGGCTGTCGGCCGAGCTCGAGAGCGCGGTCGTGGCCCGGCGCGACAACGAGCCGACCGGCGACCGCACTCGCCGCCTGATCAACCTGGCCACCCTGCCGGCCGGCACCTGAGCCGACCCGAAAGGCCGGAAGCGCCGGAATACCGGAAGAGCCAGCAGGGCGGAAGCGCCAGCAGGCCGGAAGAGCGGGCAGGGCCGGAAGCGGACGAGCGGACGGCTGGACGCCTGGAAGGCGGAAGGCCTTAGACCAGGCGCTGAAGTTCGGCGATCCGCGCGGCCGCCGCCAGGAACTCGTCCATGGTGGTGAAGGTGAAGAAGAAGTCGACCAGGGCCTCGTCGACATCGTCCTCGGCCAGCCGGTCCAGCCGCTCGGAGAGGTGCTCGAGCGACTCGCCCGGCTCCCCGTTGACCCGCACGGCCTGCCGCAGCTGCCCGGGATCGCGCCCCGCCTGCTCGGCCGACCCCACCACCGTCGCCCACATGGCCTTGCGCCCCTCCGGCGGGATCGCGTCGAAGGTCAGCCAGCCGGTGGCCCGCCGGCCCACCCGGTCGAGGGCCCGCTCGGTGATTCCGGCCAGGTAGAGCGGCGGCCCGCCGGCCTGCACGGGCCGCAGACCAACCTCGGACGATGGGAACGACCATCCGTCGCCGGTGTACTCGACCGGGTTGGTGGTCCACCAGGTGTGCAGAAAGGACAGCAGGTCGTCGAGCCGGGCACCGCGCTGCGACCAGTCCAGGCCGAGAGTGTCGTACTCGTCGCGCATCCAGCCCAGGCCGAAGCCGGCGTCGAGCCGTCCGTCGCTGAGGAAGTCGAGGGTGGTCAGCGCGCGGGCCAGGATGACCGGGTGGTACAGCGGCGCGTTCAGGGTGCTGAAGTTGAACCGGATCCGGCTGGTCACCGCGGCGAGGGTGCTGACCACCGTCAACGGGTCGGCGAAGCGGTTGGCCCGCTCGGCGTAGATCGGATAGTCGACGCCGGGGTATTCGCCGTGGAGATCGGTGGGGAGGAAGAGGCGGTCCCCGGACCAAAGGGTCGCGTACCCGAGCCGTTCGGTTTCGACGGCGAAGCGGCGCAGGTCGGCCGCGGTCGACAGGGCCGGTCCGTAGTGCGGGATCGCGATGCCAAGCTTCATGTGTTTTTGTCCTCCGACCAGCTCGAACTCGAGTCCGGCAAACCCTGCCAGGACGGACGGCCGCCGTACAACCGGGCGGCTCATCGGACCTTGATCCTTGCCCTGCCGCGCACCCTGAGGCCTGTTTCATGACCCGGCCAAGCTTGCGGCGTTGCCGGGTCCTGAAACTCGCCTTAGACGGGGCGGGCAGCCGCCTGCCGGTTCTGCGAGGGAATGACTGGCTTGCCCAGCGGCACCGGCTGGCCGAACAGGTACCCCTGGCCGAGCGGGCAACCGAGCGCGGCCATGGCCTGGGCCCGCGGCGCCGTCTCGATGCCCTCGGCGACCACGGTCAGGCCGAGCGAGTCGCAGATGGCCAGCACCGACCGGCACAGGGCCTCGGCCCGCTCGGGCGACACGTCGACGTCGGTCAGTGTGGCGTCCAGCTTGACGATGTCCACCGGCAGCGAGTGCAGCTGGGCGAGGGCGTTGTAGCCGCTGCCGAAGTCGTCGAGGGCCAGGCGTACCCCGGCCTCGCGCAGCCGCGTCGCGACCTCGATGGCGCGCTGCAGGTCGGGGATCCGCTTGGTCTCGGTGATCTCCACGACCAGGCGGGAGGGTCGGACGGCGTGCCGGTCCAGGGCGCCCAGCACCGCTGACTCGAGGCCCTCCTGGCAGAGCCGGGCCGCGGACACGTTGACGTGCACGTCGATCGGCCGGCCGAAGATGTTGGCCAGCACGGCCGCGTCGGCGCAAGCACGGTCCAGGACGAAGTCGTCGATCGCGCCGACCAGGCCGGTACGCTCGGCCACGGTCACGAAGACGTCGGGATCGACCAGCCCGGCCACCGGATCGTTCCAGCGGGCCAGGGCCTCGACGGCCACCGTGGCGCCGTCGGTGAAGCGGACGATCGGCTGGTAATAGACCTCGAATCCGGCCGCCGCGGGGTCGCCGGCCAGTGCCTGGGCCAGCTGGTGCGGCAGGTCGGCGTTCGGGCCGCCGTCCGCGCCACCGGAGTAGCGGGCCATCGTGCCCTTGCCGCGTCGCTTCCCGGCGTACATCGCGGCATCGGCCCTCCGCAGGAGCGTGTCGGCGGTCAGGTCGCGGTCGTGCGGCTCGGGCTGCACCAGACCGATGCTCGCGCCGACCCCGATGGTGTGGCCGTCGATCTGGAACGGCTCGCGCAGGACGGCCAGCATCCGGTGGCCGATCAGCTCGGCGTCGGCCGCGCGATGGTCGAGCACGACCGCGAACTCGTCGCCGCCGAGCCGCGCCACCAGGTCGCCGGAGGGCACCACGCCGAGCAGCCGTTCGCCGATGGCGCGCAGCAGCCGGTCGCCCATCGCGTGCCCGAAACTGTCGTTGATCAGCTTGAAGTCGTCCAGGTCGGCGAAGAGCAACGCCACCGGGCGGCCGCTCTCGCTGCGGGCGTCGAGCACGGCGTCCAGCCGCTCGCGGAACAGCGCGCGGTTGGCCAGGCCGGTCAGCGGATCGTGGTACGCCTGGTGGCGCATCCGCCGCTGGCCTTCGGTGACCCGCGACAGCAGCACCAGGTTGTCGACGATCGTGAACATCTGCCGGGCCACGACCAGACCGAGACCGAGCCATCCCAGGTACGCCTCGAACGTCGTCAACCGGCCGCCGGTGCCCGTGCGTACCGCGATCACCACGCCGGTCGCGACCACCGGCACGTACGGCAGCAGCAGATGTAGCCAGTCCCGTTCCCGGTGCGCGACGCTGAGATCGCCCACCGCCGCGCCGGGCGCGAGCGCCGCGAGCGCGAGCAACGCCGGCCCGAGCAGATAGCCGGCCGCCGCCGCCGTGTTGAGCCCGTCCGCACCGAGGTTGAGGAGCCGCAGCGTGTCCGAGACGCCGAACGCGGCCAGCGCCGCGGCGATCAGCAGCAGCTGGCGCCGGATCGCGCCGCCGCCCTGCCGCATCAACAGCAGCAGCACGGCCATCACGAGCAGGATCAGATCGGCGATCGGGTACGCGACGGCCAGCGCGAACACCGCCGGCGTACGCCCACCCTGCTCGAACACCCGCACCGGCACCAGCGACCAGACCGGCGCGATGAGCGACCCGGCGATCAGCACGCAGTCGATCACCAGGATGATCAGGTCGCGGCGGCCGGGCAGCGGCACCGGCCGGGGCAGCGCGGCCGCGCCGACCAGCAGCCCGGCGCCGAGCAGCACCGGCAGCACGAGGAATCCGACGTCGCCGGGGTGCAGCCGGCCCATGCCGTCGGGGTCGGCGAAGGCGCGGATCAGCCACCACAGCCGGACCGCGGCCCAGCCGAGCAGCCCGATGCCGGCCAGTTGCCGCCAGCGCCGCCCGGCGTCCTCGCGCCGCCCGGCGATCCACAGGCAGACGGCACCGGCCGCGGCGGCGACGAGCAGCTGGACGACGACGTGGTAGACGCGGCGGGCGTCACCGGCGGGTACGGCGAACCGACCGGCCGCGACAAGGACGGCGACCAGCGCCAGCGTCACGGGCAGCATCCGCGCGGTGCCCAACCGTGCCGTCGTCATCACCACCAACCGGACTGCCCGTGACCGCTACGAGGTCCCGGTCAACGTACCGCAGCTCGCGCCGTCAGCCCTCGTTGATCAGGTCCGCGATGATCACGGTGATGTTGTCCGGGCCGCCGCCGGCCAGGGCCAGTTCGAGCAGTCGCTGGCAGCAGTCCTGCGGGTCGGGCACCTCGAGCAGTTGCGCCTCGATCTGCTCCGGGGCGACGACGGTGGTGAGGCCGTCGCTGCAGAGCAGCCAGCGGTCGCCGGGCTGCGGTTCCACGATCACGTACGACGGGCTGACCGGTTCGCCCTGCAACGCCTGGGTGACGACCGCTCGCCGCGGGTGCCCGGCCGCCTCCTCGGGCCGGATCAGGCCCTGGTCGACCAGCATCTGCACGTACGTGTCGTCCTTGGTCAGCTGGTTGAGCCGTCCGTCGCGGAGCAGGTAGGCCCGGGAGTCGCCGACGTGCGCAAGCGCCGCCCGGTCGCCGGAGAAGATGACCGCGGTGAGCGTGGTGCCCATGCCCTGCAGGCTGACGTCGGCGGCGACCGTCTCGGCGATCTTGCCGTTGGCCACCTCGAGCGCCTTGTGCAGCGCGTCCATCTGATGCTCGTTGTCGATCGCCACGTCGAGCGAGGTCATGGCGTCCACCGCGAGGCGGCTGGCCACGTCACCGGCGGCCATTCCGCCCATCCCGTCGGCGACGACGAGCAGGCGCTCACCCGCGTAGTACGCGTCCTGGTTGCTGGTCCGGACGCGGCCTTGATCGGTGATTGCCGCCCACCGCAGGTGCAAGGTCATGGCGGAAGCTTGCCAGGTCATGTCCACCGTGTCTCTAGCCGGTCGGCGGCGTGGCGCGGATGCCGCCGAGAATTGGGTCAGATGGGAGGTCAACGGGGTGCCAGGGGCCGGCCCAGGCACCGTGGATCGGGGTTCGTGAGGCGGGGCGCGGGGGCCAGCCAGCTGAGCGCGGAGGCCTCGGCGGCCCAGCCGCGGACCACCACGACACTGTCCGGCCCGTGCACCGGTTCGGGGCACAGCGTCTTGGACCGTACCTGGTCGTTGGCGACGAAGGTGACCTGCCCACCCCGTCCCAGCATGGTGGTCGAGGTGTCGTCGACGGCGATCAGCTGGCCGCGTACCACGTCGGTGACCTCACCACCGGCCGGGCCGATCTCCACCGCGCTGTTCGGCAGCACCGGCGCGCGGAGGAAGAGCAGCCCGACGACCAGCGGCGCGATCAGGGTCGCGCCGACCGCCGGCCAGTGGGTGGCGAAGCGTGCGGCGCGGGCCGGAACCGGGCCGGTGAGGAGCGGACCCAACAGCGGGGGTACGCCGAGCAGCAGCGCAGTGTCGTACTCCCCCACCCCCAGCGCGTCCCGGATCCCGGGGGCCACGAAGAGCAGCACCAGCAGGCCGACCAGGATCGGTGCGCCCAGCGTCACCCACGGGATCAGCCACCGGTCGGCCTGGAACCGCTGCACCGCGGTCAGCCCCATGATCGAGACGACAAGCATCAGCAGCACCGGCAGCAGACGCAGCTGCCAGGTCAGCCCGGCCAGCCCCGCGGCCAGCAGCACCACCCAGTCCGGCATCCGCAGCGCGGTCACCGCCAGCATCGACCGCCCGGCCTCGGCCGGCGCGCTGACCAGCAGCATCCCGCCGAGCGCGCGGAGTACGAGGATGACCGCGGGGACGGCCCAGATCAGCGTGATGCCGAGCGCGCTGATCATGCCGAGCGGCGAGATGTACTGCACCAGCAGCAGCATGGTCGGCAGGTCCTGCCGGCTGAGATACCAGAGCCGCAGGACGAGCAGCACCAGCGGGAACGCGGGCAGCGCGGTGAGCAGCCAGTTGAGCTGGGCCCGCCGCCGCCGGGGCGCGAGCCCGCCGTCCTTGACCCAGATGTCGGTCATGGGAAGACCCGTTCCCACGGTTGCTCACGCACATCCGGTTTGGTCACGGCCGGCTGCTCGGCCTGCGCGATCGGGGTCCCGCGGTTGGCCGGCACCTCGGACTGGAGGTTGTTCGCGTAGGCGATCTCCCACCGATTGTCCTGCGGGTCCTTGTACGAGCGGTACAGCGTCAGGTCGACCAGCGTCTTGAGCGCCGCGTTCTGGCCGACGTTGACCCCCCAGGCCTCGGTCGTGTCCAGGCCCAGGTCCCAGTGGTCGAACTCCTGGGGGAACCGGGCCTTGTACCCGGCCAGGATCGCCGCGTCGGTGGTGACCGCGTCGACCCGGCGGGCCCGCAAGTCGGCGATGCACTCGCCGATCCGATTGCGCTGGTGCACTTTCGCCCCGGCCTTCTCCGGCGCGCTGAGGCTGGTCGCGGTGGTGAGCGAGCAGACGTTCTTGCCCTTGAACTCCTCCAGCGCGGAGACCTTCTCGTGCGCGTGCAGGGTGAGCACGGACTGCTCGGTGAACAGGTACGGCTGGGAGAAGGTCACGTTGTCGCGGGCCTCGCGTTCCGGCGTGATGCTGAAGCTGGCCACGACCATCTGCACCGGGACGCGATGCCCGTCCACATCGGTCGCCTGCATCCGGGCCCGGTCCTCACTCTCCATCGCGTAGAACCGCACCTCGCTCCGGCGGAAACCCAGATCCGCGGCGATCATGTACGCAATGTCGATGTCGAACCCCGCCCACGTGCCGTCTTTCCGGCCTTCGGCGGTGCCCGGCTGATCGTCCTTGACCCCGATCGCGATCGTCGACCAGTTGTCCACACCGGCCTGGGCCCGCAACTCCTCCACCGAGGGCGGACCGCCGACGAACAGCCGGACCATGGTGATCCCGATGGTCAGCACCAGGGCCAGGCCGAGCGCGGCCAGGCGCACCGCGGCCAGGGTCAGCCGGGGCGGCGCGTCCATCCGTACCGGCTCGGGCTCGGGCGGTGGCGGCTCGGTCGGGAACGGATCGGCCGGCAGATCATCGGCCGGTGTGGTGGCCGGTAAGCCGTCACCACGGCGGCGGATCGGCCACACGCGGCGGCTCTCATCACCCAAGGCACGATCTCCTAGCGGTCGTGTGGGACAGGATCATATGTTCCGTACGGCACCCCCGGGCGGCAGCGGCGCAGCCGGCCGGCGGCGAGGCGCAGGCCGGCGCGGGTGCCGTGCCGGGTCACCGCCTCCAGCGCGTACGCGGAACAGGACGGCTCGAAGCGGCACTTGACCGGCACCCGGGGCGAGAAGAACCGCCGGTAGCCGCGGATGGCCGTGAGGGCGGCCCGCTCGGACAGCGGTGTCCGGGCGGTGATCAGCAGCGAGGTCGACAGCAGCCCGAAGTCGCAGCAGGGCAGGTCACAGTCGCAGACGTCGCAGCCGTCGAGCCAGCTGCCCTTCCGCTTGCGCTTCCGGGCGTGACCGCGCCGCCCGGGCCCGTGGCCCCCGAGCCACGACGGCCAGTGCCTGCGCGATAACGACATGGAGCCATGGTGGCGCATGGGCGCGAACCCCGGGATCCCACCCCCGGTCAGTGATGCGTATGTGTGCTCAGAGCGCTCTGAGCACACATACGCATCGGCACGCGCGCAGCTCTGAGCACACATACGCATCAGCGCGCGCACCTCAACCCTGGGCACGGCAACGGTCAGCGCCAGGCGCGAACACCGCGCTCGGCTGCCACCCGACCTAACAGTGGTAGCCCAAAGCGCCCGTGCCACGAACACCGCGCAGCGCTACCACCCGACCTAACAGCGGCAGCCCAAAGCGCCACCCGCGCCACGAACACCGCGCAGCGCTACCACCCGACCTAACAGCGGTAGCCCAAAGCGCCACCCGCGCCACGAACACCGCGCGGCGCTACCACTTGGGTTGGCGGTGGTAGCAACCGGGCGGCACTTGGGGCGCGGACAGCTCGCTAACGGGTGTAGACGATCACGGCGGACTCGGCGGGGAGCTCGACGCGGTCGCGTTGCAGGACGACGCCGGGCTCGGTGGCCAGCAGGACCTTGGACGGCACGGCCGGCAGGTGCACGGTCTGCGGGTCGCCGGCCAGGTTGGCCGCCACGACGCAGCGGCCGCGGCGCATCACCACGTACTGGTCGCCGTGCTGGACCTCGAGCTGGTCGAGCCGCGGGTCGGAGAGGTCGGCGTACTCCCGGCGCAGCGCGATCAGCCGCCGGTAGAGATCGAGGATCTCGGCGTGACCGGGCTTGTCCAGCTCCGCCCAGTCCAGCTTGGAACGGGCAAAGGTCGCCGGGTCCTGCGGGTCGGGCACGTCCGTCTCGGCCCAGCCGTGCGTGGCGAACTCGCTGCGCCGGCCGTTTCGCACGGCGGCGGCCAGTTCGGGCTCGGGGTGGCTGGTGAAGAACTGCCACGGGTTGCTCGACGCCCACTCTTCGCCCATGAACAGCATCGGCGTGAACGGCGAGGTCAGCAGCAGGGTCGCGCCGCATCGCAACAGCCCGGGGGACAGTGTGGCGGAGAGCCGGTCGCCGACCGCCCGGTTGCCGATCTGGTCATGATTTTGCAGGTACGCCACGAAGCGGTGCCCGGCCGTCGTATGCCGGTCGACGGGCCGGCCGTGGCGCCGCCGACGGAAGCTCGACCACGTCCCGGCGTGGTAGAACGCCCGAGTCAGCACCGTTTCGAGGCTCTCCAGCGAGCCGAAGTCGCCGTAGTAGCCCTGCCGCTCGCCGGTCAGCAGGGCGTGCAGCACGTGGTGCACGTCGTCGTCCCACTGCGCGGTCAGGCCGTAGCCGCCCGCCTCGCGCGGGGTGATCAGCCGCGGGTCGTTCAGGTCGGACTCGGCGATCAGCGACAGCGGCCGGCCCAGGTGGGTGGAGAGGCTCTCCACCTCGACGGCCATCTGTTCGAGCAGGTGGACGGCGGTGTCGTCGACGAACGCGTGCACGGCGTCGAGTCGCAGGCCGTCCATGTGGTAGTCGCGGAGCCACCCGGTCATGCTGTCGATGATGTAGCGGCGGACGCCGTCGGAGAGCGGGCCCTCCAGGTTGATCGCGGCGCCCCACGGGTTGCTGGCCGCGGTGTGCAGGTAGGGGGCGAAGCGGGGGGCGTACGCGCCGCTCGGGCCGAAGTGGTTGTAGACCACGTCCAGCAGCACGCCCAGGCCCCGGTTGTGGGCGGCGTCGACGAAGCGTTTCAGGCCGTCGGGGCCGCCGTACGCCTCGTGCGGCGCATACCAGCAGACGCCGTCGTACCCCCAGTTGTACTCGCCGTTGAACGAGTTGACCGGGAGCAGTTCGACCAGGTCGACGCCGAGGTCGACGAGGTGGTCCAGACGCTCGATGGCGGCGTCGAAGGTCCCTTCCGGAGTGAAGGTGCCGACATGCATCTCGTACAGGACGGAGCCGGGCAGCTGGCGACCGGTCCAGGCGCCGTCCGACCAGGGGAAAGCCGAATGGTCGTACACCCGGCTGGGGCCGTGCACGCCCTCAGGCTGCCACAGCGACCTCGGGTCGGGTAGCGGCGTGTCGTCATCCGGCAATACGTACGCGTAGTCGCTGCCCGGCCCGGCCTCGGGCAGGTCCAGTCGCCACCAGCCGTCGTCGTCGCGTTCCATCGCCCGCTCCGCGCCCGCCACCAGGATCCGGACGGCGTCCTTCTCGGGCGCCCACACCTCGAACGTCGTCATGATTCCTTCACCAGCAATGCCACCGGGTACGTGTCCAGCAGGTCGCCCACCGCCAGCCGGTCACCGCCGTACACCGTGTTCGTGAACACTTCCGTCCACGTGTTGCCGCGGAGTGACAGCGTGGTGTCGAGCCACCCGCCGCGGCGTGACAATCCCACCGGCAGCCGGGTGGCCACCGCGACCACACCGCCGCGGTCGAAGGCCAGCACGTGCTCGCCCAGGCGGCCCTCGGCGAACACCGGCCGGTAGCCGTCGAACAGTTCGGGCCGGCGCCGGCGCAGCCGCAGGGTCCGGCTGGTGACCAGCAGCTTGGCCGCGCCGGTGTCGTCCACCGGGGGCAGCCAGCCGTCGTCCAGGCGGGTCAGCAGGTCGCGCCGCGCGGCGAAGTCGACCGGGCGGCGGTTGTCCGGGTCGACCAGGGAGAAGTCCCACAGCTCGGTGCCCTGGTAGACGTCGGGCACCCCGGGCATGGTCAGCTGCACCAGTTTTTGCCCGAGCGCGTTGGACCAGCCCGGCGGCGTGATCGTGGCGGCGAAGGCGGCCACCTCGGCGTTGAGTGCGGGGTCGTCGTAGATCTGGTCGACCATCGCGCTCAGGGCCGCCTCGAAACCCTCGTCGGGGCTGGTCCAGGTGGTCGACGCGGCGGCCTCGCGGGCGCTCTTCACCGCGTACGCCCGCAGCCGTTCCCGCGAGATCGGCCACGCACCCACCGCGGCCTGCCAGACCAGATGGGCCAGCGACGGGTCGGGCAGCGGAGCCGCCCGCACCCAGCGGCGCACCACCTCGGTCCAGTCGCCGGGCAGCTCGGCCAGCACGGCCAGCCGGGCCCGGACGTCCTCACTGCGCTTGGTGTCGTGGGTGGAGAGACTGGTCATCGACGCCGGCCAGTTGCGGCCGCGCTCGCCCGCGCATTCGTGGAACTCGTCGGGGGTGACGCCGAACTTGGCCGGGTCGTTGCCCACCTCGTTGCGGGCGGTGAACCTGGTCCAGCGGTAGAACGCCGTGTCCTCCACGCCCTTGGCCATCACCGCGCCGGTGAACTGCTGGAACCGGATCGCGAGTTCGTCGTCCGGATTGCGCAGCCGGGCGGTCAGCCGGTCGAGGTCGGGGATCAGCTCGGGACGCCGGCGGCCCGCCTCGGACCGGGCCTTGGCCAGGTGGCGGGCGCCCTCGGGGAGGTAGGAGCGGTAGACCGGGAAGCAGGCGGCCAGCTCGGCCAGGGCGCGGGGTGCGGTTTCGACATCGGGTACGAGGCGAGCCATCCGCGCCAGCTCGGCCGCCAGCGCCCGGGACGCCATGTGCAGCTTGGTCTGGTGGACCAGATCTTGCCAGGAGGTCTCGGCCCCGGTCAGGTGGTGGTCGAGGGTGTCGAAGAACGCCTCGGTCGACGTGTCGACGAAGACGCCGTTGACCTCGGCCATCGCGTCGTAGCCGGTGGTGCCGTCGACCGGCCAGGCGGGCAGTGCCTCGCCGGGCTCCAGGATCTTCTCGATCACCAGCCACGCTTCGGGGGCGGCGGCGCGCAGCCGTTCGAAGTAGCCGGCCGGGTCGCGCAGGCCGTCCGGGTGGTCGACCCGGATGCCCTGCACCGAGCCCTCCTCGACCCAGCGCAGGATCTCGGCGTGCGTGGCCCGGAAGACCTCCGGGTCCTCGACGCGCAGGCCGGCCAGGTCGGAGATGGCGAAGAAGCGGCGGTACGTCAGCTCGCTGTCGCCCCGCGTCCAGTTGACCAGCTCGTAGTGTTGCCGGTCGTGCACCTCGCGCGGCGTGCCGTCGCCGGTGCCGTCGGCGATCGGGTAGCGCTTGTCGTAGTAGCGCAGCTCGCCGTCCTCGACCCGCAGGTCGTCGAGCGCGGCCGGGTCGTCGGCCAGCACCGGGATCAGGATCCGTCCCCGGTCCCAGTCGATGTCGTACCACCCGGCGTACGCCGAGGATCGGCCGTTGGCGAGAACGTCCCACCAGGACGGGTTGGCGGCGGGCACGGCCACCCCGGCGTGGTTGGGCACGATGTCGACAATCAGCCCCAGCCCGGCCGTCTCCAGCGCCTTGCCCAGCGCCAGTCGGCCCTCCTCACCGCCGACCGCGGGGTTGACCTGGGAGTGGTCGACCACGTCGTACCCGTGCTCGGAGCCGGGGGCCGAGGTCAGCAGCGGAGCGGTGTACAGGTGACTGACACCCAGGTCGGCCAGGTAATCGGCGAGTTCGGCGGTCTTGGCGAGCGGGAAATCGGGGCGTACCTGGACGCGGTAGGTGCCGGTAGGTGTCACTAAACCGTCCTGTCCAAAACGATGAGCGAGCGGTCCGGCACGAGGATGGTGCCGCCGGCCTCGACCACGGCAGGCCGGTCCGGCGACGGCTCGGCCGTCTCGATGACTCTTTCCCACTTCTCGCCGTATTCAGCCGGAGGCGTGGCGAATTCGATCGGGGCGTCGTGTGCGTTGAAACACAGCAGGAACGAGCTGTCGACGTGGCGCTGCCCGTACTGCCCGCGCTCGCGGATGCCCTCGCCGTTGACGAACAGCGCGACCGCCCGGCCGAAGTCGTTGCCCCAGTCGTCGCCGGTCATCTGCCGGCCGTCGGGCGTGAACCAGGCCAGGTCGGGCAGCGGGTCGCCGCCGCCGCGGGCGGTCACCGGCAGCCCGGTGAAGAACCGGCGGCGCTGGAACACCTGATGCCGGTGCCGGAACGCGGTCAGCTTGCGGGAGAACTCGAGCAGCTGCTCGTCCGCCTTCTCCCAGTCGACCCAGGCGATCTCCGAGTCCTGGCAGTACGCGTTGTTGTTGCCGCCCTGGGTGCGGCCCAGTTCGTCGCCGTGCGAGATCATCGGCACGCCCTGGCTGAGCAGCAGCGTGGCCAGGAAGTTGCGGCGCTGCCGGGCGCGCAGGGCGAGCACGTGCTGATCGTCGGTCGGGCCCTCGACCCCGCAGTTCCAGGACCGGTTGTGGCTCTCGCCGTCCCGGTTTTCCTCGCTGTTGGCCTCGTTGTGCTTGTCGTTGTAGGACACCAGGTCGTTGAGCGTGAAGCCGTCGTGCGCGGTGACGAAGTTGATCGAGTGGAAGGGCTTGCGGCCGTCGTCCTGGTAGAGGTCGGCCGAGCCGGTGATCCGGGACGCGAACTCGGCCAGGGTGGCCGGCTCGCCGCGCCAGAAGTCGCGGACCGTGTCGCGGTATTTCCCGTTCCACTCGGTCCAGTTGGGCGGGAAGTTGCCCACCTGGTAGCCGCCCGGGCCGACGTCCCACGGCTCGGCGATCAGCTTGACCTGGCCGACCACCGGGTCCTGTTGCACCACCTCGAAGAAGGTGGACAGCCGGTCGACGTCGTAGAACTCACGGGCCAGGGTGGACGCGAGGTCGAACCGGAAGCCGTCCACGTGCATCTCGGTCACCCAGTAACGCAGCGAATCCATGATCAGCTGCAGGCTCTGCGGGCTGCGGACGTTGAGGCTGTTGCCCGTACCCGTGTAGTCCATGTAGAACTGCGGCTGGTCGTCGACGAGGCGGTAGTAGGTGCGGTTGTCGATGCCCTTGAGGCTCATCGTCGGGCCGAGGTGGTTGCCTTCCGCCGTGTGGTTGTAGACGACGTCGAGGATCACCTCCATGCCCGCCGCGTGCAGCGCCTTGACCATGCCGCGGAACTCCTGGGTCTGCTGGCCGAGCGCGCCCATCGCCGAATAACCGTGGTACGGCGCGAAGAAGCCGAGCGTGTTGTAGCCCCAGTAGTTGCGCAGGCCCAGGTCGACCAGGCGGTTGTCGTGCACGAACTGGTGCACCGGCATCAGCTCGACCGCTGTCACGCCCAGGCTCTTGAGATGCTCGATGATCGCCGGGTGACCGATCGCGGCATAGGTCCCGCGCATGTCCTTGGGGACGTCCGGATGCCGCTCGGTCAGGCCCTTGACGTGCGTCTCATAGATCACCGAGTGGTGGTACGGGATGTCCGGGCGCCGGTCGTTGCCCCAGTCGAAGTACGGGTTGACCACGACGCCCTTGGCCATGTGCGGGGCCGAGTCGAGGTCGGACATCTCGTCCGGGTTGTCGAAGTCGTAGGCGTACAGCGAGGGGTGCCAGTCGATGTCCGAGTCGACCGCCCGCGCGTACGGGTCGAGGAGCAGCTTGTGCGGGTTGCAGCGCAGTCCCCGGTGCGGGTCGTACGGTCCGTAGACGCGGTAGCCGTACCGTTGGCCCGGCTCGACGCCCGGCAGGTAGGCGTGCCACACGAACGCGTCCTGTTCGTGCAACTGGACCTTGCGCTCGTTGCCCGAGGGGTCGAACAGGCAGAGCTCAACCGCCTCGGCCACCTCGGAGAAGATCGCGAAGTTCGTGCCCGTCCCGTCGTACGTGGCGCCCAGAGGGTACCGGTGACCAGGCCAAACCTGCATGTGCGCTCCTTGTGTGCCGACGTACCGTGCCCCGTCAGTATTCTCACCCAGCCGTACGACAAACCGGCGCTGTGGTCCGTTCTCCGACCGGGACGGGGGACAGCTAACCCAGAACGTCGTCCTCGAAACACCAGCGCCAGGTTTCGTTCGGCTCGAAGCTCCGCATCACCGAGTGGCCGGTCTCGTCGTGGTGCCGGCTCATGTGCCGGCGCGGCGACGAGTCGCAGCACGCGACCAACCCGCAGGTCAGGCACTTGCGCAGGTGGACCCAATCGGTGAAGCCGCCCTCGACGCATTGCGGGCACCCGTCTTCGTACCGGGAGACGGGGGCCGGGTCACCGGCGTCCTTCAGGTGCTGGCAGATCACTCGTCGTCACTCCGGTTCAGCTGGGACTCTTCCAGGTCGAGATCGCGCTGGGCGCGGGTCAGGACCTCTTCGGGGATCCGCCCCTCGTTCCGGGCGATCTTGAACACATGTCGTTCCGCGGTGATCATCTCGCGGCGCAGCCGGCTGTACGCCGCGGACGGCGTTTCCTGTTCCTGGCTGCCCAGACGCTCCCACGCCCCGTTGTTGCGGTTCTCCGCGATCGCCCGGAGGCGGTCGACCACCGAGCCGGGGGCGCCGTCGGCGTTCTTCTCCAGGGCGTCCAGGGCGGCGCGGCTGGCCCGGTTCTGCACCGCCGCCTCGGCCAGGGCGTCGGCGGTCGAGGTGTCCTCGCGTACCCCCAACCGGTTTGCCATCATCGGCAAGGTCGTGCCCTGGATCAGCAGGGTGAGCACGATCACGGCGAAGGCCACGAAGACGAACAGGTCGCGGGGGTACCCGCCGGGCACCTCGTCGGCCGGCGGCAGCGTCAGCACGGCGGCCAGCGTGACCACCCCGCGCATCCCGGCCCAGGAGACCACGGTCAGCGCGGCCGGCGACGGCCGCTGCTCCCGGTTGCGGATCCGCGGCATCAGCCGGGCGAGGTAGGCCGCCGGGTACATCCAGACGAATCGGAGCACCACGATCAGCCCGAACACCAGCGCGGTGGCCCGCACCGTGGTGGCCAGATCGGTCTCCAGGTCGCCGACCAGCTCGCGCAGCTGCAACCCGACCAGCAGGAAGACGGCGCCCTCGAGCAGGAAGTTGATCAGCCGCCAGACCGCCTCCATCTGCAGGCGGGAGGTCGACGACAGCAGGTACGGGATCCGGTGGCCGAGGTAGAGGCCGGTCACCACGACCGCCACCACGCTGGAGGTGTGCAGCTCCTCGGCCACGACCACGACCACGAACGGGGTGAGCAGCGACACCGCGTCGTCCAGCAGCGGGTCCTTGATCTTCTTGTGCAGCCACGCGGCCAGCAGCGCCGCCGCATAGCCGATGGCCAGACCGCCGCCGGCGATCTGCACGACGTCCCGGCTGATCTCCCACGCGCCCACCGCCGCGCCGGTCAGCGCGCCGCCGGCGATCCGCACGATGACCAGGGCGGTCGCGTCGTTGAGGAGGCTCTCGCCCTCGAGCAGGGTGACGATCCGGCGGGGCAGGCCGATCCGGCGGGCGATCGCGGTCGCCGACACCGCGTCGGGCGGGGCCACCACCGCGCCCAGCGCCACGCACGCCGCCAGTGGCACCTCCGGCAGTAAGAGGTGCAGGACGGCGCCGGTGATGAACGCGGTGAACATCACCAGCCCGACGGCCAGCAGGATGATCGGGCGCAGCGCCTGGCGGAAGGCCGGGATCGAGGTCTGCAGCGCGGCCACGTAGAGCAACGGCGGCAGGATGCCGACCAGCACCAGCTCCGGCTCCACGTGGATCTCCGGCAATCCGGGCACGAAGGACAGGCCCAGGCCCCCGACCAGGAGAACCAGGGGCGCGACGAACCCGAGCCGCCGGGCCAGAGCCGCCCCGGCGACAGCGATCACGATCAGCACGACCGTGTCGACGATGCCTTCCATGGCGTGAAGCTTAGGCGGTCGTACGGACGAGAATTAGGTCCGCTTACTCATGCCGCCGGGGTGCCTTACCCGCCAAGCTTGCCCGCATGAGTTCAACCCCCGCCCGCGTGGGCATCACCGCGGCGGCCGCGTTCCTGCCGCCGCAGTCGTTGTCCACGTCCGAGCTGCAGTCGCGGGTCGCCGGCGATTCCCTCCCCGCCGGCCTGTTCGAGCAGGCCACCGGCATCGTGACCCGGCACGTCGCCGCTTCGTCGGAGAACGCCTCGGACCTCGCCACCGGCGCCGCCCGCCAGGTCCTCGCGGCCGCCGATCTCGACATTTCCGACATCGATCTACTGCTGTTCGCGTCGGCCACCCGCGACATGGTCGAGCCCGCCACCGCCCACGTGGTGCAGGCGACACTGGGCGGCCGGGCCCACGCCCTCGACGTGACCAACGCCTGCAACAGCTTCCTCAACGGCATCGACCTGGCCCGGTCGATGATCCTGGCCGGCCGGGCCGGGCGAGCCCTGGTGGTCACCGGCGAGACGCCGACCCGGGCGATGCGCCCCCGGGTGAGCGGCCTGGCCGAGGTGCGGGCGGCCTTCGCCGGCTACACGTTCGGCGACGCCGGCGCGGCCGTCCTGGTCGAACCGGTGGCCGCCGGCGGCATCCTCGACATCGACAGCGAGACCCACTCCGAACACTGGCCGGTCGGCGGCATCTTCGGCGGCGGCTCCCGGCACCCCCGCGGCGACGAACACACCTACTTCAGCGGCGACGGCCACCGCCTGCGCGGCGTGTTCGAAAAAATCGGGCCCGGCCTGATCGAGCGGGTTAACCACCGGGCCGGGCTGAGCTGGGCCGACTACCGCCACGTGCTCGTTCACCAGGTGACCCTGCCCTACCTCGAGCGATTCGTGGAGGTCACCGGCGTGCCGCCGGACAAACTGGTGATCACGGTGCCGTCGCTGGGCAACCTGGCGTCGGCCACGCTGGGCGTGCAGCTGGCCCGCGTCCGCGACGGGCTCGCCCCCGGCGACAAGGTACTGCTGGTCGGCCTCGGCGGCGGGGTCAGCCTGATGACGATGATCTGGGAGGCGTCGTGATGTGGGTGGTCGTTCCGGCCTACCAGGAAGAGGCCCGCATCGGCGCCACCCTGGCCGCGCTGGCCGCCCAGACCGACCGCGACTATCACCTGCTCGTCGTCGACAACGGCTCGACCGACGCGACGGCGGCCATCGCCCGCCGGTTCGGCGCCGAGGTGCTGGTCGAGGACGAGAAAGGGGTGGGTTGCGCGGTCGACACCGGCTTCCGCTACGCGATCGCCCACGGCGCGGAGCTTCTGGCGCGTACGGACGCCGACTGCATCCCGCGCCGCCGGTGGGTGGCCGCCGCCCGGGCGTCGCTGGCCTCCGGCGCCGGCCTGGTCTGCGGCCGCATCACCGCCCGCCGCGACGAGCACGGCATCCTCGGCCGCGCGTTCTTCGCCACGCTGGTCGCGCTGGCCGCCCTCTTCGGCCGGTTGCGCCCGGCCCACCGCGGCGCCGGCTTCCACGCGCCCTACCGCATGCACGCCGGCAACAACATGGCCATCACCGCCGAGCTCTACCTCGCCTGCGGCGGCATGCCCCGGCGCCCGTCACCCACCGACCGCCTGTTCCTCAACCGGGTCCGCCGCACCACCACGTCGATCACCCGCAACCGCGCCATGGTCGTCGAGAACTCCACCCGCCGCCTCCGCGCCTACGGTGTCGTGGCCACCGCCCGGTGGTATCTGGGCCAGGGCAGCGGCCGCCTCACCCCGGATCCGCGCTGATGCCCGCCTCAATCGCGGCCCGGTCCGCCCTCCCCACCCTGTCCCTCCCCACGCGGTTTCTCTCCCGGCAGGTCGGATGTGAGGTCGGGGCATGCTGAGTGAGTTGCTCGCGGATCTGCGCGAGGGCGACGACCGGCCTGCCATGCGGGGCGTGTCACGCGGCGATCTGGGCCGGCTCGTCTCCGGGTACGCCGCCGCGCTGCACGCGAACGGCCTGGTCGCCGGGGACACGATCGGCCTGGCGGTACGCCCCGGGCCTCGGGCGCTCGGGGCGATGCTGGCGGCGTACCGGATGGGTCTGCGCATCGCCGTCCTCGACCCGTCCGCCGGCCCCGACGTGCTCCTCGCCCGCCTGACGACGGCGCAGCCGAGGCTGGTCCTGGCCGACGCGGCGGCGCAGGCGGTGGCCGGCTGGGCCGCACCCCTGGCCCGGCGCGCCCACCTGGCCCTGCCCGACCTGTCGGCGATCGCTCCCCTGCGCACCCTGGGCCGCCGCCTGCCCGGCACCGCCCCCACCCTGTCCCTCGCCGGCGGCCCCGCTCCCGCCTCCTTCGACGGCGACGGCGACGCGGTGATCGTCTTCACCTCCGGAACGACGAGCCGCCCGCGCGCCGTCGTGCACACCCGGGCCGGCCTGTCCGCCGGCATGCGTACCGTGCACGACCTGGTCCGCCCCGTCCCCGGCCGCCCCGTGCTGGGCGGAACCTTCTTCGTCCTGCTGCCGTCCCTGGCCGCCGGCGCACCCGTGGCCCTGCCCGCCCGGCGGCCGCGAGCGCTGGCCCGGCAGATCCGGCGACTCGGCCCTCAGGCCACCTACCTCACGCCGCCCCAGCTCCGGGCGGCGCTGGCCCGGGGCGTCCGCTTCACCGGCCGCGTCTACAGTGGATCGGCTCCCGTGAGTGCGTCGTTGCTGCGTGCGGTGCGCGCGGCCGGGGCCGACGAGGCCTGGGGGGTGTACGCCCTGACCGAGCTCTTCCCCGCGGCCGCCGTCGAGTCGGCCGACAAGGCCGCCTTCACCTCCGACGGCGACCTGGTCGGCGCACTTCTGCCCGGCGTATCGGCCCGTCTCCACCCACCCGGCTTCCCTCCCCCAGCTGACGCCTTGTTTCCGGGCGACGCCACTCGCACCACCGGCGGGCCACTTGCCGGCCAAGACGCTTCCCGCACCGACCGGCTGCTTCCCGACCACGACGCTTTCTCGGCCGGCGGGCCGTCTCCGGGCGACGCCGCTCGCACCACCGGCGGGCCGCCGGCCGGCCACGACGCTCTCTCCGCCGGCGGCTTGCTTTCCGGTGGCGCTGGTGAGCTCTTTCTCAGCGGGCCGAACGCCGCCGACCGTTACCTGGGCGAGGACCCGTTCGAGTGGGTCGCGACCGGAGACATCGCCCGCATCGTCGGTGGCCGGGTGGTGCTGGGCGGCCGGCGGAAGGACATGATCCTGCGCGGAGCGGAGAACATCTATCCCGGCCTGTACGAGCCTTCGCTGCACGTACTCGGCGTCTGGCTCGCCGTTGTCGTCGGCACCCCGGCCCAGGACGGCGACGAACGCGTCGTGGCCCTGATCCAGCCGGCCCCCGGCGCCGACCCGGCCCAGATCCGGGCGGCCCTGCGCGACCCGCTGTCCCGGATGGGCACCGCCCGCCCGGACTCGGTGATCCTGACCGAGATCCCGCTGTCCGGTCGTTCCCGCAAACCCGACCGCGCCGCCGCCGCCCGTCTGGCCGCGACCTTGACCGCGCCCGGCCCGCCGACCGACCTCGACCGCCTCTACCGCGGACGCACCCGATGAGGGCCCGCAGCCGCGACCGCCTGGTCTACCTGGCGGCGCACCCGTTCCTGTTCACGGTGCTGGCGGCCACCCGGCACCGCCCCACTGTCCGCCTCGGCGGCACCCTCCTGGTTCACGACCGCCAGGCCTACGTGCACGCCCTGACCCGGCTGACGTTGGACCGCACGGCCGAGGGCACCACCGGGGGCGCGGTCACCGCCCTGACCAGCGGCGCCGCCCTGTTCGACCAGCAGGGCCAGTCCCACCGCACATCCCGCCGAACCTCCGCCGACCCGCTGTCCGCCCCCGGCGTCGAAGCCATGCGTCCCACCTGGACAAACCTGATGGCCCGCGCCTTGTCCCCCTTGGCCGAGGGCGCCGAACTGGACCTCGTCCCCCTGGCCGCCGAGATAGCCGGCATCACAGCCCTGGCCATTCTGGCCGCCACCAGCCCCGGGCCCGCCCCCGTCAGCTCATCCTCCGCGCCGACGACCAACCACCTGCCCGCCCGACCACTCTGCCCAGCCGCACCGACCGAAGGCCCCCCGAGCCACTCCGCGTCAGCCCAAGAGCCCTCGGCCGAGCGCCACCGCACGACCGCCGAGCGGCACAACGACACGGGTCCAAGAGCGAGCGGCGCGGCTGTGGGAGCCGGCGGGACGCGGGACTCGCGGGGACCGACGACGGATCGTGCGGGGCGCGACCTCCGGGCCGGGCCGGCCGACGATGCCCGGCGTTTGGCGGAAGCGGCCCGGGCGGCGGCCGCCGCCACCGCGCGCGAGCATCTGCCGGGGCTGTTCCGCCGGCGGGCCCGCGACGAGGCGCGACTGGCCGCCGCACGGCTGACCGCCCTGGTCGCGCCGGACGGCGGGGAGCACGCCGGCCTGCACGCCATGCTCGCGGTCGCCGCTATCAACACCACCGTGGCGGCCCTTCCGCGGGCGGCGGCCTGGTCGGCTGACGACCGCCTCTGGGACGCCGCCCGACGTGACCCAGCCGCCCTGGCCGACGAGTTGTTGCGTGTCATCGCCCCTACGCCGCTGCTGCCACGGGCGGCGGCCGGGGACGGCGAACTTCCGCCCGGCGGCCCGGTCCACGCGGGCGACCGGCTGATGCTCATCGCCCGGCACGCGGCCGGCGCCCACCGCTCCGGCCCCGACCCGGCCCGGCCGGCGCCGCCGCAGGTCGCGCGACTGGTCTTCGGCGTCGGACCGCATGCCTGCCCGGGCGCCCGCCTCGCTCGCATCCAGCTGGCCGACTGGCTGGCGGCTCTGGCTCCCTACCGCCCGGTGGTCACGCGCGCCCGCCCCGACCGTCGTTCGGCGCTGCCCGGCTGGCGTTCCCTCACGGTCCGCGCGGGCGACACGGACAGCGCGGCGGAGCGTCGGGCCGGCTCGGGTCGTCGGGGTGAGGCGTGAGCGGTGGGGCGTGAGGCGTGGGGAGAAGGGGTGAAGGGGAACAGCTGCGCGGGACGAAGGCGGGATCGGGGTAGCGCGGCGCGGGAGGTGAGTCGATGAGGGTTGGGGTTACCGGAGTGAGTGGGTTCTGTGGGGCGGCGGTGGCTCGGGCGGCGGACATGCGCGGCTGGGCGGTCGTGGGGCTGGGACGCCGGCCGGGTCCGGTCGGTGAGCACCGGCGCTGGGACGCCGCCCGGGAGGAGCCGGACCTGCGGGAGGTGGACGCGGTCGTGCACCTGGCCGCGGTGGTCGGCGACCCGGGGCCGGCGGACGAGGTGTTCCGGGCGGTCAACGTCGACGGGACGGCCCGGGTCATGGCCGCCGCCGGTGGCCGGCCGGTGGTCCATGTGAGCAGCGCCAGTGTCTACGCGCCGGGGCCGTACGCGGGCCCGGTGCGCGAGGACCATCCGACCGGCGGGCAGCGGTCCGCGTACGGCCGTAGTAAAGCCGCCGCCGAACGCGCGGCCGCCGGCGCCGTCATTCTCCGGCCGCGGGCGGTCTACGGGCCGGGCGACCCGCACCTGCTCCCGCGTCTCCGGCGGTCCGTCCGATTCGGCCGCGCCTGGCTGCCGGGGCCGGACGTGCCGCTCAGCCTGACCAGCGTCGACCTGCTGGCCTCGGCCTGCCTGGACGCGATCGCCGGCGCCTGGCCTCCGGGGCCCTACAACATCGCCGACCCGGCCACCTACCGGCGCGACCAGGCGGTTCGGGATGCCCTGGGGGTTCCCGTCCGGCACGTGCCGGTCGCGGCCTTCCGCGCCCTCGCGTCCGGGCCGAACCCCCTGGTCACCAGGTACGCCGTCGATCAGCTGACCGACGGCATGGTCCTGGACACCGCGAAGGCGCGGAACGCTACAGCGTAGGGATGGGGTGAGACCGGAACACCGTGGCCGAATGTGTGCCGTCTCCGCTGCGGCGGACCACCACCGCGTCGACCGAGAAGACGTAATGGGTCTTGGGGGAGAGTTTGGGGATGATGGCGTCCATCTGGCCGCACGGGGTTCGCGGCTTCACCACCGTGTAGCCGATGTCGCGCTGTTCGCCGACGACGAGGTCCTGGCTGATCGCGTACAGCCGGAACTCCAGCAGGTTCTCGCCGCCGACGTTGTACCAGCTCAGCTTGGCTGTGGTGGTGGACGGCGTCACGTCCACGCCGGCGATGCGGGAGAAGTTGAACATGTTCGGCGAGCAGGTCGGCGTGGGGGTGGCGTACCCGGCTCCGCCTCCGCCGCTGAGCGGGAGGAAGCCGAACGACACCGAGGGCGACGGGGTTCCGCCGGATGTCGGGGTGGGCGAGGGCGTGGCCTTGCCCTGGGCCGAGACGATCCAGCTCTTGCCGCCGCCGGCCGAACCGGACGATGCCGACGACGAACCGGACGAGGAAGACGAGGAGGACGAGAACGCGCCGCAACCGGACAGGAGCAGCGCGGGCACGGCGAGTGCCGCCAGCGGGTACGCGCTCCTCTTCTTCACGAACTACCTGATCGGACCGGATCGACGACGGTTTAGGCCTCGCCGGGGTGCGGGACGGGCGCGGCGGTCAGGGCGTCGTGGCTGTAGTAGTCGCCCGTACGCCGGGCCAGGTCTTTGGTCGCGGCCGAGTTGGCCCACGTGCCGAGGATGACCGCCGCGCCGGGAACGATCTTGGCGAAGACGCGCTTGGCGGCGCGGATACCGGCCATCTGGGCCAGTTTGACGCCGAGGCGCAGCATCACGCCGCTCAGTGGGCGTTCGGCGGCGCCGGCGAAGAGGCGGGCGGCCCGTTCGCGGCCGGCGGCGACGCCGAGGGCCAGGCGGGCGGTCTCGGCCACCTTGTGCACCTTCTGCAGCACCAGCAGGTCGGTGGCCCGGTCGGGGTGGCTGGGGTCGGCGCCGTACGCGGCCGCCATGTGCAGGACCATTCGGGCCTGCGTCCAGGCCAGCACCCCGACGTCGACGACCGCGCCGGGCAGGCCGGTGGCCCCGGAGACGGCGCCGGAGATGCGGGCGTGGGTGGTGAAACGACGGGCCGCCAGCTGAGCCAGCGCGTCGGGGGTGATGCCGGGGTGGCTGTCGCGTTGCCGGTCGGCCCAGCGTTCCGCCTCGGGGCCGAGGCGGCGGACGGCCTCCAGGGCGAGGTGTTCGGGGGCGTACTGCGGATCGGCCTTCATCCGCTCCCACAGCGAGCCGGGGGGCGTGGCAGCGGCTTGATCGTCACCATCAGGTTCGGTCACCAGATCATCACTCCGAGGGGAAGAGGGATCTTTCAACCATTGTGCCGTGCGGATGCACGTGCACACGAATACGTCCCACCGCGAACGCTCATACCGGTGGCGTCGGGACCGATAGTTCGGACATGGCGGGAGATGGACGGCGCGTACGACCACTGCGCCCTACCCCCCTGCTCGTGGCCATGTCGGGCCTGCTCGTGCTGGCGTCGGCGCTGTTCCTGGTGACCGCCACCGTGCCCGCTGTGCCACCGTGGCTGAACTGGCTACCCATCGCGGCCAGCTCGGTCGTGCTGACCCGGGCCGCCTGGCGTACCTCGAAGCTGGCCGGCCGGGACCCGCTCGCCCGCCGGCTGTGGCAGGACCTGACGCTGGTGGCCCTGCTCGTACTGGCCGGCATCGTGGGTGATTTCCGCCACGCTCTGGCCGATCCGAGCTTCGACGGCGTGAGTCACGACCTGCCGACGGCGATCATCTACGGGCTGTCCATCCTGTCGCTAATCTGGATGCTGATCCGGCTGCCGACCGGACAGCGCCGCGAGATCAACCACACCGCCCGGTTCGCCCTGGACGCCGCCACGGTCGGCATCACCACCGGCATCATCGCCTGGTTCGCGCTGGTCCAGTCGTACGGCAGCGTCGCGGCGGCCGGCCCGGACGTCGTACCCATGCTGGTCCTGGCCGCGCTCGGCCTGTGCGGCTCGCTCGCCTTCGTCAAGATCTCCATGATCGGCATGGGCGGCCTCGACGGGGTCATCACCCGGCTGCTCGCCCTGGCCGCGGCCCTGGGCGCGGCCGGCGGCGGCCTGACCCCGCTGCTCGTCGACCTGCGGCCGGGCCTGAGCAGCTCACACGTGACGGTCTGCGCCACCATGCTCTGCGCCGCGTTCGCCGCCGACCGGCAGCGCCGGATCACCGGCGTACGCCCGGTGGTGCGGCCGCGCCGGCGCAGCAGCCTCGTCCCGTACGTCGCCGTCGCCGCCACCGACGGCCTGCTGCTCTGGGTCGGCGCCACCACCGGCGGCATGTTCCTGATCATCGCCATCGCCGCCGTGCTGCTGACCGCGCTGGTCGCCCTGCGCCAGGTGCACGCCCTGCTGGAGAACGACCGGCTGCTGCGCCGGGTCGACGCCGGCCAGGCCCAGCTCGCCCACCGGGCCAGCCACGACCACCTCACCGACCTGGCCAACCGCACCCTGTTCGAGCAGCGCACCCGCGAGGCGCTACTCCGCTCGGGCAGCCGGGCGATGAGCCTCGCCCTGATCGACCTGGACGACTTCAAGGCGATCAACGACCGTCTGGGGCACGCTGTCGGGGACGCGTTGCTGGTGGTGGTGGCCGCGCGGCTCAAGGAGTGTGTACGCGGTGACGACCTGGTCGCCCGCCTCGGCGGCGACGAGTTCGGCCTGATCCTGGACGGCCTGCGCGGCGACGAGGCGACCGAGGTGCTGGACCGGATCACCGAGGCGTTGCGCCGCCCGGTCCACGCGCTCGGCTACGACCTGCTGGTCAGCGCCAGCGTGGGCCTGGCCGAGGGCTGGGCCGACGCCGCCCCGCAGGAGCTGCTGCGCCGGGCCGACCTGGCCATGTACGCGGCCAAGGAGGGCGGCAAGGGCCGGCACGCGGTCTACGACGCCGAACTGGAGAAGCACCAGGCGGCCGACGCCGAGCTCGGCGCCGCCCTGCGCCAGGCCCTCGACAACGGCGAGTTCACGCTGGTCTACCAGCCGATCGTGCGGCTCCCCGACGGCCACTGGACCGGCATGGAGACGCTGATCCGCTGGCACCGCCCGGACCGCGGCTTCGTCGGCCCGGACACGTTCATCCCGATCGCCGAGCGCACCGGGCTGATCGTGCCGCTGGGCGACTGGATCCTGCGGACGGCGCTGCGTCAGGCGGCCGAGTGGGACCGGTTGTACGGCGACGCCGCCCCGCGCGAGATCGGCATCAACGTGTCGGCCCGCCAGCTGCGGGAACCGGGCTTCGCCAACGACGTGAAGGAGGCGCTGGCCGAGACCGGGTTCGATCCGGAGCGGGTGGTGGTGGAGGTCACCGAGACCGCGGTGTTCGACGGTGGTGTGGCCCTGGACACGCTGCAGAACCTGGTCGGGCTCGGGGTCAAGGTGGCGCTGGACGACTTCGGCACCGGTCACTCGTCGCTGGGCCTGCTGCGTACCTGCCCGGTCGACACGCTGAAAGTGGACAAATCGTTCGTCGACGGCATCGGCGGACGCTCCGAGGAGGCGGTCATCGCCACCGCCATGATCCAGATCACCAATGGGCTGCACCTGCAGGCCGTGGCCGAGGGTGTGGAGACCGCCGAGCAGGCCGAAACGCTGTACCGGCTGGGCTATCGCTTCGCGCAGGGCTACCACTTCAGCCGCCCGCTGTCCCCCGCTCAGGTCGCGCACAGCCTGGAACAGGCCTCGGTAGCTGCCTGAAATCCGACCCCTGTGTGCTGGGGCGTGCGAATCGGTGCTGGAATGTTCCGTACACCGGCGTTGTTCTCGCCTGGTGTCTCGCGCGCGCCAGCCGCGGGCGCAGCCGACCGAGGAGGATGGCCGAGGTGCTCGACCCCCGCGAGCTTTACGAGCTGACCGGCGACGTGCCGACGCTGGAGTCGCCGATCCTGATCCAGGCGCTGACCGGGTTCGTCGACGCGGGCAGCGCGATCCAACTCTCCCGCGAGCACCTGCTGGAGAAGCTGGAGTCCCGGGTGCTCGCCCGGTTCGACGTGGACCAGCTGCTCGACTACCGCTCCCGCCGCCCCCCGATGGTCTTCGTCGAGGACCACTGGGAGAGCTACGAGGAACCGTCGCTGGCCCTGCACCTGATGCACGACGAGATCGGAACCGCGTTCCTGATGCTCGCCGGCCCCGAACCCGACGTGCAGTGGGAACGCTTCATCGCATCGGTGACCGGCCTGATCGATCAGTTCGGCGTACGCCTGACCGTGGGTCTCAATGCCATCCCCATGGCCGTGCCGCACACCCGGCCGGTCAGCGTCACCGCCCACGCGACCGATCGCGAACTGCTCGGCGACCGGGAGTCCTGGCTGCAGAGGGTGCAGGTGCCGGCCAGCGTCGGCAACCTGCTCGAATACCGGCTCGGACAGAACGGGCACGACGCGATGGGGTACGCCGCCCACGTGCCGCACTACCTGGCCCAGACCACCTATCCCGCCGCGTCCGAGCTGCTCCTCGACTCGGTGTCGGCGAGCACCGGCCTGGCCCTGCCGACCGGCGCGCTGCGCGAGGCGGCGGCCGCGGTCCGCGAGGAGGTCGACACCCAGGTCGCCGACGACGAGCAGGCCACCCGGCTGGTGCAGTCGCTCGAGCAGCAGTACGACGCGTTCCTCCGCGGCCGCGAGGGCAACCTGCTGGCCGGCAACACCGGCAACCTGCCGACCGCCGACGAGCTGGGCGCCGAGCTGGAGCGTTTCCTGGCCGAGCAGTCGAAGGACACCGAGAACTGAACCGTCCTTGATCGACATTGGCATACTCCGGCCGATGGACCCCTTTCGCGACGAGGCGCGCGCCCGCGACATTCCCGACGCCGAGATCGAGCGGTGGCTGACCACGGCTCGTAGGTGCGCGACCCTCGATCCGAACGACGCTCACGCGTCCGGTCCGCTCGCCGGCCGCCTCGGCGGACCGCCCCCGCTGCCCGACGGCACGCCCGCGCCCCGCTGGCCGATGCTCGCCGTCGTCAACTTGGCTGCGATCCCGGCCGACGCCACCGACCTGCCGCTCCCCCCGGACGGCACGCTGCTCTTCTTCGCCGACACCGAGGACCCCGGCGACAGCGACGACTGGCACGACGTGATCCACGTACCGGCCGGCACCCCCACCTCCGCCCAGGGCTCCGAACTACGCCCGGCCGAGGACCTCCGCCTCAAGATCGAACCGTCGCTCCCCAACCGCGGCGACGACACCGAGGACTTCCCCCACGGGCACGAGCTCGGCCGCGTCTGGTGGGACACCCACAGCAAGATGTACGACGGCGGTGCGCTGCAGCTCGGCGGCTATCCCTGGGTCTGGAACTGGAACCCCGTGACCGACCACGACCACGCCCCCGCCGACGAATGGACCCTGCTCGCCTCCTTCAGCGACCGCCGTTTCCTGGTCGGCGACGAACTCGGCGTGATCCACTGGGCCATCCGCCGCGCCGACCTGGCCGCCCGCCGCTTCGACCGGGCCGAGGCCTACTTCGACTCATACTGACCGCCCCCCTGCTTCCGCCTCTCAAGTGCCCCGGCCCAGCCGCCCCTCGCGACCAGCCGGACCCAGACACCCACCGGGGTGGGGGCAGCGACGGCGCACGCGCTTCGGTCAGGTGTAGAGGGGGCGGGACGTCCTGGTCACAGCAGCCGCCGACGAAACGGTGGAAGCCGACGCCGACGGGGCGACGTAGCGGAAGGTCAGCGTGTTGCTGAGGCCGCCGGAAGTGCGGACCTGGATGTCCACGGTGCCGGCGGAGCGGCGTACCAGCGTGATGTTGATCTGGGTGTCGGAGACGCGTTTGAAGCTGACCCGCTTGCCGGCCGCGGTCACGATCGAGGCGCCGGTGAGGTAGCGGCCGGTCAGCACCGCCGCCGTGTTGGAGGTGGTGGGGCCGGTCGCGGGGCTGATCGCGGTCAGGGTGGGTGCGATCGAGGTCTTGTAGCTGAACGTCTTGCCCATGCTGACGCCGCCGGGGCTGGTCACGACGACCGGCACCGAGGCGGCCCGGCCGAGGGCCGGCGCGACGAAGGTCAGCTTGGTCGACGAGACGCGGGTGAACGTGGTGGCCCGGCCTCCGATCGAGATGCGGGTGGTGCCGGTGAAGCCGGTGCCGGTGACGGTGACCGTGGTGGTCGACGCGGCCAGGCCCTGTGCGGGGCTCAGTGCGCCGATCACGGGCTTGCCGGGGGTGACCGACGTCCAGGTGGCGGGCGCGCTGGTGCCGCCGCCGGTGGTGATGGTCAGGCTGGACGAGCCGGCCGCGCGCGGTTTGACGAACACCTTCAGGGTGGTCGCGTTGACCATCGTGTAGCTGCATACCGTGCCGCTGAGCAGCACCTTCGAGACGTTGCCGAGGTTGGTGCCGGTGACCACGACCGTGGTGGTGGCGTTGGTCAGGCCCGAGTTGGGCGACAGGCCGGTGATCGTGGGGACGCTCGGGGCCACGTACGTGAACGTCGTGCCGGAGTTCCCGGTCGGCGTGATCACCCGGATGTCGGCCGAGCCGGCCGCGCGGGCGGGCAGGTTGACGCGGATCTGGGTGCTGGACACCTTGGCGAACGGCACCGAGTCGCCGTCGACGGTGACGGCGGTGGCGTTGTCGAGGTTGCTGCCGGTGATGGTGATCTGGGTGGTGGTGTTGGCGCGTCCGGTGGCCGGTGCGATGCCTGTGACGATGGGCGCGGCCGGCGTCACGTACGCGAATCTTGCGGCCGCGCTGGTTTTGCCGGCCGCGTTGGTGACTGTGACGTTGAGGTTGCCGGCGGTGTGGGACGGTGTGACGAAGGTCAGCGAGCCGTCCGTGACGTCGGACGGGGTGACCGTGTCGGTGCCGATGGTGACGCTGGTCGCCGATTCGAGGTCGGTGCCGGTCAGCGTGACCCTGGTGCCGCCCTGAGTGGTGCCGGCGTTCGGGTTCAGGCCGTTGATCACCGGCGCGGGCATGGGGTACGCGAAATCGTCCGCACCGGTGTCCGGGCTGGTGCCGGCCGGGTTGGTCACGGCCACCTGCACCGATCCGCCGGCGTGGGCGGGTGCGGTGGCGACGAGCCGGGTCACGCCGTTGGTCACCGTCCGGGTGAACGAGGCGCTGGTGCCGCCGAAGGTGACCTTGGTCGCCTTGGCCAGCCCGCTGCCGATGATCGTGACCGAGGCGCCGGCGCTGCCTTTGGCCACCGAGAGCTGGGTGACCTGCGGCGCGGGGGTGATCGAGGTGTCCGGGCCGCTGATCCCGCTGACCGTGTACGCGGCGGTCATCACCTGTTGCACGAAGGCCCAGGAGACCTTGGCGTCGCCGTTGTTGCCCCAGCCCGTACCCCACTGGTTGCGCAGGATGACGCCCTCGCTGTCGTAGCCGAACGCGGTGACCATGTGCCCGCCCAGGCTGGTGCCGCTGAGCGTGTTGTAGACGGTGTGCTGGCCCAGGTCCATGAAGTCGCGGTAGACCGGGAAGCCGACCGCCACCGGCGTGTTGCCGGCCAGCGCCTGCATGATCACGGTCTTGGCGTTGACGCCCTGGTTGGGGCCGCTGAACAGGCGCGTGTAGCCGGTGATCTTGTAGTTGGTGGCCGTGCTGATCTGCGCGGCGGTCGGTGCCACCTTGTAGTTGGTGGTGCCCTGGAAGTAGTCGTCCTGCGCGTCGACGCCGTACGCCTGCAGGTTGGCCAGGACCGAGTCCGGGTTGGTGCCCGAACTGGGGGCGCCGCCCGCGGCCACGTTGCGCATGTAGAGGTAGAGCGGCGCGTACGGGGCGTCGTTGGTTCCGGTGCGGTTGGCGTAGTAACCCATGATGCTGCGGCTCAGCGTCCAGGCCACGCAGGCGCCGATCGAGCCCTGGTCGCCCACGGCCGGCGCGTACGAGCGCAGGTCGACGCTGGCCGGCAGCTGGTCGTAGGCGCCGGCGCCGAGGCTGCCGGGGCGGGCGTTGAGCCGGGTCGGCGGGGCGACGTAGCCACCCATGTGCGACTCGTCCTCGCTGATCACGGCCTCAGCGGCCAGCGGGGCGCCGTCGGCCATGGCGTCGAAGGACGGCTCGTCCCCGGGAGAGTCGGCCCGGGCCGGCGCGGCGAAGCCGAACACGGCGAGTACGAGGATCGCCAGGATCCCCGCACGGTCGCGTATCGCCCGTCGCATGCCGCTCCCCACAAGCTCAAGCCAGTCGGTCTGTCAGACCGCACGATCGGCCGGGGCCGGGTCGGCTTGAGCGTGACGACCGGTCGGTCCGATCACAGCTCCTGGGCATTACTGCCATTTCGGGGCGGATCCGGTGGTACTTGTCGGAATATGAGGGCATGCCTCTGTTCCGCTCGCAATCCAGCGACAACCAGAACGCTCCCCGGTCGGTTCCTCGCGACGTGGAGAGCCTGGAGAAGCTGATCGCCGACCTGGGTCGCGCCACCGACGAGAAGTCCGCCTGGAAGATCACCGTCGACAGCACGGCGGAGGCGCACGGCTTCGCGTACGGCGCCTGCTGGTTGCCCGGTCCGGACAATCAACTGCAGCTGGTGTACGAGAAGGGCAAGATCGCCGCGGACGTGCACGCCGCGTCCGGTGGCACCGGCACCCTGCCCGCCGACGCCGGGCTGGTCGGCCGGGCGTTCCGCAGCGGCCGGCCGGTCTATGTGGGCGCGATGGACCAGTGCGGGGACTGCAAGCGCTGCCAGGCGGCGGGCCGGGCCGGGATGTCGGCGGCGATCGTCACCCCGGTGATCCGGGACGGGCGGTCGATCGCGGTGCTCGAGTACTACTCGCCGGAGCCGCTCTACATCGACGGGCCGCGTACCGAGAAGTGGGCCTCCATCGCCCGGATCGCCGAGCAGGCCCGATGGAACGCGCTGGCCTCGGCCGAGCTGCGCCAGGTGGCCGACGACCGCTTGGCGGTGACCAGCGTGGTGACGGCGCTGGGCGAGGCGACGGACAGCCAGTCGGCGCTGCGGATGGCGCTGGATTCGGTGCGGACGGCGTTCGACTGGGCCTACGGGTCGTACTGGGAGATCGACGAGTCGACCAACGTGCTGCGGTTCCAGCAGGAGTCGGGCTCGGCCGGTGAGGAGTTCCGCAAGGTGACCCTGGCGGCCACCTTCGCCGAGGGTGTCGGTCTTTCCGGCCGGGCCTGGCGGGCCCGGGACCTGGTCTTCGTGCGGGACCTGGCCGAACTGACCGACTGCGTGCGTGGTCCGGCGGCGATGCGGGCGGGCGTACGGTCGGGCGTCTGCTTCCCGATCCTCAGCCACGGTCGCATCATCGGCACGATGGACTTCTTCACCACCGAGTTCATCGAGCTGTCCGAGTCCCGCGCGTCGGCCCTGCGCAACGTGCAGCAGTTGGTGTCGCAGCGGCTGGACATCGTGCGGGCCGGCGAGACGGCGTCATCGAACGCGCGGGACCTGCTGGACACGGTGTCCCGGCTGCGGGCCGCGTCGGACGACGCCACCCGGGTGGCCGAGGAGGCGGTGAGCAAGGCGTCGGCGATGACCAACGAGGTGGAGGCGCTGGGCCAGGCGTCGTCGGCGATCGGCGACGTCATCAAGATCATTTCCTCGATCGCCGACCAGACCAACCTGCTCGCGCTGAACGCCACCATCGAGGCGGCCCGGGCCGGCGAGGTCGGCCGGGGCTTCGCGGTGGTCGCCGGCGAGGTCAAGGACCTGGCCCGGGAGACGGCCGAGGCCACCCAGAAGGTCGCCGAGCAGATCACCGGGATCCAGAACAGCGCGCGTACGGTCAGCTCCGGCATCCACACCACCAGCGAGACGATCGGGCAGATGGACGCGGTCCAGGCCCGCATCAACGAGGTGCTCGAGGAGCAGGCCAAGATGGCGTCGGCCCTCCAGACATAGATCAACAGCGTGTGCCCGGGTGACCACCAGCGGGTTAGTAAATGTCGTACCCGTCGATTAGTATGTGTGTACTAAAACCGCTACTGACCTGCGGGGGAAGATCACACATGACGTCGACTGTCACCCTTCCGGCTGCCCCGATCCCGCCCTACGCCACGATGCTCGGTTTCACCCGTTACGTCGCCCGGACCGGCCCGGCCAAGGCCACCTTCGTCGGCGGTCTGCGACGCCAGCGCGAGCGGCGGTCCGGCTTCAACCCGCACGGCCAGCTGGTCAAAGCACTCAAGGCCGACATCGCGTTCCGCACCGGCGGGAGCTATCTCGCTGAGGTGCCCAACCTGGTCAAACCCCGATGGAAGCCGCTGTACGAGGCGGTCAGCGCCGGCGCCGCCCATTACCTCGCCTCGCTCGGTGACCCCGAGCAGGTCGGCCTGGCCCAGACCCGCGAGGCCCTGGCGTCGGTCGGCCCCCTCGCAGTCAAGATCAACCCCCACTTCGGCCTACGGTACGCGGACAGCAGCCGCGAGGCGGTCCGGCTGCACTTCGACGAGGACCCGCCCAGCGCCGAGGTGATCACCGCGACGTTGCACCTGATGGCCCGGCACATGGACCAGATCCTGCCCAACGCGTCGCCGGTCCTGGTCGACGTGCGGCGCGGGGTCAGCCACCGGCTCGATCCGGCGAGCAAGCCGGCCGACGTCGAGCGCTGGCTCGCGGGCGAAGCGGCGGCCTTCACCGCCATGTGGGCAGCCTGACCAGCCGACACCGACCGCCGGCTCGCGGGCAAAGCGGCAGCCTTCACCACCATGCGGGCAGCCCGGCCGACCTTGAGCGCCAGCCCGCAGGCAAAGCAGCAGCCCTCCACCACCATGCGGGCAGCGTGACCGGCCAACCTTCAGCGCCAGCCCGCAGGCAAAGCAGCAGCCTCCACCACCATGCGGGCAGCCTGAGTTGTCCGATCGGCCAGGAAAAAGATGGGTTTCGTGTCGGGAACTCCTTAGGTGCAGCGCGGTTGCGACGATGTCTTCCGGTGTAAGCGGGGGACGACGTCGGGGGGCGTTCGGTTATGAAGGCAGTTCTCAAGGTCGCGGGTAGTACTGCTCTTGCGGTGTTCGGGATGGCGGCGGGTGCGTTGTTCGCGCCGGCCGCCGCCTCGGCCGCCACGCCGGCGCTGCCCAGCCTGGTCGCGTACGTTCGCGGCGGGGATGTGTACGTGAGCAAGGGCGCCGCCGAGACCCGGCTGACCAAGGACGGCGGCTACACCCGTCCGCGCTGGTCGCCCGACGGCAAGCAGCTGGCGTACCTCAAGGGCGGTCAGCTGTGGACGATGAAGGCCGACGGCACCGCCAAGCGCCGGCTCACCACCCGCGCCGCGTCCGGCCCGTCCTACTCGCCCGACGGCAAGTGGATCGCCTTCGCGTCACTGTCCTGCTCGGGCGGTCCGGGCGTCTACCGCGTCTCCGCCACGGCCACCAACGCCCAGCCCGAGGTGCTTTTCCCCGGCGACTGCCGCGGCGAGGCCCTGCCCGCGTCGCCGACGCCGGCCGCCGCCGCGAGCGGTGACCTGAACGCCCGGCTCCGCACCGACGACGCGGTCGCCTGGTCGCCCGACGGCACCCGGATCGCCTTCCGCGGCGGCAACTGCGAGTCCGTCTACGACAATTGCCTGACCGTCGGCACCGTGGCCACCGGCGGCGAGCGCACGATCGCCGCGTTCGGCGGTGGCAGCCTCCAAAACAGCGGTTTCGCGGTGCTCCCGAACTGGCGGTCCGACGGCGCCAAGCTGGCCTTCACCGCCTACCAGGAGGGCGAGACGGCGGCCGAGAGCGCCCCCGTGCACGTGGTCGAATTGGACACCATCTCCGGCGCCAAGCGCACAGTCGGCGCCACCTTGGACCGCGAGATGGCCTACGTCGACGCAACCCGCGCCGTGGCCACCGGCCAGTACAACGGCGGCTCGTACGTGATGGTGGTCGCCCTGTCCGGCAACTCCCGCACCGCGTTCCACGCCGGCTCCCAGCCCAGCGTCCAGCCCACCCGCTAACCCGCAACCCGACGCGCCCCTCCTCACCCCTTGAGGAGGGGCGCACCGCGTCACCGACCCTCCAGCCCCACCGCGCCGCCGCCCACCGCACCGCCAGCGCGCCCGCCGCATCGCCGCCCTTTGCCGCCGCATCGCCGCCGCATCACCGCCCGGAGCCAACCCAATCGCCGCCCGGAGCCCACCGCACCGCCGCCCGGAGCCCACCCCACCGCCGCCCAGAGCCCACCCCATCACCGCCCGGAGCCCACTGCACCGCCGCCCGTTGCCCGCCGCACTGCCGACAAGCCAGCGCCCACCGCACCGCCGGCCGCCGCACCGTCAGCACCCCCGGCCCCGCCGCATCGCGCGACGCCCGAGGGATCGGCGCGCAGAGCCTTCCATGCGCAGTAGGTCCCTTCCGCGAAAGTGCCCACGCGCAAAATGCGTCCGCGCGAAACGAGTAAGGGGCTCCGGCGCGAGGAATCGCCTCAGATCCGGCGCGCGAAGGCCCGCGCTGGCCCGCGCGTCGTTCGGCGCGTTTGCCCGCCGCGCCTCCCGGCACGCGGGTGTCGCTGCATCACCCAGCGCGCGGGGGGGGTCCGGCGCACAAGACTGCCCACGCAACAAAGTGCGCGCGCGCAAAAATGCCCGCGCGCACGGGTCAGGAGGGCATGGGGTCAGGCGCGCGAGGGACCGCCTCGGTGTCCGGGGGCCAGGGCGCGCCGTATCGTTTGTCGGGCGATGGATGATGCTGGTGAGCGAAGGGCCGTGCGGACGTTTCATCCGCGGCGTGGGCGGATGAGTAAGCGGCACGCCGAGGCGCTGGCCGCGTTGTGGCCGAAGTATGGGCTGACCGTGGTTGACGGGGACCGGACGGCGGTGGATCTGGACGAGTTGTTCGGGCGGGTCGCGCCTCGGGTGCTGGAGATCGGCTTCGGCATGGGGGACGTCACCGCCGCCATGGCCGCGGCTGATCCGGGGCGGGACTACCTCGCCGTCGAGGTGCACACGCCGGGGATCGGCAATCTGCTCGCTCTCGTCGGTGACGGCGGCCTGACCAACGTGCGGGTCGCCCACGGTGACGCGATGGAGCTGGTGCACCGCATCGCGCCGGGGCGGCTGGACGCGATTCACGTGTTCTTCCCGGATCCGTGGCCCAAGGCGCGGCATCACAAGCGGCGGCTGATCCAACCGGGGAACGTGGTGCTGCTGCGGCAGCTGTTGCGGGTCGGCGGGGTGCTGCACTGTGCCACCGACTGGCCCGAGTACGCCGAGGCCATGGTCGCCACGCTCGACTCCGACAGCGGCCTGGTGCGGGACGAACAGCAGGCCCAGGACACGGAACAGGCCCAGGACACGGAACAAGCCCAGGACACGGAACAAGCCCGGCACACGGAACAGGCGCAGGACACGGAACAAGCGCAGGACGACGGGCCGGTGCAGGGCAAAAAGCCGCCGGAGGACGACCGGCCGGTGCGGGACAAGAGGCCGGCGCAGGACAATGGGCCGGTGCGGGACGACGGCCCGAGGCGGGATGACGAGGCCGCGGGGCGGCCCGAGACCAAGTTCGAGAAGCGGGGCGTACGCGCGGGACGGCCGATCGCCGATCTCGTGTACCGACGTGTCTGATGCATTTGCCGGATGGCAAGAACTTGCCGTTTTCCCCGCTTTAGTCTGAGGGCGGAGGTCGGTCCATGCGGCGAGACGACACCGCCCCGGCTGCGGAGCGGAACCCGGGCGGCGGGTCGGCCCTGGTCCTGAGCCTCGCCGGGCTCGACGGCCGGGGCCGGGCCGAGTGGTCACCGATCGCGTTGAGTCCGGGGGCCGCCGATCAGATCGCCGAACTCGTGGCCCGCGCCGCCCGCGCGCCGACGGGGCTCATCTATTTCCTCGACGACACCGGGGAGCGGCTGGTGCTGGCCGGCGCCCACGGGCAGCCGGGAGTGCGGGAGAACGCCGCCGAAACGCCGCTCGCCGGCAGCCTCGGCGAACCCATCGTCGGCACGGGGCAGCCGCTCGTCGTCGAGGACATCGCCACCGATGCGCGGATCGACGGGGACTCGCGGCTGCGGCGGAACGGGACGCGCGGGGCGTTCCTCGGTCATCCGGTGTGCGACGTGGACGGCACCGTCACCGGGATCTGCTGCGCGTACGACACCGCCCCGCGGCTGTGGACCAGCGAGCAGGTCGCCGCCGTGGCCGCCGCCGCACAGGTCAGCACCCTGCTGATCGCCGAGCAGCGGGCCCGCTGGGAGGTCGACCGGCAGCGCCGGTTCCTCGACGGGGTGCTCGACTCGTTGCACGACGGCGTCACCGCCTGCGACGCCGACGGCAACGTGGTGCTGGTCAACGCCCGGATGCGGGCGATGTGGGACGAGGCGACACCCAGCGGCGCGCCGGACGGCCTGACCGACGTGGACGGCAAGCCGATCGGGCGCGAGGACATCAGCCTGTTCCGGGCGCTGCGCGGCGAGCATCTGCGCGACCACGAGCTGGTGCTGCGCCGCAAGGGCCGCCGGACGCGCCGCTACCTGGTCGACGCGCGGCCGATCGCCGGGCCGGACGGGCGGCCCAGCGGGGCGGTGCAGGCCGTGCAGGACGTCACCCGGCGCCGCCGGGCCGAACGGTTCCGCACCTGCGAGCTGGCCGTGACGACGGCGCTGGCCGAGGCGGGCACGATCGAGGCGGCGGGGCCGCGGGTGCTGGAGGCCGTGGTCAGCACGCTGGACTGGGCGCACGCCGAGCTGTGGTTGGTCGACGCCACCGCCGGCGTGCTGCGGGCGGCGGCGGCGTGGAACCGGCCGGGCTGGACCGCCGACATCAAGGTGCCCGAGGAGATGCGCTTCGGCGAAGGGTTGTCGGGCCGGGTGTGGCAGGTCGGCAAGCCGCTCTGGATCCGTGACGTGGGCCGGCCGCAGAGCCTCATCTCGCCGACCACGGCCGCCACGTCCGACCTGCACGCGGCGCTGGCTCTGCCCGTACGCCACGGATTGGAGCCTTTGGGGGTTCTGACGGTCTTCGCGGAAAGCGTGGAGGACCCCGAGGACGAGGTCATGGCCCTGCTGTCCGGCGTCACGGCGATGGTGGCGCAGTTCGTCGACCGGCAGCTCGTCGAGGACCTGCAGCGGCAGCTGACCCGAAGCAAGAACGAATACCTGGCCCTGATCGGGCACGAGTTGCGTACACCGCTCACGTCGATCAGCGCGTACACCGAGATCCTCCGCGAGATCGACCCGGCCGCGCTCGCCGCCGACGGCCCGGCCCTGCTCGATGTGGTCGACCGCAACACCACCCGGCTGCGGCACATCATCGACGAGCTGCTGGAACTCTCCGCCCTGGACACGGGGCACGCGGCGATGAC
This sequence comes from Actinoplanes sp. NPDC049265, assembly GCF_043197135.1. NCBI lineage: Bacteria > Bacillati > Actinomycetota > Actinomycetes > Micromonosporales > Micromonosporaceae > Actinoplanes > Actinoplanes sp. NPDC049265. The sequence continues at coordinate 57,409 of NZ_JBICSP010000031.1, read as the reverse complement.
CATGGCGCCGGTCGACCTGGCCGACGTGGTGCGCGAGGCGGTCGAGCGGACCCGGGACGTGATCGACGGTGCGCCGCTGTCGCTGGCCGCCGAGCTGCCGGACGGGCTGGTACTGCCCGGCGACCGGCGGCGGCTCAAGCAGGTCATCGACAACCTGCTGGGCAACGCGGTGAAGTACAGCCCGGACGGCGGCAAGATCACGGTGCGGCTCCGGCCGGTGGGGCGGGCGGCCGAGCTGTCGGTGTCGGACACCGGGATCGGCATCGGGCCGGAGGAACGGGACCGGCTGTTCACCCGGCTCCACCGCGCGAGCGTGGTGCGGGACAAGGCGATTCCGGGAACGGGACTGGGGCTGGCGCTGAGCCGTGCGGTCGTCCAGCGGCACCACGGGACGATCGAGCTGGCCGACCATGAGGGGCCCGGCACGACCGTACGCGTCAGATTGCCTCTCGACGCCCGCTGAATTCTATGGTCGAGATAGGGTATGACCAGGTGGACGCCCGGTCCTCCGTTCTACGCCTCCCCGCGTGACGCCGCTTCGGCGCCCGCCGAGAAACTCGCGTACGTGGCCTCTGTTTCTGCTCTTTCGCGGGCGGTTTTGCGCTTGACCCTCGACCTGGTTGAGGCGGCAGGCTTCTCGCATGTCCGACCTCGACACATTGCGACCGATCCTCCGCGCCGCCTGGGGTGCCGACACCTGCGACCCGCACGACCTGCCCGACTGGCATCCCGGCAACCCCGCACGCGGCCAGTGCGGGGTGACCGCGCTGGTGATCCAAGACCTGCTCGGCGGCGACCTGATCCTCGGCACGGTCCTGGCCGGCGGCGTGCGGGTCGGCCACCACTATTGGAACCGTCTCCCCGACGGCCGCGAGGTCGACCTGACCGCCGACCAGTTCCATCCGGACGAGACGGTCACCGGCGGCGAGGTGCAGCAGCGTCCGCCGGGCACGCCGGTCCGCCGCTGCCGTTCGCAATACGAACTGTTAAGCAGTCGCGTCCGGGATGCCTGCCGTAACAGCCTGGTCGCGTGACACCGCTGACAATCAGCAAGGGCGACGCGACCAGCCAGCAGGCCAAGGGGCCGAAGACCATCGCCCACGTCTCCAACGACGTCGGCGGCTGGGGCAAGGGACCCGCCTCCGAGGGCGGGCCGGAACCCGGGCCGGTGATCAGCCGCACCGGCCCGGGTTGGGTTCAGCGGGGGAACTCGACCGCCGCGGCGCCGCTGCCACGGCGGGACGGTTCGGCCGAGGCGATCACGCGACCGTTGCGGCCGAACTCGATTGCCGTGGCGGCGCCCAGTTCGGGGACGTCGGGGCCGAAGGTGTGGCCGAGGGCCTCCAGTTCGGGACCGTACTGGGTGTGGAACGCCGGTTCGGCCTGGATGCCGGGGGTGTTGCGCTGGGAGGCACGCGGTGCGGCCATCGCCTCCGGCAGGGTCATGCCCAGGTCGATGCGGTTGACCAGGACCTGCAGGACCGTGGTGATGATGGTCGCGCCGCCGGGGGAGCCCGCGGCCAGGTACGGCTTTCCGTCCTTGAGGATGATGGTGGGCGACATCGAGCTGCGCGGGCGCTTGTTGGGGCCGGGCAGGTTCGGGTCGGGGGCGTCGCCCTGCGTACCGGTGAAGTTGAAGTCGGTCAGCTCGTTGTTGAGCAGGAAGCCACGCCCGGGGACGACGATGCCACTGCCGCCGGTCTGTTCGATGGTCAGCGTGTACTCGACGACGTTGCCCCACTTGTCGGCGACGGTCAGGTTGGTGGTGCTCTGGCCCTCCTCGACCTTGCCTCCGGCCTTGGCGGGGGTGCAGCCGGACGCGGTCAGGTCGCCCGGCGGGACCGGCTTGGTCAGGGCGTGGGCCGGATCGATCTGGCAGGCTCGCTGCCGGGCCCAGCCGTCCGAGATGAGGCGGTCCAGCTTCCACTGCGGGGTGTTGTCGCCGACGTAACGGTTGCGGTCGGCAAAGGACAGCGCGCTCGCCTCGAGGTATTGGTGCAGGGCCTGGACGCGGGATGCCGAGGACAGGTCGGTGCGCTCCAGGATGTTCAGGGCTTCGCCGACCGCGACCCCGCCACTAGACGGGGTGGTCATGCCGTAGACGGTCAGGCCGCGGTAGTCCGACCGGGTCGGCGCGGGGTAGCGGAGGCGGTACCCGGAGAGGTCGGACAGCCGCAGGTCGGCGCCGCGGATGGGGTACGCCCACGAGCCGATCGGTGACGATGACACCGGCGGGTGCTGGACCGTCCGCACGATGTCGCGGCCGACGGGGCCGTTGTAGAGGACGCCGGTGCCCTTGCGGGCGATCAAGCGGTAGGTCGCCGCCAGGTCGGGGTTGCGCAGCGTCGAGCCGACCGTGGGCGGGGCGCCGCCGGGCAGGTAGATGTCGCTGGACGAGTCGAACTGCCCGAACACCGCCTGGTTGTCGATCACCTGCTGGCGGAACGTCGGGTCGACCGGGAACCCGTTCTCGGCGACCCTCGCGGCCGGCTGCAGCAGCTGGCTGAGCGGCTTCGTGCCCCACTTGCGGGCGGCCGAGTCCCAGGTGGCGAGCGTGCCGGGCGTGCCGACGGAGAGGCCGCTGACCCGGGCCTCCTGGAAGTCGTAGGGTTTGCCGTCGGCCGGGTCGATGAACCAGTCCCGGGTCATCGACGCGGGACCGGACTCGCGGCCGTCGATCGTCTGCACCCGGTGCGTGGCCGCGTTGTAGTAGACGAAGAACCCACCACCCCCGATCCCGGCCGAGAATGGCTCGGTCACGCCGAGCGTGGCCGCCGCGGCGACGGCGGCGTCGACCGCGTTGCCGCCTTTGCGCAGGACGTCGATGCCGACCGCGGTGGCGGTCGGATCCACGGTGGCGACCGCGCCGCCGTAGCCGCGGGCGGTCGGGCTGGAATCAGTGGGAGCGGCCTGGGCCGGCGCGGCGCCGGGAGCGGCCACCACGAGGCCGAGAGCAGCTGCGCCGAGAAGTCGGAACCGCATCGTTCCTCCGCAGAAGGGAAATTGATGGGTGTGCGAACTCCTGCCTACCCGTGATCAGGCGGTCGCACAACTGGAAGGGTCAGCCAACCCCGGACGGCGGCGGCAACACGCCGGGGCAGGCGGCTCCGGGCGCGGGCCGGGTGAGCGAGATCAGGTAGCGGTCGATCAGGCCGGTGACGCAGGTGGTACGCCCGTACGACACGTGTCCCCAGCCGAGGTAGGTGACCATCGACGCGTTCGGGCCCAGTTGCGCGGCGACCCGGGTGGCCCAGATGTACGGGGTGGCCGGGTCGTGGCGTGACCCGACCACCAGCGTCGGCACCGGTGTGCGGGCGAACGGGCGCTGCGGGTTGGCGATCGGACCGGATCGGCCCAGGCAGGCGGCCACCGACGACAGGGCCAGCGACGACGCCCGCATGTCGGGCGCCGAGGCGCGCAGGGTGGCGAGGCGGCGCGCGTATGAGGCGTACCCCATGGTCGGGAATCGGTAGTCGGAGCAGAAGATGGCCGGGAAGCTGTTCTCCGCGGTCGGCGGGCCGGCCGCTCGGCGCGCCGGCGGGCCGGTCAGGGCCTCCTGGATGTAGTAGGCGAGGGAGGACCACTGCGGGTCATAGAATGAGCCGAACGCCACGTCGAGCAGGTCGAAGACGTTGGGCCGGAAGCCCGGCCGGTACGGGTCGACCAGGGTGCCGGCCGCCGCCCGGGCCAGCAGCGCCTGCCACAGCACCCGGACGTTCTTTCCATGCAGGACACAGTCGGGCGACCGGCCGCACCAGCCGGCGAACTGCGCGAAGGCGTCCTGGGCGGCCGCCGTGCCTTCGGCCAGGAACTGCGCGGTGTCCACGCTGTGGTCCATCACACTGTCCAGCACCAGCGCGCGGGTCCGGCGCGGGTACAGCGCGGCGTACTGGGTGCCGAGCAGTGTCCCGTACGAGGCGCCGTAGAAGCTGATCCGCTCCTCCCCCAGCGCGTGCCGCAGGCGGTCCATGTCGCGCACCACGCTGAGCGTGTCGGCGTGCCGATAGACGGGGCCGCTGCGCCGGGCACAGTCCTCGGTCAGCGCGCGATGAAAACCGAGCAGCTTCCGGTACGCCGATTTGGTCGCGACCAGCGGCGACGGCGTGGTGTCGAGCAGGGACCGGGCGCAGATCACGGGGCTGCTGCGCCCGACGCCGCGCGGGTCGAAGCCGACGATGTCGAATCGCGCGCGCAGGGCCGCGCTGAAGAACCGGGGCGCGTCGATGACCATGTCGACGCCGCTGCCGCCGGGGCCGCCGGGGTTGACGATCAGGGTCCCGATGCGCTGGGCGGGCTGGGTGGCCGGGCGTTTGGCCACGGCGATCGGCAGCGTTTCGGCGTACCCGTCGCCGTCGGTTTCGACCGGCACTCTCAGAACGGCGCAGCGGGCGGAGGGGTCGTCCGCGCAGGGCTGCCAATCGAGGACCGTGCTCGCCGCGACGGCTGCCGGGGCGGGCAGCAGAAGCACGACGAGCAGGGCCACGAGAATGGGCCGGGTGGTTCGCACCCGGCCCATCCTGCGTCATGATCCCTGGCGGGATCGGTGGAATCCGGGACTACTTCACCCCGAGGTGGCGGAACGCGCGCTTGACGAAGTCGGCCCGGGCCGCGGGGGCGAGACCCTCGAGACCGAAGCCGGTGAACACCGAGCGCTTGGTGGTGGTCAGGGCACCCTGGTCGAACGCCTTCTGGCTGCGGCTCCACGAGTTGGCGTTGACCGGCGAGCCGGCCGGCTGGGGCGCGACGGTCCAGCCGCCCAGGTCGGTCTCGAACGAGGTCTGCGCCGTGGTGGCCCCGTTGGTCTGCACCCGCACGTTGTCGAGGAAGACGCCGAGGCCCTGGCTGCCCCAGTCGGACATGTAGCTGATCGACAGCTCGACCTGCTTGCCCTGGTACGCGGACAGGTCGAAGCCGTATTCCTGCCAGCCGCCGCTGGGCCCGGTGACCGCGTTCCAGGTGCCTGTGGTGCCGGTGGGCGAGCAGTCCGCACCCTGGTAGTGGGTGAGGAACGGGTGGAGTTCCTGGATGCCCGAGGCGCAGCTGTCACCGGTGCCGGTCTGGGTGTGTCCACCGGTCTCGGGCAGCGTCGTCCAGTCGTCCTGGCCGACCGTGTGCGCCTCGACGAACATGAAGTCCCAGCCGGGCTCGATGTCGTGCGACACGTTGAACAGCAGCTTGCCCGAGGTGGCCGAGGTCAGGTCGACGGTGCGGGTGAGCCGCTTGTAGCTGCTGTCGGCCTGGCCGCTGTACAGGTACCAGTCGCCGTCGTACGGGTCGTACGGCGCCGCCCCGGGGGTGTCCCAATCGACCGGCGCGGCGCTGGCGAACTGCGGGAACTCGTCGGCCGGCAGGATGCTGGAGGTGGACATGAACGCGCCGGTGTGGTCCTGGTTGCCGGCCGAGCCGGGCGTGTTCAGGGCCGCGGAGAACCCGTCGAACTTCCCGGCGTTGCCCTCCAGCGGGTACGGCCCGGTGGGGCTGGTGCCGCCGTTGTCGATGTACGCGTACGCCCCCAGCCAGTACTGCTGGAAGTCGTTGAACAGGGGCAGACACGTCGCGTCGGTGCCGCTGGAGCATTCGGCGCCGGGGTTGGGCTGGTAGTCGTACTGACCGTCGGCGGCGTTGGCGTAGCCCGCGTACTTGCCGTCGTAGATCAGCTTCCCGCCTTCGTTGAGGTAGTCCCGGACGGCCAGCTCGGTCTGCCAGGCGTTGCGGGAGGCGGTGCCGGACGGCTGCCCGGCCGCCCGCGGGATGACGTCGTCGCCGGTCTCCCAGACGACCGCCTTGTAGTGCGACAGCACGCCGAGCGGGTGCGGCGCCTTCCGTCCGTTGGCGTCGATGTCGTACACGTCGGCGGCCAGGCCGGCCGCCTCGATGGCGGCGACGTGCTCGTCGGCGTACCGGGCCGAGGTGGCGCCGTCGGTGTTGGCCGGGGAGACGCCGGTGACGTCCTCGGCCGCGAGCACCAGCACGTCGCCGCCGATGTCACCGGCCACCGTGTAGGTGAACGGCACGGTCGGCTGCGCCCCGGTCGCGGTGAACCAGACGCTCACCTTGTCGCCCGGCTTCTGCCCGCGGACCAGGCCGCGGAACTCGGCGTAGTACTTGTTGTTGGTGTTGCCGTAGCGTTCGCCACCGTCCCAGCGACGGATCGCCGCGGTGCGCTCGGCGCCGTTGTTGACGCGGTAGTGCAGCACCTTGTCCTTGAGCGCCCGCTCGGCCACCACGGCCACCGTCTGGGTGGTGCCGTAGGAGACGTCGAACGGGTCGGCCTGCAGGTCGGGCGCGGTCCGCCCGACCGCCGACACCGGGTTGGCCGGGTCCTTGGCCGACTGGGCCACCGACAGCGCGAACGGGATGTTCTTCTCGAACTCCTGCTCGATCAGTTTCTCGTCGTCGGGGAAGTTGAAGCCGCTCTGGCAGTCGGCCGGGTCCCACTGGTCGGCCGGGTCGATCGCCGACGCGGTCTCGCAGGTGGTCATCTCCGGCGTGAAGCCGACTGTGCCGTACCGGACCTGCGCGTGCGTGTCGGTGTCGCCGTTGGTGGTGTACAGCTCGGCGGAGATGTCCGGGTCGTAGCCCGGTACCGCCGGGTGCGCGTCGTCACCGGCCATCGCGACGCTGATCTGGTCGTCCGGGCTGATCGTGTCGACCTGCCAGCCGATGCCGTAGAGCAGCAGCTCGGCGGCCGAGTGGTAGTTGACGAAGAACTCGAAGCCGACCTTCTGGAAGAGCCGGTTGAGCGCCTGGGTCTCGGGCTCGGAGTTCGGGCCGGTGCCGCGGTAGGTCTCGTCCGACGGGTCGTCCGCGGAGCCCTCGTTGTCGAAGCCCCACTTCTCCGCGAAGTTCCGGTTGAGGTCGACGCCGTCGCCCGAGGTGATCTGGCCGTCGCCGTTGTTGTCGTGCAGGTTCTTGCGCCAGAGGCGGTTGTCCCCGGTGAAGGTGAAGTCGTAGCCGTCGACGTTGTGCACCGGGATGATCCACACCTCGGTGGTGTCGAGCAGCCGGGTGATCGCCGGGTCCTTGCCGTAGCCGTCGACCAGGTAGTGCATCAGCCGCCGGTTCATCTCCGGCGTGATCCACTCGCGGGCGTGCTGGGCGCCGATGTACAGCACCGAGGGCCGGGCGCCGTCGGGCACGTTGCGGGCGCCCTTGGTCAGCTTGATGCCCTGGATCGGCACGCCGCGCAGGCTGTTGCCGATGGTGATCAGCTTGGCGATCTTGGGGTTGCGGGCCGCGGTCGCGGCGATCTCGTCGCGGAGGCCGCCGGGCGCGTTGTAGGGGCGGAAGACGGTGGGCCCGGCCGCGGCCTGCTTGCGCATGGCCTTGGTCGCCGCCTTGACCTTGAGGGGTACGCCGTCAGCGATCAACTTCGCGGCCTGCGAGGGCGCGAGGATCGTCTCCACGGCGACCTTGCCGCCGGCCGGCGGGGCGATGTTGCTCTCGTGGCTGTCGATGCCGGCCGCGCGCAGCTTTTCCAGCTGGGCGCCGTCCAGCGTGCCGACGTAGACCCCGAGCGAGTCGGCGTCCGGGGCCGGCGCCGCGATGGCCGCCGGGGCCTGGGTGACGGCCGTGACCGCGCCCAGGATGATGGCAGCGCCGGCGGTGAGCCAGCGTCTGGATCTCATGATGGATGGCCTCCGATGGGTTGGAAGGTCGTGAGTGGACCCTCTGGCACCCCATCGGCGCTGTCAATCATTCATCCGGCTCAATCGGTTAAGTTCAGGTAACGGAGAATTGTCCCCACTTAGCCCGTGGCACCGTTGTGGCCATGACCCGTACCCATCGCCTGGTCTGCCTGGTCGCGACAACAGCGCTGCTCACGGCCTGTTCTTCCGAGGACGCGCCACAGCCGCCGGCGCCGTCGTTCGCATCCGCTCCCCCCGCGCGGGCCGGGCTCCCGGACCTTAACGCCGAGCCGGAAACCCTCGCGACCGGCGTCGACGTGCCCTGGGGGCTGGCGTTCCTGCCCGACGGCAGCGCCCTGGTCGGCCAGCGCGACAAAACGACCATTCTGCAGATCACGCCGGGGCAGAAGCCGCGCGAGGCGTACCGCGTGTCGGACGTCGACCCCGGAGGTGAGGGTGGCCTGCTGGGTCTCGCCCTCGCCAAGGACTACCCACAGACCCAATGGGTCTACGCCTACACCACGGCCGGCGACGACAACCGGATCGTCCGGTTCAAACTGGGCAGCGACGCCAAGCCCGAGGTGATCTTCACCGGGCTGGCCAAGGCCGGGAACCACAACGGCGGGCGGATCGCGTTCGGGCCGGACGGCATGCTCTACGTCGGCACCGGGGACGCCGCCGAGCCCTCCCGCTCACAGGACCGGGGCAGCAACAACGGCAAGGTCCTGCGGCTCACGCCCGAGGGCCGGCCGGCACCGGGCAACCCCGAGGACGGTTCGCCGATCTGGACCTCCGGGCACCGCAACGTGCAGGGCCTGGCCTGGACCGCGGACGGCGCGATGTACGCCACCGAGTTCGGCCAGAACCGCCTCGACGAGGTCAACCACATCGAGAAAGGCCGGAACTACGGCTGGCCCGAGGCCGAGGGCGACTCCGGGCCGGCCCGGTTCACCCGGCCACTGGTCACCTGGCCCACGTCCGAGGCGTCACCGTCCGGCGGCGCGATCGCCGGCGACACCATGTACGTGGCGGCGCTGCGGGGCGAACGGCTGTGGACCGTGCCGTTGGCCGGGGGCACGCCGCAGGCGCACTTCACCGGCCGGTGGGGCCGGCTGCGCACGGTCGCCGTCGCACCCGACGGCGCCCTGTGGCTGACGTCGTCCAACACCGACCGGGACGTGAACGTCCGGGACGGCGACGACCGGATCCTGCGGTTCCCGGCCAAGGCCGGCTGACAGGCTGACCGGGCCGGGAACCGCAGGAAGTTCAGGCGTTGGCCGGCCTCCGCTCAGGCGGCGGCCGGCTTCGCACTCAGGCGTTGGCCGGCCTCCGCTCGGGCGTTGGCCACACCCGCTCGGGTGTTGGCCGGCTTCCGCTCGGGCGTTGGCCGGCCCCCGCTCGGGCGTTGGCCACACCCGCTCGGGTGTTGGCCGGCTTCCGCTCGGGCGTTGGCCGGCCCCCGCTCAGGCGTTGGCCGGTGGGAGTAGCGGCAACTGTGAGATCACCGCCGCGTACTGGGAGACCTGCCGGCCGTTCGGCACCACGCCGAAGGACCGGAGCTGGTCCTGGATCGCCTGCTTGACCACATCCTCGGACTGGCCGCGATGGGTCTGCATGACCTTGTTGACGACATAGTCGACGCGGAGCTGCTGCTGCCAGCCGGCGGTACGAGGGCCGCTCGTCGTGGCGAAGCTGACGGAGGCGAGGGGTTCCATGCCCACGAGTATCGGAAGCCCGGAGCCGGACTGGAACATTCGAGGGGGCGCTGCAACCCGGTTGCACCCGAGCCGCACCGCCCCCTCCATCAAACGGCCCAGCCGGGCTAGTGGGAAGGTGGCCGGTCGCCCTGTTCGGCCAGTTCCTCCTCGGTCGGCGGCTTGGTCGGGTTCAGCCGCTGCCACAGCAGGAACAGCCCGCCGAGCACCAGCATGGCCAGCCCCATCCAGATGTTGATCCGGATGTCCTGCGCCTTGGCGATCTCGGCGTCGCTGTCGAACAGGCCGAGCAGCGTGACGATCACGCCGTACGTCACGAACAGCAGACCGATCACCCGGCGTACGTCGAACAACCGGGCCGCGGCGGAACGCTTGTCCCGCTCGTCGGGAATCTTCTCTTCGGCCATTGCGGGGCTCCTTACCAGACCGGGATGTAGAGGAGGATGGCCAGCCCGACGGCGATCGAGCCGAGCAGCACCGGATTACGCCACCAGACCTTGTCGGCGACCAGCACCGCGGCGCCGGAGGTGTCGGTGCCGGCCAGGCCGTACACGAGGCCGCGCAGTTCGTTCTCGGGCCGGGCCGGGGTGAACAGGGTGACCACGATCGCCACCACCACCGCAGTGACGAAGGCCAGTCCGGCGCCGTAGAAGCTCTCCTCCAGGTCGGAGTTGAATTTCACCGCGTCACCCAGGTAGAGCAGGTAGAGCGTCAGCGAGGACAGGGTGCCCAGCAGCAGCGACCAGAAGCCGGCCGCCGCCGACATCCGCTTCCAGAACATGCCCACGATGAAGGTGGCGAACAGCGGCGCGTTGAACAGCGAGAACAGCGCCTGGATGTAGTTCATGATGTTGCTGAAGCCGGCCGCGATGAACGCGGTGCCGATCCCGATGATCACGCCGGCGACCGTCGCCCAGCGCCCGACCCGCAGGTAGTACTCGTCCGAGCGGTCCTTCCGGACGTACGACTGCCAGATGTCGTAGGTGAAGACGGTGTTGAACCCGGACACGTTGGCGGCCATGCCGGCCATGAACGAGGCGACCAGACCGGTCACCGCCACGCCCAGCACGCCGTTGGGCAGCAGGTCGTTCATCAGCAGCGGGATCGAGTTGTTGTAGATCAGGTCGCCCGAATCGGCCCCCAGGCCCTTCACGGTCACGATCGCGATCAGACCCGGGATGACGGTGATCACCGGGATCAGCAGCTTGGGGAAGGCGCCGATGATCGGCGTACGCCGGGCCGCGCTCATGTCCTTGGCCGACAGCGCCCGCTGTACCTCGGCGAAGTTCGTCGTCCAGTACCCGAACGACAGCACGAACCCGAGCCCGAACACGATGCCGATCCAGTTGGCGCCCAGCGGGTTGTCGGCCGAGCTGCCGGTATTCGACCAGGCGTGCAGGGCGGCGTCGCCGAGCGGCCCGCTGCGCACCTTCTCGAACAGCCCGTCGATGCCGCCGACCTTCTTCAGACCGATGATGGTGATCGGGATCAGGCCGGCGAGGATGACGAAGAACTGCAGCACCTCGTTGTAGATGGCCGAGGAAAGACCACCGATGCTGATGTACGTGAGGACGATCGCCGCCCCCAGCACGATCGACAGCCACAGCGGCCACCCCAGCAACGCGTCCAGGATCAGCGCCAGCGCGTACAGGTTGACGCCGGCGATGAGCACCTGGGCCAGCGCGAAGCTGATCGCGTTGAGCAGGTGGGTCGGCCGGTTGAACCGCAGCCGCAGGAACTCCGGAACGCTGCGCACCTTGGAGCCGTAGTAGAACGGCATCATCACGATGCCCAGGAACACCATGGCCGGCACCGCGCCGATCCAGTAATAGTGCAGAGTCAGCAACCCGTACTGAGCCCCGTTGGCCGCCATGCCCAAAATCTCCAGGGCGCCGAGGTTGGCGCTGACGAAGGCGAGACCGGTGACCCAGGCCGGCATCGATCTGCCGGAGAGAAAGAAGTCCGCACTGGTCTTGATCGCCCGCCGCGCGGCGAACCCGATCCCCAGCACGAAGGCGAAATAGATCGCCAAGATCAGATAGTCGAAGATGTCAAGATCGAGCCGAAGCCCTTCCGCGGCGAGAACCACATCACCAGGCACAAGCACCTCCAGGGGTCGACAGCCCGTCTACCCCTAGTGAAGATCTTTCACACCTGGCCCATCACCATGGTTCGTCGCCCCAGTTCAGCGCATTTGATCAGGTGCGGTTCACAGCGGCGCGCCGGCGAGTGGGATGCGCCAGAGGACGGCTCGGGCCTCCTGGTCGGCGCGGCGGCGGACGTGGATCAGCCAGGCTATGCCGATCAAGGAGACGACGATCAGGCCGCCCCAGGAGAGGGCGGTGAAGACGTCGGCCTGGGTCGGGGTGGGCTCGGGCTGGTAGCCGCGCTGCATCAGCGAGTACTGGCCGGGCGTACCGGTCAGGATCAGGGTGATGAACAGGGCGATGCTGTGCCAGCTGTCCCACAGGGCGTGCAGCAGCGCCACGCCCAGGTAGGTCAGCAGCAGCCGGCCGGTGAAGGCGAAGTGCCGGCGGCCGCTGGCCGAGAATAGGACGCCGCCGAGGATGGCGGTCCACAGGCCGTGGCCGACCGGAGCGAGCAGGCCGCGCAGCAGTTCGGTCTGGACCAGCTGGGTCACCGACAGCCCGTTCTCGGTCAGCATCGCGGTGAACGCGTAGCCGGCCGACTCGAAGGCGGAGAAGCCGAAGCCGACCGACGCGCCCAGGATCAGGCCGTCGAACGCGTACTTGTGGCGCAGGTGGCGGGCGAGGAAGGCGAGCGCCGCCAGTTTGGCCGCCTCCTCGATCAGGCCGACCCCGAAGAACAGGCCGGGCGACGGGCTCAGCAGGTAGCTCTCCAGCACCGCGGCGGACAGCACGCCCAGCACCCCGCCGGTGACGAACGTGCTGAACAGCAGTTCGGCGGTGACCTCGCCGCTGTGCCGGCGCCCGAACGCCCACACGACGAAGCTGACCGGCACCAGGAAGCTGCCCAGCAGCACCAGTGTCGGGATCAGGTTGGGGTTGCCGGTCAGGAAGGTGACGACCACGGTGAGCACCCACAGGACCAGGCCGGTGAGGAAGATTCGCAGCCACGGCCGCCGGGTGTTCGCCATGCGGCGATCATCGCCGCCGGTCGATCAGGAACGCAAGACCGTCGAGGATGCGGTCGAGGCCGAAGGCGAACTGCTGATCGGGGGTGGCCTGGTCGGTCGCCGCCGGCCGCGGCACCGGGCTGGCGCTGCCCGGCTACAGCTCGGCCAGCGCGTTCACCGACAGCTCGGCGAGGGAGGGGACCACCAGCGACGCGTGAGCCAGCGCGTCGTCGGCGGGCGGGTAGACGCCGTGCGGGACGCACACGACAGTCATGCCGGCCGCCGCCACCGCCCGCAGCCCGTTGCTGGAGTCCTCGATCCCGGCGCACAGCGACGGCGCGAACCCGAGTTTCGAGGCGGCGAGCAGATAGACGTCGGGCGCCGGCTTGCCCCGGGCGACCTCCTCGGTGGACAGCACGACCTGGAAGACGGCGTCCAGCCCGGAGGCTTCGAGCACGCTGTCGATCAGGATCCGGGCGGACGAGCTGGCCAGCGCGACCGGGTAGACCGCCGCGATCCGCCGGACCGCGTCGACCGCCCCCGGGATCAGCGGCAGATGTTCCCGGTATCGCGCGGCCATCGCGGCCAGCACCTCGTCGGCGACCTGTTCGGCCGGCAGTCCCACGCCCACGTCGACGGCCAGGTGACGGGACCACTCGCCGGTGCTCATGCCCATCATCCGGGTCTGGGTGTCGGGCAGGAACTGGCGGCCGTGCGCCGCGACGTAGCCGCGGCGCACCTCCTCCCACGTCTCCTCGGAGTCGATGATGACCCCGTCGAGGTCGAAGACGACCGCCTCGACCGTCACAGCGCCTCGGCGGCGGGCACGATCTCCTTCTGGAAGATCTCGAACTGCTTGGTGTCCCACGCGTTGCGCAGGCCGCCGTGCGCGACGGTGAACCCGTGGCCGGCCAGGCGCCGCAGGTCGTCGATGATCTCGCCGACCCGTTCACCCTTCTCGCCCAGGTCCCAGTTGTAGAGGACGGTCTTCTCGATGTCGTCGTAGTCACGGCCGACGTCGGCGCAGTGCTGGCGGAGCACGTCGAGCTTGCGGTCGATGTCGGGCACCGGGAACAGGTTGCAGGCGTCGGCGTACTGCGCGACCAGCCGCAGCGTCTTCTTCTCGCCGCCGCCGCCGATCAGGATCGGCACCTTGGGGCTGAGCGGTGCGGGCGAGTTGAGCAGCCGGCCGAGGCGGTAGTGCTTGCCTTCGAACGCGGTCTCGTCGCCGTCGAACATCTGGCGGCAGATCTTCAGCGCCTCCTCGAGACGCTCGAACCGCTCGGCCGTCGGCGGGAAGAGCAGGCCCAGGCCGCGGGACTCCTCCTCGTTCCAAGCGGCGCCGATGCCCAGGATGGCCCGGCCACCGGAGAGCACGTCGAGCGTGGTGACCGCCTTGGCCAGCAGGCCCGGGTCGCGGTAGACGACGCCGGTGACCAGGGTGAGCAGCTTGGCGCGCTTGGTTTTGCCGGCCAGGAAACCCAGGGCGGTGTACGCCTCGAGCATCTCGTGCTCCGGCGGCCCGATCACGGCGATCTGCCACAGGTGGTCCATGACGCTGATCCGCTCGAAGCCGGCCTCGTCGGCGGCGGAGGCGATGTCGGCGAAGACGGGGCCGAGGCGAGGGGCGCCTTCGGGCCAGGTGAAGTTGGAGATGTGGAGGCCAAGTCTCATAACCGGAGCCTACTCCGCTTTGATGAACCGAACGCGGCCAAAAGGAGTCCGGTTTACCCGGTCTTGCCCGCGCGCGTCCGGTCAAAATCACTCTTCGTGTTGACTACATTCCGATCCCCATCCCCATATTCGCAGCTAGGCAGCTTGGTCCGGTTGGCGCGGCGGGTCATCCGTTTCGGTGAGTTGACGGTGGGTAGTCGCTTGTTAGGTTGACCTTGATCCGAATTCGATGAGCCGAGGAGCCACCGCCCATGCCTCCTTCGCCCAGCGTCAGTGTCGTTCTGCCGGCGCTCGACGAGGCGGCCAACATCGCCCACGTCCTGCACGGCCTGCCCGCGCTGGTCGACGAGGTGATCGTCGTCGACGGCGGATCGTCCGACGACACGGTCGCGGTGGCCCGGCAGAGCCGCGCCGGCACACACGTGGTCCGGCAGACCCGCTCCGGGAAGGGCAACGCTCTGGCCTGCGGGATAGCGGCCAGCCGGGGAGACATCGTGGTGCTGATGAGTGCGGACGGGTCGTGCGATCCGAGCGACATCCCGCGCTTCGTGCAGGCCCTGGCCGGTGGCGCCGACGCCGCACACGGTTCCCGGTTTCGCGGCCGGGGCGGCGACCTGGAGTCGAGCCGGCTGGAACGGTTCGGCGGCCACCTGCTGCGGCGCCGGGTGAACAAGGTCTTCCGTACCCGCTACACCGACCTGGGTTCCGGCTACCACGCGTTCTGGCGTACCACACTGGACGGCTTCGACCTGCCCGCGCCCGAGCTGCCCGGCCTGCGCCGGGGCGAGACGGTGTGGGGCGACGGTCCGGAGATCAACCCGCTGATCGCGGTACGGATGGCGGCGCTCGGCCTGCGGGTCGTGGAGATCGCCACGGTGCGCTACCCGCGGATCCACGGCGCGGCGCGGCGCCGCCGCCCGTTCGCGCGGATTCTCCGCGGGCGCCGCGTGCTGCGTGCGGAGCAGCGCCGGATGACGCGCCTGGAGGCCGAGCGAGCCAAGGGCAAGAGCGGGCCGGGGTACGACCGCAGCCCGCGCCCCGCCATGGAACTGCCCGGCGAACGCACCACCACGGGCCGGCACGCCCTGGCCGAGTCGCCGGCACCGCGGCGCCCCTACCCCGGCCCGCGCCCGGCCTGGGCCGACTCGGTGGGCCAGCACCGCACCGAGGACATCATCGGCAACTCCCGCCGCCGCAGCGGCATCTACGAGAGCGGGCTGCACCACGTGGAGAACAGCGGCGTCCGGCGCAGCGCCCTCTACGACACCGGCGTCCACCGCACCGGCGTGTACGACACCGGCGTCCACCGCACCGAGATCTACGACACCGGCGAGGTCGTCGAGAGCGTCCCCCGCGAGGTGGGCGGCGGCCGCCGCCGCCTCGACGCCACCGACCGCCGCGCCCAGATCCCCGCCGCTCCGGCCCACCCCGCGTATCCGGCCGATCCGGCGTACCCCGCCAACCACGCCTATTTGGCCGACTCGGCTTATCCCGCTGACTCGGCTTACCCGGCCGACCCGGCGTACTCCGCCGACCACGCGTACCCCGCCAACCCCGCGTACCCCGCCGGTCCCGACGGGAACATGCCGTATGCCGGCGGGCGACCCGGCCACCCGCGATGACCGAGCCCATGAGCCGCCTCATGAACCCCGGCCCGCCCCCGCCGCGCGCGCTGGAACAGGGCCGCAGTGGCGACCGCCCCTTCCCCGCCGCCCCCGGCCCCCTCCCCCGGCAACGGACGCCCGACCGGCCCGAACCGACGGTGGTCGTCGGCGTCGACCTGAGCCGGCCGCTGCCGGACATCGCCGGCGGCTCGGTCACCCTGGCCTGGCTGCTGCTGCGGATCGGCGAGGTGCCGATCGGCGAGCTGCTGCTGCGCGTCCCGCCCGAGGGACTGTCGGCGGCCCAGGCCGGAGCTGCGATCGCTGCCCGCATCGGTGCCCGGCGCCGGAGCGCACGCCGGGCCTCCGACGGTCAGCCGCGGTCGCGCAGGCGGGGCAGTACCTCTTCGCTGTAGAGCTTGAGGAACTTTTCCTGGTCGGGCCCGGGCGCGTGGAAGACCAGGTGCTTGAAGCCCATGTCGAGATATTCCGCGACCTTGGCCGCGTGCTCGTCCGGGTCGGTCGAGACGATCCACCGGGTCACCGTGCGGTCGACCGAGAGGGCGTCGGCCCGGCGCTGCATCTCGATCGGGTCCTCGACGCTGTGCTTCTCTTCCGGCGTCAGGGCCAGCGCACCCCAGTAGTGGGTGTTCTGCCGGGCCGCCTCCAGGTCGTGATCGAAGGAGACCTTCACCTCGATCATCAGGTCGAGGTCGTCGAGCGTCTTGCCGCCCTTCTCGGCGCCCTCGCGCACGGCCGGCAGCAGCGTGTCGGTATAGAGCTCGTGGCCCTTGCCGCTGGTCGTGATGAAGCCGTCGGAGATGCGGCCGGCCAGCCGGGTGGCGGCCGGGCCGGACGCGCCGATGTAGACCGGCACCGGCGTCTCGGGCTTGTCGTAGATGGTCGCCTTGTCGGTGCGGTAGAACTGCCCCTCGAAGTCGACCCGGTCTTCCGACCACAGCTGCTTGATCAGCGTCACGGCCTCTTTGAGCCGGGCGAAGCGCTCCTTGCCGTCCGGCCACTCGGCCCCCAACGGCACCTCGTTGAGCGACTCGCCCGAGCCGACCCCGAGGATCACCCGGCCCGGCGCCAGGCAGCCCAGGGTGGCGAAGGCCTGCGCGACCACGGCCGGGTGGTAGCGGAACGTCGGCGTGAGCACGCTGGTGCCGATCGCGACGCGTTCGGTGCGCGCGACGAGCGCACCGAGCCACGGCAGCGCCGCCGGGGCGTGCCCGCCGTCGTGCCGCCACGGCTGCAGGTGGTCGCTGACGAAGACCGAGTCGAAGCCGAGCTCCTCGGCGCGGACGCCATAACCGAGCAGCTCGGAGGGTGGGAACTGTTCCGCGGAGGCCTTGTAGCCGAACCGAATCATGGATCCGACCCTATCCCTGGCCGCGGAGGCCCGGCCGGTTATCCACAGGCCGCCGGAAGTAAGGGACGTCACCCCGCCGCGCGGTACGCCTTACCGGCCTCGGTCGGCGTGGAAGCGTCCTGGTACAGCCCGAAGTCGACGCTGTCACCGACCGCCGGCAGCCCGAACCAGGCGTACCGCTCGACGTAGGACCGTTTCTCCAGCCCGGCCGTGCTGCCCTTGATGAAGGCGACGATCTGGGCCGTGCTCGGGTACTTGGGGGTGCCGCCGAAGTTCATCAGCCCGTACTCGGTGATCCAGACTGGTTTGCCGTATTTCTTGTGCACCGCGTCGACGTACCCCAGGAACTGCCCCACCGCCGCGGCGCTGAAGTCCGACCCGTACCAGTGGATCGGGATGAAGTCGACCCGCAGACCTTTCGCCTTCGCGCCGTCCATGAACCGGTCCAGCCAGCCGTTCTCCGTCTCGCCGCCGAAGGCGACGGCCGGCGCGCCCAGCCGCAGGCCGGTCTTCTCCAACTCGGGCCACTTCGCCAGGGCCAGCTCGACGGTCATGTCGGCCTGCCCCTTCATGTCCGGCTCGTTGAAGCCGAGCAGCGTGCCGTCGCCCTCGCGCTTCGCCTCGGCCAGCGTGCCCGCGGTGACGTTGCGCTCGTCCCAGATCATCGGCACGAACTCGACGCCGGCCGGGCCCGGAATGTCGTTGTTGTTGGAGCCCCAGGTGTAATACCAGCTCGCACCGACGTCGGCCAGCGCGCCCTTGGACCCGGCGAACTTCCACACCGCCGCGCCCTTCTTGCCGGTGACCTGCTTGGGCGCGACCGGCGGAGCCTTCTTCGTGGTCTTCTTCGGCTTCGGGGCGGCCTTCGACGGGGGCAAGCTGATCACGGGGGCCAAGGAACGCGCGGGAGCGGTGGTGGGGGCGATGACCGCGGCCCGGGCCGTGGGTGGTTCGGACTGCTGGTGGTAGATCACGGCCGCGGCCCCGCCGCCGGCCACGGCGGTGGTGGAGAGCACGGCGGTGAGTACGCGACGACTCACGCCGACGGCGACCTTGCCGGCCAGGGCCAGCTGCCCGGTCGCCTGCGCACCGCCGGTGACCAGCGCGCCCTTGAGCGCCAGCGGCACCGGGATCAGCGCCATGCCGGCCAGCAGACGCTCGGCGGCGACCATCCCGGACCAGGCCGGCGAGCAGTCCCGGCACTCCCGGGTGTGCCGGGCGACACGCTTGCGCCACAGCGCGCCGGGCCGGCCGTCCCAGCCGGTCAGCACCACCCGCAGCTCCGGGCAGAGCGGGTCGGCGGCCAGCGCCCGTACCACCACGCGGGCGGTCTCGAGCTGGCCCTTCATCCGCTGGATGCGTACCGCGGCGTGCTGCCGGGTGACCCCGGTCGCGGCCACGATCTCGTCCCGGGTGAGCTCGCCGGAGGCCTCCAGCCACCACAGCGACAGCAGTTCCCGGTTGTCCTCGTCGAGCCAGCGGGTCGCCTCGGCGGTCTCCCGGCGCTGCCCGGACAGTTCGAGCCGGGTGATCGCCAGGTCGGTGAAGTCGGCCCCCGGATCGCGGACGTCGTCGGGCAGCAGCGTGTCCGGTCCACCGCGGCGGGTGCGGAACCGCTCGCGTACCTGCCGCACCGTGATCGCCACCAGCCAGGACCGGAACGCGTCAGGGTCGCGCAGGTCGCCGAGGTTGCGCAGGACCCGCAGCATGACGTCCTGGACCACGTCGTCGACGTCGGCGTGGCCGTCCAGGGACCGGCCGACGATCGTGTAGACGAGCGGCAGATACCCGGCGACGAGCAGGTCCACCGCGGCCGGGTCGCCGGCCCGGGCGGCGACGACGGTGGCGGTGTCGGGTTGCTCCGGCATGTGCTGACCTCTCCGTGGCGCATCAGATCATGACTCAGCAGAAGGAGACCGTCCAGGTCAGGACCGCATAACAGAAACCCTGGATTAGGGGCGGGCGTGTACGGGCATCTGAAGGGCATGCGCATGTCGGTTCGACTCAACCTGCCGCGGGAAGCGGGAAGCGTTCCCGCCGTGCGCCGGCTGCTCCGGGCTGCCCTGTCGATCCTGCGGGTGGACCGGGAGTCCGGCGACGATCTGGAGATCGCGCTGACCGAGGCGTGCGCCAACGTGGTCAAGCACGCCGACGGCGTCGAGAAGTTCGAGGTCCACCTGGACGTCGACGACCGGCGCTGCGCGATCGAGGTGCGTGACGACGGCCCCGGGTTCGACCCGGCCGCCGCCGAGGACGGCAAGCCGGGCGACGAGCATGAGAACGGCCGCGGGCTGTACCTGATCCGGGCGCTGAGCGAGAACGTGCGACTGCAGTCCGTTCCGCGCCACGGCAGCCTGATCCACTTCGAGAAGTCCTTCGCCTGAGCGAATTCCGACGCGCCGTGGCCCCGCTTGGCGTCGCGTGCTACCGGCGTGCCATCATTCTTGCCCCATAGCAAATCTTGCTGCACAGCAAATTCAGTCACGGAAGGAGTGACCGCAGTTGTCCGAAGGCCCCGCGCCGATCGGCGTCCTGCTGCGCGCCACGCCCCCCGACCGGCTGCCCGAACTGCTGGCGGACCAACTCCGCCAGCATCATGCCGCGCGCCGGGTCGAGGTGCTTATGGCGGATCTCACCCGTACCGGATTATGGCCTGTCCTCGACCCCGAGGGCGCACCCGGCGACAGTCGGGCCCTGCGCTGTTTCGGCAGCCAGCGGCCGGTCACCGACATCGGCATCGCCGGCACCAACCGGGTCCACCTCCCACTCACCGTGTGGGGCGAACGGCTCGGCGTGCTCGTGGTCGACACCACACAGCCGGCCGGGAACGGGCTCACCGACCAGCTCGCCGCGATCGCCGACGAACTGGCCGTGGCCATCCGCGCCGCCGGCTCCGACACCGACCGGTACCACCGCGTGCAGCGTCGCGAGCGCCTCACCATGGCCGCCGAGCTGCAGTGGAACCAGTTACCCGGCTCTTCCCTGGGCGACGACCGGTTCCTGGTCGCCGGGCAGCTCGAGCCCGCCTACGACGTACACGGCGACCACTTCGACTGGTCCCTCGACGGCGATCGGCTCACCGTCACCGTGCTCAACGGATTCGGCGACGGGCTGGCCGCCGCCCTGCTCACCACGACCGCGGTCAACGCCATGCGCAATGCCCGCCGCTCCGGCGCCAACCTGGTCGAGCAGGCCGAGCTGGCCTCGGACGCGATCTGGTCCCGGGCCGGCGGCAACGGCCACGCCGCCACCCTGCTGCTGGAGATCGACCTGGTCGGCGGGCAGGTCGAGGCGGTCGACGCCGGCTCGCCCAAGGCGATGGTCGCCCGCGAGGGGGAGATCCGCCCGATCGAGCTCGAGCAGCAGCTGCCGCTCGGTATGTTCGGCGACTCCCGGTACGAGACCCAGCGCTTCCGGCTCGAACCCGGTGACCGCCTCCTCGTGGTCAGCGACGGCGTGCACGCCGCGGCCCCGGCCGGACGCGCCGCGTTCGGTGGCGCCGGCCTGCTGAGCGCGTTGCGCCGGACGCGGCTGCAGCCCGCCACCGAGGCGGTCGGTACGGTGATGCGTAGTCTGCGTGACTACCACGCCGGCGACGACCCTGCCGACGACGCCGTCATCGTGTGCCTGGACTGGCGACGCTGATCGGCCGGGCGAGGCTTGGATCGGTCCCCGAGCGGGTAGTGACATCCCGCCCCCAGGTTGATGAAGCACGAAGGATCGGCATGGATCACGCGTCCGACGCCGCCGCCGCGGTCGAGTCGGCGGTCGAGTCGCTGCTTGCCGTGCTCGACACCGCGCGCTTGGCGCAGTCCCCCGCGATACCGCCGACCCAGCTGCGCGTGCTGACGATCATCGAGCGGGCCACCGACGACACCAACATGAGCCGCCTGGCCGAGGCCCTCGACGTGGTGCCGTCCTCGGCCAGCCGGCTGTGCGACCGGCTGGAGGCCACCGGACTGCTCCGCCGCGTGCCCGACCCGCGCGACCGGCGCGAGGTGCGGCTGCTGCTCACGCCCGCGGCCAAGCGACTGCTGGACGAGCTGCGCGCGGCCCGGCAGGCCGCGCTGGCCGCGGTGCTCGAGCGGATGACGGCCAGTTCCCGCAACGATCTGGTACGCGCCCTGAGCGCCTTCGACACCGCGGCGGCCCGTGGCCTCGGCGACAAGGACGCGGGCTTACGTACAGCCTGATCTGCTCTTCTAAGATCGTCCGATGCGCATCGGCATCGTTATCCTTCCCGACGAACGCTGGTCCGTCGCCGGCCGCCGCTGGCAGCGGGCCGAGGAGTACGGCTTCGACCACGCCTGGACCTACGACCACATCGGCTGGCGTGACCTGGTCGACGGCCCCTGGTTCGACGCCGTGCCCACCCTCACCGCCGCCGCGATGGTGACCCGGCGGATCCAGCTGGGCACGTACGTCGCCTCGCCCAACTTCCGGCATCCGGTCCCGTTCGTCCGCTCGGCGCTCACCCTGGACGACATCTCGCAGGGCCGGCTGCTGCTCGGCGTGGGCGCGGGCGGCACCGGTCACGACACCTCGGTGCTGGGCGGGCCGGTCCTGCCGCCACGCGAGCGGGTCGACCGGTTCGCCGAGTTCCTCGAGATCACCGGGCAGCTGCTGAACACCGACCACGTCTCGTACCAAGGGCAGTACTACACCGCCGTGGACGCGCGGAACCGCCCCGGACCGACCCGGAAACCACGAACCCCGCTGCTGGTCGCGGCGGCCGGGCCACGCTCGCTGAAGCTGGCCGCCCGGCACGGCGACGGCTGGATCACGTACGGCGACGCCGCCGCCGAGGGCACCGAAGAGTGGTGGACAGCGCTGGCCCGGCAGCGCGACCGCTTCGAAGCCGCCCTGGCCGAGACCGGCCGAGACCCGGCCACGGTCAGCCGATATCTCACCCTCGATTCGGCACCCGGCGCACCGATGAGCAGCGCCGACGCATTCACCGACGCGACTTCCCGCGCGGCCGAGCTCGGTTTCACCGATGTGGTCGGGCACTGGCCCCGGGCGAGCGGCTGGTACGCCGGTTCCGAGAAGACGCTGGAAACAGTCGCCGGACTCCTGCCCAAGCTCCGGAAGATTTAGCTCACCGGGTTTGGCTCACCGGACGCCTTCGGTGGTAGGTCTGGGCGGTATCCGCGGCGCGGATACCGCCCAGACCTACCACCGGTTCCAAATGCGCAATGGGGACAGTCAGCGGCGCTGCGCGGCACGGTACGCGTCGCTGACGCCCTGCGGAATGCGGCCGCGCTCGGAGATCTGGTGGCCGTTGGCCAGCGCCCACTCGCGAATCGCCCGGTTTTCGTCGCGGCTGGTGGCCGTGCGGCCCCCGGCCGACGCCCGGGTGCGCGTGGCCCCGCCGCGCCCGACCCGCGTGCCCGCGTTGATGAACGGGTCCAGGGCCTTGCGCAGCTTTCCGGCATTGGCGTCGGAAAGGTCGATCGTGTAGCTCGTTCCGTCCAGACTGAACTCGACGGTGCGGTCAGCCTTCTTTCCGTCCAGATCGTCGATCAGAGTGGTGATTACCTGCCGCGCCATGCCGACTCCCGTTGGTTATCCGGAATAGCCGCGCTCAGTGTCGCTCTTCAGCGGCTCCGCGCGCAACTCTTCCCTCGGATTCAACCATTCTTTTCTGCCGGAGACGGCTTGGTCATTAAATGGAACGACCTATTCGGCCGGGTAATCGCCGGTCACGGCGGCGGCCGGCCGGTGCCGGAAAGGACGGGTGGATGGAAGCCGAGGGATGAGGTTAGGGTCGTCGCCATGGACGACGAGCGAGCGCCCGGGCCGGGCCCGGACGCCGCCGCCGACTGGCACGAGCAGCGGCGGCGGGCGATCGCCGGGCACGCGGCGGCCCTCGAGGCCGGCCGGGCCGCCGAGGCATCCGAGGCGGCCGGGCTGATCGCCGAGTTCGTCCGTGCGGCCGCCGAGCGCGGCCTGACCCCCGAGGTGCTGAGCGCCCGGTCGTTCGACGGCCGGTCGACCTACCGCACGAAGATCCGGGGGTGGTACCTCAAGAGCAACAAGTCCGTCGCCGTCGGCGCGGACGGTGGATATTACGTAATGACCGTGCCGACGTCACTGCGCGCCAGATTCACCGGTGCCGACCTGCAACCGAGCGTCCCCAGGCTCGTGGTCGGCGCGGGCGGCGGCGACGGCGAGACCATCCCCCTGGCGCAGCTCCTGCGGCGCCGTCTCGACCTCGGAGTTTCCTGGCCGTGATCTCTGGTTCCACCCCCTCCCCGACATCTCTCCGGACCCGACGACGCCGGGCCGTGGCCGCGGCCCTGGCCACGACCGCTCTCGCGGTGCCGGCCTCACTCGCCGTCCTCGCGCCACCCGGCCTCGCCGCCGCCTCACCACGCGGCCTCACCGCCGCGCCGCCTGGCCTCACCGCTGCCCCACCACGCGGCCTCACCGCCGCGCCGCCTGGCCTCACCGCTGCCCCACCACGCGGTCTCGCCGCCGCGCCGCCTGGCCTCACCGCTGCCCCACCACGCGGTCTCGCCGCCGGGGCGCCGCCCGGTCTTGCCGCCGCGTCATCGCGCGGTCTCGCCGCCGGGGCGCCGCCTGGCCGGTCAGCCTCCGGTTTGCGGGCCGCGGGCAAGGCACGGGCCGATATCCCCTGCCCCAAGCCCAACGTCAAGCCGCCGGCCGGGCGGCCACCCCGGCCCGTTCCCCCGCCGGACGATCCGGTCGCGCGGGCGGTCGGCGGCGACGCCCTGGACACCAACGGACTGGCCGTGCCACCCGGCGCCCCCGCGCCGCCGGCCGTCACGGCCACCACCTGGCTCGTCGCCGATCTGGACACCGGCGAGGTGCTCGGCGGGTGCGGGCCGCACGTCTACCAGACCCCGGCCAGCGTGCAGAAGCTGCTGCTCACGGCCACGGTCATGCCGCACCTCGACCCGAAACAGTCGATCAAGGTCCAGGAGTCGGACCTGGAGATCGAGCCCGGAAGCTCCGCGGTCGGGCTGGTGGACGGGGGCACGTACCCCATCTCGGCGCTCTGGCTCGGTCTGATCCTCAACTCCGGCAACGACGCGGCCAACACCCTGGCCCGGCTGGGCGGCGGCAGCGGCGGGGTGCCGGCCACCGTGCAGGCCATGAACGACGAGGCCAAGCGGCTCGGCGCACTCCAAACGCACGCGGTCACGCCGTCCGGGCTCGACGGCACCGGGCAGTTCACCAGCGCGTACGACCTGGCGCTGATCGCCCGCGTCTGCTTCGCCATTCCCGACTTCCGCAAGTACGCCCTGACCAAGGTCGCCGAGATGCCGGCCCAGAAGAAGCTCAAGAAGGGCGGCTTCCAGTTCCAGAACGAGAACCGCCTGATCTTCAACTACCCGGGCGCGCTGGGCGGCAAGACCGGTTTCACCAAGCTGGCCCGGCACAGTTATGTCGGCGGGGCCCAGCGCGACGGCCGCCGGCTGGTGGTGACCCTGCTCGGGGCCGAGAACAATCCGCTCAAGGGCTGGCAGCAGGGTGCGGCTCTGCTGGACTGGGGCTTCAAGCTGCCCAAGGACGCCTCGGTCGGCAAGCTGGTCGAACCGGCCTCGGCCGACGCCACCACCGAGAGCGCGGAGAACGCCCCGGCCGCGGCCCCGCCGGCCGGTAAGCAGGAGAAGGCCGCCGCACCCCAGCACGGCCCGTCCCGCACGCTGACCTTCGTGGCCGCCGCGGCCATCGCCCTGGTCCTGGCCGCGACCCCGCTGCTCCTGCTCCTCACCCAGCGCCGCCGCCACCGCGTCCGCCGCCGCCCCCACTACCGCCCCGGCCCAACCTGACACCAGTGGTAGCCCCGGGCGATATCCGGGCCTCGGACACCGCGCGGGGCTACCACCTTTCTTGTGAGGCTGGTCAGGCGTTCAGCACGCCGAGAAGCCAGATGACCGCGACGGCCAGCGCCGCCGCGAACTCGATCAGCAGGGACAGGCCGACGGCGCCGAGCGCCCGCCGGGTCGACGGCCACGCCTGCCCCGGGCCGAGGCGGGCGCGTTCGGCCAGCCAGATGCCGAGGACGAAGCCGAGCACCAGCCCCACCACCGGCACCACGAAGAACCCGATCACCCCGAGCATCCCGCCCACCACGAGGGACCAGTTGGGCACGCCGCTCTCCTTGAGACGGCGGCCCGGCCACAGGTATTTGATCAGCGTGCCGGCCAGCGCGATCCCGGTGCTCAGGGCCAGCACCAGCCACTTGGCCCCGCCCGCGTCGGTCAACAGCGCCCAGATCAGCACGCCCAGCCAGCACAGGATCAGGCCGGGCAGCACCGGGATGACCACGCCGAGAATCCCGGCCACGATCAGCACCGCGGCGATCACGACGGCCAGACTCCCGCTGTCGGTGAGATCCATGGCCACCACCTTGCCCTAAAGGTCCAACTGGTGAATCAGCCAGGTGGTAGCGCAGAGCGGTATTCCGGGCCCGGACACCGCCCGGGCCTACCACTGGAGCTCAGCGCGAACCCTCAACCGAGGGCGCCCACGCCGGATACCGCCGGGGCCCACCACCGGAGCGGGGCTCGAACCCTCAACCGGGGGCGTCCGTGACCGAAGGACAACCAGCGGGTCACCGGCCGGGCAGGCAAACAACCGGGCGGCAACTGACAGCGACCGGAAGGCGTACCCCGAGTCACTGAAAGTTCTCCCTGACGCCGAGAAGCGAGCGCCAGACACACGGGGGACTCACATGACCAGCACCGTCACCACCGCCGTTGCCGACCTCGATGCCGACATCGCCGAGGCCACGGTGCTCTCCGCGCGCGAGCAGGAAGAGCTGATCCGCCAGCACATGCCGCTGGTCGGTCACCTCGTCCGGGACATGCTCAGCCGCATCCCCAACCACATCCACCGCGACGACCTCACCAGCGCCGGCCTGCACGCGCTGGTCACCGCCGCCCGGGGCTGGGACCCGGAGCGTGGCATCCCCTTCCACCGCTTCGCCACCACGCGGATCCGCGGCGCCATCCTGGACGAGCTGCGGTCGCTGGACTGGGCCACCCGCTCGGTGCGGACCAAGGCCCGGGCCACCGACACCACCCGGCAGCACCTGACCAGCACGCTGGGCCGTACGCCGACCGCGGAGGAGCTGGCCCAGGCGCTCGGCACCACCACCACCGACCTGCACCAGACCGACACCGACGTGCAGCGCGCCACCGTCCTGTCGCTGCAGGGCTTCACCACCTCGACCGCCGACGACCTGGTCACCGAGCGCACCCCGGGCCCGGAGGACATGCTGCTGCGCCGCGAGCAGATCGGCTACCTGCACCACGCGATCGCCGCCCTGCCCGAGCGCCTGCGCGTCGTGGTCACCGAGTATTTCCTCAACGAGCGCCCGATGGCCGACATCGCCGACGACCTGGGCGTCACCGAGAGCCGGATCAGCCAGCTCCGGGCCGAGGCGCTCAGCCTGCTCAAGGACGGCATGAACACGCACCTGGACCCGGACCTGGCGCCGGTGCCGGACAACCCGGAGTCGATCGTCGCCCGCCGCCGCGCGTCCTACTACTCGAACATCGCCGGCAACACCTCAGTACAGAGCCGGCTCAGCCTGACCAACGTCAACGGCCTCACGCTCACCGGAGCGCGCTGATCGCCAGTCTCAAAAGGAGCACGCTGAAACGCCTGTCTCCTGAAGAACTCAGTGGAGCGCGCTGAGCTCCTTCGGAAGATCATTGGTGTGGAGTACGCCGAGACGCCGCGTTGCCCGGGTGACCGCGACATAGAGGTCGCTCAGGCCGCGCGGCGAACCGGCGATGATCTCGTCGGGCTGGATGACCAGCACCGCGTCGAACTCCAGCCCCTTGGCCTGCCGCACGGTCAGCATGACGACCTGGTTGAGCAGATCGGGCTGCTCGCCGACGGCCGCCTCGGGCAGCGCCTTCATCAGCTCGTGCCCGAGCTCACCTTCGCGCCCCTCGGGCACGATCACGCCGACCCGGCCGTCGCCGACCTCGGCCACCTCGGCCCGCACCGCCGCGACCACGACGGCCGGCAGCTCGTCCTCGGTGACCCGCCGGGCCCACGGTGCCACGCCGGCCTCGCGGACCGACCGGGGTGGCTGCAGCGACGGGTCGACCGCGTTCAGCACGTCGGAGGCCACGGCCATGACCTCGGCCGGGGTGCGGTAGTTGACGGTCAGCTCGGCGAGGCGCCAGCGCTGAGCCACGTACGGCTCGAAAACCTGCTCCCACGTCGTGGTCCCGGCCAGCTCGGAGGTCTGCGCGACGTCACCGACCACGGTCAGCGACCGGCTCGGCACCCGCCGCATCAGCAGCCGCCACGCCATCGGCGACAGCTCCTGCGCCTCGTCGACGATCACGTGACCGAAGACCCATGTGCGGTCGGCCGCCGCACGCTCGGCCGCGGTGCGGGTGTCGAGCACCTCGTGCCGCTCGACGAACGCGCTCGCGTCGACCACGTCGATCGCGGAGAGGATCTCCTCCTCCTGGTCCTCGAAGTCCAGCGACCGGGACCCTTCGACGATCTCGAGTACGCCCTCGGCGTACTCGACGGCCTCGGCTCTTTCCTGCGCGGCGGCCCGCTTCTTGAGGGTGTCGTCCTCCCCCAGCAGCTCGGCCAGCTCGTCCAGCAGCGGCACGTCGGCCGGCGCCCACCGCGCGTCCCGGTCGCGCAGCAGTTCGGCCGGCGCGCCGGCCGAGGCCAGCCGGTCGGCCTCGGACAGCAGCTCGCGCAGCACCCGGCGCGGGGTGAGCACCGGCCACATCTCGAACAGGGCGATCTGCACGTCGATGTCCTCGCGCAGCTCGCGCCGGGTCTCGGCCAGGTCGGCCTCGGACAGCAGGTTGTCACCGCCCAGCGGGTCGGCGCCGATCCGCTCGGCGATCTGCAGCGACAGCGCGTGGATCACCTCGGTGACGAAGATCGACCGGGCGATGTTGTGCGGCCGGCCGGTCCGTCGCGCGACGGCCCGGGCGTCCTCGCAGATCGCCCGTTCGATGCGCAGCGGGTAGCCGTCGTGGTCGACCTCGACGTAGTCGTCGGGCACGGTCTGCCAGTCGGCGACCGCTCTGGTCAGGGCGTCGGTCATGGTCAGCTGGCCCTTGAGCGCGGCCACGGCCGGCGGCTCCTCGGCGCGGGCGCGTACCCCCGGGAACATGTCGCCCAGCGTGGCCAGCAGCACGCCGGTCTCGGCCAGCGACGGCAGGACCTGGGAGATGTAGCGGAGGAAGGTGGCGTTCGGCCCGAGGATGAGAACGCCCTGCTTGGTCAGCTGGGCGCGGTGGGTGAAGAGGAGGTACGCGGCGCGGTGCAGCGCCACCGCGGTCTTGCCGGTGCCCGGTCCGCCCTGGACGACGAGTACGCCCGGCAGCCCGGACCGGATGACCTCGTCCTGCTCGGCCTGGATGGTCTCGACGATGTCCCGCATCCGGCCGGTGCGGCCCGCGGTCAGCGCTGACAGCAGCGCCGCCTCGCCGGTCACGTCCTCCCGGCCCGGGCCACCGGCCGCCAGGTCGAGCACCTCGTCGTCGATGCCGGTCAGCTCCCGGCCCTTGGTCCGCAGGTGCCGGCGCCGGGTCACGCCCTCCGGCGAGACGGCCGTGGCCAGGTAGAACGGGCGTGCGGCGGGTGCACGCCAGTCGATCAGCAGCGGCTCGGCGTCGCGGTCCTCGGCGAACAACCCGATCCGGCCGATATAGCGAGGATGATCGGCGTCGAAATCGAGCCGGCCGAAGCACAGGCCGTTCTCCACCGCATTCATCTGGGCGAGTTGTTCGGCGTAATGGGCGCGGTTGGCCTCACGCAGCGACCGGCCCTGCGGAGTTCCACCGGCCTCCAGCAGGATGGAGCGAAGCCGCTGGTCAGCCTGCTCGCGCAGGGTGTCGAGGCGAGCGTAGAGGCGGTCGAGATAGTGCTGTTCGTCTCGGATGTCAGCGCTGTTCGAGCTTGACAAAACCGCTCCTTGATGTGGTAGCATTCGCGAGTCGGCGACCATTTCAGGTCGCTTTTTTCGTCTCCGGCAAACGAAAAGAATAGCGCGTGGCTCTCAGGTTACGGCCGGGGCGGCAAGTGTCCGCAATCCGTCAGTATCGGCGCCCCCCGTCACGTCGAACGGCCGCTCTCGATTAACCCGGGCATGACCAACCACCACCCGTTCCGCCGTGTCGGCGCGCTGGCCCTGATCGCGGCGGCCGCCCTCAGCTTCAGTGCCGGCTGCTCCGGCGACGACGACGAGCCGGCCGGCAACTCCGCCGCCGCCGCTCCGGGCGGTCCCGAGCCGAAGACCCTCGAGGGCGCGAAGGCCGCCGCTCAGACCATGTTCGACCGCTTCAGCGGCGGTGACTTCGCCGGCGCCTGGGAGATGTACACCGCCCAGGGCAAGGCGGCCATCTCCAAGGTCGACTACGTCAAGCTCAACGAGGCCTGCTCGCGCAAGGGCCTCGCGATCAGCCTGACCAGCGCGCGGCTCGAGGGCACGGACCGGGCCGTCGTGATCGCCAAGCAACTCGTGGCGGCGCAGTCCTACACCATGGTGTACGAGCAGAACGCCTGGAAGCTGGAGCCGGCCAAGGAAGGTCTGGCCCTCTACTCACAGGGCGCGGCCAAGGCCATCGCGGCCCAGAAGCGGGCCGGTACCTGCGCGAACGCATAAGGGCTTCGTTGGGGCGCCACCCTCAGGCGCGGCCCCTGTTCTTAGCCGCATGGCTCTTGAGGGCGCCACCCTCCTGGGGCGCCACCGTTCTCGGCCGCGCGGTTGTGGGGGCGTGGCCATTGGCCGCGCCCCCTTCTGGCCGCGCCGCCTTCGCTTGCCGGCCGTCGGCATGGCCGTTTCAGGCCTCCTGCCCTCCGGCGCTTTCGGGACTTCAGCCCTCCGGCGCTTCCGGACGCCCTGCCCTCAGGCGGTTTCCGGACACCTGCCCTCAGGCCGCGACCGGGAGACCGTCCGGGCTGGTCAGCGCGAGGCGCGACTTGAGGGTGCCACGGTCGGCGATCGACTCGAAGTACGCCGCCCGGCGACGCGCCACGCAACCGTCCTTGACCGGGGTGGCCAGGTTCGGATCCAGGTGCGTGTTCAGCCCGTCACGGAGCAGGCTCAGCGCCTCGGACCGCAGCTGCGACACCCGCGACTCGGTGACGCCCAGCTCCACCGCGATCTGCGCCATCGGCCGCTCCTCGAAGAAGTAGCCGCGTACCACCGCCCGCAACCGCTCCGGCAGGGCCTCGATCGCGTGCGCCAGGTAGCCCATCCGCTCCCGGCGGATCAGCATGTCCTCCGGGCCCGGGGTCTTCTCGGTGACCATGTCCTCGGCGCCGGCCGTGGCGAAGCCCTGCAGGCTGAACACCACCGCGCGCTGCACATCGTCATCGGCCGACTCGATGTCCTCGACCGAGCAGCCCAGGCGCTCGGCCACCTCGGCCACCGTCGGCGTACGCCCGAGCTCGGCGGTCAGCTCCTGCCGGGCCGAGTCGGTACGCCGGGCCCGCTGCCGCACCGACCGGCTGGCCCAGTCCAGGCCACGCAACTCGTCGAGCAGCGCGCCACGGACCCGGGCGGCGGCGAACCGGGCGAACGGCACACCCCGGTCCTCGTCGAAGCCACGGGCGGCGGCGACCAGGGCGGCGTACCCGGCGGAGAGCAGATCGTCACGACTGACGTGCGCCGGCACCCGGGCGAGCATCTCGCGAACCAGGTGGCCGACGAGCGGCATGTGCGCCTTCACGGTGTCGTCACGACGGCGGTCACCACTCATGGGGGGACTCCTTGCGACCAGGGCCGGGGCGGGGGGTCCGGCACTGACATCAAGGTCCGCCGCGATGAGAGCCGACCCGGTCACTTTCGGGTGCAGGCCGGTTGCATCGGAAGGTCCCGGCCGGCCGGCCGACCCCTCGTAACCCCCGGTCGGTCGGCAGTTCGGCACCGAGGGCGTACACTTGATCTCGCGGCCCGCACCGTCTTGCCTCGGGTCGCCTTCGGTTCGACCACCACGCGCCGCGGCCCGCGATTGGGTCTGCGCCGGGCAGGACGACCATCCAGACGTTCGGAGTTCACCCTTTTCATGGCTTCATTCACCGACCTCGGCGTGCCCACTGAGCTCGCCGCGATCCTCGCCGCCCGCGGCATCACCGAGCCTTTCCCGATCCAGGCCGCGACGCTGCCCGACTCTCTGGCCGGCCGCGACGTGCTCGGCCGCGGCCGCACCGGCTCGGGCAAGACGTACGCGTTCGCCCTCCCGGTGATCGCCCGGCTCGCCGCCTCCCGCACCACCCGCCAGTCCCGCCGCCCGCGCGCCCTGATCCTGGCGCCGACCCGCGAGCTGGCCAACCAGATCGACGCCGCCCTCGCGCCCCTGGCCGAGGCGCTGGGCCTGCGCACCCGCACGGTCTACGGCGGCGTCGGCGCCGGCCCGCAGATCACCGCACTCCGCCAGGGCGTGGACGTGCTGGTGGCCTGCCCCGGCCGGCTGCTCGACCACCTCGAGCACGGTCACGTCGACCTGGGCTCGGTCGAGATCACCGTGCTGGACGAGGCCGACCACATGGCCGACCTGGGCTTCCTGCCGGTGGTACGCAGGCTGATGGACGCCACCCCGCGCGACGGCCAGCGGCTGCTCTTCTCGGCCACCCTCGACAACGGGGTCGACGTGCTGGTCAAGCGCTTCATGCGGAGCCCGGCCACGCACCACGTCGACCCGGCCGACGAGAAGCCGATCGAGATGGCCCACCACGTCCTGCGGGTACGCCACGACGACCGCTTCCCGGTGCTCGTCGACCTGCTCGCCGCGCCCGGCCGTTCGGTCGTCTTCACCCGCACCAAGCGCCGGGCCAAGGTGCTGACCCGCCAGCTGATCGCCGCCGGCGTACCCGCCGTCGAGCTGCACGGAAACCTGGCCCAGAACGCCCGCGACCGCAACCTGAGCGCCTTCTCCGACGGCTCCGCGCCGACCCTGGTGGCCACCGACATCGCCGCCCGCGGCATCCACGTCGACGACGTGGCCCTGGTCATCCACGCCGACCCGCCGGTCGAGCACAAGGCCTATCTGCAC
This sequence comes from Actinoplanes sp. NPDC049265, assembly GCF_043197135.1. Lineage (NCBI taxonomy): Bacteria > Bacillati > Actinomycetota > Actinomycetes > Micromonosporales > Micromonosporaceae > Actinoplanes > Actinoplanes sp. NPDC049265. The sequence continues at coordinate 25,302 of NZ_JBICSP010000031.1, read as the reverse complement.
CGCTCGGGCCGCACCGCCCGAGCCGGCGCCGCGGGCACGGTGATCACCTTGATGACCGACGACCAGCAGTCCGAGGTACGCGACCTGACCCGCCGTGCCGGCATCCGCCCGACCACGACCAACACCCGCCCCGGCGATCCGGTCCTCTCCGAGTTGGCCCCCGGCGAACGCGTCTTCCAGGCCCCGCCGTCCCCCACCGACCAGCCGACGGCGGCCCGCTCCCGCCCCCGCAAGCAGCTGCCGCCCACTCCGGCCGCCCCCTCATCCCGCGGCCGCCGACGTGGCACCCGGGGCTCCGGTCCCGCCCAGCAGCCGGCCGCCGCATCAGCACACCGCACCACCGAGGGCCGCTCGACCCAGCCCTCGCGGGCCGGGCAGTCGACGGGCACCGCACAGTCCTCGCGGGCCGGGCAGTCGACCCGCTCGGCGCAGTCCACCCGCACCGCCGCCCAGCCCGCGCGCACCGGGCAGTCGACCCGCACCGCTCAGCCGGCCAGGTCTTCCCAGACCGCCCGGTCGGGTCAGCCCGCCCGAGCAGCCCACCCGCGTGGTGGCGCCGCGGCCTTCTCCGCCGGCTCCCGCGCCGGTTCCCGTCGAGGCCGCGCCTGACCTACCGCCTGCCCACCAGACCTGCTACCTCGACAATTCGCGGTGAAGGTCTGGTGGGTCCGGTCGCAGCCCATATCCACGGCCGGTAGTACCGCACGCAGCTCCTGTCCAACGATCGGCGGAGCCGCACAAAGCTCTTGTCCAGCGGCCGGCGGAACCGCACACGGCCCGTGTCCACGGTTCGTGGGAACAGGAAGAATTTACGAAGGAATGTCGACCGGGATCTCCGCGCCCAGCACATGCCCGTCGGCGAGTTCCAGGTCGTCACCGCTCCAGAAGCGGCCCGGGTCGTACCAGTTGGGCTTGCGGCCGCGGGCCAGCAGGCCCATGTCCTCATAGGTCACCGCGACCACCTCGGCGCAGTACGCCGTCTCGAGCGCCGCCGGCTCGCCGGGGGCGGGCTTCCACGGCAGCCGGACCTGCGGCACTCGGCCCCGCACCCACCGCCAGGTCAGCTGGGCCGACGACGGGAACGGGGTGCCGTCGAGCCGGGCGACCGTGCGCAGTGCCCGGTCCTCCATCTCCTTCGGCGCGGTCGGCTCGAGTTGACGGAGCCAGCCGCGCTGCCCGTAGCGCCGTGCCCACACTGTGACCGCGTCGCGCAGGTCGTGCAGCTGGACGCCGCGCTGGAAGGTTCCCGACCACATGTCGGGGAGCGACCGCCCGAGTTCGGCGTGCCACATCAGCGGGGGCATGTCCTCGATGACCAGCGACATGCCGACGTGGTTGACGGGGCTGTTGGTGAGGGTCTGGATGGCCCGGTCGGGGCCGGAGCGGCCACGGAAGATCCAGATGTCACCCGTTCGCGTCAGGTCGAGGGCCTCGTCGAGGGTCAGGTCGGCGTCCACGTGTCTATCCTCAGCAGATGCGTTGGTGGAAGGTAGTCGGTTTGGCCGGGTTGGCCGGGGTCGCGGCGACGGGGATCGTGCTCGCGCGGGCGGAACGGCAGCGGCGGGCGTACACGCCGGATGAGATCCGCACGCGGCTGCACGCGCGGGTCAGCGAGACGAACACGGGTGGGCCGGACAAGTAATCACACCACATCCGAGTCGCGGAGCAGGGACCACAGACCGGCGCCATCGGGCGCGGCGAACCAGGTTTTGCCATGCGAGCCGACCGCCTCGGCCTGCCCGGACGGGCCGGGGATGGCGCCGGCCAGCACCGCCTGGGTGGGTGAGAGCCGGCGGATGCAGACGGCCAGCACGTTTTCCGGGTGGGAGTGCGCGAACTCGGAGTAGATCTCCTGGTCGTGCTGGCCGTCGTCGCCGATCAGCAGCCAGCGCACGTCGGGGAACTCGGTCGCCAGCCGGCGCAGGGTGTTGCGTTTGTGTTCCTGGCCGCTGCGGAACCAGCGGTCCGGTGTCGGGCCCCAGTCGGTGAGCAGCAGCGGGCCGGCCGGATAGAGGTGGCGGGACAGGAAGCGGCTCAGCGTCGGGGCGACGTTCCACGCGCCGGTCGACAGGTAGAACACCGGGGCGCCGGGGTTGGCCGTGACCAGCCGCTCATATAGCACCGCCATGCCGGGCACGGCCATCCGGGCGTGCTCGTCGAGGACGAACGTGTTCCACGCGGCCAGCAGCGGCCGGGGCAGCGCGGTGACCATGACCGTGTCGTCGATGTCGGAGATGACACCGATGCGCGCGCCGGGATCGACGACCCGGATCGGCGCCTCGACCGGCTCGGCCCCCTCTGCGATCAGCCGCACCGAGCTCCAGCCGGGCTCGAGGTCGCCCTTGACCACACAGTCGACATAGCCGCTGCGGTCGGTGTGTGTCTCGTGGACCTGCTCACCGATCTGGATCAGGACCCGCTCGTGGTTGACCGGCGAGGTGGTGAAGTTGCGCCAGCCCCGCGTCTTGTCGAGCTTTTTCCGCTTGGCCCGCGGGTTGCGGGTGAGCACGACCCGGGCCATCACCCGGGCCCAGCCCGGTGCGCCGTAACCGGTGTAGGAGGTGATCACCGGCACCCAGCCACGCTGGCGCAGCCGGCGCTCGACGACCTCGTGGATCGCGTCCTCGAAGCGGGCGGCACGGTGCAGCCGGACGGCCGGCGGCCGGGCGGTCGGACTCGGTGTCACGCTGATGCCTCCCCATCTCGGGCGTCCTGTCCCGTGACGGTACCCGGCGTGTCTGACAGTTTCTCGATGACCGCGTTTACATCAGGCGGCGGCTGCGCGCGGTTCGGCCGCCGACCACTGCCGCGACCACCAGGTGACGTCCATCGACAGGGTGTCCTCCTCGTCGCCGCGTACGGTGGCCAGGCACGCCTCGGCCCGCAGGCTGCGCAGGGCGACCGCCGCCCTCTCCGCATCCTGCCAGGCCCGCCGTTCCCGTTCGGCCGCCTTGCGATAGTCGTCGTAGCGGTGATCGCGAACGGCCGTCCGCAGCGCCGACTCCTGCGCCGCCGGGTCCAGCCGCTCGTTCCAGCCGCGGTGGGCCAGGATGTCGTTGAGCTGCCCGATCGAGATCTCCCGGTTGCGGCAGGCGGCCAGCGCGGCCCGGTGCAGGAAGCGCTCCCGGTCGGCGTTCTCGCCCTTGCCGCGGCGCCGCCGCTGCACCGGGTAGACGGCCGCGGCGGCGAACCGGCGCGCCTCCCGATCGGCGTGCTCGTAAGCGATCCAGGCCGCGTCGACCGCGTCCTGCTGGTCGGCCCAGGCGTCCCGGGCGCGCTGGGCGGTGACGGCGGCCCGCTCCGCGGCGACGGCCACCTCGGCGGCATAACGGTCCTCGTCGAGCGACGCGGCATTACGGTCGTCTAGCGACGCGGCGTGAGCGGCGGAGCGGCGGCGGCCGGGCGCCGGGGTCGAGGCTGGTGCGGGAACGGCGGGTCGCTTGGGCAGCGCGAACGCGGCGGCGGCGACCCCGATGGACAGGATCAGAAGCATCCAGACGGCAGCGACGATCTCCATGGGATTTCCCTCGCGGTGGCTGGTTGATCAAGGTTTTCTTCCGGTACGCCTGTCCTCATCCCCAGGAGCAGGCACCAAGCTGACGATCGTCCGAGCAGGCTGCGTCGAACCCCGTCACCGAAAACGTGGAAGAAAGAAATCAGCCCAGCGGAGGACCGCGCCGAGCGGGGAGCCGCCACCCGAGGCGTCCCGCCCCCAGCAGCAGCGCCCCGGTCACCACCAGGGCGACCACGAGCAGTACCGGAACCACCACATCGGCGATCGCCGGAGCCGGCGCCTCATCGCCCGCACCCGTGACAACGGAAGCAGAAGCCGAGGGCCCAGAGGCGGAAGCCGGGGAAACCGAAGACACGGCCGGCGAAACCGAGGCCGCGGCTGAGACCCGCACCGGCGTGGCCGGCGACCCGATCAGCCCCGCGTTGGCCGCGAAGGCCAGGGCGAGCATGGCCAGCCCGGTAAGAAAGCGCAGCGCACGCTGCCCGTCCCACAGACGGGGAAGCAGGCGTGCCACCTCAGCCACGATGACCAACCTACCGTTCTGGCCGGTAAACCGCACCACTCGGTCGATCTGTCCGGTTCATCCGGCCGGCTGGGAGCTCGGCCGCCGGCGAGGGATTATGGGTGGGTGAGTGATGTGGCGGAGCTGGCGCGGTGGGTCGCCGAGGGTGACGTGGTCGTGCTGAGCGGGGCGGGCCTGTCCACCGAGTCGGGCATCCCGGATTACCGCGGTCCCAGTGGCCTGGCGCGCCGGGCGACCCCGATGACCTACCAGACCTTCACCCGGGATCCGATGGCCCGGCGCCGCTACTGGGCCCGCAGCCACCTGGGCTGGCGGACGATCGGCGACGCCCGGCCCAACGACGGTCACCGCGCTGTGGCCCGGTTGCAGGAGCTGGGTCTGCTGCGCGGCATCATCACCCAGAACGTGGACGGGCTGCACCAGGCGGCCGGCGCGACCGGCGTGGTCGAGCTGCACGGCAATCTGGCCCAGGTGACCTGCCTGGACTGCAGCGAGTCGACCACCCGTGGCCGTCTCGAGGACAGGCTGCTGGCGGCCAACCCGGGCTTCGACAAGACGCCGACCGTGATCAATCCGGATGGTGACGTCGAGCTGGCCGACGACGAGCTGGACGGGTTCGTGGTGGTGGACTGCGACGGTTGCGGCGGGATGCTCAAGCCGGACGTCGTGTATTTCGGTGAGACGGTGCCGCCGGAGCGGGTGTCGCGCAGCTTCGATCTGGTCGGCGGCGGGCGCACCCTGCTGGTCCTGGGTTCGTCGCTGACCGTGATGTCGGGCCGGCGGTTCGTGTTGCGGGCGGCCAAGCTGGGCATCCGGGTGGCGATCGTCAACCAGGGTGTGACCCGCGGTGAGCCCTATGCCGGGCTGGTGGTGGACGCCCCGCTGGGCACGGTTCTGCCCGAGCTGACCCGGCTCGCCGGAATGAGTTCGGCCGCCACCGTGTAGGGCGTGTCTTGTCGATCAGCCAGGGCTGCGGCACTTGGCTGATACACAACACACGCCCTAGCGTCATGGCCCATGAGATTCGGCAAGAAGGGCTGGTTCGGCGCGGCCGGGCTGGCCGTCGCGACGGTGGTGGCGTGGTGGGCGTGGCTGGGCCACGACCGGACTTACCAGGTCGATGCGAACGGTAACCGGCAGGGCCCGTACACCACCGCGCAGGTTGCTTTCTGCGTGCTGACCATCGCCGTGCTGCTGGCGGTCGCGGTGCGCTTCGCCGACGTGCATCCGTTGCTCGCCGTGGGCGCGACGACGGTGGGGTTCACGGCGGCCTGGACGGTCGACGCGGCCATCAAGGACCAGTCGGGGCTGTTCGTGATCGGCGGCTTGCTGGTGCTGGTCGTGACCGCGGTGGGTAGTGCTGTGGTCGCGTTTCTGGCCGACCTGACGCGCGGGGGCAAAGCTTTTACCCGCTGAGGACCTTCGATGCACCCGCGTTACAGTCTCGCAACTTAAATAAAGGTGTCCTCACATTGACGTGACCCGGCTCACTGCTGTTAACTGCCCGGAACCGCTCCCGAAACCGGTTCCGAAACCGGTCTGCAACCCGCGGGATACATGCTTTCCGGATCACTCGGAGGACCAGTGCCGATCACCATCGCCGATGTGGCGGCCCGGGCGAAGGTCAGCAAGACCACCGTCTCGCGGGTCCTCAACGGCAAGGGTGAGCTGGACGAGTCCACCGCCGCCCGGGTCCGTGCGGTGATCGAAGAGCTCGGTTACGTGCCCAGCTCCCGGGCCGTCGGCCTGGCCCGCGGGCGTACCCGGGTGGTCGGCATGCTGGTCCCCTCGCTCACCTGGCCGTGGATCGGCGAGGTCCTGCAGGGCGCGGTCGACGTGCTCGAGACCGAGCGCTACGGCCTGCTGCTGTTCACCTGCAACCGCGGTGAGGAGTCGATGCGGCAGTTCGGCGCCCAGGTGTCGGCCAAGTCGTTCGACGGCCTGCTGGTGATCGAGCCCGAGGGCACCCTGGACTACATCGCGCAGCTGCACTCGCGCGGCCTGCCCGTGGTGCTGATCGACGACCGTGACACCCAGCCGGCGCAGATCCCCAGCGTCGGCACCACCAACCACACCGGCGCCGGCGCCGCGGCCCGGCACCTGCTCTCCATCGGCCGGCACAAGCCGCTGGTCATCGCCGGCCCGGGCCATTTCGGATGCACCCAGCAGCGCCTGGACGGCTTCGCCGCGGCGTACGCCGATGCCGGTCACCCGATCCCGGACGAGCGCCTGCTCCCCGGCGACTTCACCATCGCGTGCGGCTTCGAGGGCGTGCAGCACGCCATCGACGCCGGCATCGACTTCGACGCGGTCTTCGCCCACAACGACCTCTCGGCCACCGGCGCGATGCAGGCGGCGCTCGACTCCGGGCGGCGCGTCCCGCAGGACGTGGCGGTGGTGGGCTTCGACGACATCCCCATGGCGGCACACACCCAGCCGCCGCTCACCACCGTGCACCAACCGTTGCGCGAGATGGGCGAGGCCGCGGCACGCACGCTGCTCGCCCACTTCGAGGGCACACCCCTGCCCAACCGTCCGACCGTCATACCGGCGACGTTCATGGCCCGTGGGTCCACCACGGTCTCCGTCGCCGATCCCTCCTGAAAACCGCAGCCCTCATCCGGGCCACCCCTGATAACCGTTGAGGAGTATCTGTAATGCAGAGAAGGAAGTTGTTCTCGGCTGCCCTGGCGGGCGTGCTCGCCACGGGCGTCCTCGCCGCCTGCGGCGATTCGCCGAACAGCAGCCCGAACAGCAAGAGCAACAAGTCGAGCGCCACGGTGCTGACCGTCAGCATGCCGAACGGCCCGCAGACGGAGAACCACAACCCCTTCCTGACCACCTCGGCCGCCGCGTCGCTCGGCTACAAGTGGGTCATCTACGAGCCCCTGATGATGTGGAACCCGGTCAAGCCGGCCGACCCGCCGAAGCCGTGGCTGGCCACCGCGGCCGAGTGGTCGCCGGACTTCAAGAGCGTCAAGGTGACGGTGCGGGACAACGCGACCTGGTCGGACGGTCAGAAGCTGACCGCGAACGACGTCGCCTTCACGCACAACCTGATCAAGAAGACCAAGGCGCTCAACACCAACAACACGCCGTACGGTGAGATCACCGTGGCCGGCAGCGTCGTGACGATCAACTTCGCCTCGTCGATGTTCGTCTACAAGGACAAGTTCCTGGGCCAGACGCCGATCGTCCCGGAGCACATCTGGAAGGACATCAAGGACCCGTCGACCGACACCAACAAGAGCCCGATCGGCTCCGGTCCGTACACCCTGAAGTCCTTCACCCCGCAGACCACCACGCTGGTCGCCCGGGACAACGGCTACTGGGGCACCGCGCCGGCCGTCAAGGAGCTGCGCTACAGCTCGCCGACCGGTAACGACGCGCAGACCACGGCGCTGGCCGACGGCTCGATCGAGTGGTCGTTCGTGTTCATCCCGAACTACAAGACGGTCTTCATCGGCAAGAACCCCGACCACTACAAGGTCTGGGCGCCGCCGGTGCTGGGCATCCACGGCCTCTACATCAACACCACCAAGAAGCCGTTCGACAACGTCGCCCTGCGCAAGGCCATGAACATGGTGGTCAACCGCGAGGACATCTTCAACCAGGCCGAGGCCGGCTACTTCCACCCGCTGGTGACCAGCGTGACCGGTCTGCCGTCGCCGGCCGGTGACGCGTTCGTCGCCGACGCCTACAAGGGCCAGAACCAGAAGGTCGACATCGAGGGCGCCAAGGCGCTGCTGACCGGGGCCGGCTTCAAGCTCAACGGCACCACGCTGACCGACCCGAGCGGCAAGCCAGTGAAGCTGACCCTGACCGACCCGGCCGGCTGGTCCGACTACCAGACCTCGCTGGAGATCGTCAAGGACAACCTGGCGCAGATCGGCATCGCCGCGACGGTCGAGAAGGCCAACCAGGACGCGTGGTTCAAGAACGTCGAGGAGGGCAACTTCGACGCGACGTTCCGCTGGACCAACGGTGGTTCCACACCGTTCGACCTGTACCAGACGGTGATGGACGGCACGCTGCTCAAGCCGATCGGCAAGCCGTCCCCGGCCGGCAACTTCGGCCGCTTCGACAGCCCTGAGGCCACCGCCGCGCTGCAGGCCTACAAGGAGGCCGCCGACGACGCCGCCCGCAAGACCGCGCTGGACACGCTGCAGAAGGTCTTCGTCGAGCAGGTCCCGATGATCCCGGTCGGCGCCGACAACATCGGCATGGCGTACAGCACGAAGAACTGGATCGGCTGGCCCGACGACTCCAACCCGTACGCCGCCGGGCAGCCCACCCAGGCCAACGCGCTGGACGTCATCCTGCACCTCAAGCCCGCCAACAGCTGATTCGCGGCCGCTCCCGCGCGGTTGACCCGTGCGGGAGCGGCACCCCCTCGTAAAGGACCCGGCAAATGACGTCGCTACAGGACGCCGAGGCGCCGGCCGGCGAGGTGGTGCTTGAGGCTCAGAGCCTGACCAAGCACTTCCCTGTCCGCCGGGGTCTGCGTGACCTCTTCAACCGGCGCGATCGCGCCGCCGTGCACGCCGTCGACGACGTGCACCTGATCCTTAGCCGCGGCCGCGTGACCGCCCTGGTGGGCGAGTCCGGCTCGGGCAAGTCCACCGTGGCCCGGCTGCTGGCCCAGCTCTACCCGCGCACCGGCGGCGACATCCGGCTGCACGGCGAGTCGACCCGGGTCAAGGGCGGCCGCAACTTCCGCCGGTACGCCGCCCGCGTACAGATGATCTTCCAGGACCCCTTCGCGTCGCTGAACCCGGTGCACACCATCCGGTACCACCTGACCCGCGCGCTGAAGATCCACCACAACGCCGGCAACAACGCCCAGGAACTCGAGCAGGCGCTGCACGACCTGCTCAACCGGGTCAGCATGACGCCGCCCGAGCGTTACCTGGACAAGTTCCCGCACGAGTTGTCCGGTGGCCAGCGCCAGCGCGTCGCGATCGCCCGCGCACTGGGCGCCGACCCGGAGGCGCTGCTGGCCGACGAGCCGGTGTCCATGCTGGACGTGTCCATCCGGCTCGGTGTGCTGAACCTGCTGCGGGACCTCAAGGAGCGCTTCAACCTGGCGATCCTCTACATCACCCACGACATCGCGTCGGCCCGCTACTTCGCCGACGAGACGCTGGTCATGTACGCCGGCCGGATGGTCGAGGGCGGTGACAGCGAGACGGTGACCCAGGCGCCGGCCCACCCGTACACCCGGCTCCTGATCGAAAGCGCGCCCGACCCGGACCGCCTGCACGGCGAACTGGAACCCGACACCCGCGATCGGGGCAACGGCGAACCGCCCAGCCTGATCTCACCGCCCAGCGGTTGCCGCTTCCACCCGCGTTGCCCGATGGCCGGCCCGCGCTGCTCGACCGAGCTGCCGGTACGCCTGGAGATCGGTGATCGGCCCGGGCACTGGGCGGCGTGCTGGCTCTACGACGCGCAGGGGGTCGGCAAGTGAAGTACATCCTCCAGCGCATCGCGTTCTACGTGTTCACCGCGTGGGCCGCGATGACGCTCAACTTCTTCATCCCCCGGATGATCCCCGGTGACCCGATCACCGCACTGCTGGCCCGGTTCCAGGGCCAGATGAACACCGATGCCATCGAGTCGCTCTACGTGCTGTTCGGCATCGACAAGAACGCCAGCCTGTGGAGCGAGTACGTCGACTACTGGAGGCAGCTGTTCTCGGGCGACCTGGGCCTGTCGTTCAGCGCCTTCCCGACACCGGTGTCCGAGGTGATCGGTGACGCGCTGCCGTGGACGGTGGCGCTGGTCGGCATCACCACGGTGATCAGCTTCCTGCTCGGCACCTCGCTCGGCGTGGTGGCCGGCTGGCGCCGCGGCACCTGGGTCGACGGCGTGCTGCCGGTCACCACGTTCCTCTCCTCGGTACCGTATTTCTGGCTCGGCCTGCTGGCGATCTACCTGCTGGCCGGCTCGGACAGCTTCTTCCCGTCGTCCGGCGGCTTCGAGGCCGGCCTGGTCCCCTACCCGGACTGGACCTTCATCTCCAGCGCGCTACAACACGGCATCCTGCCCGCCGTGACCATCCTGATCTCCTCGGTCAGCGGCTGGATCCTGGGCATGCGCAACATGATGGTGACCGTCGCGGCCGAGGACTACATCACCGTGGCGCACGCCAAGGGCCTGCCCGAGCGCCGGGTCGCGGTGGCCTACGCGGCCCGCAACGCGCTGCTGCCCAACGTGTCCGGCTTCGCGCTGTCGCTCGGCTTCATCGTCAGTGGCACGTTCGTCCTGGAGATCGTGTTCTCGTACCCGGGCCTGGGCTTCCTGCTGTTCCGCGCGGTGGGCGCCAAGGACTACCCGCTGATGCAGGGCATCTTCCTGATCATCACGATCTGCGTGCTGGTGGCCAACCTGCTCGCCGACATCGTCTACCTGCTGCTCGACCCGCGTACGCGGAAGGAGGGCTGACCGATGAGCATTCCCACCTCGAGCGTCGAACAGGTGATCCCCGGCCAGGGCGCGATGGCACAGCCGGAGGAGGCCAAGCCGGCCCGGGCCAAGCGCAAGCGGTCCGGCTTCCTGTCCAACGGCAAGGCGATGACCGGCCTGATCATGCTGGGCTTCTACCTGCTGTTCGCGGTCATCGGGCCGTGGGTCGCGCCGTACGACCCCAACGCCCGCGGCAACGACCTGGTCGCACCGCCGTCCGGCGCGCACTGGCTGGGCACCACCCACCTGGGCCAGGACGTGCTGAGCCAGCTGCTGGTCGGCACCCGCGGCGTGATGGTGGTCGGCCTGGCCGCCGGCATCGCCGCGACCATCGTGTCGGTGGCGGTCGGGGTCAGCGCCGGCTACCTGGGGGGCGGCTGGGACGACACCCTGTCCGCGCTGTCCAACGTCTTCCTGGTCATCCCCGCACTGCCGCTGATCATCATCGTGGCGTCGACCTTCGAGAACGCCGGCTCGACGATCGTGGCCCTGACCATCGGCCTGACCGCGTGGGCCTGGGGCGCGCGAGTGCTCCGGGCCCAGACGTTGTCGCTGCGCAAACGCGACTACGTGGAGGCGGCCCGGGCGTCCGGCGAGAGCACGTTCCGGGTGATCTTCTTCGAGATCCTGCCCAACCTGTCGGCGATCATCGCGTCCGGCTTCGTCGGCACCGTGATCTTCGCGGTCAGCACCGAGATCACGCTGGCCTTCATCGGCATCGGCGGCATCTCCAACTGGAACTGGGGCGAGATCCTGTTCTGGGCGCAGAGCCAGCAGGCGCTGTCGCAGGGCGCCTGGTGGTGGTTCGTGCCGGCCGGTCTGGCCATCGCGTTCCTCGGCACCGCGCTGTCCCTGATCAACTTCGGCATCGACGAGTTCGTCAGCCCCCGGTTGCGCAGTGCCGGCAAGACCAAGGTCAAGACCGCTGACGGCCATACGGTACGCATGCGCGTCGGCTTCACGCCGGTCCTGGCCCACTCGTCCGAACCGCACACGCAGGCGCGCCCGCTGCCGGTCAACCTGAACGGGGCGACCCCGGTCCTGAAAAAAGAGGGGCAGTCGTCATGAGCAACGAGCCCGTCCTCGAGATCAAGAACCTGAACGTCGACTACGGCCTGGGCGACCAGGCGGTGCACGCCGTCCGCGACGTCAACCTGACCCTGCACAAGGGTGAGGTGCTGGGCCTGGCCGGCGAGAGCGGCTCGGGCAAGTCGACGCTCGCCTACGGCCTGACCCGGCTGCTCGCGCCCCCGGGCGTGATCAGCGGCGGCGAGGTCATCTACCACCCGGAGAAGGGCGACCCGTACGACGTCCTCGGTCTCTCCGACGCCGGCCTGCGCAAGTTCCGGTGGGCCGAGACGGCGATCGTGTTCCAGGGCGCGATGAACTCGCTCAACCCCGTGCACAAGATCTCGACCCAGCTCAACGACGTGCTGCAGGCCCACGAGCCGAAGATGACCCAGCACAGCCGCAACGCCCGGGCCCGGGAGATGCTCAAGCTGGTCGGCATCTCGGCCGACCGGATGGACGCGTACCCGCACCAGCTCTCCGGCGGCATGCGGCAGCGCGTGATGATCGGCATGGCGCTGATCCTGCAGCCGCAGGTGGTCATCATGGACGAGCCGACCACCGCGCTCGACGTGGTCATGCAGCGGCAGATTCTGGGTCAGCTGATCGAGCTGCGCGAGCGGCTCGGCTTCTCGGTCATCTTCATCACCCACGACCTGTCGCTGCTGGTCGAGTTCTCCAACCGGATCGCCATCATGTACGGCGGCCGGATCATCGAGGAGGCGCCGGCCGCGACGCTGTACCGGGACTCGCTCCACCCGTACAGCGAGGGGCTGCTCAGCTCCTTCCCGGCCCTGCGCGGGCCCCGGCGCGAGCTGTCCGGCATCCCGGGCTCCCCGCCGGACCTCAAGGGCATGCCGTCCGGCTGCTCCTTCCACCCGCGCTGTCCCAAGGCGTTCGAACCCTGCCCGGAGCACATCCCGGTCCTCGGCCGCCCGGGCACCCCGGACGGCGGCACGCGCACCGTCGCGTGCCATCTGCACCCCGCCCAGGTGCCGGTCGGCGCCACACCCACAGGAGAGTGATGACTTCCTCCGCCCCTTCCCCCACCCTGCTCCTGCCCGGCGACGCGTTCCCTCCCACCTTCGAGTGGGGCGTCGCCACCAGCTCGTACCAGATCGAAGGCGCGGTGGCCGAGGACGGCCGCACACCGTCCATCTGGGACACCTTCAGCCGCGTGCCGGGCGCGGTGCACAACGGCGACCACGGTGACGTCGCCTGCGACCACTACCACCGGATGCCGCAGGACGTGCAGCTGATCAAGAGCCTGGGGGTGGACTCGTACCGGTTCTCGGTGGCCTGGCCCCGGGTCCAGCCGCGCGGCCGTGGCCCGGTCAACCCGGCCGGGCTGGCCTTCTATGACCGGCTGGTCGACGAGTTGCTGACCAACGGGCTCCGGCCGTTCGTGACGCTTTACCACTGGGACCTGCCGCAGGAGCTGGAGGACGCCGGCGGCTGGCCCAACCGGGACACCGCCTACCGCTTCGCCGACTACGCGATGATGGTGTTCGACAAGCTGCACGACCGGGTCGAGACGTTCACCACGCTCAACGAGCCGTGGTGCTCGGCCTGGCTCGGCTACCACGTCGGCGTGCACGCCCCCGGCCGCCAGGACTTCCAGGCCTCCATCGACGCCGTGCACCACCTGCTGCTCGGGCACGGCCTGGCGACGCAGCGGATGCGGGCGGCCGAGACCACCCCGCACCGGTACGGCATCACGCTCAACATGGGCACCGCCGACCCGGCCGAGGACACCCAGACCGACCGGGACGCGGCCCGCCGGGCGGACGGGATGGGCCTGCGGCTCTACCTCGACCCGCTGCGCAAGGGCTACTACCCGCAGGACATGGTCGACGAGCTGGCCGAGCAGGGCGTCACGCTGCCCATCGAGGACGGCGACATGGAGGTCATCGCCACGCCGTTCGACGTGCTGGGTGTGAACTTCTACTTCGGACAGGACTTCAGCGGCGTCGACGAGCAGGGCCGCACCGTGGACGACGAGGGCAGCCCGGTGGTGCGCTCGGTGTTCCCGGGCACCGAGCGGACCGCGATGGACTGGCCGATCACCCCCGAACGGTTCACCCAGCTGCTGGTCCGGCTGCACCGCGACTACCCCGGCCTGCCGATGATCGTCACCGAGAACGGCGCGGCGTTCGACGACCAGGCCGACGAGCAGGGGTACGTGGCCGACGACGACCGGACCGCCTACTTCGCCGAGCACCTGGCCGCCGTGGCCGAGGCGCGGGCCCAGGGCGCCGACATCCGCGGCTACTTCGCCTGGTCGCTGATGGACAACTTCGAGTGGGCGTACGGCTACGACAAGCGCTTCGGCATCGTGCACGTGGATTACGAGACCCAGAAGCGCACCCCGAAGCAGAGCGCCCTGCGCTACCGGGACACCATCGCCCAGTTCCGGTCTCGTTAAGACCAACTGGGTGGTGTAGGCATCCGGCCCGCCGGGTCATCGCGCATCCTCGTCAGCTCCCTGGTAGAGGCTTGCGAGGAGGTTTGCGGGGCTCGGCGGTCCGGGGCAGACGACCCGGTCACGCTGGCCGATCGCCTCGCCGGGCGGTGGTCAGGGCGGCCATTGATCCACCGAAGGCGGCGAAGAAGGAGGCGAAGCTGACGGCGATCAAGGCGGACCCCAGGGACCATGGGTGGGGAGTGAGCTGCCAGGCCACGTAGGTGGCGACGAGGCCGATGACCAGAGCGATACCTCCGCTGATCAACGCGTGACCGGCCTTGCTGCGAACGTTGTTCACGGGGACTCCTTCGGTGTAGAGGTCAGGCCGTGACGACCGGGAGCCGCAGCGGGCCTCGGTACAGCCCGGAGCGCCACTCGATTCGCTCCGTGGCCAGCCGGAGCGTGGGGTGGTGTCGGAGCAGCGCGCGAAGCGCCAGCTCGCCCTGAAGGTGTGCGAGACGTGCGCCGAGACAGAAATGGACGCCACCCCCGAAGGCCAGATGTTTCTTGTCGGCCCGCGTGATGTCGAAGCGATCGGGGTCCGGGAACCGGGCCGGATCCCGGTTGGCCGCGTTCAGCTGGCAGAAGACGGCCGCTCCGGCGGCCACCCTTCGATTGCCGATGACGGCCTCCTGCTGGGCGAACCGCGGCGTACTGGTCAGCGAGCAGTCGAACCGCAGCGCCTCGGCGACCGCCGGGCCGATCAGGGCCGGGTCGTCGACGAGCAGTTCCCATTGCGTACGGTCCGATTGCAGGGCGTTGACCGCGTTGGCGATGAGGTTGCGGGTCGTGGCCGACCCCGCGTTGGCCAGGAACAACGCGCAGTCGGCGATCTCCGCGTCGGTCAGCCGGTGCCCTTGTTCCTGGGCTTCGATCAGGGTGCTGACCAGGTCGTCGCCGGGTTCCCGGCGCCGGGCTTCGACGAAGGCCCGCAGGTACGCCCGGTAGTCGCGGGCGGCGGCGTTGCCCTGCGCCAGCGTCGCGCTGCCGGGCCGAGCCATCCCCTGCAGGTCGAGGATGCGGTCGGTCCAGCCGTTCAGCCGGGCCCGATCACGTGGTGGGGTGCCCAGCATCGCGGCGATGACAGCGGACGGCAGCGGGCTGGCGAACTTTTCGACCAGGTCGAAGGATGGCTCCCCGGCGTGGTGCAGCAAACGGTCGGCCAGCGCCTCGATCTGCCCCCGCATCCGGTCGAGGCGAGGGCCCGCGAACGCCTTGGCGACCAGGGATCGCAGGCGGGTGTGTTCCGGCGGATCGTACGAGTGGAAGCGCCGGGCGATGACCTCGAACGCCGGACCGGGGCCGATCTGTCGGCGCAACATGCCCTCGATGCCCCGCATCCCGAACTGCCGGCTCGACAGCACTTCGGCACAGTCGTCGTAGCGGGTCAGCACCCATCCTCGCGGCGTGAGGTGAACCGGATCCTGTTCGCGCAGCGCACGTAGGCCGGGGAACGGGTTCTGCTGGAATTCCGCCGTCGCCGGGTTGTAGACGACCCGTCGCCGGGGGATCTGCCTGCCGTACACGGAAATCCTCTCCACGCTCTCAAAAGCTCGAGTTGCCGGCCCTCGCCTTCGTGCCCGCCCTTCGCACTTGCCATTTGGGCAGCGTCGTCCCGAGTTGCAGGTAGACCGCCGCGTAGGCGGCGTGGCACACCAGGGTCGGCAGGAAGCTGCCCGTGTACAGCATCGTGAGGCACCCGACGATCGAGATCGAGGTCGACCCGACCAGGAAGATCACGCGTTGTCCGGTGGTGTCGGTCTGAAGAATCTGCTGTACGACGAAAAGTGCCGTGCAGACGACGATCGCCCAGTAGGCGCCGATTCCCGGGAATCTGGTCAGGAGAATCAGGAACACCGCGCCCCGGAAGAAGACCTCCTCGACCACCGCCGCACCCAGCGGGGCCGCCACGCGCATCAGGCGGGGCATCATCAGCGTGTATCTGACCCACAGGATCCCCACCAGGTCGGCGAAGATGTCGCTCCCGGGCCGGGCGACGAGCCACAGCTGCATCATCAGCCCGGTCAGGGCGTTCTGCGCGATGAACGCGACCGGGATCACCCATGCCTGCCCCTGTGACACGGTCAGATGATTCAAGAGATTGATCCGGTACGCCACCAGGAGCGCGACGGCGCCCAGCAGCCCGACGGACAGATAGAGGCACCAGACGAGACAGCTGCGGATCAGTTCGTCGGTCATCCGCGAGTACGTCATGATGACGCGGGCGGGCGACGTGATGAATCGGCTGTAGCCGAGCCGGTTCGTCCTGCCCCAGAGAACGGCGAGGATCGTGACGACGCTCAGGAACAGGGTCAGGGCCATCGCGTGTCGCTCACTTCCCGCGTTCTGCGGCCGCCCGACCGGGTCCCGGACTCCGGCGTCCACAAAGGACGTCGCGACAGGCCGAGCAGTGTGAGGTTCTGCGTGGCGTGGGCGATGATGACCACGGCGAGGGACATGCCCGAGGCCCAGAACAGCCAGGTGTAGAGCAGGCCGCTGGGCAGCTTGGCCAGCGCGCTCGCGGCGCCGAAACTGAGATGGTTCGCGGCGTACGCCATCGCGCACAACCCGATCGCGGCCCAGACCACCACGCCCAGGTCGGTGACCAGCACGGAGTAGAGGAACTGCCGGAGTACGAGTTCCTCACCCGCCACCAGGGCCAGGACGGCGGCGACGTCCTTGGCGTGCACGCGGCGGAAGTCGGCGTAGCTGCTGTGAATCGCGGCCCTGGTGACGAGCCGGCCCGTCCGCACATAGACGATCACGACGCCGACCGCGTACTCGAGCGCGATGCAGGCGAGGCCGGCGACCGGTGCCAGCATCAGCAGCAGCGGGGACGCCGGCCAGTTCCAGGCGACCATCTGGTGCGGGCGCACCAGTGCGACAACCGCCACGACGACGGCGTACCCGATCACGAACCCGGCCAGGCTTCCGCCCAGCGACCTGGCGCGGGAGAACCCCGGTGCGCCCATGAGCAGTGCGGTCACGTTGGCGCAGAAGCCGGCCGGGTACACGATAGCCATCAGGAGAAGGATCGTCTCAAGGTGAGGGATGAGGGAGCTCATTACGAACCCCTCCGAATCCGCGTAGCCGGGGATGGGCGCTGTACGGGAAGGACGGCAGCGAGACCTGGACGAGTTCGGGTATGAAGACGCGGGCCACCGACCAGTCCGTTCCCGCCAGCTCCGGCGGAGTGATGTCCAAGTGGACGGCGTAGCGGGAAACGTCTTTCAGTCTTCCGACGATGTACGCCAACTCCCCGTCGATGGTCGACTCGTAACTCGGCAAGGCGCTCAGCCGGACCTCGCCGTCCACCATGCCGCGCAGGAAGGCCCGCTTCCGGTCGCCGTCCTCGGAACTCGCCCAGTACGCGACGTTGCTGTCCAGGTTCGTATGGCTGTCCTCGGCGATGCCGCTGAGGTAGTCACGCGGTTGCAGTACGGGCCCGTTGTAGCCGATGTAGTGAATGGCCACGGCCTCGATCAGCGTCCGGTAGAGGGTGGCCCCGGGCAGGAGCCCGGCCCCGGTGCCCAGCAGTACGCTCGGCCGCTCGCGCCCCTCGCTCAACAGGGCGACCGCGAAGACGTGTCCCGGCATTCCCGGCATGGTGTATTCGTAGGGCACGACGTCGACGTTCACCTCGTGGAAGATCTCCGCGATCAGGCCCTGCAGGACCGGATCGTCGAGCACGACCCGGCGGGCCTTGACGAGGGCGTACCACCGAGCCATGAGCGCGTCGGCCTCCACCGCCTCCATGATGGCCGAGCGCAGGGCGAGTTTTCGCGTGGTGTGGCTGGCGCATCCCTTGGAGAAGGACGTTATGAACGGGATCTCGTCGTGCGCGTGCAGCCCGGTGAACAGGCACTGGGCCGGGATGCAGATCTCCTTCCCGGGCTCGACCAGCGAGGGGCACCAGATCCAGCTGATCGGGTCGTCCGGCGTGATCGGGCGGAAAATCATCTTGCCGCGCATCCGCTCGTAATCGCGCTCGCTGAACGTGTTGATCAGCTCCCAGGGCAGCACCCCGGGATCGCTCTTGAGCTCGTTGTAGCTCGCCTTGAAGAGCTTGTTCCGCAGCGTCGTCGCGGCCGTGATCAGCGCGTACCGCTCGATGGATTCGCCGAGGAGGCGGATGAGCGCTTCCTCCCGGTACACGCCGTAGCCCGAGAGGTGGTACTGGATCTCGGCTTTGTCGCCGAGGAGAAGCTTGTGATAGTCGGGCAACCGGGCGGTCATCGTCTGCAGACGCGGGGCCCCGGCCACCTGGGTCACCTGGACGATCTGCGATTCGGCGATGCCGAAGTGGTGACCGCACAGCCGCCTGAGCTCGTTGACCACGTGAACGTTCGACGGATAGAACGTGAGCAATGCCTTGCCCTTCATCTCGTCGGGGGCGGGAACGAGCTAGTCGTCCACCAGGGCGATCCGGTCGACGACGCGATCGATGATCTTCTTCGAGGAGCTGTACATCTCCTCCATGCGCGCCTGCGCCACGAAGCCGCAGGCGGGGCAGAACGGCACTCGCAACAGGGGCTGAACCTGGATCTCCAGGAGCGGCACATAGGTGTTCAGGACCCGGCCCGCGAGCTTCGCCTTCCCGATCCGGTGCACCAGGAGCCCCTCGAACAGCGCCTGCGCCGCCAGGGAGTGCATCAACGGGCTGGCGTGGACCTTGGTCTGCGATCGGGCCAGGCCGCGGGTCTGTTGCACGTACTCCTGGTAGACGGCCTTCTCCTCCATGCGCGCCAGCAGGCGTTGCTCGAAACACTCGAAGCACCCCGTCTCGGGGGGCTTGATCGTGAAGACCGTCGTGAACGGCCCGTCCAGCAGGCTCAGACTGAGCGTTTGCGAGGTCTGCACGAGTACGCGGTTGAGGTTGCGCAGGAAGACGATGTGCGGCCGCTCGAGACACCCGACGATGCTGCCGAAGGGCTCGATCATGTGGCGCGCGGACTCGAGCTGCTGCCGGGTGCCGTAGGCGTCGAACTTGGTCGTCAGGTCCAGTGCCTCGATCCGTTTGAAGTCCGCCTGCGTCAGGACCGTCATCGGCAGGTCGATCTCGGTGGCCATCGTCACGGCGTAGTCCTTGATGGACTGGGAGTCGGCGAAGAACAGGATGGGCCCGGCGCCGGCGCTGCGATCGGTGAGATAGTCGTCCGCGCCGCTGAGCAGCTGGTTGAGCAGGCGCCGGCCGTCGACGTCCTCGCCGTCGGACACGAAGTCGTTGGCGCGCAACGCATCCAGCGTCTCGGCCACCTGTTCCCGCTCCAGCGCGGTCAGGTTCTGCTCGTTCGGGAGGCGCCCGGGATCGACCCCGCCGTCCTGGAGCAGGGCGAACAACGCCACCAGGCTTTCCTTGTGGTCCTCGCTGAGACCGTCGAAGGAGAGCACCCCTTCCTCGAAGTTCCAGACGCCCTTGCGGAGGCGGAGCTCGTCGGTGCCGTTGTAGTAGACCTGCACGCCGTCGCCGAGTATCAGCCTCTTCTGCGATCCGTTCGCGGTCATGCCGTCAGTCATGTCGTCTCCTCAAAGCATGCCGATGACGGTGGCGTGCACCAGGTGCCGGGAGAGTCCGTCGACACCGAGGAAACGCTCCGTCTGGACCTTTTCCCAGCCGCCGATGTCGGACGACCCGACCTTGGTCGCCGTGCTGATCAGGTGGAGGTGCGCGGCGATCTCGCCCGCTTCGACGACCGCGAAGGGCAGCCCCAGATCCCCGTACTTCCGCGAGTTCTCGTAGACGCTGTACACGTAGTAGACCGTCACGTTCACGGTGGCCGGGTCCAGGTTCGGTCCCCAGCTCACGCCGAGTGCGAGATGACGATTCCGCGCCTCGTCGTCGAACGTCGCCAACCTCTTCAGGGAGTGCTCGACGGGCAGATAGACGTAGATCCCGTCGTCGAGCGTCTGCACGTCGCGTACCACGAGATACAGGGAGATCGGGTTCAGGCCGCCCCCGGAGGAAGCAGCCCGGGTCTTCGCCGCCTCGGTGGGGCCGAGCGAGTAGGTGGGCCACTGCGGATCGTTGTCCTCCGACACCAGGGCGATGTCGCCCGTGACACCGTTCGCGTAGAACAGCAGTGTCGACAACGTGCGCAGGGGCATCGTCTTTCCCGTGAAGGTCCGCAGGCTGCGACGTGCCCGGATGGTCACGCCGAGGGAGGCGTTGACGTTCTGGTACGGCGGCAGCTCGACGATGTGGCCCCGGCCGGCCTTTTCCTCCTGCTCCCGAAGGTGCCGGAGCGACAGACTGCTCCGTGCGGGGAAGTCGAAGTATCCGCCGACGCCGAGGGGCAGCGTGAGGTCGAGGGAGCTGTGCTTGTAGTTGAGCAGGAACTCCTGGCTCAACAGGTGGGTGTCGGAGAGTGGGGCCGCGGCGTAGGCCGCTTCCGGCGACACCACGGCCGTGGTGTCCGTGTAGACGGATCCGGCCAGGTTCGCGACCCAGTGGAAGATCTCGATCAAGGACTGGTATTCGTTCTCCAGGTAGTACTGCAGCGGCAATTCGGTTCGACCGGACTGCTCGGACGCCATACCGTGCCTCCGATGATGGGCGGGAGCGAGGTTGTTGTCAGGCCGGAAGGAGCCACTCAGGCAGCCCGATCCGGACCGCCTGAGTGAGGGCTGTACGTCGTCAGCCTTACTTCTGGCCGCGCCCTGGGCGCATCGCGGGCGCGCCGTGCTGCTTCCAACGATCGATCCGTTCCGCTTGCTGTGACGACAGCCTCCGGTTCGACGGTTCGGCATTGAGCTGCCGCTGCGTCGCGCTGTCCAGTTGCATCAGCGCGAGGTAGTTGCCGTCGGGGTCGATCATCCCGACCCAGCGTCCGGCCGTCTGGGGCGCCGGGTGACCCACAGCGTCGGCGAAGGCCTGCTTGGCTTGCTCCGGGCCGGAAACGGCGACCGGTGCGGAGTTCACCACGACGGTGCCGCCGGCCGCGGTCAACTGCTTGACCGTCTCGTCCAGATTGTCGACGGCGAAGTAGCAGGTGATCGATTCTCGGTCGCTCTGCCGCGCGGCGACCGTCAGCGTGAGTCCGTCCTCGCTGATCGGCCGGAAGTACGACTCGACCTCTTCATTGAGCGAAGGGGCGAAATCGCTGCCCCCGAGCAGGGTGTTGTAGAACTGCTGAGCCTTCGCTGAATTTCTGGTGGGTACGCTGCAGATGACCAGTTTGGCGTTCAATTGCTGGTTAGCCATGTGGCGATCCTCTCGTATTACCGGTGACCGGTAGGCGCTCACGGAACAGCGTGGCGCGGCATCTGCGTCCGATGCGGATCTCCGTACGAGATCTCTGTCAGCAGCAGCAGGAGCAGGAACAGCAGCAGGTCGGGCAGGACGTGGTGCCCCCCGGCGTGAGGACAACGCGCGAAGCCGAGCACGTCGAACCAAAATGCCGGTTGAAGCGCAGCGGGGCACCGGTTCCTTCCTTTTTCATCCATTCCTCCATTTCGGGGCGCGACTTCGCCGGCCGGCGAAGGCCTCCGGGCCGATTTCACGGTGGCGGTTCCGCCGAGACGCCTCGGCGCGGGAACCCCTGCTCAGCAGGAGCACGAACAGGAACAGCAGCAGGTCGGGCAGGACGTGGTGCCGCCGGGTGTGAGGACGACGCTCGACGAGGCCGAGCAGGTCGAGCCGAAGTGCTGAGTAAATCGGAGCACAGCAATTACCTCCCTTCTGAAGGGTTGTGCCACGGCACGGCAAATTGCGGGCGAAGCCGAACCGGCTCCGCCCGGATCATCAGCGCGCGAATGGATCGTGAGCGGCGTCGCAGAGGTCACAACGGCAATTGGCCGCCATCGCGCCTCTCCCGTGCCGTCCGGCATTGAATGCGCAGACCCGGAATGGCGAAAACAAGGTTAATCCGCGGCTTCACCCAGGGTCAATGATCGATATATCGACTCGTCGAATTCGATCGAGAGCGGGATCTCGTGCCCCTACGACCACCAGCGATTAGCGCGGACGCCGTTGTTCGATATGTCGGTAATAGGAGTCAACGCCGTGTTTGGCCGACCGGGCGTCAGCCGACATTCCACCCTGGACAGACGGCACGCCCCGGGAAACACGATCACCACCGACCCGACCCGACCCGACCCGGCGGAGTCGCGCGGAGAGTGCCTGCAACGCTTTGCGGGCTTGATCGCGATGCCGCGCCAACACTCGATCGCGTGTTCGTCACCCTCGGCGCCACGGTGGATAGGCAGCCGCTAGGTACAGCCCAGCCGGCGCACCGGCACATCACGAGAAGAACCAGCGACACCCAACCACGCCGATCCCCCGCACGCCGCACACCGAACCCCGAGCCCGACCTCCACGACGAAGGGTGCCCAGCAACGGGTGATGCGTATTTGTGCTCAGAGGCTCTGAGCACAAATACGCATCACCTCGTCGGTCTACTTGCTGGGCTCGGGGATGTCGCAGTCGACCTTCGGGTTGACGCCCATCCAGTTGAGCGGGCCCGCCACCACGGTGACCAGGACCGTGGTGGCCTTGGCGCAGCTGGCGTCGCCGCTGTCGGAGAAGTAACCCCGGGCGTACGCGGCTACGCCGCCCAGGATGAGCCAGATCAGAACGATCACGCCGCCTATGCTTCCGAAGCGCATCGAGGACTCCTTGATTGGGTTGAATCGCGAGGTACCCCGTACACATCGATCTCTAAACGGCCGGGCGCACCGCCTGCAGCGTGTAGGTGTGCGGCAGGCGCTCGGGCCGGGCGGCGACCTGGAACTCGCCGCCGGGCAGCTGGCGCATCCGGCCGCCGAGGCCGTCCCACGGGACGGTGGTGTGCTCGACCAGCCCGGTGATGGTCAGGCCGGCGTCCAGCAGCGCGGTCACGATCTCGCCGAGACCGTGGTTCCACTCGTGCGTGGTGTTGTGCTCGAAGTCGACGTCGCTGTCCACGTACGTGCCGCCGTCGTTGTACACGGACGGATCGGCCAGCTCGAAGTAGGGGGCGTCGAGGACGAGCAGGTCGTCGCCGCGTTCCCATTCCAATGACCAGAGCACCGGATGGCCCTCGCGCATGAAGAACCGGCCGCCGGGCTTCAGCAGCCGGGCCACCGTCTCGCCCCAGCGTTTGATGTCGGGCAGCCAGCACAGCGCGCCGATCCCGGTGTAGACCAGATCGAAGCTCTCGGCCCCGAGGACGTCGGGTGCGTCGTACACCTCGGCCTCGACGAAGTTGATCTCGGACGGAGAGGCGACAGTCGCCAGGGCGCGCGCCTGAGCCAGCGACTTCGGTGAGAAGTCGAGGCCGGTCATCGTCGCGCCGAGCCGGGCCAGCGACACGGTGTCGGTGCCGATGTGGCACTGCAGGTGCACGCCGCGCAGCCCGGTGACGTCGCCCAGCAGCGGCCGGTCGAACCGCACCACCTCACTGAGATAGGACGGGTCGGCGGCGAACGTCGCCACGTTGTAGTCGTTCGAGGCGGCGTGGGCGTCGGCCCGGTCGTCCCAGTTCGCCCGGTTCACGTCGCGGTAGTCGGTCACGGCGATGACCGTACCGGCGGCGGTGGTTAGATGGCCCCCAATGCTGATGAACAGGGGAGACGTGGTGGAGACCAGGCGGACTACGGTGCGTGACGTCAGACGGGCGAACCGGGCCAGCCTGCTCACCGACCTGTTCCACGGTGGCCGGCAGAGTCGTCAACAGCTCGGCGACACCACCGCGCTCAGCCAGGCCAGCGTGAGCAACCTGGTCGGCGAGATGATCGAGGAGGGCCTGGTCGAGGAGGCCGGGCTGGTCGGCTCGGACGGCGGCCGGCCGCGGGCGCTGCTGCGGGTCGCGCCCGGCTACGGGTACGTGGTCGGCGCCGACGTGGGCGAGAGCCGGGTCGCGGTCGAGCTGTACGACCTGGCCATGTCCCGGCTCGGCGCGGCCGGCTACCGGCTGGCCGACCCGTCCGACCACGAGAGCGTCACCCAGCTGCTGATCCGCGGCCTGGCCGACGTGACCACGCAGGCCGACATCAGCCGCGACGAGGTCCTCGGCTTCGGGGTGGGCGTGGTCGGGGTGGTCGACCGCGAGGGTCTGGTCCATTCGCAGACCACCGGCTGGGAGGCGGTGCCGCTGGGCGACGTGCTCGGCGCCGCGACCGGGCTGCCGGTGTTCGTCGAGAACGGCGCCAAGACGGTCGGGCAGGCCGAGATGTGGTTCGGCGCCGGGCGCGGGGCACGGCACGCGGTGATCGTGCTGATCGGCCGCGGGGTCGGCGCGGCGGTGGTCCGGGACGGGCGCGGGCACCGCGGCCCCGACTCGGGTGCGGCCGAGTGGGGACACACCACCCTGGTGTACGAGGGACTGCCCTGCCGATGCGGGGCCCGGGGCTGCCTCGAGGCGTACATCGGGTCGGACGCGGTCAGCGTCCGCCTGGCCGAGGCGACCGGGTCCGAGCCCGATCCCCGGCTGCTGGCCCGCACCCTGGTCGGCGAGGTGTCCGGGCCGGCCGCCGTGGTCGTCACCGAGACGGTGGGCTATCTCGGTGCCGGGATCGCCGACCTGGTCAACCTGTTCAGTCCCGAACGCATCGTGCTGAGCGGCCCGATCGGCGCGGCCCTGGGCGAGCGGTTCCTGCCGGAGATCCGGGCCGCGGCGGCCGGGCACGCGCTGCGGCACCCGTTCTCGACCACCCGCATCGACGTCTGCCAACTCGGCCCGGACGCGGTCGCGATGGGCGCGGCCACCTTGCCGATCGCCCGGCTGCTGGCCGACGGCGGCATGGCGGTGACCGACCCGCACACCGTGGTGTCACGGGCCGCCCATCGCCGCCAAATCAGCCGCGTCCGAGGCTGAACGGGGCTAAACCAAACCGCCGCCAAATCAGCCGCGTCCGAGGCTGAACGGGGCTAAACCAAACCGCCGCCAGACCAACCACATCCGACACTGAACGAGGCAAAACCAAACCGCCGCCAGACCAACCACATCCGACACTGAACGAGGCAAAACCAAACCGCCGCCAGACCAACCACATCCGACACTGAACGAGGCAAA
>NZ_JBICSP010000031.1:0-177 GCF_043197135.1 Actinoplanes sp. NPDC049265 | reverse complement strand
AAAACCAAACCGCCGCCAGACCAACCACATCCGAGGATGGCAAAGCCCAGAAAACCGAGGTCGTAGCTGGGTGGGTGGTGCAGACCGCTGCTCATTGGTGGACCCTTGTTGTTGTCCGGCTCGTTAGGGCCGGAGGCATCTGGATCCGTCGGGTCATCGCCCACCGTTGCTGCCCCC
>NZ_JBICSP010000030.1:0-100499 GCF_043197135.1 Actinoplanes sp. NPDC049265 | reverse complement strand
TATCCACGACGGCTTCGTCGGTCTCGCCTGCGCCCTGATCTGCTGGCGCCGCTTGATCAACTGGACCAAACAGAGATCGTGATAGGAGCTTTTAGCGTGCCTGAGCCCGCCGCGTGACTAACAGAGAGTTAGAACGGCACCGTCTGAACGTGGCGTCGTCGCTCTGGTTGCGAGTGTCGGGTCGAACGCCCATATCCCTGCCCCTTGGGTCTCAGCGTCTACCCGGTGAGGCGCTACCTGAGGACGATCATGCTGAAGCTTGGCGCGTTGTCCAGGGTGGGAAGCCGTGGTCGCCGGTGCTGTTCCAGTCCTTGTCGGGCGCGATCGCAACGTGTTACGGTGCCGTTACTTTCCACTGTGGACATTCTCGGCCGCTGATGTAGGCCGATCTCTCCCGCGAGCTGGAGTCGTCTGGTGACCAGTGAAGATGTGCGTGTCCGCCTCGGAAAGCTGCACCCGGACGGCGATGTCCGACGAGCGATGGTCGACGCGGGATTCACCTCGGCGATGGAGATGAGTCAGCTTTCCCGAAGCGTGGCCGTCCGCCGGATCGCGGCGAAGCTGAATGGTGACGAGGTCCGTGCCGGCCAGGCGTACAGCGAGGCGGTATGGATCGGGAACGCCGTGATGCACGCCTGGGCCAACGGTCATTCCGCGGTGAGGGACCGGCACTTCAACGCGCTCAAGGTGAGCAATCTCGGGTCGGGCGGCTCGGTCTCGTTCGACGACCTGCCCGGATATCAGGCGTTGTTCGGATCACTGGACTACTGCTCCTGCGACGAGTGCCGCTCCATTCTTGGTCCGGCCGCCTATCTCGTGGACCTGTTGCGCGTCATCGACACCCATGTCACCCAGCCGAATGCCGCGACGCTGCCGGTGGGTCTCTCCTTCGCCGAGCGGCGGCCCGACATCGGTGCGATCCCGCTGACCTGCGAGTCCACGAACATCACCGTTCCGACGCTGCAGATCGTCAACGCCAGGCTGTCCGGCCAGGCCAGGGAGATCCTGAACGAACCCAGTGACCTGAATCAGCGATTGAGCACCTTGACGTACCCGTTCCAGCTGCCCCTGCATCTGCCGTTGCGGCAGGTCATCAGTTGCCTCGATCAGCTGGGTGCCCCGCTGCCGGCGGTGCTGAGCGCGTTCGGCTCGCCGCCCGCGGAAGTCGGCCGGGCGCAGTTCGGGCTGTCCGCCGAGCAGGCGGCGTTCGTGGCGACTCCGCTTGCCGCAGACCCGGACGCGCTGGCCGCCGCCTACGGCACCGATCGCGATGGGCTCGCCGCGCTGGCCACCGTGCCCACCTTCCTGGAGCGCACCGGACTGACCCTGACCGAGTTGCGCGCTCTGCTCCGGCAGGATCTCAGCGATGCGGAACTGGAGGCGGGCGTGGCGGCCGGCCTCTTTATCAACCGGGGCATGGACGGGGCCTGGCTGACCTTCCAGCCGGGAGACAGCACCACCGGGACCGCCGCCACCATCGGCGGGCTCGACGGCACACCGCATGACCCGCTGGACCGGATGGGCCGCTTCGTACGGCTCGCGGCCTGGATCGGCTGGGACCACCCGACCACCGACTGGGTGTTCCGGTGCATCGGTGCCGCGGCGCCGCTGTCGGCAGGTGCGATCGCCCAAGCCGCGCAGGTCGCGTCGCTGGCCGACCGGCTCCGCGTCGACATCGTGACGACGTGCGCCATCTTCGCAACAGTCAAGCCTTACGGCGAGAGCGCCGGGAACACCCCGTTCGACAGTGCGTTCAACGATCCCCGTCTGGTCGGCGGTGACGTCTATCGGCCTGCGACACCCTTGAACCCCCTGTACACCAGCGCTGTGCGGAGCTGGATCGTCGGGTCGGGCGACCCCGCCCAGACCGCTGCGGCGTCCCGGCTCGCCGCGGCCACCGGCCTATCGCCGCGCCAGCTCGTCACCCTCGCGTCGGAGCTCTGGGGACATGGCAGTGAGGTGGCGCTGAGCTTCGACAACCTGGCCGCGCTGTATCGGCACGCGACGCTGCAGCAGGCGCTGGGTTTGACGGTCGTCGACTACTGCCGCCTGGTGGAGCTTCTCGGCCTGTCGACCAGCGGTCGGCTGCCCGCGGCACTGAGCCTGGATGACATCACGCTCATCTGCGACCGGGCAGACTGGCTGGCCGGCTCCGGGCTGAGCCTCGACCTGCTGGCCTACGTCCTCGGCGGGCCGCCTGCGGCCACCGTCGACCCCGCCTTCCAGCCCGAGGAGGTGCCCGGCTGGCTGACGGCGCTGCGTACGGCCGTCGGCGCGCCGGGCGCCGCGGCGGACATAGCGATCAGCGGGCAACTCGCACTGCTGTTCTCGATCACCGAGGAGCGGTCCGCGGCGCTGACCGCCCGGGCTCTGGCCGCCGCGCCACTCCCGAGCGGGCGGACCTTGGCCCAAGTCTTTCTCGCCACGCCGGACGACCCGGACGACCCGGACGACCCGGACGACCCGGACCTGGCCTATGTGCGGACCTTCCTCGGCTGGTTCTCGCGCTGGCTCGTCTTCTGCGACGCGCTGGCCCTGCCCGTGCCGGTGCTGAACAGCCTGAGCGCCCGCCCGGAGGTCTACGGCGTCACCCTGCCGCTCGATCTCGACTCCGTCCACCGACTCTCGCGATTCCAGCAGCTGGTGACCGGGTACGCGGACCGCGCCGGTCGCATCCTGACCTTCGTCGATCCGGGCCCCGGCGACGATCCGGCCGCGGAGTTGGTCAAGGCGACCGGCTGGGACGCGGTGACGCTTGCCACGCTGCTCGAGCCGTTCGCCGGCCGGCGGGACCGGGTGTCGGTCCTATTGTCGGTCGCCGCCCAGTTTGATCTGCTGCAGCGGCTTGGCGCCGAGCCGGCGTTCGCCCGGGACCAGCTGGTCGCCGTCGTCACCGGCCGGGAGGTGACCTGGGAGTCCTGGACCGGGGTGGCCCAGCACCTGCTCGGGTTGGTGCGCTCGCGGGTTCCCGCCGCGCAGTGGCCTGCGGTCGCGGCTCAGCTCGGCGGCGCGGAGCAGGTCCGCCTTCGGGACGCCCTGGCGTCCCTGGTGATGTCGCGCCCGTCCGGTGGGTCGTTCCCCCTCCGAAGCCAGGGCGATCTCTCGGATTATCTGCTGACCGACGTCGCGACCAGCGGCGTGCCACGCGTGTCGCTGATCAGGGAGGCGCTCAACGCGGCGCAACGTTATCTGCAGCGCTGCCGTCTGGGCCTGGAGCCACTCGGGACCTTCGATATTCCTGAGGCGTGGTGGCCGTGGTTGAACAACTACACCGTCTGGTCGGCGAACCGGCAGGTGTTCCTGTATCCGGAGAACTACCTGAGCCCGGGCTTGCGCAAGGGCAGCACCAGGCTCTTCGATGCCCTGCAGGACCAGCTGTCGCAGGGGGAGGTCGCCGAGGGGGCGGTCGACGCGGTCTTTCAGACCTACGTCGACGGCTTGGTGCGGCTGACCGACCTGGAATACGTGGACGCCTACCACTGCACCGTCGACGATATTGAGCAGGGACCGCTCGACACGACGTACCTGTTCGCGCGTACGGCCACCGATCCGTACGCCTATTACCTGATTTCCTACGCCAACGGCGTGTGGGGATCCTGGCAGCAGATCGGCATCACCATCCCCGCCCCGTTCATCAGCCCGGTGCGTGTCTTCAACCGGCTGTTCCTGTTTTGGGTCGAGCAGTCGGTCGTCAAGGACGCGCCGGCCGAACCGGCGCCGTCCGCTGCGGGCGCCACCCAGGAGATCGCCTACCAGGCGACCGTCAAGTACTCCTTCGTGGACCTCAACGGCAACTGGATCCAGCCGCAGACCCTGGTGGACGACGCGGTGGTCTTGTACATGCCGTCTCGATCCGATCGGACCGGCGCGCTGGGCCCTCTCGCGGACCGGACGGATCTGTTCGATATGACCGATCCGGCCTGGAACAAGGTGTCGCTGGTCGTCGTCGACCCGCCGGAGCAGGACCGCCGCGGGCTGGCCGACCCGGCAGCACAGAAGCTGGTCGTCACCTACGGGACGATGCTGAAGAAGGAGGCCGGCTCCGGGCTGCTCGACCAGCCGGCCGGGCCGCCGGCGACGCTGGTCGATCCCGGATCGAGAGCGCAGGCCTTCGAGCAACTGATCCACGACGCCACCGCCGGCTACAACCAGCTGATGGGCGCTGATCTGTACGGCTACCTGCCGGTGGTCCGCAGTGTCGTGCTGGATCACCAGCTCCAGCCCAGCTTTGTCCGCCGCCCGAACGAGGTGCTCGTGTTCGAGGCGGACCTGCGCGAGACGGCTCCACCGGTCATCGAGCCCGAGGTCGACCGGTTGCTGGGGACTGTCTCGGTGGTGGGCGCCGACTGTGCGTACGTGCCCGCCGCAAAGACCGGCACCGGTCCGGCGATTCCCACCGCGCGCCCGCCCTCTCTCGTCACCGCGGCGTCGTTCCGGTCTCCGTTCATCTACGGCGAGACCGCGCAGACCATCTTCGACGTGCTCAAAGCCTTCGTGATCGAGGACGGCGTCGTGGGGCCGATGTGGGCCAGATTCCCTTATCTGGCCCCGCTGGACGGGGTGGTCAGCGAGGCGGCCATCGCCCATGCCCGTGCGGTGCTGTGGGCGGCGTGGGGCGATCGGCCCCTGTTCACCCAGCTCCCATCGCTGACCGCGCGGACCTGCTCCGTCAAGAACCAGGTCGGCAGTCACCTGCTCGCAGTCGGGGACGAGACGTTCCTGCTGACTCCGCGGGCGGTGCGTTACCCCGACCTGTCCGGCTCGACCCGAACGGCGACGGTCGCGTCGTCGCCGGTGATCTTCGACTCCCTTTTCCGGCCGGTCGACGGCACCCGCTACCACGCGATCTTCCTGGAGCTGGCCGGCATCGGCGTCATTCGGAGGGGCGGCGACGACGCAGGTTGGGGCTGGCTGTCGGACAGTTTCGGGCGGGACACTGACCTCTCCGCCATGTTCGCTGGGGAGCCGTCGGCGGTGCGCCGCGGGAAACTGATCGAGCAGACCCGCCGGATCCTGCTGGCGGCACCGTCGATCACGTCGCTGACCTACGACGACCGGGCCATCGAGCGCTTCATCACCGAGGACTCCTTCGTCACTGACGACATCAGTCCGGGGCTCTCCGGCGAGGTGTACGACGACCTGGTCATGTCCGGCTTCGCCACCCCTGTCCCGGGCGAACGTTACGCGGTCCTGCGCACCGTGGTTACCGCGACGACCGATTTGCCGCCGCTCCCGTCGCACATGCCGGAGCCGATGCGTGAGTCCGTCCGTACCGTCCTGATGTCCACGCCCAAACAGGTGCAACCGGCGTCCTTCCGTGCCACCGGGCTCAGCCGTGCGCAAGCGGTCGAGGCGATCGGGCGGCTGGTGGACAATCGGGTGCTGAAGGCGACCCGCGTGGTGGCGCCTGGGTTCTCCGCGTCCGGCGACCTCTCTTTCCTGTTCCCAGAGGTGCCCGAGCCGGCTCGCGATCTGCTGACCGGGCAGGTGCGCTCGGTGTTGCTGAAGTTCTGGGACGCGACCTACCGGACCGACCCCAACGAGATCGGTTTCACCGTTGAGCGGATCAGCGCGCGCACCAGCGCGCGCACGCTGAGCTATACGCTCTTCGCGGGTGGGGTCAGGCAGGCTCTATCGCTGGAGAGCCAGAACGCGCCGGTGACCGCGCGGCTGCCGTTCAGCCGGCTGGGCGGCGACGGACTGCGTCTCACGGCACCGACGCCGGCCGACGGCGCCCAGATCGACTTCGACGGTCCGTACGGGTTGTACTACTGGGAGCTGTTCTACCATGCGCCGCTGTTGGTGTCGGCGAGCCTGGCGGCCAACCAGCAGTTCGAGGCGGCCGAGCGGTGGCTGCGCCTGGTGCTCGACCCGACCGCGACCGAGCAGTTCCTCCGGCCGGCCTCGTTCGAGACCGCCGAGATCACCGCGCTGGACGCGGTCGCATACTACGGCGCTTTGCTGGACGCCGGCGTTCTCGTCGCGGCCGGTGACGGCGCCCGGGTCGCGCCGGGTTACACCGACGCCACCTCGCTTGGCGGGTTCTTCGCCGGCTTCTCTGAGGAGACCATCGGCCAGGTCCGGGCGGTGCTGTCGAACTTCCGGCTCGCCACGCCGGCCGGTCATCACTGGCAGTTTCGGCCGTTCCGCCAGCACACCCTGGAATCGCTGCTGGACACGCTGACCGACCAGGGGCAGATCGCAGTATACGAGGACGACCCCTTCGATCCGGACGCCCTGGCCCGGCTGCGGATCGGCGCGTACGAGAAGGCGACGGTGATGCGGTACGTCGATCTGCTACTCGCCTGGGGCGATGCCCTGTTCACCAAGTACACGTGGGAGGCGGTCACCAGCGCCACGCAGCTGTACACCTTCGCCCAGGATCTGCTCGGTGACCGACCGGTGGATCTCGGCCCGGGCCCGGCGCCCGCCGGCGACCTCACGTTCGACGAGATCAGGAGCAGGTACGGCGAGCAAGGCATTCCGGAGTTCCTGATCGGCCTGGAGGACGCGCTGCCGCCGCTGTCCGGGCCGGTCGCCGGTCCGAACCCGCCCGGCACCCCGTTCAACGCGCTCGACGCCTGTTTCGGCGTGCCCCCGAACAGTCACCTCGCCTCCTACTGGGACCGGGTTGAGGACCGGCTGACCAAGATCCGCAACGGTGAGAACATTGACGGTGTCGCCGCCCCGCTCGCACTGTGGGATCCGCCGCTGGACCCGATGGCGCTGGTCACGGCCGCGGCGTCGGGGAACGGCTACCTGCCTGCGGCGGGCCCGAAGGTCGCCGAGCCGACCTCCGGTTACCGCTTCGGCCCTCTCCTCGAGCGCGCGGTCACGCTGGCCAGCCACGTCTCCGCGCTCGGCTCGGCGCTGCTCGGCGCGCTGCAGAGCCGTGACGTCAGCGCCTTGGAGATGCTCCGGAACACGCAGGAAGCCGCCCTGCTCACCCTGACCACCACGGCCAAGCTGCAGCAGATCGAGGACCTGACCGCCGGCCTCGACGGCCTCACCCTGAGCAGGGACAAGGCGCAGTTCGAGGCCGACTTCTACGGCCGGCTGCTCACCGCCGGCCTGTCGGTCGAGGAGTCGACCTCGCGTAAGCTCGACATCGCGGCGATCGCGGCGCAGACGATGTCCCTGCCCTACAGCGGCCTGGCCGTTGCCGCCTACCTCGTGCCGACCATCTTCGGTCTCGCCGACGGCGGCATGCAGCCGGGCAATGCGATCAGCCAGGTATCGCAGGTCATGGCCGGCTCGGCACAGGTCCTGTCGCTCAGTTCGGCGCTCACCTCGGCGACCGGCGCGTTCGGGCGCCGGGCCGAGGAATGGGAGTTCCAGGCCCAGCGAGCCGCCAAGGACGTAGAGATCTGCGGCAAACAGATCGACGCCGTCACCGCACAACTCGCCGCGGCCCGCCAGGACCTGCTGACGCACCAGCGGAGCATCGACCAGGTGGCGACGGTGTCGGCGTTCCTCGGGTCGCGGTTCACCGGCATGGCCCTGTACGACTGGATGGCGCAGCGCCTGGCCGCGGTTTATTTCCAGTCCTACACCGCGGCGGTCGCCGCCGCCCATGACGCGGAACTCGCCTACCAGTTCGAGCAGAACCGCACGGACAACTTCATCGTCTACGGGTATTGGGACAGCCTGCACCGGGGGCTGTGCGCGGGGGAGAACCTGATGTTCTCCCTGGACCAGCTCAGGACCGCGTACCAGCAAGCCGATCGGAGCCGGTTGCAGATCACCAAGACGATCTCGCTGCGCCACCTCGATCCGTACCAGCTGGAGAAACTGCGGACCGGATCGCCGGCCACCTTCGCCATCACCGAGACGATGCTCGACCTCGACTTCCCCGGACACTACGGACGGCAGCTCAGCTCGGTGACGGTCTCAATACCGGCGATCGTCGGACCGTACGAGAACCTGAACGCGGTGCTCACGCAAACGTCCAGCGCGGTCGTGCTGAGCGCCACCCCGACCGTCGTCGAGTCCCTGGTCGCGGGCGACAGCGGAAACATGCGCGATCTGCGCCGGGACTGGCTACCCGGCCAGCAGGTGGCGCTCTCCCGCGGGGTCGACGACAACGGCGTGTTCCGGCTGGACTTCAGCGGCCCCACGTTCATGCCCTTCGAGGGCACCGGCGCGGTCTCCACCTGGCAGCTGGCGATCCCGCCGGAGAACAACCGTGTCGACCTGAGCGACCTGTCCGACGTCATCGTCACCATCAACTACACGGCTCTCGACGGCGGAAGCACCTTCGACGGCAGCCGATCCTTCCGCCAGGACGTGATCGACATCCTGCGCAAGCACCAAGCCCGCTACACCGGCGGCCTGTATCTCGACGCCGCACAGTCCTTCGCCGCGGACTGGTACACCTTCCTGCATCCGGCGCCGGAACCGGGCACGCAGAGCCTCTCCTTCGACGTCCGGGCGACGATGCTGCCTCACCTGCCGACCGCGGTGCTGCGCAAGGTCCTGATCAAGATGGCCGTCGGGCCGTCCGTCACCAGCACCGATTCGAGCACCTTCGCAACGCTGTCGATCGGCGCGGGCCACTACCCGCTCGTTTTCGCTGGTGGCTGGGCCGGCGTCGAACCGCTCCAGCTCGCCGCCGCAGACTTCCAGCAGCGCTGGACGCTGACCCTCGACCTGGCCGACCCTCCCGACCCGCACCTGGTGCGGGACGGCTGCCTCGACCCGGTGGCCCTGCTCGACATCAGCTTCCTGCTGTTCTACGACGCCGACGTACTCGGCCGCGGCCCGTCCGCAGCAGGTGGGCTCAGCAATGAACGGTGACAGGGGGAGTGGCGGTCCCGCCACGATGCCGGAAATCGCCGCGCCGGGCGGGCAGCAGATCGCCGGCCTCGGCGAGACCTTCCGGCCGGACACGGTGACCGGCGCAGCCGAAGTGACGGTGTCGATCTTCTCCGCGCCGGCCCGGGGAGCGGAACCTCACCTGGCCCTGCGCTACACCAGCGGGGGCGGCAACGGCGTGTTCGGCCTCGGCTTCCAGCTTCCGATGCCGTCGGTGACGCGCCGCACCGAACTCGGCGTGCCCATGTACGCGGGCGACGACACCTTCGTGCTGGACGGCGGTGACATACTCGTGCCGCGGTACGCCCCGGGAGGTGGAGCGTGGCAGCCGGTGCTGCGAGTCGCCGGCCTCGAGGGGAGCTCTTACCGTGTCGCGGCCTTCCGGCGTGGGGTCGAGTCGACGTTCGACGTTATCGAGTGGTGGACGAACGTCGCGGACCCCGTGGACTCCTTCTGGATCATCGTGGGCAGCCGCAACGAGCGCACGGTGCTCGGCCGCGACCCGGCCTGCCGCATCGCCGATCCGGCTGACCCTGGGCATGTGTGGCGCTGGCTGGTCGAGGAGCAGACCGACCCGCATGGTAACCGCACGGTGTACACGTACACCGGCGACGAGCACGCAGCCAACCGCTACCTCACGCGGATCGACTACGGGCCGTATCGCGACGATGCCGGGCTGACCAAGTATGCGTTCGCCATGCACTTCGACTACGGCGACCGGACCGGCGGAGCACCCGCGTCCCGGCCGGACCCGTTCTCAACCTTCCGCGCCGGCTTCGAGATTCGCACGGATCGGCTGTGCCGCGCCATCCGGGTGACCCACCATCTGCCGGAGGAGCTCGGACCCGAGCCGGTGACCGTCAGCGAGACCACGCTCGACTACGAGGACGCGGGCGTTTCCCTGCTCAGCCGCATCACCCGGACCGGGCGGCGAGACGACGGACCGGACGGAGCATGGACCATGTCGCTGCCCGCGACAACGTTCGGATACACCCGGTGGGAACCGGCGCGGACGGGTCTCCGTGACGTCGCGGTACGGGGTGCCGTTCCCTTCGACCACGGCAGGGTCCGCTTCGTCGACCTCAACGCCGACGGCCTGCCCGGAGTGCTCACCGCGGCCCCGGGCGCCTTGCTCTACGCCCGCCCGCTTGGCGGCGGCGCGTTCGCCGCTCCGGCCGTGCTGCCCTCGGCGCCGACCCACCGGCCGGGGGAGTCCCGCCGCGCCGCACTGCTCGATATCACCGGCACCGGCCGGCTCGACCTGGTGATCGCCGAGCGGACATGGGGCGGCTTCTACGCCAACGAGAGCACCGGTTGGACCGCCTTCGAACCCTTCCGCGCGTACACGCCGGAGCTTCGGGACGCCTCCGCCCGGCTGGTGGACCTCACGGGTGACGGTCGTCCCGACCTGCTCAGCCGGTGGGCCGGCACCTGGTGGGTGAGCCGGTCGGCCGGGACGGCGGGGTTCGCCGCGCCGGTCCCGACCGCGCCGCCGCCGGGCATCAGCGCGCTGGACGGTGGCGGCGAGACTGTTTTCACCGGCTTCGCCGATGTGTTCGGCGACGGGCTGTCCCATCTGGTGCGGATCAGCGACGACGGCTTCGAGGTATGGCCCAGTCTCGGCCACGGCCGGTTCGGTGACCGACGGCAGGTACCGGGAGCCCCGCGAGCCGAATCGGTGCTCACAGCGTCGCACCTCCTGCTCGCCGACGTGGACGGCGACGGCGCCGACGACCTCGTCTGCGTGCGGCCTGGCCGCGTTGAGCTCTACCGCAACCGGTTCGGTCGCTGCTTCGAGCCGCCGGTCGTGCACCGGCTGCCGGACGGCCTCGCGACGGCCGACGGCGTGCTCATGGCCGACCTGCTGGGCCACGGCACAGCGGCGCTGGTGGTCAGCCGGGCGGTCGGCGGCGGGCACAGCTATCTCGGCTACGCCGGCAAAACACGGCCGTACCTGCTCTGCACGATAGGCACGGGAACGGGCGCGACGACACAGATCGAGTACCGCAGCTCGACGGAGTACTCGCTGGCCGACCGTGCCGCCGGGCGGCCGTGGAGCAGCACGCTGCCCTTCCCGGTGCCTGTTGTGGCGCGGGTAAAGTCGGTCGATCCGGCCTCGGGGAGCCGCCTGGACCGCGTGTTCCAATACCGCGACGGATACTTCGACCCGGTCCGGCGCCGGTTCGGCGGCTTCGGCTTCGTCCAGTCCCAGGACCGCCCCTCAGACGACCGGCAAACGTGGCACTTTCCCGCCGCGGCCGGTGACACCGCCGACGAGATGACCGGCGAGGCCCGGCTGCACCGGACCTGGACGCACAACGGCGCGCTGCCCGCCGGCGACCCCGGTATGCCGCATCAGGCGGCGGACGAGCTCCGGCGACAGGATCCCGGCGCCCTCGTGCTGCCGGCGGCACGTATCGAACCGGCCATCGTCGCGCTCGGCGCGGACGCGGTCGACCAGGCGTGGCAGGCGCTGGCCGGCGAGCAGTACTGCGGGACCGAGTTCGGGGTGGGTCCGGCCGGTCGCCCCGGCGACGTCCCCTACCGGGTCAGCCAGAGAACGCCGTCGGTCTGCCTGATCCAGCCGCCGCTAGACGGCCACCCGGGCGTCTATCGGGTGGTGGATTGGGAGAGCGCACGGTCGGAATACGGCGACGACGCCGATGACCCGCGTACCGAGCACTGGCTCAACGTCGGGTTCGACAGCTTCGGTCACCCGCTTCGCACCGCGATGGTGGCCTACCCCCGGCGCCCGGCACCGGGCCGGGAACGCCTGCCGGAACAGCAGAACACGCAGATTCACCTCCGAACCGCCGGTGTGGTGAACCATGTCGACGGCGGTTACCGCAACGGCCTGCCCCTCGGCGTGGACGTCCAGGACGACGGGGCCGGGTTCCACGTGGTCGGCCTGGCCGTTGAGGAGACTCAGTACTGGCTCTCCGGCTTCTCTGCGCCGCCCAGCTATCTAGGTCACGGCCAAGCGGCGGACATCGTGACGGCGAGCCTGTCCGGCGACGGGGACGTCCTCGCCCACCTGACCGGCTGCCGGCGCAGCGTCTTCTGGGACGACGAGCAGACCGGCCCGCTGCCGCTGTTCCGGATCGGCGCGCACATCCTGCCGCATCACAGCCGGACCGCCGTGCTGCCGGACGCCTTGGTGGCCGAGGTGTACGGCGACCGGGTGACCGACGAGATCCTCCGGCAGCGCTGCGGGTACCGCCACGAGGACGGGTGCTGGTGGTCGTGGCCGCAGGTGATCCACTACGAGGATGTCGGCCGCCATCACCTGGTGCGGGCGACCGAGGACCCGTTCGGCGGCATGACCACCGTGGAGCACGACCGGTACGCGCTGGCTCTGACCAGCAGCACCAACGCGCTCGGGCATCAGGTCACGGCCGTCACCGACTACTACGCGCTGCAACCGAAGCGCGTGGTGGATATCAACGCGAACGTGTCCGAGGTGCTTTACGATCCGCTTGGCCGGCAACTGGTGCTCAGCCACCACGGCATACGGGACGGCCGGCTGGTCGGCGACGACCCGCTGGCCGGCTATAGCCTGATTATTGGCGCGACCGTGGCGGACGTGCTAGCCGACCCGCTCCGCTTCGTCCAGGGCGCCGGCGCCTTCACCCTGGCCGACCTGGAGGGCGAACCGGCTCGGTCGGTCACAGTGCGGCGCAGGCATTGGCACCATCCCGAGGAGCATGACGACGTCCCCGACGACCAACTCGCCGTCGAGGTGTCCTTCCTCGACGGCTTCCTGCGGCCGCTGGGGCGGGCCGACCGCGAGACCACCGGCCCCGCCGCCAGCTGGGTGTACGCAGCGGCCGTCCGGTACGACGATCGGGGCGCACCCGTCCACCACTACCTGCCCTATCGGGTGAGCTCGCCGGATTTCGAGATCAGCCCGGCCGCCCCTCACCGGCGGACGCGCTACGACGCGGCCGGACGCGAGGTGGAGACGCGGACACCAGACGGCTTCCTCACCCGCACGAGACATCATCCCTGGCACGTGACGCTCGCCGACGAAAACGACACCGTGCTCGAATCCCCGTACTACCGCGCACATGCGGATGACCCCGATCTGCCCGCGCCGGAGCGGGAGGCCTTGGCCACGGCGGTCCGGCTGCGGGACACACCTGCGGTGCACGACAGCGACGTCCTCGGCCGAACCGTCCGGATCACCGACATCCTCGTCGACCCGGACGGCCAGAACCGGCGGGAACTGCGGGAACAGCAGTTTCTCAACGCCCGCGGCGACGTCGTCGCCACCGCCGACGCGCGCTTCACGACGCCGGACGGTATCGGGCCGCCGCGCTACCACAACACCATGTCGGCGCACGATCTGGCCGGCCGCGTCATCGCCCTGCGCTCCTGCGATGCGGGCCGGGCAGCCCTCGACCGACCGGACGCTGGAGTACCCACAATCACGCTGTACGACGCCGCGGGCGCCGTCACCGACAGCTGGGACCCGCGCGGCTACCACGTCGCCCGCCACGTCGACGAACTGCGGCGGCTGGTCCGCGTTCACGTCACCGGCGACGATCTGGATCAAGACACCCAGCTGGTGCGATACGGCTCGGATCCCGGTGCCAACACAACCGGCCGTGTGGTCCAGCGATTCGACCAGGCCGGAGTCGTGATGTGCAGCGCCTACGCATTGAACGGCGGCCCTTCGGTCTGGGCCCGCCAGTATCGGGCCGACGATCGCGCCGAGGCGGACTGGACCGACCCGGCAGGCGTACCGCTCTCCCCGGAGATCTGGGCGGGCGGCAACCGGTACGACGCACTCGGCCTACCCATCTCGACCTCCGGCCCGGCCGGCGTGGAAGTGATCCACCAGCGGTACGACAACGGCTGGACCCGGGCCGTCGCGGTGCGCACCAGCGCCGGCGACACCCCCATCGTGACCGGCGTCGAATATCAGCCGTGGGGCGAACCCGCGCTGGTACGGCACGGTAACGGGACCACCGTCGAGTACCGGTTCTCGGAAACCACCCAGCGGCTCACCGCGATTCTCGCGCGAGCCGGGGCGGAAGCGCCGGTTCTCGATGTCGGCTATACCCATGACCCTCGGGGCAACGTGACGCGGCTGACGAACCGATCGGCCCTCCCGGGCGACGCGGCACCGGCCGTGGACGGCTCTGGCGACTATCGCTACGACTCTCTGTACCGGCTGCGCACCGCGACCGGCCGGGCGGCGGCCGGATCAGCCTCACCGGACGGCCGCGCCACGGCGGCGACGAGGCCGGCGCGATACACGGAACGCTACGAGTACGACGACGCAGGCAACCTGACACGAACGGAGCATCGCGGCGAGGCGGTTCAGACTCGGTCGATCGCGGTCTCCATGTTCGCGAACCACGGCGTGCCGGTGGAGCAGGCGCGCGGACGGGCGCCGGACAACCTCTTCGACGCCGGAGGCAACCTGACCGAACTGCCGAATGGAGCACGTCTCAGCTACGACCACCTCGGCCGCACGACGACCGCGCGGCTGGAGGAGGCCACAACCCGGTTCCAGTACGACCACACCGGCAAGCGGGTCCGGCGGGTGACCGGAGACGCCGAGACGCTCTACGTCGATGACCTGGTCGTCGAACGAAGTGGATCGGCTCGAATGACGGTCCGGGTCGGCATCGACGGACACCTCGCGGCCCTGGTGGACATCGAGGCCGACGGAGAACCGCGCGTCGCCGCCAAGCGCTACCAGCTCACCGACCGGCTCGGCTCGGTGGCCTACGAGATGGACGACGACGGCGCCATCCTGACCTGCGAGGAATATCTGCCATTTGGGGGAAGCGCGCTGATCCTGGGGCGGCCGGAGGCCACCGCGACCAAACGCTACCGATTCGGCGGCAAGGAACGCGACCAGGCCACCGGCCTGTACGACCATGGGCGCCGCTACTACCTTCCCGGCCAGGGTCGATGGTGCACGCCGGACCCCGCGGGACAACTCGACGGACTCAACCTGTTCGCCTTCGCCCGAGGCAATCCGGTGACGCTGTCCGACCCGACCGGGCTCAACGGCGAAAAAGAGAAGGAGAGGAAGCCGACCACGGTCCTCAAGGATATCAGCGACGCGACGCTGGCCGCGCACATCGCGGCGGAATACCGCACCTACAAAAATGCCGAGACAGGTTCCAAAGGCTTTATTCACGCATTCAGGTCGCTGTTCACATCGTCACCCCACCCGTTCCCCTCCGTGTCGTTCCTCCCGAGGGTGGGGGCAAACACGGCGGTGATTGGCGGCTTGACGAGCGGAGGCTACTACGCGCACGACATGGCGACCCACGGTGCAACTCCTGCGAACACCCTGAACCTGGCGGGCAGCGTCGGCTTCGTGGTGCAAGGCGGCATGCTGTTCCACTCATTGATTCTAACCGGTCACGCCGCACACCTCGCTCACCAAAGGATCGGCGTTGTCAACGCATTAGTCGATGCCGCGAAGTCCGCCGGCGCTGCCCTGGAGGGCGAATACCGCAAGGCCGGCGTATACACGCTGCTCAGCTCCGCCGGCGCGCTCACCGCTATGGCGGGAAATCGATATGTCAAATGGGCAGCGTCCCTCGGAGTGAGTCCCGCCACGGTGCTGAGCGCAGCGGCGTTTGCGATGATCAGGAGCCCCGCGCCGGAGCCCCGCGAGCGGCTGCGCTGAGAAGCGGCGCCTCGTGCAGCCGTCACGCATCACCTCGCTGAACACCATCCAATGCTTGTGTGTCGTCGCAGGGCTCAGCGTGCGGGCCAGGCCAGTATCGCTGCTGTCCTAGAACCTTGCTTTATGGTCACTGCGGCTATAACCATTGCCCTTCGTGGTGCAGTAAGCGGCATCAGTGAAAAGGTTCCGGAAAGTATTTCCCAGTGATGCTTCGAAGCACCTATTCTGGCACGAAGGCGAGCCCTGAGGACGCTGCCTACGAATGCGTCAGATGGTATAGGGTGCAGACGATGTCGATGGCAACCATGCCGACGAAGGCAATCACGATGGCATTTGACACTCTGTCATCAAAATCTTCGCCGGGGTCCATGATGGACCAGGCGGACGCCAAGCTGCCAGCTCAAAGGGCCTAGCCGGGGTGCGGGAACTGAGGTACGCCGTCCAATCGGACTGGCTGAGTCGTGACCATTTCACCGCGGTCTGCGGATTCATGCCGACGAGGTCGGCCAGGACTGCGGCCGGCAGGTCTGCGGCGAGGCTGATCAGGGTGGTGTTGCGGGCAGGCCGGGCGTGAATGCCGTGGCGGTTGAGTAGGGTGATCAGGGCGCCGGCGCTGCGGTGTTGGCCCGGGAACTGGCCGGGAGACAGCATGGGCGTACCAGTGCCCTCTCGAGGTGCGTCAGGTCGTAAAGTGCTGCCGTGCATTCGGATCCCGCCAGACGCTCGACACGCGTACGAGTGTCCGGGGATCTCTACCATCCGGTAGTGCCGCTTGACGCGATCTATGTAGGACGTCAGGGTTTCGGCCTGCGACGGTCGCCGTGGGCAAATCCCTACAGCGTCCGCACGCACGGCCGTGGGGAAGCGCTGCGGCTTTACCGTCAGTGGCTGCAGGACCGACCCGAGTTGATCGAACGGGCGCGGCGTGAGTTACCGGGGCGCCCGCTGGCGTGCTGGTGCCCTTTGGACGTCGACTGTCACGCTGATGTCCTGCTGGACGTCATCGGTTGACCCGCAAGCGGTGCCGGCTGGTGGCTCGACGCGGGGCGTAGACGCCGCCGATGCTGAAGGCTTGTGGTCGTGCGGCTTGATTGCCGACGTAGAAGGCGACCTCACGTTCGGCAGAGCACAACTGGTCGAGGAACTTGGTACGCAACTGGCCGGCGGCTTGGGCGTCGGTGAGCCCGCCGAGGCGACGTTGCAACGCGACGAACTCCCAGTCGAGCAGGCTCTGCCGATGGCCGCGGCAGCGTGGATCGGCGCACCGGTACCGGTACGAACCGGTGAACCGCGGGGCCTGCAGCGGTGCGCGGTGATGGTCACCGAGGATGTCGAGCTGGCCCAGGTAGCCGTTGATCTTGGCTTGTTGTTCGGGTGTCCAGCCCGGGTGCCGGGTGATGGTCAGGCCGCTGATGTCATGGGCGCGGATGAGCGCGATCGACGGGGCGTCGGACGCTTCTCGTGTCTTCTCGATGAGCCGGCACATCGAGTCCTGGACGTACGGGTCGAGATAGCCGCGCCGGGCGGTCCCGGTACTGAGATGGTGCTCGGGCCGGACGGAACCGACGATAGGGTGCCAGCTCTCCGGACGCCTGTCCTGGACGGCCGGGAGGGCGTCGACAGTGACGATGTCGTACTTGCGGAACTTGTTGTCGTCGTCGAGGTCACGAAAGTGGATCGGGTAGAGGCGGATCCAGCTGCGCCGGCCCGGGTCCACGCTCAGCGCGCCCACGCATACGGTCTCACCGTGCCTGGCTGACGGGTTGGGTGCCGCCTTGACGGTGATCAACAGCCGCAACGTCGCTACCTTGCCAGCCTTGGGCTCAGGGCTGCGCTGGTCGTCGGGGCCCCAGAAGGATAGTTGGGTCACGCCATCAACCGCACGAAGAGTGTTTACATAATGACTCCTAGCGACAGATGCTGGCAGATGTCTTTCATGAACGCGAGACAGTGACCCACACCGTCGGGATAACGACAATCACCGATTCGTGGTCATGCGGTCAGCGCCGAAAATCGACCATGAAGACGGTCACGCTCGCCGATGGTCGCGGCCAGCGGCGAGCCGTTCGGCCCCAATCCGATCCGCCCGCTCGCTCGCTCGCCACCACGGTCAAACCGCGGCCCTCATCTCGTACGGTCCAGCGACGCAGGCAACCTGGATTTCAACTCCCACGTCGGCAAGTACACCTATCGGCGGGAGCCGACGCCCTGGTGAGGCTCGGCGTTCGGCACTACGACCCCCATCTCGGGCGATTCATCTCGCCAGACACCATCGTGCCGGACCCGAAGCTCCTAGGCTTGGGAGGTGGGACAAGCTCAGGCCGTGACGCGGGCGGTGTTCACACACTCGGCGACGTCCAGTACCAGCAGCAGCGGACCTTCGGTCTTGTACGCGCCGGTGACCAGCGCCCGTGACGGGCCGGTCAGGTGCGCCGGCGATTCCTCGAACAACTCGGCGTCCAGGTCGGCGACCTGCCCGATGCGGTCCACCAGCAGACTCACCGCCTCACCGGCGTACCGCACGATCACGTTCATCACCTGGCCGGACATGTTCCGGCGCGGCAACCCGAACTGAACACGCAGGTCCACCGCAGCGATGACCTGCCCGCGCAGATTGAACAGTCCTCCGACCGCGTCCGGCGCCATCGGCACCGGCGTGTACTCGCCGTACGACAGCACCTCCTGCACAGCCTCCACGCTCACGCCGAAGAACTGGCCGGCGACCTCGAAGGTAACGAACTGGCGACTGGACATGCGACTCCCCCGGGGGTGACGTCCGCCGAGGGACGTGCCGCGACGGATCGCCAGGAATATCGGAAGATCGGGTACCGGAACCAAGGAATCCGGCGTGATCAGTCCCAAAACCTGCGGGGCCGCTTGCTCAACAGACTGATCCGGCCTTGGGCCAACGACTGATACCGGATCAGACTGGCTGAGAACTCACAATGGGGCCCAAATCTCCCTGTCAGTCGAACGCACTGCCCTGGCCCGAGCCCGTTAGGACGACACCGCACGCCGCCGGCAACGCGTCCTCGACGTTCTCGCCGGGCCGCCTGGTCTCGCTCTGCGGTGTCGGCTCGGGAGGGCTTGTAGTCGGAAGCCGAGTCCCTGCTACGAGGCGAAGGGGGTCGTCATCATCATCTCGACGAGGAACGGCGGGCGGAAGT
Organism: Actinoplanes sp. NPDC049265; assembly: GCF_043197135.1. Classification (NCBI taxonomy): domain Bacteria; kingdom Bacillati; phylum Actinomycetota; class Actinomycetes; order Micromonosporales; family Micromonosporaceae; genus Actinoplanes; species Actinoplanes sp. NPDC049265. The sequence continues at coordinate 81,863 of NZ_JBICSP010000030.1, read as the reverse complement.
CGGGGACTCGGCCGGGCTCGAACAGGGCCGGGAAGTGCAGGTTCATCGCCGGCTTGGTGGCGTACATGTCGATCATGTTGGTTCGTGCCTCCTCTTTGAAAGCGAGGCGGGGGTACGCCGAGAGCACGGCGTCGATGGAGCCGTCAGGCATCGATTCGTAACCGATGCCGGCGAAGTCGAGGCCGCCGCCGAGGGACACGATGGCGATCTCCGGCCGCTTGCGGAGGGCGATGCCGAAGACCGTGTGCAGCGCGATGGCGTCCCAGACGACCTCGACCCGGTCCGCCGTCAGCCCGCGGGCGGCCAGGAACTCGCCGGCGGCGTCGGCCCCGTCGACCTCGAAGCGCTGCTCCGGCGTCCAGTTCTGGCGCAGCGTGCCCAGGTCGTGCAGGAGGCAGGCGAGGAACGTGAGCTCCTCGTCGTACTCCACGACGCTTTCTTCCCGTTGCAGGACGCTGCCGAACAGGAACGTACGCATGACGTGGTTGAACAGCACCTCCGACAAGGTCTTGCGCGCGTACGACACCGTCTCGTCGATGAGCTCCGAGCGCGGGATCCGGACGCTGGCGATCTCGGCCGGCAGCTGGACATCCGGCTCGTCGGCGCTGTCACGCCCGGCCGTCGTACGCCGTCCGACGACCTTGGAGCCGGGCAGCCGGCCGGCCTTGGACCGCCCGCGCATCTCGTCGCCGGAGATGATGACGTCGAAGGTGAGGTGCAGCCACATCGGCTTGGTGATCGTCTGCGCCCAGGTCAGCCGATCGCCGTCGAGGACGACGTCCCGCAGGGGGACCTCCTCGCCCGATCCGGTGTCGCGCGCGACGCCCCGCAGCGGACCGCCGTCGGTCGACAGGTCGAGGACGACCTGCCTCTTACCGATCGGCGTGTGCAGGGTGAGGTCCCAGGTTCCGTCCGGCCCGCTCATGCGGTTCTCGATAGCCACGAACCGGAAGTTACGCCCGGCCGCCGCCGGCCGGAATTGGCACGAGTGCCACGTACCACCGGATCCTCGCCAATCGCGAAGCCTCAGCGGGCGGCGCTGGCCGTGGCCGGGCGCTTCCCCGAACTGGGCCGGTTCACCATGAGGCCGGCATAAAGCGGCTCCGTCCGGAACAGTTCGTGGGTGATCTCGGCGTACGCGACCGGGCTGTCAGGCCCCTGGCCCGGCTGCTCGGAAGGAGTGGCGGCCCGGTCCGGCGGCGAACTTCACGTAGCCGTCGGTGGTGCCGATGAAACGTGCTCCGGGTGAGGCCACGACGGCCGCCCGGCTGCGGGCGGGTACGAACACCGTGGCCCGCCCGCCGGCCGGTATCCGCGTCTGCAGCGTGAGGTGGCCGGCCGACCTCGTCCAGCCGGAGCTCACCTCGCCGAGCGGGGTGTCGACGTGGCCGGCGGCGTGGCGCAGATCCCCCATCGGGTGCGGCTTGATGACGACGTCGGTGTAGCCGGGTGCGGCCGGCTGGATGCCGGCGACGTACTGGTAGAGCCAGTCGTCGACGGTGCCGAGGAACGCGTGGTCGTGCGAGCGCGAGGTGGCGGCCCACTCCTCCCACATCGTGGTGGCGCCGAGGCTCTGGAACCAGTAGCCCCAGCCGGGCGCGGTGGGGTTGGTGGCGACCTGGTAGGCGAGGTCGGCGTGTCCGCTGTCGGTGAGGACGGGCAGCAGGGCCTTGGTGCCGAGTGCGCCGGTGTTGAGGTGCGTTCCGCGGCCGCGGATGTCGGCGATCAGGTTGTCCACCACCGCCGGGCGGCTGGCCCGCGGGACCAGGCCCAGGGCCAGGGGGAGCAGGTTGGAGGTCTGGCGGTATCCGGCGTCCCGGTTGTCGTAGTAGACGCCGGCCGGCTCGTCCAGGAAGGCCGCGTTGAAGGCGGTGGCGATGCTCGCCGCCAGGGTGGTGTAGTGGGCGGCGTCGCCGGTGCGGCCCAGAGCTTTCGCCATCTCGGCCATCCTGGTCGTGGTCTGGTAGAGGGTGGCGGTGCCGACCAGGCGGGTCCCCTCGGGCGCGAAGGCGTAACCGGGCGCGAGCCAGTCGCCATAGCTGAAACCGGTGTAGATGTTGCCCGTCGCCGCGATGGTGCGCTCGTAGTACCCGAGCCAGGCCTTCATGCTGTCGTAGTTGTCCTCGACGGCCCGCCGGTCGCCGTAGTACCAGTACAGGTCCCAGGTGATCTGGACCAGGCTCGCCGACCAGACGGGGTCCTTGACCGCCCGCCCCGATTCGGTGGTGGGCTCGGTGATCCCCAGTGACCCGTCCGGGTTCTGGTCGTCGCGATGCGACCGCGTCCAATTCTCGTAGAACCCGCGCATGTCGAAGTTCAGGATGGCGGAGTCGGCGTACAGATAACCGTCGGCGGTGTACGGACGCTTCTCGTACATCGGGGTGTCGGTCGGGATCGAGTGCAGGTTGTTGAGGATCGTGTCGGCCTGCGCGTTCTGGTAGCGGTTGAGCAGATCGCTGGAGCTGCGGAAACCGCCGGTGGGGGAGACGGCGGTGTGCACCCGTACGCCCTGGACGGATGCGAGGGTGACGCCGGGCGGGACGGTGATCTGGGCGTAACGGAAACCGGCATAGCTGTAGCTGGGCTGGTAGGTCTCCAGGCCACTGCCGTTGAGGGTGTACGCGTACGACTGCAACCGCAGGCCGAACCCGCCGGTGTTGTCGACGGTGCCGTCCGCGCGCAGCTTCTCGCCGTAGACGATCCGTACCGTCGTGCCGGACGGCCCGCGTACGCCGATCCGCGCCCATCCGGCCGTCGGACCGCCGAAGTCGTACACATGTGAACCGGCGACGGGGGTGGTGACGGCCGCGACGTGCAGCGGCTCGGTCACCTTGACGGCCGGGAACGCCTGGGACCGTGGCGTGCCACCGGGCGGATCCACGTTGACGGCGGGCGTCCAGCCGGTTTGGTCGTAGCCCGGCCGGTCCCATCCCGGCCGGTCGAGGCGGGCGTCGTAGGTCTCGCCGAACCAGAGGGACTCCGAGCGGGTCGGGCCGTCGGCCACGGTCCAGCTGTTGTCGCTGAGCAGCCTCGTACGGGTTCCGTCCCGGTAGGTGACGTCCAGTTCGAGCTTGAGTTTCGGCTCGCCCCACCAGGCCGAGGCCTTCCACTCGTCCGGGTCGGTCATCGAGTGGAAGCCGCGCCCGAGGCTCACGCCGATCGCGTTGGCCCCGCGCCGTAGTGTCGAGGTGACGTCGTACGTGCTGTAGAGGTAGGTCTTGTCGTAGACGGTGAATCCGGGGTCGAGTTCGTGGTCGCCGATCCGCCGCCCGTTGAGGTAGAGCTTGTTGTAGCCCAGCCCGGCGATGTAGGCGCGGGCCGAGGCGATCGGCCGTCCGAGGGTGAAATCCCGGCGCAGTAAGGTTTCCGGGGGTGGTAGGGCGGCGACCGAGCTGCCCCACGGCCCGCCGCCGTACGCGGGACCCACGTGCGCGGCGGGCCAGGCCGCGTCGTCGAAGCCGATCTGTTCCCATCCCGGCTCCGGGCCGGCCGCCGACCTCCACGATCCGTCGGTCACCAGGCCGGCCGGTCCGCCCGAGGTGTCGACGTGAAGTTTGGCCAGCAGCCCGGCCGGACCGGGTTGCGCGTTGGTCGCCTCGACGGCGATGACGTTCGGGCCCGGTCGCAGCGAGGCGGTGAGATCGATGATCGAGGCGGTACGCCAGGTGTCGGCCCCGGCGGCCGAGTGACCGGCCGACCGGCCGTTGACCAGGACGCTGAACGAGTCGTCGGCGGTGATCTGCAGTTCCGCCGCGGTGATAGGCGCGCCGGCCGGCAGGTCGAACGTACGCCGGAAGTAGCGCGTGCCGGCGGGGGCCGAGGCCGCCGGATCGCCTTCGGGGTACCAGATCCAGGCGGCACCCGAGAGCGCCGGCGTGGGTATCGTCCGGCGTGCGCCGATCCAGCCGCCGAGAAAGTCGGTGGGCCTCAGGAACGCTGTCTCGAACGACGCCGGCCGGCTCCACCGGGAGACGTGCTGGGGATCCGGCCAGACGCGGACCCGCCAGTAGTAGCGGGTGCGCGAGGTGAGGGCCGGCCCGCCGTACTCGACATCGAAGGATTGCGCCGAGTCGACCCGTCCGCTGCGCCAGACGTCGGCCGGGCCGCCGGGTGACGTCGAGACCACGATCTCGTACGCCGACTGCTGAGCGCTCCGGCCGCCGGAGAGTCTCCAGCCGAGACGCGGGCGCGGGACGTCCACGGCCAGCGGTTCGATCTGATGTTCGACGCTGAGCCCGTCGACCGGCGGGACGGTGGGTTCGAGGGCGCGGGCGGCGGTTCCGGGACCGACCGGCAGAGCGACCACGATCAGCCCGAGGAGCGATGCCCTGAAACGACGCTTGTCCATCATGCACTCGCCTCCCGAATGAATCGTTTCAAGATCACCAAATGTGACGGCGTCAGATCCTTGGGCTAGTACGGCCACTCTGCTGCGGACAGTCAGTGTGTGTCAACCGGCAACGCGAACCTCGGGGAAGGTCAGCGGGGAATCGGTGCGGGTGCGATGGCCGCGGGCTGCGGTGACTCAGCCGACCTAATCCGTTGTGGACGCTCTGATCCCACGCCGTGTTCATCAGGGCTCCCATCCGTTGTCGGCGATCGACGCGCCGACAGTGCGAACGGGGGTGTTGCCTCGGCGTCTCGCACGCTGTCACGGATTCATTCAACAGGTGTTGACCGAAAAGCGCTGTCGTTCTACTCTCATTCAACATACGTTGAATGAATGGAGTGGTCATGACCGCCACGTCACGTGAAGTCGTCGAGCGGATCCTGCGCGCCGGCCGCGAGCAGGACACCGAAACCTTCGTCAGGCTGTTCGCGCCGGACGGGTATGTCGAGTGGCCGTACCGACCGGCCGGCATCCCGGGCCGGGTGGAGGGCCGCGACCAGATCCGCACGTTCCTCACCGCCCAGGCCAACGGCCTCGTCAAGTTCGACGAGTACCGCGACACGGTGATCCACGAGACCACCGATCCGCAGGTCGTGATCGTCGAGTACGAGGCGCACGGCACCGTGATCCCCACCGGCGCACCCTTGCACCAGACGATCATCGCCGTCTTGCGGATCAAGGAAGGCCTGGTCGTCTCGTATCGCGACTACCTCAACCCACTGGTACTGGCCGAAACCCTGGAGAGCGCGCGGAGTCAAGGCTTCTGACCAGTCACGAGGGTGGCGTGGCCGCTGCCGGGTGGGCGAAGTCGGCCCGCCATGAACAGCGGCCGCGTCCGATCCGTCAAGAGGTCAACGCCTCGGCCAAGCCTGGGAGGGGTCTCGCGATCGGAAAGGACTTGCGGATGACGTCGATCCTCTGTCTCGCCGTCTTCGGCTTCACGACGGTCGTTTTGCTGTCACTCAGCCGCCGGGCGCGGAGACCGAGTCGCTATCAACCGGGTTCTGGCTATGACGGCGGGAGCTATGACGGTGGTGGCGACGGCGGTGGTGGCGACGGCGGCAACTGAACGCGCCTCAGGAGCGAGAAGAAGGGCAGTACATGGAGAGGTCCAGGACCGAGTTCGACGTCATCGTCTGCGGGGCGGGAGCGGGCGGTTCGACGGTCGCGGGTCTACTCGCCGGTGATCAGTCGTTGCGCGTGCTACTGGTCGAAGCCGGTCCCGCCGACGCGGACGGGCGAGTTTCCGATCCTGATCGATGGCCGGAGAACCTGGGCAGCGAACGTGATTGGGGCTATCGCACCGAACCGGGCGCTCAGACGGCCGGTCGGCGCCTGTTGTACTCGATGGGCAAAGGGCTCGGCGGAGGCTCGAGCATCAACGTCGGCGTCTGGTCCCGGGGTCACCAGCGCGACTGGGACGATTTCGCCGAGAACTGCGCGGATCCGCGGTGGAACTATCGCTCGATGCTCGACGTCTACCGCCGGCTGGAGACGTGGCGAGGGAAGCCGGACGCGGCCCGCCGAGGCAGTCGGGGTCCGATGCACATCCAGCCGGCGCAGCAGGTGCATCCGTTCTTCCACGCCATGCTCGACGGGGCCGAACAGCTGGGTCTCGAACGCTTCGACAGCCCGAACGGCGAACTCGCCGAGCGTGGGGCCGGCTGCGCCGTGCGCGACGAGATCATCGACAACGGCGAGCGCCGATCGCCTTACCGTGCGTTCGTGGCACCCCGGCTGCATCAGGACAACCTCACGGTCCTGACCGGAGTCCGGGTCGACCGGGTCCTCGTCGAAGGCGGCCGGGCGGTCGGCATCGAAGCGTTCGCCGACGGCCGGCCGGTCACCTTCCGCGCCGCGCGTGAGGTGGTGCTCAGCCTCGGGGCCGTGCAGACTCCGAAGGTTCTCCTGCGATCCGGCATCGGCCCGGCTCGGCACCTGGAATCGCTCGACATTCCCGTACAAACCGATCTTCCCGGTGTGGGCGAGAACCTCGACGACCACCTGCTGTTCGGTTGTGTGTGGGAGGCGGCCGGGCGAGACCTGCCGCCGCCGCCTCGGGCACAGGCGGTGTGCTTCTGGGGTACGGACGGTCGGCCGCGATCGCCACGGTTCGTCATGTACTCGGGCGCCGCCGCGTTCATGAGTCCCGAGGCCGAGGCCCGCTACGGGCACCCGGATCCAGCGTTCACCTTTCTGCTGGGCATGCGCTTGCGTTCGCGCGGCTCGGTGCGGCTGCGCTCGTCCGATCCGGCGGCGGACCCCATGATCGTGACCGGCTTCCTCGACGATCCGGACGACGTCCGCGACGCGGTCGAAGGGTTCCGGTTCGCCGAGGCCGTCGCGCACTCGCGGCCGATGGACGAATATCGAGGCGACCGTGGTGTGCCGGGCCAGGTTTCCGACGCCGACGTCGTGGCCTATCTGCGCACCGCGGCGAGCACGTTCTGGCACCAGAGCGGTACGGCCCGGGCCGGCCTGGATCGAACCGCGGTCGTCGACCCGGAACTCCGGGTGTGGGGGGTCGGCGACCTGCGGGTGGTCGACGCGTCAGTGCTCCCCGGCGTGACCTCGGGCAACACCATGGCGCCATGTGTGGCGATCGGCGCGCGGGCGGCCGACCTCATCGGCGGCGGCTGATCCCGCCTCGACCGGCCACGACTACGACTGAAACGTTCCAGACAGTGGAGGGTAAGAACGCATGAGCATTACCTCGGACGAGAGCCGGGACCGTGTCTTCCGGTTGAGTGAGTCGACATCCACGACGATCCTGACCTTCGGCGACGAGACCGACGGCCGGCACGACTTCACTGACACCTATCAAGCGGCCGGCGCCCGGACCTCGCTGCACATGCACACCCGGTACGACGAACGATTCTGGGTGGTGGAGGGTTCCCTGCACGTCTGGGCCGGCGACGAGGCGCTGACGCTGCGCTCCGGTGACTACTACGTCGTACGGATGGGAACGCAGCACGCTCTCCAGGCCGGGCCCACCGGCTGCCGGGCTCTGCAGATATCCTCGCCCGCGGGTTTCGCCGAGCTGATCAGCCGAGTCGGCATTCCCGAGCGGCAGGTGGAAGCCGGCATCGAGTTCGATCCGGAGCGGTTCCTGCGGGTGGCGACCGAGCTGGGTGACGTCCAGCTCGGGCCGCCCGGCGCCCTCCCGCCGAGGTCGCGGTCCTGAGAGAGCCGGCCGCCTCGCCACGGCCGGGCAGCGTGCGTGCGCCCGGCCGTGGCGAGGCGCGGCGGTGACGCCCGTTCTCAGGCTCCCGTGACCGAGCGGATCCAGTCGCGGTTGCGGGCCACGCTGGCGTGGTCGTTGAACCCGTCGGAGCGAGGAGCGCCGACGCTGGTGCTGATGACCCCGACCTGCGTTCCGTCGACGATGAGCGGGCCGCCGGAGTCGCCCTTGTAACCGGCGCCGGTCCCGCCCAGGCTCCACGAGGACAGGCCGGGACCACCGTCGCCGTCGGCGTTCTCGTCGGTGAAGATGAAGGTGCTGGCCTGCTTCAGAACCGGTGACATCACTGGCGGCTGCCCCGGCGCTTCGGCGGCCTCGGCTCCCCACCCGTACATCGTGCCGTGGGTCGGCAGCGCCGGGTCGGTGCTGGCGAGACCGACCGGCGCGATGTCGACCGGAGCGGCCAGATGGAGCAGTGCGACATCGCCGGCCGCGGGAGGGGTCCGCGACTCGTCCACGGCGATGCGGGTGCCGCCGCCGAGTTCGGTGCGGCCGATGCGGATCGCGGTGGTCTCGCCCGCGTCGGCGAGGCAGTGGCGGGCGGTCAGGACCCAGCTGTCGGCCACGAGGGTGCCGCCACACTGGAACACGTCGCCCTGGGCGGGACGGACGTCGAAGACCTGGGCCAGGTAGGGGGCCGGTCCGGCCGGTCCGCCGCCGACGATGCGGATCGGGACGCCGGGCAGTGCCGCGGAAGCCGGCGAAACAGGAATCCCTACCGCTGCGGCCACGGCGACCACGACGGCCACGGGCATGCGTACACGCATGGCTCTCCACTCTCGAGAAGGATGACGCTCGACCTGAGCGCATCGATGGTCGCGAGTCGCAATGTCGCGTTGCAATAGTGAAGGCACGTCTCTCTGTGTTGTGCCCTTGTGCGCCATGGCTTTGCCCGGTCGGCGCGACTGACTGTCACCGCGTCCGGCCGTTTCGGACGAAAAACATCAGGCCGTGAACGCTCGCGCGGCCGGCTCCGTCTCTGCAAGTGTCCGGCCCGGTGGTCCGGCAGTAGTCGTCGAGCGTCACAGGATGGATCGATACATGCGGACCCGAAGTTCCCCGTTGCGGAGCAGCAAGTTGCGCGTGCTTGGTTTCGCCTGGGTCGCGTTGCTCCTCTCCGCCTTCGCCGTGCACGCGGCGGAGGCGGCACAGACGCCACCGGCGGCCGACGCCGGATGCCACGTGGACGCCCCGAGTGTGCTGACGGACTACATCGAAGGCCACGGGCAATCGATGACCAGGATCGACTGTGACGCCGACGTGGCGCTCTACTTCGATGACGGCCTCCAGGCCGCGCCGGCGGCCGAGACAGCCTGGATCGGACCGCTGATCACCGATGTCTGGCAATACTTCAAACGTTCGTACGGCGACTGCGCGGTCCCTCGGGAGCTACCGGCGCCGATCGGGCCGGGGTGTGAGAAGTTCGGTGCTCCCAAACCGTTGGTCGCGTTCCTGCACCGCGACGCCGTCCGTGGCGGCACGATCCAACAGCGGTTCGACGCCGGTTCCGGCTATCGCAACACCATCGACGTGGGCTCGGCCAGCTGGTCGCCGAACAACGACAGCCTGCGCGACCGGATCGTGCACGAGGCCTGCCATCAGGTCGAGGGCGCCGGCCAGGGTGTGCACGACTCCCCGGCGTTCTCGATCTGGGGCGACAGCAAGTGGGCCGAGTTCTGCGTGTTCGACTTCTACTGGCACGCGGGGCGGGCCGAGGACGCCTATCGCGTGTTCAACCAGTGGATGAACGGGAAGGACGACCTGCCGGCGGGTGGGAAGTCGGCCGCCTGGTTCCGCGACTGGTTCGTACCGATCTGGCAGGCCTCCGGCAAATCACCGGCGGTGATGGACCGCTTCTTCGGACTGCTGTCGCGCCATTTTCCGACGTCGGCGGAGAACAACGGCAGAAACCTCGTCTACGGCCGCCGGATGAACGCGGGCGAGTTCGTCCACTTCCTGAGCGGCGCCGTCGGTGAGGATGTGAGCGGCCGGGCCGCCTTCGCATTCAACTCCGGATTCTCCCGGAGCCAGTTCGATCAGGCCAAGCGAGACTTTCCCCAAGTGACCTATGCTCCCGCCGCCTGCGTCGCGCAGGGCGTGCCGTGCGCGCCGATCCGTGTCACCTATCCCGGCCCGGCGATCTTCGCCACCAGGGGAGCGAAGGCGCTGCCCATCACCACGGAGCAGCCGCCGGCCGGCACCCTGCGATACAGCGCCGAAGGGCTGCCGGACGGTGTTTCGATCGATGCGTCCACCGGGCTGATCTCAGGTGTGGTGATCACCCCGGGCCGAGGCCTGGCCACGGTCACCGCGACGGCCGGCGATGCCAGCGGCGTCACCTCGTTCGTGTGGACGGCGGCCGAGCGCGCCGGCGCCCTGCGGGACGGCACCGGCCAGTGCGTCGACAACTGGGACGGCCGGACGGCCGACGACAACCAGATCATGTCTCAGAAGTGCACCGGGATTCCGCAGCAGACGGCGGCGATCACCGGCACCCAGGTCGGCTTCGCCGGAAAATGCATGTCGCTGCACAACGGCGAGGTGGCCGTCGGTGCCAAGGTCGTGTTGTGGCGGTGCAACGGCAGTGACGCACAGAAATGGCAGATCGATCAGGCCGCCGGGACGGTGCGAAACGGCGCTTCCGGGACCTGCTTGACCGCGAACGGGTTCGAGCGCGACCTGACCGTCACCCCGTGTGCGGGCACCCCCGGTCAGCAATGGCAGCTACCCGGGCAGGACGTCACTGTCATCCACCCGGGCGCCCAGTCGATCGGCACCGGGCAGGCCAGCACTCTGCGGATACGAGCCGAGCCGGCCATCGCGGGAACGGAGCTGACCTATCAGGCGACCGGCCTGCCGCCGGGCCTGACGATCGACAGCGCCACCGGGGTCGTCTCGGGCCGGACGACCGCCGCCGCGGCCAGCTACACCAGCGTCATCACCGCGAGGACGCCGACCGGCACCCCGACGGGTGTCACAGTCGTCTGGACGGTCGTCGACTTCGTCGGCGCGGTGCGCGACGGCAACGGCTTCTGCCTGGACAACTGGGACGGCCGGACGGCCGACGGCAACCGGATCATGTCTCAGGAGTGCACCGGAATCCCGCAGCAGAACGTGGCGGTCAGCGGGGACCGCATGACCCTCGCCGGCAAATGCCTGTCGCTGAGCGGCCGGGCGATCACCGACGGAACCAAGGTCGTGCTGTGGACCTGTGACGGCGGCGACGTTCAGCGATGGCGGTTCGACCCGGTGGCGGAAACGCTGCGCAACGCGGCCTCGGGAACATGCCTCACCGGTAACGGGTTCCAGAGCGACCTGACGATCGCCCCCTGCGTGGGCACAACCGCCCAGAAGTGGCAACGCATCACACCATGACCCGAATTGCCCGATGCAGAGTTACATGCCGTCGCCGTGTTAACAGTCGTAGCCGAATCTGTTCAGGAGGTTGAGACACGCATGAGGTCCCTACGCATGTTCATCGCTGGTGGCGCCGCCGCGACACTGGGGCTGGTGACGGTGTTCGTGGCGCCGTCCGCCGCCCAGGCCGCGTTCTCGGACTGTCCGGCCGACCTCTTCTGCCTGTGGACGGACCCAGACGGCGGTGGCCCCGGCATCTGGTCCAAGGCCGACCGGCCGGATCTGCGCGTCCAGAACATGGACGATCGGACCAGTTCGGTGGCCAACAACTCGACCACCCGAGGGATCTGCCTGTACCCGGACCTCGACTTCGACGGTGCCTGGGCCGCCTACGTGCCGGCCCGGACCTGGGCCAACATCACCGATTCGGAGGCCGACGACCAGGTCACCTCCGTCCGCTGGGCGCCGTCGGAAGACCCGCCCGCCTGCTGGGTGGTCTCCGGTTCCCGGAAGACCCGCGTGGCCGGGTCGGCTCAACCGTTCGGCCGCTGATCACCGACCAGGCCCGCTCCTCCCTGAGCGCGTTGCGTCTGGAGGGGTGTGGCCTGGTCAAACGGTACGAACCGGCGGTACCGGAATTCGCAGATCCGTACAAGGACGGGTGCTCGGGGCGGTCACTATCGTCCCCATCATGACCCGTTGCCCGACTGGAGAGGCTCGCTGATGTCCGACGTCGATGCCACGTTGCAGGACCGGCTCGCTGCCCTGGCCGAGCGGCACCACGTCGTCGGGGCCAGCCTCGCCGTGGCCGTCGGCGACTGGTCGGCGACCGCCGCCACCGGCGTGCTGAACACGCGTACCGGGGCGCCGGTGACCGTCGACAGCGTCTTCCAGATCGGCAGCATCACCAAGGTCTGGACGGCCACGCTCGTGATGCAGCTCGTCGACGACGGGCTGCTCGACCTCGACACCCCACTGATCTGCTACCTGCCCGACTTCCGGGTCCTGGACGAGGAGACCACCGCGGCGGTGACCGCCCGCCATCTGCTCAACCACACCAGTGGCATCGGTGGCGACTTCTTTCCCGACGCCGGTCGCGGCGACGACAACCTGGCCCGCTATGTGAGCGCGATGTCCGGCCTCGCGAACAGCCACCCACTCGGCGCGACCATGAGCTACAACAATGCCGGTTTCGTGCTGCTCGGCCGTCTGGTCGAAGTGTTGCGTGGCAAGTCGTGGGACGCGGTCGTACGTGAGCGACTGTTCGTACCGCTCGGGCTGCCCGCCGCCGGAACTCTTCCCGAGGAGGCACTGCTCTGGGGGGCGGCGGTCGGCCACTTCGGGACCGAGGTCAGCCCGGAATGGGGACTGCCGCGGTGCGTGGGACCTTCGGGGTTGATCCACGCCCGTGCGGTGGACCTGCTGACCTTCGCGCGGCTACACCTCGCGGACGGTGTGACCGCCACGGGGGAGCGGTTGATCTCCGCCGAGTCGGCGGCCGCCATGCGGACCCCGCAGGTGGCGGTCCCGGAGCCCTGGACGTCGGGAGCTCACGTGGGGCTCGGCTGGATGCTGTTCGACTGGGGCCGCCCGGTGCTGGGCCACGACGGAGTCACGCTCGGGCAGAACGCGTACCTGCGTATCGTCCCCGGTCCCGTGCCGACGACCGTCGCCCTGCTGGTCAGCGGGGGCGACGCCGAACAGCTCTACCAGGACCTGTTCGCCGAACTGCTCCTCGAACACGCCGGCGTCACCATGCCGCCGGCCCCGCAGCCCCCGCCGGAGCCGGTGCCGGCCGACCCGGCCGGCGTCGTCGGCACCTACGAGAGCGTCCTGATGACCTACCTCGTGGAGGATCGTGCCGACGGTCTGGTTCTCGTCACCCGGCCCAGTGGGGTGCTCGCCGTCTCGCTCGGCGCGGACGAGATCGAGTCTCCACTGATCCCGTTCGGGCCGAACGCGTTCCTGACCCAGGTCCCGGGACGCCAGAGCTGGCTGCCGGCGGTCTTCTACCAACTGGAGAACGGGGACCGTTATCTCCACCTGGGCGCCCAGGCCACCCCGCTGGCGAGCCGGGTTTGAGCGCGCGTGCTCCTTCACGCGCACATTTCGTCGTACGGATACACCAGACCAGACGGTGAATCTCGTCGCCCGCAACGTAAGACGGCGTTCACGTGACGGCGCAGGCTGCATGGGCCGGATCGAGGAACGGGAGAGCGGCATGAGGTCGTACGCAGCAGTTGCCGGAGCATGTGTCGTCGTCACGATGGCGGCCGGGTGCAGTGGAACCAGAGACCAGGGCGGATCGGCGGGCGCCGTCGTCGACGGGGCGACCTTCACCCTGGCCGTCAGCGCCGATCCGGGGAACCTGGATCCGCAAGGCTCCGTGACCAGCAACGTCTTCGAGATGAGCCAGTTCGCGTACGACCACCTGCTCAACGCCGACAGCGCCGGGAAGATCTCGTCCGGCCTCGCGACCGAGTGGAAGGTCGACGGCACGAAGGTGACGTTGACGATGCGTAAGGGCGTCACCTGTTCGGACGGCGCGCCCTTCACACCAGCGGACGCGGCCGCCAACGTCAACTACGTCGCGGATCCGAAGAACAAGAGCCCGTTTCTCGGCGTTCTCCTGCCCTACGGTGCGCACGCCACCGTCGACGACCAGGCGGGAACGGTCACCGTGGCCGCACCGGACGCGCCGTTCGTACTCACCGGGCTGGGCAACCTGCCGATGGTCTGCGCGGCCGGCATGAAGGATCGCAAGACTCTGGCGCGGCAGACGAACGGCACCGGACCGTACCAGCTCAAGCTGGCCGAGCCGGGCAATCAATACACCTACACCAGGCGGGCGGGCTACAGCTGGGGGCCCGGCGGCGCCAGCACCTCGACCCCGGGCCTGCCGGCCGAGGTCGTCGTCAAGGTCATCGCCAACGAGACCACCGCCGCGAACCTGTTGCTGTCCGGTGGCCTGAACGCGGCGACGGTCCGTGGGCCTGATGCCCAGCGGCTGACCGCGGCTCACCTGTACTCCAGCGACCAGAACAATCTTCTCGGCGAGATGTGGTTCAACCAGTCCAAGGGCCGGGTCACCGCGGAACAGCCGATCCGGCTGGCCCTGACGAAGGCGCTCGATCTGTCTCAGCTGGCCAAGGTGATCACCTCCGGGCGCGGTGGACCGGCCACCACGCTGGCGGCCGACCCGCCGGTGGCCTGCCCGGGGAAGTCGGTACCGGATGCGCTCCCGGCCCACGATCTCGCGGCGGCCGGCCAACTGCTGGACCAGGCGGGCTGGACGGCCGGACCGGACGGCATCCGTGCCAAGAACGGCAAGAGCCTGTCCGTGACCTTCGTGCACGACACCGCGGGCGGTCCGGCCGGCTCGGCCGCGGCCGAGCTCGCGGTGGCCGGGTGGAAACAGCTCGGCGTACAGGTGACAGTGAAGCCGCAGGATCAGACCGCGATCGGCAGCACGCTGTTCAGCACCGGCGATTGGGACATCTCGTGGGAGCCGGTGGGTGTCGGCAGCCCCGACCAGCTCCGGCCGTTCCTGTCCGGTGCGGTCCCCCCGAACGGCACCAACTTCGCGAGCATCAACAACGCCGACTACCAGGCCGGCGCGGCCAAGGCGGCGACCAAGCCGGGTTCGGCGGGGTGCTCCGACTGGCTGGCGGCCGAGACGCACCTGGTCAGCGCGGCCGACGTGATTCCGTTCGCCAACCAGACGGTCAAGACGTTCGGTAACGGCGCCCGGTTCGACCAGGCGATGACGCTGATTCCGATGAGCATCCGGATGGTGGCCCGTTGATCGTCGCCCGATCGACGTTCGGACGAGGGTCCGCGGTCGCTGACGGGCCGGGCCTCGGTGCGGCGACGCCTCGAATCGTCATGATCTGGCTCGACCACCCCTGGGCGCGGTTCGCGGCGCGGCGTGCGGGCCGGCTCGTGGTGTCGGTGTGGGTGCTGATCACCGCGTCGTTCGCGATGATCCACCTCATCCCGGGGGACCCGGTACGGGGTGCCCTCGGACCGACCGCGCCGGCCGCGCTGGTCGACGCGCGCCGTGCCGCGCTGGGCCTGAACGATCCCCTCTGGGTGCAGTACGGGCACTATCTGCGTGGCGTTCTCACCGGTGACCTGGGCACGTCGATCACCGCGAACCTGCCGGTGTCGCACGTGATCGGCGAACGGCTGCCGATGACGCTGGAGCTCGCTCTCCTCGCGTTCCTGACCGCCGCGGTGATCGCGATGCCGCTCGGAGTCTCGATGGGCGTGCTGACGCGAGACGGCCGCGCCGGTCGGGCCGAGCTGGCGTTCACCTCGGCCGGTGCGCTGGTCGGCGCGGTTCCGGAGTTTCTGCTCGGGGTGGGCCTGGTCTACGTGTTCGGCGTGCATCTGGGCTGGCTGCCGGTCGCCGGCCAGGCCGGGCCGGAATCGTTGGTCCTCCCGGTGCTGTCGCTCGCGGTCGGCCCGGCGGCCATCCTGGCCCGGATCGCACGGGTCGAGATGGTTCGGGTCCTGCAGGCCGACTTCGTCCGTACCGCCCGAGCCAAACGGTTGCCGGCGCCCGTCATCTATCTGCGCCACGCCCTGCCGAACGCGCTGACCGCGGTGATCACGATCGGTGGACTGTTGCTCGGGTCGGTGGTGGCCGGGACGGTGCTGGTCGAGAACGTCTTCGCCTGGCCCGGGCTGGGCAGCACGATGGTCCAGTCGATTCTGGTCAAGGACTATCCGATCGTCCAGGGCATCGTCCTGATCTACGGCGTCGTGGTGCTCGCCCTGAACCTGGCCGTCGATGTGACACTCGCCCTGCTCGATCCCCGCTCGACGATTCGGGAGAGCTGAGCGATGGCCGTGACCACCCTGGCCCCGCCCCGGGCCGGCGGGAACTCCCCGAGGCGCCGGGGCAAGGCCGCGCGCTGGCTGGCCGTCCTGCGACAGCCCATCGGCGCGAGCGCGGGCCTGCTGGTGGCCGCCCTGCTCGTCCTGGCCGTCATCGCTCCGTGGCTGTGGTCGGACCGCGCGGACCTGGTCGATACGGATCAGATGTTGCTGGGTTCGTCGGCGGCGCATTGGCTCGGAACCGACAACCTCGGGCGGGACCTGCTCGCACGGATCCTGGTCGCGACCCGGTTGTCCATCGGACTGGCCCTGACGGCCACGGCCATCACCGTGGTCGTGGGACTGCTGCTCGGTGCGGCGCCGGTGCTGATCGGCCGCCGCGGGGGACGGCTGGTCACTTCGGTCATCACCATCGGCGTGGCCTTCCCCGGCCTGCTCATGGCCTTGTTCTTCGCCGTCATCTTCGGCGTCGGTGAACGGGGCGCCGTGCTCGCGATCGGGCTGGCCGGGGCTCCGGCGTTCGGCCGGTTGTCACAGACGCTGGTCGCGGGCATCGCCGAACGGGACTTCGTCGCCGCCGCGCGGGTCGCCGGCGTCGGCCGGATCCGGTTGCTGGTGCGGCACATCCTGCCCAACATCGCCGAGCCGCTGATCGTGAACGCGACGATCGGCGCGGGCGGTGCCCTGCTCGCGTTCGCCGGACTCTCGTTCCTCGGCCTCGGGGTCCAGGCGCCGGGCTACGACTGGGGCCGGTTGCTCGGCGACGGGCTGAGCGGCATCTACGTACAACCGACAGCCGCACTCGCCCCCGGTGTCGCCGTGGTCATCGCCGGGCTCGCGTTCAATCTGTTCGGCGAGGCGGTGGCCAAAGGGATGGGTCTGAGCACGACGAGCGGCCGCACCCGGCCGCTCCGGGCCGCCCTGAAGAAGCTCCGAGGCGGCGCGAAACGGGAGACCGACGGAGACGTCGTGCTCGACGTACACGACCTGTCCGTCACGTTCGCCGGCGCCGACGGACCGGTACGGCCGGTCCGTGGAGTGAGCTTCACCCTGCGCCGGGGCGAGGCCGTCGGGGTGGTCGGCGAGTCCGGCTCGGGCAAGTCCCTGACCGCGCACGCGGTCGCCCGGCTGATCGAGGAAACCGGTCAGGTCGACGGGCAACGGCTGGAGTTCCTCGGTTCCGACCTGCTCGGCGGCACCGTCCGCACCCACCGCGACCTGCTCGGAACCTCGCTGGCGATGGTGTTCCAGGACCCGATGACATCGTTCAACCCGACCCAGCGGATCGGCCGGCAACTCGCCGAAGTCGCCCGGCAGCACCAAGGGATGACCTGGAACAAGGCATTGGCCCGGGCGGTGGACCGGCTCCGCGCGGTGCGGGTGCCCGCCGCGGAACGGCGCTCGCGGCAGTACCCACACGAGTTCTCCGGCGGCATGCGCCAGCGCGCGATGATCGGCATGGGTGTCATGGGCAACCCGGCGTTGATCATCGCCGACGAGCCGACCACAGCACTGGACGTGACCGTACAGCGCGAGGTTCTGGGCCTGCTGCAGGCGATCCGCGCCGCCGATCACGTCGCCGTCATGCTGATCAGCCACGACGTCACAGTGGTGGGTCAGATGTGCGACCGGGTGATGGTCATGTACGCGGGACGCATCGTCGAGGACCTGCCCGCCTCCGAACTCGGCCCAGCGGCCCGCCATCCCTACACGCGTGCGCTGGTCGCGGCGGTCCCGAACATGCGCACCGACCTGAGGCGGCCGCTCGCGGTCATCCCGGGGCGCCCGGTGCTGCCGGCCCAGGTGCCCGTCGGCTGCGCCTTCGCGCCGCGCTGCCCGCTGGCCGACGACCGGTGCACGCGGGAGGATCCGCCGATGGTCACCGATCCGGCCGGGCGACGGGTCGCCTGCTGGCATGCCGGTGAACCGATCACCCGGGACGCCGGGAACGCGCGGACGCGAGAACCGCTCGGAAACCTCACGTTCGGGAACGGAAAATGAGCGAACTGCGGCTGGAGAACGTCAGTGTCCGCTACGGCAACCGGTGGAGCGGCGTCACCGCGGTGGACCGGGTGAGCCTGACCGTTCCGGACGGGGAGATCGTCGGCCTGGTCGGGGAATCCGGCTCGGGCAAGTCGACCCTGGCCCGCGCCGTCGTGGGACTCGCACCGCTGCACAGCGGCCGGGTTCTGGTCGACGGTGAGCTACCGCGAAACCGGGCCGGCCGCCGTTCGCTCCAAATGGTCTTCCAGGATCCGTACTCGTCGCTCGACCCGCGCATGACGATCGGGGACATCGTCGCCGAGACGATGACTCGTGATCAGCGGTCCGGTGCCGATCGGCGCCGCGAGATCACCCGCCTGCTGGAACTGGTCAATCTGGAGCCGGATCGCGCCCGCGACTATCCCGGACAGCTCTCCGGCGGGCAACGTCAGCGCGTGGCGCTGGCGCGTGCGCTGGCCGCCCGGCCCGACGTGGTCATCGCCGATGAGATCACCTCCGCGCTGGACGTCTCCATCCAGGGCGCCGTGCTCAATCTGGTCCGGGAGCTGCAGGGCGAGCTCGGGATGTCGATGCTGTTCATCTCGCACAACCTGGCGGTGGTGCGTTACATCGCGACCAGCATCGCCGTGATGTACCTGGGGCGGATCGTCGAGCACGGGCCCGTGCACCAGGTGCTGAGCGATCCGCAGCACCCGTACACCCGTGATCTGCTGGAGTCGGTGCCGGATCCCGCGCACCACGGCGTGGTCGCGAAGGAAGCCGATCCGCGGTCCGTGCCCGCCGCCGAGCCGGCCGATCCGCACCACCCGCCGACCGGCTGTCGCTATCACCCGAGGTGCCCGATCGGTCCACTGGTACACGCCGAGCGAGAGATCTGCCGCACCGTGGAACCCACGGCCGAGCATCGCCACAGGGCGGCCTGCCACTTCGCCGCGGGTGACGGATCGGGGAGTTGACCCGTACGGGCATCGCTGGATTTCTGGACATTCAAAGCGATCCGCATGGCACGGTGGGAGGAGGGCTGCAATGCTCGCTGACATGGCGGTTGACGAGCGGGATCCCACCCTGGGCCGAGTCGTGGAGGCGCTGGGCACCGGTGCCGTGGTGCTCCTCAACAACGAGTGCTCGCACCTGCGGGTCGGCGGGGCCCGGCTGTGGGACGCGTGTGACGTGACCGACCTGTCGCCGCGCGACGTGGTGCTCGGCGTCAATGTGACGCCGGCCGACAAAATCATCGAGATGCTCGACGGATCGGGAGTCACCGCCGTGGCGTTCAAGGGCGATGTGCGGCCGGTGGCCGCGGCGGCGCAGCGGTGCGGCATCGGTCTGCTGGCGGTGGCCGAGGATCTGTCCTGGGACCAGCTGTACCGGCTGATCCAGCGCGCCGCGGCGACGCAGGGTCCCTCGCACGAGGGAGATCTGTTCGCGTACGCCAACGCGCTCGCGGCACTCCTGGGCGGTGCCGTCGCCATCGAGGACCCGCAAGGAACGCTGCTGGCCTACAGCACTCTCGAACAGCCGATCGACGACGCGCGCCGGCAGACCATCCTGGGGCGGGGCAACCCGCCGAACTGGTCCCGCCGGCTCGAGGACGAGGGCTACTACCGGTTGCTGGCCGACGCCCCGGGACCGGTCCGGGTCACCGACCCCGAGGGCCGGGCCAGCGCCCGGGTGGCGACGCTGGTGCGCGCCGGGCCCGAGGTGCTGGGCTCCATCTGGGTGGTCAGCGGCGCCGAACCGCTCGGCCCCGAGACCGAGCAGGTGCTGGCCCAGTCCACCCCGCAGGCCGCGATGCACCTCCTGCGGTTGCGTTCGTTCAGCGACTCGAGCCGCCGCGACCGCGGATTCCGGTTGCGGGCGCTGCTCGAAGGCCGGCTGGAGACGAACCTGGGCATCGACCCGGCGACGACCGTCCAGCTGGCCGCCTTCCACGTCGCGGGTACCGGCGGCCCCGAACTGCTGACCAACCGCACCCGCGTGCTCGACGCGATCATGCTGGCCTGCGAGGCCTTCCGGCGGCAGGTGTTCTGCTGCTGGATCGGCGAGACCGTGTACGCGTTGTTCCCCGACGTCTCCGCCGCCACCACGGGCCGGCTGGTGGCGCTGGCCGGCGACGTGTGTGCCCGCACCAGCCGGACGCTCGGCGTCCGGGTCATCGCGGGCATCAGCGACCCGCGCGCCGGTCTCGCCCACGTCCTGGAGTGCCGCGCCGACGCCGACCGGGTGCTGCAGGCCATGATCGCCCGGCCGGTGGACCGGTGGGTCGGCACGGTCGACGACACGCGGATCACGCACGTCCTGATCACCCTGGGCGAACTGGTCCGAGACCGGCCCGAACTGCGCCTGCCGGGTGTCCGGGAACTGCTCCGGCAGGACGAGGAACGCGGCAAGAACTACCTGGAGACGCTGAAGGCCTACCTTGACGCCTCGGGCAGCATTCCGGCCGCCGCGGCCGCGGTCGGCGTGCACGTCAACACGATGCGGTACCGCGTGACGCGGGTCCAGGAGGTCTCCGGGCTGAATCTCGACGATCCGGCCCACCGGCTCGTCGTCGCCGTCGAACTTCTCGCGCTGCGTTTGTAGGAATCTCCGACGCGACGTCCGGCCCGCGCCCAGAACACTGGCCGGATGGCTGAGCTGACACCAGAAAAGGTCGATTTCTCGGCGGGAATCCGATGAGCAACGACCTGCACCGTTCGGAAGCCCAGCTGCGCGCGCAAACCGTCGGCCGGGTGGCGTACCAGGTTGCCTTGGATCTCACCACCGGACCCGAGGTGTTCCGGTCCACGACAGTTGTGCGGTTCGATGCGGAAGCCGGCGCCGAGACCTTCGTGGACCTGGTGGCCGATCGGGTGCTGGCGGTGGAACTGAACGGCGTCGCCCTGGACCCCGGCACCGCCTTCGACGGATTCCGCGTCGCACTGCCGGCCCTGGCCGGGCGCAACGTGCTCACCGTGGAGGCGGACTGCCGCTACAGCTCGACCGGGGAGGGACTGCACCGATTCGTCGACCCGGTCGACGAGCAGGTCTACGTCTACACCCAGTTCGAGCCGTTCGAGGCGCACCGGGTCTTCGCATGCTTCGACCAACCCGACCTGAAGGCCTCGTGGACGCTGACCGTCCGATGCCCGAGCACCTGGCTGGTGGTCTCGACCACGACCGGCGTGCCATCGGCCGAGGGCGACGTCACGAGGTGGGACTTCCCCGGATCGGCGGTGGTCAGCACCTACCTCTACGCGCTGGCGGCCGGGCCGTTCGCGCGGGTCCGCTCGGAACACGGCCCGATCCCGATGGACGTGTACTGCCGGGCGACGCTGGCCGCCCACCTCGACGCGGACGCGGTGCTGACCGTCACCCGGCAAGGCTTCGACCACTTCCGGGTGTTGTTCGACCAGCCGTACCCGTTCGGCAAGTACGACCAGGTGTTCGTGCCCGAGTTCAACTCCGGGGCGATGGAGAACGTCGCGTGCGTCCTGCTCACCGAACGGCTTCTCTTCCGCTCGCAGGTGACCCGCACCATGGCGATGCGCCGCGCGGAGATCCTGCTGCACGAACTGGCCCACATGTGGTTCGGCAACCTGGTGACCATGCGCTGGTGGGACGATCTGTGGCTGAACGAGTCGTTCGCTACCTACGCCTCGGTGCACGCACTGGTCGAGGCGACCGAGTTCACCGAGGCGTGGACGTACTTCAGCGACGTCGCCAAGACGATGGCCCGTACCGAGGACCAACTGCCCTCCACCCACCCGGTGATCGCCGACGCGCCGGACATCGCCACCGCGACCGCCAACTTCGACGGCATCACCTACGCCAAGGGCGCCTCGGTGCTGAGACAACTGGTGGCGTGGGTGGGGGAGGACGCGTTCTTCCGCGGACTGCGAACGTACTTCACCGATCACGCCTGGGGTAACACCGAGTTCACCGACCTGCTGCGGCATCTGGAACGCAGCAGCGGCCGGTCCCTCACCGACTGGAGCCGGGCGTGGCTGCACACCACCGGCGTCAACACGGTGCGCGGCATCATCACCGGCGACGAGGTGGTCCTCGAACAGTCCGGGGAACCGATCCG
Organism: Actinoplanes sp. NPDC049265; assembly: GCF_043197135.1. NCBI lineage: Bacteria > Bacillati > Actinomycetota > Actinomycetes > Micromonosporales > Micromonosporaceae > Actinoplanes > Actinoplanes sp. NPDC049265. The sequence goes on along the minus strand of NZ_JBICSP010000030.1, from coordinate 59,960 downwards.
CCCGCATCGGATCGGAGTCGCGGTGTACCGCATGCGGGACGGGAGGCTGGCGAATTCCGCGTCGGTGACGCTCGACCTGACCGGGTCCACGAGCCCGGTACCCGGACTACCGCCGGTCGGTCCGGACGACATCGTTCTGGTCAACGACGCCGACCTGACCTACGCCAAGGTCCGGCTCGATCCCCGGTCGTGGCACCAGCTGATCAGGCAGATCGACCGCCTCGACGACACCCTGGCCCGGTCGGTCTGCTGGGGCGCGGCCTGGGACATGACCCGCGACGCCGAGGTGCCGACCGCGGACTACCTGGCTCTGGTGCTGCGCGGTGTCGCGACCGAAGCCGACCTGGGCGTGGTGGAACGGTTGCTGCAACAGGCGCGTACGGCCGTCGTACTGCTGGGGGCGCAGAGCCTCGTCGCCGACCGGCTGGCCCGGCTCAGCGACGGCTGGCTGGAACTCGCCCGCACCTCCGAGCCAGGCTCCGATCGGCAACGCGTCTTCGCGACCGCCTTCATCGCCGACGCCGTGACGACGTCGCAGAGCGACCGGCTCCGTCAGATGCTGGCCGGCCGTCCGGACCTGGCCGGGCTGGCCGTCGACAGCGGCCTGCGCTGGGCGATCGTCCGGCGCCTGGCCGCGCTGGACCGGATGACCGACGACGAGCTCACGGCCGAGCTGGCCCGGGACGACACCACCGAGGGACGGCTCCACCACCTGACCGCGCGGGCCTCGCGACCCGACCCGGCGGCCAAGGCCGAAGCCTGGCAGCTGCTCACCGCCGACACCCGCCTGTCCCATCAGGAGAGGATGGCTGTCATCGAGGGGTTCAATCTGGCCGAACAGCCGGACCTGCTCAGGCCGTATCTCCCGGGCATCTACGGCACGCTCGGCACCGTCTGGTCGGCTCGGGCCGACGCCTCGGCCACGGCGCCGCTGCAACTCCGGGCGCTGCTGCCCACATGGGACGCGACCCTCGACGGGCTGGCGCGGACCGACCAGGCCCTCAGCCGGCCGCTCCCCGGCTCGCTGCGCCGAGTCCTGGAGGACAGCCGCGCCGAGCAGATCCGGGCGCTGCGTTGCCGGGAACGGGAAAGCCAGGTCACCGGACGATGAACTTCTCGGCCGTGGTTTCGTAGAAAGCTCCAACGAAGTTCCCGGCCACCTTTTCGACACTTGTCCGGTGGCACAGCTCAGGCACGAGAAGATCGTCATCTCCACCGGCCGCCGTTCGGGCCTCCCGGTGATCGTCGCGGTGCACTCCACCGCCCTCGGCCAGGCCGTCGGCGGCTGCCGGCTCTGGCGTTACGACGACTGGCGCGCCGGCCTCGAGGACGCGCTGCGTCTGTCGAACGCCATGACGCTCAAGTGTGCGCTGGCCGGGGTGCCGTGGGGCGGTGGCAAGAGCGTCCTGCCCGTCCCCCCGCGGGTCGAGCTGACTCCGAGTCTGCGCCGCGACCTGCTGCACGACCTCGGCGACGTGGTCGAGTCGTTGGGCGGCACGTACGGGGTCGCCGAGGACGTCGGCACGACGGCGCAGGACATGGCGACCATCGCGGAGCGGACGGAGTTCGCCTACGGCCTGCCCCAGGCCGCGGGCGGGGTCGGTGAGCCTTCCGCGCCGACCGCCGCCGGGGTCTTCGACGCGATCCTGGTGACCGCCGAGCAGGTGTGGGGGACCCGTGACCTCGCCGGCCGTCAGGTCGGGGTCGTCGGCCTCGGTCAGGTCGGCTCACGACTGGCCACCAGCCTCGGCGCGGCCGGGGCGAAGCTGGTGGTCACCGACGTCGACCGGGGAAAGCGAGAGCTGGCCGAGGCCCTCGGCGCGACCTGGGTCGAGCCCGAGCAGGCGCTGGCCATCGAGGCCGACGTGCTCGTGCCGGCCGCGCTGGGCGGATCGTTGACACCGTCGACGGTCGGCGACCTGCGGTGCCGCGCGGTGGTCGGGCCGGCCAACAATCAACTCTCCGACGACGGCGTCGCCGCGCTGCTGGCTCAGCGCGGCATCCTGTGGGCCCCGGACTTCCTGGTCAACGCGGGCGGTGTGTTGTACGGCCACGAGATGGAGGTCGGCAGCCGGAACCACGACACCGCGATGGCCGCCGTCACGGGGATCGCGGACACGCTGCGGGACGTCTTCGCTCGCGCGACACACGAGGGCATCACGCCGCTGGCAGCCGCCAACGCCCTCGCCGAGGATCGCATCGCGGCCGCATCAGCGCGCTGAAAGGACGGCGATGATGAGCACTCCTGGTGCCGGAGACGCCCGGCCGGGCCCGGGCACGCTGGACGAGCGGTACCTCGCGGACTCCGGCCTGGTCCAGCTGACTGGCGTCCAGGCGCTGGTCCGCCTGGCCCTCGACGTGCGGCGCGCGGATCTGCGGGCGGGCGCCGACTCGGCCCTGTACGTGTCCGGCTACGAGGGCTCGCCGCTGGGCGGCTACGACCTCGAGCTGGCCAAGCACGCGGCCCTGCTCGACCAGCACGACATCATCTTCCGGCCCGCCGTGAACGAGGAACTCGCGGCGACCGCCGTCCAGGGCACCCAGCTGGCCTCCACGATGACCGACAAACGCGTCGAGGGCGTCACCGGCTTCTGGTACGGAAAATCGCCCGGCCTGGACCGGGCCTGTGACGCGCTGCGGCACGCCAACCTGTGCGGCACCCACCGCGCCGGTGGCGCTGTCGTGTTCGTGGGTGACGACCCGACCGCGAAGTCGTCCACCGTTCCCGGCGCCTCCGAGATGTTGCTGGCCGACCTGGGCGTTCCGACGCTGTACCCGGCGAATCCGCAGGAGGTGCTGGATTACGGCCTGCACGCGGTCGCGATGTCCCGGGCCAGCGGCCTGTGGACCGCGCTGAAGATCGTGACCGACGTGGCCGACGGTTCCGGCACCGTCCGGGTCGATCCCGACCGGCTCACCCGGGCGATGCCGAGCTTCGCGATCGGCGGCCGCGACTTCGAGCACACCGTCACCGCCAAGCTGGCCGGCCCCACCCTGAGCGCGCTGGAGGAGAGCCGGAACGGCCCCCGCCTCGAACTCGCCCGCCGCTACGCCCGGCTCAACGGGCTGAACACGGTCGCCGGAGCCACCGCCGGCGCCCGGGTCGGGATCGTGGCCGCCGGCAAGTCCTATGCGGATGTACGGCAGGCGCTGCTGATGCTCGGGCTCGAGGCCGACGACGACCTCGCGGCTCAGCGCATCCGGCTCCTCAAGCTGGGCGTCATCCACCCGCTGGACCCGGAGCTGATCGCCGCTTTCGCGGACGGGCTGGACGAGGTCATCGTCGTGGAGGAGAAGCGGCCGTTCCTGGAGACCGCGATCAAGGACCTGTTGTTCGGCCGCAACCCGGCACCCCAGGTGACCGGCAAGGTGTCGGCGGACGGCAGCCCGATGTTCCCGGCGCACGGCGACCTCGGCCCGGACCGGATCTTCGCGGCGCTGGCGACCCGGCTGCGGGCCCGCCTGGATCTGCCGATGGAGGGTCGCCCGGCGCCGGCTCGTCGGACCTTGCTGCCGCTGGCCGTCCGTACGCCGTACTTCTGCTCGGGCTGCCCGCACAACAGCTCGGTCCGCACCCCGGCCGGTTCGCTGGTCGGCGCCGGCATCGGCTGTCACGCCCTGGCCCTGCTGATGCCGCCGACCCTGGTCGGCGACGTCACCGGGCTGACCCAGATGGGCGGCGAGGGCGCACAGTGGCTCGGCATGTCGCCCTTCCTGAAACGCAAGCACCTGCTGCAGAACATCGGCGACGGCACCTTTCACCACTCCGGCAGCCTGGCCGTCCGGGCCGCCGTGGCCGGTGGCGTCGACATCACCTACAAGCTGCTGTACAACTCGGCCGTCGCCATGACCGGCGGCCAGCAGGCGGTCGGCCAGCTGACCGTGGCCGAACTCGCCCGCGCGATGACCGCGGAAGGCGTCAAGAAGATCATCGTCACGACCGAGGACCCCAGGTCGTACCGCCGCCGGGGCCTGCCCCGAGGGGTCGAGGTCTGGCACCGCGACCGGATCGTGGAGGCGCAGGAGCGGCTGGCCGGCATCGGCGGCGTGACGATGCTCATCCACGATCAGGAATGCGCGACCGAGTTGCGCCGCAAGCGCAAGCGCGGCCTCGCTCCCGACCCGGCCGAACGGGTGCTGATCAACGAGCGCGTCTGTGAGGGATGCGGCGACTGCGGTGAGAAGTCCAACTGCCTGTCCGTGCAACCCGTCGACACCGAGTTCGGCCGCAAGACGCGGATCGACCAGTCCTCGTGCAACAAGGACTACTCCTGCCTCAAGGGCGACTGCCCGTCGTTCGTCACCGTCCGCCCCGGCACGGTCCAGGCCGTCGCCCGGACCGCGGCCGAACTGGACGACACGTCCTTTCCGGCGCCTCCGGACGCGACCGGGCTGGACACCACCGGTCAGCACACCACCCGGATCCTCGGCATCGGCGGTTCCGGCGTCGTCACCGTCTCTCAGATTCTCGGTGTCGCCGCCGCCCGGGCCGGTCTGCACGTGCGGTCGCTCGACCAGACCGGCCTCGCTCAGAAAGGTGGGGCCGTCGTCTCGGACATCAAACTCAGCCGGACGCCGATGCGCGGCGCGAACAAGGCCGCCGCCGACGAGGTGGATCTCTACCTCGGAGCGGACCTGCTGGTCGCGGCCGACCCGGCCCATCTGACGGCGGCGGACCCCGGACGGACCGTCGCCGTCGTCTCGACCACCGCCGTGCCAACCGGCGGTATGGTCGTCGACGTCACCCGGCGGTTCCCCGACCGTACCGCCCTGATCGGTCTCATCCGCGAGCACACCAGCGCGGAACGCGCCCACTTCCTGGACGCCCGGGCCGCCTCGATCGCCCTGTTCGGCCAGGACCAGTTCGCCAACCTGATCCTGGTCGGAGCCGCCTACCAGGCCGGCGCCCTGCCGATACCGGCCGAGGCCATCGAACAGGCCATCGAACTCAACGGCGTCCAGGCCGGCCGGAACATCCAGGCCTTCCGGCGGGGACGGCAACTCGTGAGCGATCCACCGGCCTTCCACGCGGCCGCGGGATCGCCCGGCGAGATCGCGGGCGCGACGGCACCCGCGACGGCACCGATCACACCGGGGGTACGGGAGCTGCTGGACATCGTCGGCGCGGAACCCGGCTCCGAGCTGTCCCGGCTGGCCGGCATCCGCGTTCCCGACCTCGTCGCCTACCAGAACCTGCGCTACGCCAGAGGCTACGCCGAGTTCGTGGCCAAGGTGCGGCGGGTGGAAGCCGAGCGCGTGCCCGGATCCACAGCGGTCACCGAAGCCGTGGCGCGGCAGCTGTACAAGCTGATGGCCTACAAGGACGAGTACGAGGTCGCGAGGCTCTCGCTCGATCCGGCTCTGCGGGACGCGGTCACGGCCCGCTTCGGTACGACGGCCAAAGTCGTCTATCGCCTCCACCCGCCGATCCTGCGAACGCTCGGGATGCATCGCAAGATCAGCCTCGGTGCCTGGTTCCGGCCCGTGTTCGGGCTGCTCGTCGCCCTGCGACACACACGCGGCACGCCGTGGGACGTCTTCGGCCGGGCCAAGGTCCGCAAGATCGAACGAGGCCTGGTCGCCGAGTACCGCGACGTGATCGACGAATCGCTCGCGGCGCTGGGGCCCGGCACCGCCGACCTGGTCGCCGCGATCGCCGATCTGCCCGACCTCGTTCGAGGCTACGAGGAAGTGAAGCTGGGCAACGTGGCGAAGTACCACCGTGCCCTCGAACTGAGCCGGGTCGAGCTGGCCGGGTCGGCCCTAGATGCCTGACAGCACAAGGGATCCGGCCGCCACCCGCTTGTCCTCACCGCCTAGGATCCGATCATGACCGACGTGATCGTGTGCCACGGCGCCTGGCACCAGCCCGAGCATTTCCGCGCGCTGGCCGACCGGCTCAACCGCGACGGCCTGTCCGTCGCGATCCCCGACCTCGGTGGGCTGTCCCTGCCCGACAGCCACGACCTAGTCCAGTCCATGGTGGACTCTTCGGTTCGGCCGCCGTTGCTCGTCGCCCATTCCAACGGCGGCATCACCGCGGGGACCGTGCGTGGCGCGGCCTCGATGCTCTTCCTGGCCGGCTGGGTGCTCGACGTCGGCGAGTCACCGCAGGGCCTGATCGTCGACGTGCAGCGCCGGACCGGGCGGGCCGGTGCTCCGCTGGCCGTCACCGCCGACGCCGACGGCCGGGTCCGGCTCGACCCGGAGGCGGCCCGCGCCGGGCTTTACGCCGACTGCGACGAGGCTACCGCCACCCGGGCGATCGAGCTGCTACGCCCGGAGCCCCCGTCGATCTTCGCCGCCACTCCGGAGCAGGCCGCCTGGCGTGACACCCCGTCGCACTACCTGGCCGCCGGCCACGATCAAGCCATCGTTCCGGAACTCGTGGCGGCGTTCGCGGCACGCTGTTCCACGGCGGAGACGTGGCCGACCGGTCATTCGGCCTACCTGAGCCGCGCCGACGACGTGGCGGAGCTGATCGGCCGCCGGCGGGGCGTCTGACGGATCACGGCGTCTCGGGTGCTCAGTCTGAGCCGCGCCGACGACGTGGCGGAGCTGATCGGCCGCCGGCGGGGCGTCTGACGGATCACGGCGTCTCGGGTGCTCAGTCCTGACCGGCGGGCCGTGTGGGAACGGGGCCCCGGCCGGCGTACCCGATGAGGCCGCCGGCCAGCAGGACTCCCGCCACCAACCAGGAGACACCCGTCCCGCCGGGCTGGGTGGGCCAGGCCCACCAGGCGGCGACGCCGCCGGGATCGTGCGGCGCGCCGGCCAGGACCGCCAGGAGGTAGCCCATGGGCGGCGCCCAGGCGGCCTGGATCGGCAACACCGTGCCGGCCAGCAGCGCCAGCCCGAGAACGCCGAGACTGTTGCGTACCAACGCCGATCCGTTGGGCGCGCCCAGCGCGAGCACGCCGGCCGGCGCCAGAACGGCCGCGGACAGGACGGCGGCGATCGCCGCATGGGTGAGGCGCCAGCGCGGACGGAGCCGGGGGGTCGAACTTTCCAGGGCCGGGTCGGCGCCGGCCAGGGTCGGCAGCACCGACACCATCACGACCAGCGGGACCAGGGTCACGACCGGCACCCACCAATCGGTGAGGGGACCGTCGAGGCCGCCCCGGTGGACGGCCGCGCCGGCCGCGATCACGGTGGCCAGGACGGCCGCGGCCGGCCACACCCCGCGGGCGGTCAGGTAGCGGCGGAACCCGGTCATGAGCCGGCGAGCCGTTCGAAGGCCGTGGTGTCGCACAACCGGGCGGCGGCCAGGTAGTCCCGCAGCCAGCCGGCCGGGTCGCGTACCCCCGGCACGGACCGCCCGCTGACCAGCTCCCGAGCCGTGGTGTAGGCCCGGTCCCCGGCCGCCGACAGCTGGGGACACCAGGCCGACACCGCCCAGTCCTGGCTGGTCCGGGTCAGTTCGCCCGGGTCACGCAAGGCACCCGTGAACGGCTGCGTCCGCCCCTGGAGATTCGGGATGACGACCAGTTCGCCGGGCGCCACGGCCGGCCGTACGCCCGGCGGTGTGGTCGGGTCCTCCTCGATGAACGTGTAGCCGCGCACCGGCGCCAGCGCCGCACGGGTGACGGCGGTGACCTCGGGCAGCAGATTGGCGTGCACCCGGCGTACGCAGACCCTGGGGGTGTCCGTGCTGCACACGCGCTCGTTCGCACGGGGATCGCCCACGACCCACGCCGCGGTGTTGAACTTTCCCGTCCACCGCACGGGTAGCGCGAGCAGGGCGACGGCGGCCGCGATGGCCACCGTGGCGGGCAACGCCGCCCACCGGCGGCGGTCGGCCGCCCCGGCGGTCAGGGCGGTCACGGTGAGCGCCAGAAGCCAGCCGGCGCCGAGGGCGGCGACGCCCGGACGCAGCTGCCAGCCGTCGGCTCCGGGCAGGTTGCCGACCGGCGCCAGCTGCCCGGCCGCCGTGTGCAGGTAGGTGGGCAATCCGCCGACGAGGTAGCAGAGCAGGCCGATCGCCGGAGCAGTCCAGCGGTACGGGAACAGCCGGCCCGCCGCGACCCCGGCCGCGAGCCAGGCGAGGTAGCCGAGCGCCACCAGCAGCATCGACAAGGGCCACCGGCCACCGGAATAGGTGACGGCGCCGGCGACAGTGGCGAAGGTGGCCGCGACGACGATCAGCAGACCCGCGCCGACGGCCACCGACATTGCGCCGAAACTGGCGACGTCGCGCTGCCAGCGTGGCCGCGATACCGGTGCGACCAGCTCGTCGACTCGCAACCGGCGTTCCCGGCTGCCCGACCAGGCACCGGCCGCACCGGCCATCGGCCCGAGCAGCAACGCGACGGAATTCAACCAGGGCACCAGTCCGGGGCCGCTCACCGACCACTGCAGCCGGCTGCCCGGGCCGACCAGGCTCACCAGCACCAGCACGACGCCGGTGACCGCGATCCCGGCGGCCAGCAGCAGACCCGTGCCGCGCCGCAGTTCCAGCCCGACCGGCCCGGTCATCATCGCCACCGCCCGACCGGCGTGGTCGTGCCGTACAGGGCGGCGGTGTAGCCCCGTTCCAACGCGGAGGTTCCGTCGTCGCCGCCGGCGGCCCGGGCACCCAGACGTTCGAGGTCGTCCGGGACGCCCCGTCGCACAATGACGCCGTCACGCATGAGTATCACCTCGTCGCAGACCGAGGCGACGTCCTCGACGATGTGCGTACTGATCAGAACGGTGGTGTACGCGCCGAGCTCGCGCACCAGCCGCCGGAACGAGACGCGTTGCTCGGGATCGAGTCCGGCCGTCGGCTCGTCCAGCAGCAATACGTCGGGCTCGTTGACGAGTGCCTGAGCGAGCCCCGCGCGGCGCAGCATGCCGCCCGAGAGCGACTTCATCCGGGTGTCGGCGCGGTCGGTGAGGCCGACCCGCTCGATGGTCCGGGTCACCACCGCCGGGGTACGGCCGGCCGGCACCTCCTTGAGCCAGGCGAAATACTCGACGAACTCGCGCACGGTGAAACGCGGGTACGAGCCGAAGGTCTGGGGCAGATAGCCCAGGTGTCGCCGGATGTCCCGGCGTTGCCGGCCGTTTCCGGGATCGCGGCCGAGCAACCGGACACTGCCGCTGCCGGCCGGCAGCACGGTGGCGAGAACCCGCATCAGCGTGGTCTTCCCGGCACCGTTGGGTCCGAGCAGACCGTGGACGCCGGTGCCCAGGTCGAGACTCAGGTTGTCGAGCGCGGTCCGTATGCTTCGGCGACGTTCGAAGCGTACGGTCACCCCGGTCAGCGAAACCGTGGTCGTCATCGGGCACCTCCGAGCTGTTCGAATCGGTCGCGGAGCACGGCGATCGCGGCGACGGCGATCACCGTGACAACCGCCCACACCACCTGGGCCGTGCCGCTGAGCAGAGCGGGCGCCTCGGCGGCCAGGCGAAGTGCGGACACGACCGCGCCTCCGGTACGCACCAGCGCCGGCGCGAGCGCGGCCGCGCACCACAGCAACGCGACGGCGCGGGCCGCCCGTTGCACGCCGATGACCGCGCCGAGAGCCAGCGCCGACGCCGTCAACGCCACCGACGGCAGCAGCCAGGCATCGGACCAGCCCGCGTTCCCGCCGACCGCGGCGCGGACCAGGCTCAGCCCGGCGGCCACCGGGATCGCCACCGCGAGCAGTGCCAGCGAACGCCACAGGGTCAGCCGCAGTAGGGCGTCGGGCGCGGCCAGCACGGCCTCGCGGCACGGGTCGTCCTCGCTGACCGACACCAGGGCGACCCCGGCGACCGGGATGGCCGGGGCGAGCAGCCACACCAGGCCCCCCTGCGTGCCGCCACCCATGGTCAGCGCGTCGAGAAGAGCGACGACGGCGACCGTCACGGCCACCGCGGCCAGCGGCCCCGGGCGCAGCACCCACCGCAACCACCGCAGAGCGGCGCGCCGGTAGCCCGGCACCCGAGCCGGCAGTTCCTGGAGAAGACGCTCCCGTTGCTCGGTGAGCAGCGCGTCGTCGAACGGCCCGAGGTGCGCCGCGAGTTGCTGCCGGCACGAAGAACAGTCGATCAGATGCGCTTCCAGCGACCACGCCTCGGCGATGTCGGCCCGGCCTTGCGCGTAGGCGGCGAGCACCGGCGGTGCGGCGTGCCACGACGGCTCAGTTGTCATGTCAGTCCCTGCTTCAGCGCCGATCGGGCCCGGAACGCCCTTGCCTTGACGGTTCCTTCCGGAACACCGAGCAGCACGGACGCCTCCCGGGTGCTCAGCCCGTCCAGTACGGTGGCCCGCAACACCGCCCGCAACTCCGGTGACAGCCCGCGGATCGCCATCGCGAGCCGTTCGTCGAGCACACCGTCGAGCACCACGGACTCGGCCGACGGGGCGGTCTCGTCGGTGGTGGTGGCGGCGTTCCGGTCGGCCGCCGCGTCGCGTACGGCTCGCCGGCGATACGCGTCCACCAGCCGACGGGCCGTGATCGTCCACAGCCAGCCGGCCACCGCGCCGCGCCCGTCCCACTGCGCCGCCGCCTGCCACGCGGCGATGAAGCTCTCCTGCAACACGTCCCGGATCAGTTCCTCGTCGTTGCAACGGGCTCGCAGTCGCAGCAGCAACATCGGTGCGAGCCGCTCGTGCAGGATCCCCATCGCACCGCCGTCCCCACGGGCGACGCGACGCAGCAACGCTTCGTCGTCCGGCTCCGGCAAGGTCCTCACACCCTCACTGACGCGGCTGCGAAGCCGGTGGTTCGGGCCGCCCGGAACCCTTCTCCGATTGCGGCCGTGCGGTACACATCCGGCGGTACGAACGGTCTCTCCGGCCGGTCGAGGAGGCCGACCACGGCTACCTTTTCGCCGTACCGAATCGACCGGAGACGCGGCCCGGCCGCGGCGACCCGAGAAGGAGTGACGTGGCCTGCGACGAATCGGTGGTCCTGCGCGCGCGGGAGGCGGCGGCCGAACTGCGAAGGAACGCCGCCGCGACGGAAGAAGGCCTGCGGCCCGCGGCGCCGAGCCTGGCGGCGGTACGCGAAGCGGGCCTGTTGCGACTGACCGTGCCCCGGGACGCCGGCGGGTCCGGGGCCTCGGCGCTCACGACCCTGTGCGCGATAGTGGAACTCGGGCAGGGCTGCCCCTCGACCGCCTGGGTCGTCGCCCTGTCCACCGCCCAGAAGCTGATGCTGCCCGACCTGCTGTCCGGGGCGGCCACCGCGGAACTGTTCGCCGACCCGGACGCGATCGTCTGCGAGTCGGGGAACACCGGCGCCGTCCGAGGCGCGATGGTGCCCGGCGGCCTGCGGGTGAACGGTCACTGGCCGGTGGTGTCGGGCTGCGAGGACGCGTCGCTGGGGATCCTGCTGGTGCCGGTGCCGGAGAGCGCCGAAGGGGTCGTTGCCATCCTCGCCCGGATCAAGGATTTCACCGTCGAGCGCACCTGGCGGGTGGCCGGGATGGCCGGCAGCGGAAGTCACGCGCTTCTCGCCGATCAGGTGTTCGTACCCGCCGCCAACGTGGTGTCGTTCGCGCCGGTCGCCGGCAAACCCGAGCCCTCGCCGGCGGGCCTGCTGCACGAGATGCTCTACACCCTCGGCGCTTCGCTCGGAGCGACCCTGGCCGCCCGCGATCAGGTCGAGGCCCTGCTGAACAACGGCAAGGCACCCTTCGGTACGACGTACGAGCGCATTGTCGACTCACCGCTCGCCCGGCACTGGTTCACCGAGGCCACCCAGCTCGCCGACACCGCCCTGCAGCGCTGCCTGACCCTGGCCGCGACCCTGGACGCCGAGGGCCCGCGGGGCGCCTGGCCGGTGCGTGAGCGTTCCACGGCACGACTGAGCCTGATCACGGCGGCCCGCGAGTGCCGGCAGGCGATGGACCTCCTGCTGGACCTGCACGGCGCGAGCGCGTTCGCGCAGAGCAACCCGATCCAGCGACTCTGGCGCGACGTCTCGGTGGCCACCCGCCACGCCCAGTTCAGCCCCTACATCACCGCGGAGGACTACGGACGGGTCAGGTTCGACGCCGGAGCCCCCGCGATGCCGCTGCTCTGACCGCTCGCCCGGCCGAATCGATGGACCTTCAACAGCACTGTGTCCTCGACACGGCGCCTCTGTCCCCCAATCGCAGGGGTGGCTTCCGGTCTGAGGCGCACGCGATGATGCAGGACACCCAATCAGCGGAACCCGGGGGACAGGAAGTATGGATCGCGTCGACGAGGACCTATACACCTATCGTGCTTTACGAACGGATGTGCCCGCCCTCGGTGAGGTGATGCCGCCGGTGCTCGACCTCACCGCCGCGGCCGGGCAGTTGTGGGCAGCCACCGCTGACGACTACGACGAAGCCGCGCTGGCGGCTGTGCTCACGAGCCCGGATGTGTCGGCACTCTGGCGTTCCTGGCGTGTCGCCGCCGACACCGATGAGGCGAGTGGCGCCGCGTGGACTCGCGTCTACGTGCTGGAGGCGGCCGACCCGGAAGTGGCCGGCGCGACCTTGCGCGCGGCGCTGGCCGAGGCCGGGCCCGACAGCACCCTCATCCTCGGCATGGCGACCGGCGATCCGGTTTCCCCGGCTGCCCGAGCGGCGATCGGCTCCTCGGTGTTGGTGTGGGCGCTCGACGGCGGCGAGCCGATATCGGTGGCGCGGGTGTTCGACGGAGTCGACCCGGACACCGGGCCGTACTTCCAGGATCAACACCCGAAGCTGGACGGATACGAGCGAGACGCCGCGCTCAACTTTCTCGACAGCGGTCACATGCTGGTGACGACGCCGCAGCTGCAAATCGACGTCATGGACCCGCAACGCGGCGCTGTCGTGCCGATGAACTTCCGCACCGACGGTGTGTGGGTCTGGACCGACACCGTGGCCTACTACCTTCGCGAACACGGCCTCGCGCCCGACCAGGAACTACTCGCGCACGCCCGGGAGGCAAGCTTCGTGGCGGCCGAGGCGGACGCGGTCGGGCTGCACCGCGCGCTGGCGTGCCTGTTCCTGCCGAGCCACCTCGAACCGGTTGCGGCGGACGGCGTCGGGTAGCCGGCCACGACATACGACCGGCCTCGATCCGTTGGGGGACGCCGAGGCGGCCCAAGGGAGACCGTCCGTGTCTCCCCCTTCAGGGATCTCGCGAACGAGTCCGGTCGCGTGGAACTGTGCCGTTATGGCTGCGAGGAGCCAACGCGGTCGCACGGAATGTCGTTGATCGGGTGGTCTAGGTGCTCGGTCGGTAGCAGCAGCAGAAGGAGACGGCATGGCCGTGCTCGAGGACTGTCTTGAGTTTCTCAACGTGACCGGCCCGGGCCAGGTGCTGTTGCGGACCGGCTCGACCGCGGCGGCACTGGACACGCGCCTGACCGACCTGATCGGCAAAACGGTGACTTCCGGTGACGTCACGGTCTTCCTGGAGGTTGGCCAGAGCCCCGGCGCCGGGGTGAGCGAATATCTGCGCAACCTCGTCGACAAGGGCGTGGACGTGGTCGTCGCCCTGATCGACCCGGATACCGCAACGCTGATCACCGACCCGGGAAAGTTGCTGGATGCACAGAGACACCTGAAGGTGGATGTGCACGCGCCGCTCGACGCAGTCGGGTCGGGTGTGCTGCCGGAGGAGCGACTCCTCACGTTCGACACCAATGCTCTGCAGGCCCCGGCGGGCGCGTTACCGGAGGCGTACCGGCTCATGCCGCCGGGAAAGGCGGCGCAGCGGGCCGCCCTCAGCGATCTGGAAGTGTCCCCGGCGCCGGCCTCGGTCGAGCGGCTGCGGAACTGGCTGTCCGGCACTCGCCCGTCCCTCGACTCCTCGCAGGGTGACTTTTCCCTGGTGGCCGGCGCTCACTTCGCGCTCTTCGACACCATGCCCGGTGGCGAGTTCGGGGCACTTCTGGAGTCGCCGCGGCCCGTGTCGTTGCCCAGGCTCCAGGAACTTCTCCAGCACCCGCTCGCGCCGCTGGGCTCCGACGTGGTGTGGTCCGAGGTCGAGTCCGGACGTGCCAGCGCGGCATTGGTCAGCGGCTGGGCGGACGGCGACGCACGCCCGCGCGCCTTCCATCTCGTCCGCAATCCCGATGACGGACAGATGTACTGGTCGGATCCCCTGAACCATGGGGAGCTGTTACCCGCCAACCCGGACGGCGCCATCGACGAACACACCGCGATCCTCGAGCGGCAGAATTCCACGGCGCTGCTGGTCAACGAGCATGGCGCTCCATACCTGCCGGTCATCGAAGCGGCCGCCGACATCCCGTCGCTCGCGTCGGTACAGGCCCAGTCACCGGCGCAGTCGCTCCTGGTCGGTGCCTGGCCGCAGGTCGCTCGCAACACCATCCGCCAGCAGATCCTGGATGCCGTCAGCGACTACGGTGGACCGGTCATCGCCGTGGACGTGCGGCGTGGACGGCGGTCGCAGGGTTTTTCCATCTTGGACGGAACATTGAAGACCGCGCTGAACGAGTCGCTCAAGCGTTTCGTCGCGCCCCCGGTCGTGGTGGCGACCGAACACAACGACGACCTGATGTGGATGGTCAAGAACCAGTACGACGGCGTCGTCATCCTGCCCAGCACCGACCGGCTGGGCAGTCTCGCCGGTTGGGAGGTGCACGGCGAGGGCCAGCCGGAGAGCTACTCCATGCTTTCCACCGGCGCACTCGGCCGCGCCGGTGAACTGGCCTCCCGGGCGCTGACGGTGCCAGCACCACAGGTTGTCCGGGAATTCCTCGGGTCGTCCAGCTGGACCGACGCCGAGCGGTACTTTCAGGAGAACAAGGCTGAACTGCTGACGCCCGAGTCGCTGGCGGCCGTCCAAGCGCTGATCGATCAGGACCATGCGCGCGCCACGACGGCCGGCCCTGACGGCGTCATGCACAAAGACCACCCGTTCTTCGTACCGCACCGCGCTCTGAGGGCATTTGGCGCCGTACTGAACACGGCGTCCCGGGCGGTCAACGACCCCACCGCAGCGCCGATCGCTCCAACCGATCCCTCGCTTGTGGCCGAAGCGGTGCCGCACACGGCGCCGGCGGATGAATCGCTGCTGTTCGGATACCTGGCCAACCGGACCGTGCCGGGCTCGGCCGGTGCCGTTCAGGACGGCCTTCTCTGGTTGCGTCAGCTGATCCTGGCCATGCTTGATCAGGGCGTGACCGGGCTCCGGCCCGACACCGTTCTCGACGTGCTGGCCGGTAAGGGGGAACTGGAAGCGGAGCGCGCCGCCCGCAAGCCAGCCTCACCCGAGATCTATCGTGCGCACGCCTCGGTAGCCGAGGCGCTCTTGGGGACCATCGACCCGGTCCACTGGCCCCGCAGTGGCGCACCGCACGACCTGATCAAGGCCATCGACTGTCTGCCCGGCCTGGACCGGGTCGCCTGGCACTACCTAATCAAGCATGACGTGCCGCGGTTCGCTTCGGGGCCCGCCGAGAGTGACCTGAAGTTCCTCCTCGAGGAACTGGCCACCTGCCACTGAGAACCGGATTTCCGCACCACGACAACACCTGTAGGAGTACGCCTGATGGCTGGCAGCATTCCGGCGATCTGTCTCGAAGGCTGGACACCCGTCGCCTCGGGCCTGCACCTTGGCATCGACCCGACCGCCGAGGTGCCGACGTGGGTGCTCGACACGCCCCCCTTGCCCGGCCTTGTGCAGGTGCATCTCGGCGAGGGCGCGCTGGGTGCCCTCCGGGTCGGGGATGCTCTCGCCCGCGAGCACGCCACGACGATCGCCCGCATGGTGGAAGTGCTCGCCCCGAATCTGGCCGCGACCATTTCGCGCGCCGAGGTGAACGCGCGGACCGCCGCGCATCACATCCCGGTCCAGTTGCCCGGCCGTCGCGATCTGCTCGATCCGGCCGACCAGCGGGTGCTGCCGATCGACGACACCGGCCGGGTGGTCGATCCGGGGCTGGCGACGGGCGCGCGGGTGCTGCCGAACGACGACAAGCACCTCGCCGACGCCCCGGCCGCGGTGGACGAAACTGGCGTCGTCCTGGCTCACCCCCCGATGCCCGGGCAAGTACGCCATGCCGGTGACGCCACCTGGATCGGCCTGCCCGCCGCGGTCGTGAACGCTCGCCACAGCGCGGTGACCGAGGCCCGTCCCGCCGGCGCAACCAGCCGCCTGACCCACTTCACCGAACTGCTGATTCACCTCGATACGCTGCGACCCGGGGAGCAGGCCGTGGTGGAGATGATCGGCACGGCATCGGGCAAACCCCACACCTACCTGGTGGTCGCCGACCCCGACGGACTCTCCGTTCTGCGGCTCGCCGACGGAACAGCCACCGCCCAGCCGCTGCCCTACGCCTTCGACACGATGACCGTCACGATGCCGGGACCGCTCGGTCTCTCGGCGGCGAGCTTGACCGCGATGGCCGCTCAGTTGCCGCCGATCGACCTGGCCGACACGGCGGCCTGCGTCACAGGCATTCGCAATCTCGCCCGTGACCTGTACGGCAGTGTCCGCACCGGACAGGCCGTCGATGACCTGAATACGCTGCCCAGCACGCTGACCCGCTCCGCTGACCCGTTGCCCGACCCGTTCGCCGGGGTGGCCGACCGGCAGTGGGTAGCGTTCTCGTCCCTGTCGACCGTGACGGCCGCATTGCGCGGCGCACCGGTCGGCGTCCGCGGAGCAACGGTGTTCGCCCTGGTCGGACGACCCGGCGCGATCGGCCACGCGGTGGCGTTCCGCGACACCGCAGACGGCGTGCACTCCGTCGATTTCCGTGCAGGTGAGGTCGGTGCGGTCCGTCCCGCGGAACTCGTCGCCGATGATTTCGCGGACGCTCGCATGCTGCTGGTCGACGGTAACGGACAGGTGGCCGAGATCGCGGCCGAGCTGGAGTCGGACGCGACGGTGCGCGCGTTGCTTGATTCCGGCCTTGCCGGACCTGACGGCATCCGCTATGCCGGCCCGCAAGATCGCAAGGGCAAGGGGCCTGCGAGGCATGAGACGTCTGAGGGGAAATATTCCAAAAGGTCACGCGATTCAGAAAGCGGTCAACCTGAATCGACCAGCAAGCGTTCTACGCTTTCCGTCTCGGCGGTAATGCGGGAGATTCGAACAACTCTAACCGATCACGGACTCGACATGGGCAAGCTGACACATATGGGCCGTTCGACAGCTGAGGTAAACTATCGGTACGCCCATACCTATAAGTCGAGCAGCGACGATTATCTGATGCCTGTCGGTCAATCACTGCAGCATCTGTCGCTGGTTCTCTTTCATGCGGCGCGTGACTCGCGCGACGCATCGGCCGGGTCAGCAGAGCGCGATTTTGAAATGCAGTCGATGATTATCAACAGTCGTTTGGTAATCGCATCGAACGCCGACTCGATGACTCAACGCCTTTACAATAAGGTGGGAGCCGAAAGGCCAATATCTGACCTTCTTTCTGCGAATTACCACACGGGTTACAGAAATCAGGAAGACGTTGAGGCGCGGAGGCGCCTCAACGATGCGGTAAGCAAGTTGACTCAGTCGATGTCAGGCAATCTGCGTCCCGCGACGTCGGTCACCAACATTCTCGCCGCGCGCGGCCTGGTCGTGGTCGCCGACGCGTCAGATGCGGACAGGATGAACAAACTGTTGACGTCGCGGAGCTACGAAAACGCGGTCATCCTGCTCTATTACGGCAGTCGCGAGATTCACGCCGAACAAAAATTGATGATCGCAGTTCACAGCGCCGGACTGGTCTACGATTCGCTCAGAGGTGACTTCGCCATCCATGGACGAATGCGCCCCTGTCTCGCGTGCTACCTCGGCCTGGTTCACATGAACCGCACCCTCGGCGTGCACCATAACCACAACCCGGGAAACGCCTTCGACACCGCCTTTGAGTCCCTTCTGCGCCACCTCCCCTGGGTCGGCTCCGACCCGTCCGCCGACGGGACCGACTCGGCTGGAAGTGGACGCTGGCTGCTCCGCCGGCTGGGGGAGATGCTCGATGGCCACTCGACAAACGTCTCCGCGTGGTCGAACGACACGGCGCCTTATGACGCTGTCCAGGGGCCTGCGCCGCAGTACGGCCTGCAGAAGAAGGTCGGTCGGCAGGACAGGCGCAATTACACGACCCCGTCAACCAGCGGCGACGAAGAACGGATCCCGCAGACCTTCAAACCCACTGTGGCTGGCGGCCCCGGAACCGTACGGCAGGACCTGACAGGGGACGTGGACGTCGCGAGGCTGACGCAGGTGAGTCAGGAGTGGGTGGCTGTCGGTGATCGCACTCGGCAGCTGCCCGGCGAGTGGACTCGGCTCGTTGGGGTCATCTACCGACGCGTTCAGAGTTATCGGGCGATCGCCGAGCACACGGCCGGAATCTCCGAGGACACCGTCAGGAAGCATGTCCAGCAAGGCGCTCGGCTGCTCGACCAGGCCGAGGAGCGTGCTGTCGAGAAAATTGTCGTGAATCACCTGTGGGACCGGCTGAGGGAACTGGTGCCAGCTGGTAGATCTAGTGAAGCCGGTTCTCTGGAATCGGGAACCTGTCTAACTCTCATGAAGAATTGGGGCGTGACCGCGAATTCTGTCGCCGATTATTTAAGAATGCCGAAAAGTAGTTTCGAAAGAAAATACTGGAAAAAAATCATTCTAGGTCAGCGTTTCGTTCCAAACATGGTGAGGGAGGAGGTGGAGCGGGAGCGTGCAATGTTCGCCCAGATGCGTCAGGATCTCGTGGCGCCGCCGAACAGCTCAACTGCTCCATCGAGCACCATGTCCTTGCCCTATCGGCCCGTTTCGAGTGTCCCCGGGCCTGCGGCTCAACAGCAATTCGAGAGCCGTCTCACTGACTACTACGAGGTAGACGGCATCCAATGGCACCGTCAAAACGATGCGTACTACCACTGGACGACCGACAGCGATGGCCGAACTGTAGCGATGAGAGCCACCGGTCTCCAGGACGCCCGCATCCGACGGGTTCTGGACCAACAGCATGCGGGGCCCTCTTCGGCCGGCGCCTCCACCGGTTCGAACTCCTACTCCGGCTACTCGTACCCGCCGCCCTCGCAGAACGTTCCAAGCTTCGGCTACTCGTCTCAGCTGTCTTCTTCCGAATACGATCCAAGCTCCAACTATTCGCACTCGCCGCGCACCGAATACCGTCGAGGCCCCGAGCCCACGTATGCCGGAACTGACTACGCGACTGGGCCGGAGTCGACGCAGCCCACGACAGCTCCGGCGGCCGGGTATACCCGAGGCCGCGACTACTACGTCGGCGACGACTGGATCGTCCGAAACCCGGAATACAATGAGTGGGACCAGCACTACGTGCGTGACGGTGATCCGGAAACCGTCTTCAAGCCTATAGTGGGATCCCCGAACAAATACGAAATGTACCGGCACCGTCAATGGACAACCATCACCATTTCCAATGTAGATGGTCGGGTCGTCAGGCACGCCTCCGCCGGGTCCAGCGTCCTCGAGCCGCTGATCGGCGTGCCCAGCACCACGCCGCTGTCGTCCGGCGACGGGATTGTGTTCGGGGCGCCCGGCTCGTCGTTGGTCACTGATCTCGCGACGTTGCGACTGCCGAAGGGTAGCTTCAGCGTCCTTGGCGAGGGCTATCGCAATGACGTCGGCGACGCCGTTCGCGGTGGCATCCGGGAAAGCCTCACCCACTATGTCACCGCGGACACGATCAGCGAGCAGATCCCGCCCGGCACCGCCGCCGTGAACCTCGTCGCTTGCGAGATCGTCAGCACCGGCACCCTGCGGGAGCTCTTCCGGCGGCGACCCGAGTTGACGGTTGTCGGAGCGGACACCGAGGTCTTCGTCGTGCAGGGGGTCGAGGGGTCGAACGAGGCCGCGAAGGTCTTCGCGGCCGAGACCGTGTGGGTCGACGGCCGGCCTCATCTGATGCAGACACCCGCGAACCAGTTCCGGACCTACCGCCCCGGCATGTCGCCCGACATGGAGCCCGAGGCGCTCGGCCACCACCTTCCGGGCACCGGCGTGCCGACCAGGACGGAGATGGCCCAGGCGGTCGAGGCCTCACGGGCGTTTCACCAATCGCGGACCGACGTCGCGCGGCAGCTCGGCGCGCCGCCGTCACCGGTCGACCAGATCGTGCGGTCGCTCACGAGCCAGCGCCTCGACAGTCCGAGACCTGGCCTGACGCGGGCCCAGCCGCTCGCCGACGTCACCGTTTTCAACCGTGACCTGCGCGCGTTGCTGGAGCGGCAGATCGACCACGGCGAACACCTCCTGAGCTCCCTACAGAGCCTCAGCAAGCAGGGATACGTCCGGTCGGCCCTGGGTGACCGTCTGCACGTGGCGAAGCATCGCTACGAGTTGAGCCGCGCGATCGATCACCTGCGTGGCGCGCTCGCGGGCATCCCGGCACCGCGCACCGGTGCGCGGGCCGGCCTGATCGGGGACGGGCCGGCGGCGGAGGCTCCCGACGTGGCCATCGCGGAGGCGGTCGAGCACTATGCGCACGTCGCCGAGGAGACGGCGAAGCACATGCGTGGCCTGGTCACCGATGCCGCGGTGAAGTCCGCGGTACGGGGCGAGGAGAGCAAGACCAAGAAGGTCCTGGAGAAGACGATCGGCCTGTTCGAAGGCGCCCTCGGATGGACCGCCGGTGTCTTCCTGCCGACAGGTCTGTCAGCCGCGCCGGCGCTGGTCGGCTTCGCGGGCAAGAGTGCCGGCATGGCCGCCATGAAGGTCTTCGAGGACTACCAGGCGAAGGCCTTCCAGAAACAAAACAGCAGTACGCGGGCGATCTTGCTGGCCGACCTGAAACCCGACGCCATGGCGAGGTCCATTGTGGCCTCGTACCAGAAGGGCTTCGACCTTTTCGTAGCCGCAGCCGCTGTCGGGGGCGCGTACGTACCGGGCTGGCCGATGATCGCCTCGGGCCTCACCAAGATCTTCAAGGGCTTCTTCGATGAGCGCATCAAGCTGCTCGAGAAGCAGATCACCGAGATCAAGGCAAGCCAGCACGAGCGACCGATTCAGGAAAAGGACATCTTCCAGCGGCTGGGCGACCGGCTGTGGAACGACCTTCGTGCGGAGCTGAAGGCCAAGCTCACCGACCTCGGCGCCGCCCAGCAGATCGTGAACGCCGCGAAGGGTGAGCCCGAGCTGATCGGGCTGATCGGTATCGGCACGGACTTCGCGGTCAGGCTCGGCCTCGGCGCCGTCCTCACCCTCTTCCCGCCGAAGCCGACCACGAAGATCGACGGCAACGATCTCCGTAAGGTCATCTTGGACGTCATCAGCAATCGCAACCCGGCCGATACGCTCGCGCCGGCCACCACCACGCTCCCGGCGCCGGACGAGGACATTCCCGCTTCAGTCCCGCAGACTGATTCCCACGGGCGGCAGATCCTCGGCTACAACGCGTCGATGTCACGGCCGGACGCCCCGTTCGTCAAGGTGAACGTGCATGGCACCAACCTGTGGGGCACCCTTTCCGGAGCGATCTTCAAACCGCACGAGCCCGACCTGGGAGCGTTCGTGTCGATGGAGATCTGGAAGGACAGGGTGATCGGCCCCGATCATTACGTCGAAACGGCACGTGACCCCGAGACCGGCACCGTCGCCGAAGTTCAGCGCGTGGACGGCTCCTGGCACCAACCATGGCCGGACAAGTACCACTTCCTGTTCGTCCACCAGACGGACGGAACGTGGGAGTGGGCGCACGCGTTCTCACCCACCGGCCGCATGGAGACCGACGAATTCAACCTCAAGGCCGAGTTCGACCGCAACCCCGCATGGCTCAAGCACTTCAGCTTCGAGGCACCGGCCGCGATCGGTGTCAGTTTCCAGCCTCGCAAGTCCGAGCCGATTCTGGACTCGTGGACACTTCACCAATTCGTCGACAACGTCGCCTGGAAAGCCGCTGACCTGTCGCGTGTCCACGGGCCACACGTCCCACTGAAGATCCATGTCGAAGGTGGCGGCAACGGGCAGAACGCGCTGCAGGAGGGGATCGGCAAGCTCGGTGGCCTGCCCGAGCAGGCGGCAACCGTCGGCCTCGCGCGAGCCGACGCGGTCCGTACGCGTCTTGTCGACCTGCTGGACACCGCGCTCGACCGCCTGCGCTACCGGCACCCGAAGCAAGCCGGCCGACTGCCCACCGCGCAGGACATCGTGGCCGCGGCCTCGTCCCGCGGTTCACAGCTGACTGCCTCGAAGCTCCCCACCGGCTTGCTGCGACAATCCGCAGCTCTTGACGACGAGGCGCTGCATCGCCAGACCCGGGTATGGATCGAGGAACAGAATCTTGCCGCCCCGCCGTCCCCGGCGTCGGCGCAGAGCAGCCTCGGCTCGTCATTCCACGAGTCCGATCTGGACGTCAAACCCCAGTGGCTGGCCACCGCGCAGGACACCATGCCGCATCCGCAGAACGCCCCGGCGAACCTGATCGGCGACACCGGCTCGCTCACTGCCAAGGGCGCGCCACCGAGGGCACTGGTCAAACTCGCGGAGGAAAAGCCGGACCAGATCTTCTACTGGCTCAGTACCCAGTCCCGGCAGGCGCCTACCCCTAAGCAGATCACCGAGCTCAACGAAGTGCTCGAACAGTTCGGACAAGGAAAGTCCCAGGTATCGGTCTTCACCAAGGGTGTCGTCAGCGTCGAGTTGCTCGACGCCATCGCCCCCTACGGCGGGGCGCTGGCCAACTCGGCCCCGGCCGGGCTGGAGAACGCGTGGCACGTCCAGCCGGCCGATCGCACGGTGCCCCGTAGCCAGCGTCCCGGCCAGCCCACCGACAAGATCGACGGCGCCCTGGCGGACAGCATGGCCAAGCTGTACCGCGACCCGGGTATCACGCGCACCGACGAGCAGTTCGGCGCGTTCCTCTGGGGCGGCCTGAGCGTTCGCGAGCAGCACGAACGCCTCAAGTCGTCCCCCGCGACCTACCTCACCCAGGCCAACAAGCTCCTGGCCGACGAGATGGCCGAGCGGGTCAAGACCAGCCAGCGTGCTGGTATCGCCGGCCCGCTGCTGGCCTTCGGCGCCGACACCGACGTGGTACCGCGGTACCACGAATCGACGATGCTGGACCGCCCGAAAACCGTGATTTCCGGCGTCTTCGAATTGGCCGACTCGGGGGTCACCGGCGCTACTCCCATCACCGAGAAGTTCCAGACGCTGGTCGAAGCCGTCGGGCGGGGTGCGGGCGACGTCGGCCAGCGCAACCAGTTCGACTTCACCACCGCGCTGCTCAAGGCGATCGACCTGGCTCGCGCCGGCCAGTTCGCCGAGGTCGCAGCCTGGGTTGCCGAGAACAAGCCGCGCCTTGACGCGGAGATGAAGGGCGCCTGGGTCGACGCGCTCGGCGGCGTGATCAGGGATCTGCGATCCGTCAGCAAGGGGACTGAGGCACAGCAGCTCGAACCGGTTCTTGCCGCAGTGTACGCCTGTTGAGCACCGGGGAGAGGCTCGCCGGCCGCTGAGCGGACCGGCGAGCTTCTCGCAGCAGGTTCCGACGTCGAGGGCCTAGCTACTCGGTCATGGAGTCGAGCAGTTCCTGCAGGCCGTTCATCCGTTCCTGACCGAGGCGTTGCATCTGGGCGGCCACGTCCCGGAGCGCGTCCAGCACCGCATGCTCCACCTCGCCCTGGCCCTGGTCGAGGACTTCGGGATCGATCCGAACGGACTGGAAGGAACCTGCGGTGGTCACCGCGATGGCGACGGCGCCGCTCGCCGCAGTACCCACTATCTCGGTCTGCTCGGCGCGAGCCTGCATGACGTACGCGTAATCCTGCATTTCTCGTGCCTGGTCCATCATGGCGTCGAAATCCGATGAGCCCATGCCCTGCCACCTCTCGCGTGTTCGGACAAACTCGGCGCCGCGCGGTCGGCGGCCACCGGAAACGTGAAGGTCAGCAGTCCAGGATCAGGTGCGCGAGACCGAGCATGACGTCGGGCCCTCCCGCAGCGTCATGGGCGCGTTCGATGACCTGGTCGACCAGCAGCAGTTTGGACTCGACCGGCAGCGGGCTGAAGCTGTCGGAGGCGGTACGCGCCGCGATTGGCTCATCGAGGATGGCCTGACCCAGGACCAGCAACGCCTTCCGCACCAGGCCGTCCGCCGCCAGCTGGGGCAGGAGCCTCAGCACGGCATCGTCGGCCGACGGAATCAGGCGGATCAGCATGTCGTCCCGTCGGCGGGGATCCGCTTCCGCGGAGAAGGCGTGCCCCACGTCGACATGGCCGTGAGCTTCCAGCACCCGCGCCGCGTCGGCCGTCGCCAAGGGAACGGCGGCCGGCTCGGGTTCGGCGGCGACCATCGGGTGCGGCTCGCTCAACCATTCCACGTCGACCGGCCGCTCGTCGGTTTTGCGGAGCTTTTCGACGACACTGGACAGGTCCCGCGCGACCGGTTTGGGCAGGACGATCCCGGGCCGGCCGATGAGGAGACGAGGCGCCGCGCTGTCCGGGGTGCGCCGCGCCGACGGTCGTGCCGCGCCGGGCGGGAACACCCGGATCCCGGTCCACTCGTCCATCAGGATCCAGCCGTCGGACAGCGCGTAGACGTGCGGCCGGAGCTGTTTCAGCGGGAAGAACGGCAGTGGAGCAAGGCCCGGAGGGATGATGTGCCACTCGGTCGCCAGGTGGCTGGGGACGACCGAGCCGGCGGCGTTGACCGGCGTCGCCTCTTGCCACCCCCGGAGGTCGATGGGCGGTTCGTTCAAGGCGACCGTCACGCCGTGCTGCTTCGCCACTGCCCGCAGCACCCCCGGTCGCGCATCCGGGATGCTCACGATCGTGGCTACACGCTGCGATCGGGTGAGATTCCTGAGATAACCCGCAAGGTCCACGTCCCGCCCCAGGACGACGCGGACACGCCCCGGCATCGGCTGGCGAAGGCCCTCGGGATCCGGCCCGTCGTCGTATTGCTGCCCCCCGAGCAGGACCGCGCCGTCGACCTCGATCGCCCGTGTCGCTGGAGTGGCCTTGTCCAGCAGAGCGCGGCGAAGGTCCCCGGTTGACCAGCGCTCGACCTCCGGCGCCACCTGAACCTTCTCGGCGAGGCTGTGCAGCCTCGGCGGCCGATGCGCGCCGGCCGCCCAGGTGTCGGTCCCGCCGAACGCCCGGTCGTAGCTCATCAACCAGTCGAACGCGAAGGACACCGCCAGCTGCCGCGTCGCCGGCGCCGGCAGGTCGACCCGACCCCCGGTCGGGTCCTCGCGGAGGATGGCGCCGAACGCGGTGCCGGCCTTGGCCACCTCCGCGGCCAGGCGGGCCTCGTGCAGAAGCCGGGCCGAGACCGTCGACGGCAGCTTCTCCGCCACCGTACGCAACTCGGCGACAGCCTCATCGATCGCGGTGGGCGTGCGCCGACCGGCGTCCGCGTGCGCCTCGGCGGTGCGCGCGGCGGCCGTGAGTACGGCGTCGACGTCTTCGGTGATCTGGCGGGCCAGGTCGTCCGGGATCGCACGGTCCGAGCGGGCCAGCGCGGCCCGTACCGCGTCGTGGGTCTGGTGGAGGATCGCGCCGAAGCCGGGCAGGGCGGACTCGGGCGCCTCCTGAGGCGGTCCGAGTTCCACCTCCGGCGCCGGGGCCCGGCCGGAATCCTTGGCCGTCGCGAGGCGTGCCGCGTAGTCCCGCCGCAGCTCGCCGACCCGGGTCGCCCATCGATCCCGCTGGTACTGCTCGGTGTAACCGGCGACGTTGTTGCCCAGCCACGCGAACTGCCCGGTGGTCGTTCCGGCCGTCTCGCCGGCGTCGGGGAGGGCACGGCCGAGACCGCTCACGCCAGGTACCGGGTGGGCCGCGAAGAGCTCTCCGGTGGTCCGGATGCGTGTCGAGTGGGCCAGATCGACCGTGCCGGCGGCGATCGCCTTCCGCACCTCGTGGTCGAGCCGGTCGGCGGCCTGAGCGACGAGGCGTTGCAGTTCCACCGCATCGACGGCGGCCGGGAGTCGCGGCCCGTCCCTATAGGTGAGGTAGCCGTCCAGTTCGTCGTCCAGCGTCGCGGCCAGGCGGTCGGCCAGGGCCGGTCGCTGTGTCCGGGTGGAGTCGGTGAACTGGGTGGTCCAGTCGGCCATCCGGGACTTGGCCATGTGCACGGTCATCCAGGCGTCCACGGACCCGATGAGCTCCGTCAAGGGCTGCTCGTCGGGACGGCTGAACGGTTCGTCCACCGGGTAGCGGCGGTCGAATTCCGCCATCACCGTGGCCACGTACGCCTGACCGGCCTGGGTCATCGCGGCTGACCGCGTACCGAAACGGTTCTGCGCCTGATCGACCGCCTCGGTCGCCAGCATCTCGAGGCGGTCCGCCGCCGCCAGCCGCCGGCCGAAGGTGTCGTGGTACGAGCGCCACTGTTCCTCGGCGACCAGCGCGTCGATCTGGTCGAGACCGTTGGTGAACTGGCTCCAGTCACCGCCGTCGGCACTCCACCGCTGGGCGTACCGGAGGTCCACCTCTCGGATCAGCCGGTCCAGCACCTTCGCACCGGCCGGGGCGAGGAGGGACTGGTACTGCTCCGACGTCCGGACCGGGTCGCCCGGCGCCACCCGCAGGCCGCGCACCCGCTCGATCGCCGCGTCCACCTCGGTGCTCAGCTGCGACTTGAACACCTCGAGCCGCGTCGCCAGGCCGCCGGTCCCGTCGGTTTCGATCGGGTGCTCGTCCAACGACGCGACCACCTTGGGACCGATCGACGCCACATCGGCGGCGACGGGCAGGTCCGCTGCGGCCCGGGCCAGGCTGTGGCCGACCTTCTCGGCGAGGTCGTTCAGTTCGGCGGGACCCACGGCCGAGTGGTACGTGACCGAGCCATTCTCGATCCGGGGTACGGCCAGCCGGTGCTCGTGGTTCACCATGCCGATCTGGTAGGGCCTGAACTCCTTCTCGATGACATCGAACAGGGTCTGCCCAGTCGGGGGAAGGCCGGCCGCGTTCGTCAGCGTGACGTCGAGTTCCTCGTACATCCGCGTCTTCAGCCGTTGGACCGCGAGCCAGGAGTCGACGTTGCCGTACAACACGTCGAGGTGCCATTCCAGGTACGCGCGCGGCGCCCCCCGCTGCTCGTGCCGGCCGATCCAGTCGTCGACCGTACTTCGGAACGCGGCGCCCGCCTCGCCCAGCGCGGCCGGGTCGAGGCCGAGGCGTGCGGCGGCTTCGTCGATGACGGTCTGGGCGCGCTGCTGCTCCTGGGCCCGCAGATCGTCCAGCCTGGGCCGGACCGGCGATGCCAGCGGTTGTCCGTCGCCGCTGAGACCGCTCCGCGCGATACCGGGTATCGGGTCGTCGTCCAGCGACGTCCGGACGCCGGCCAGCACCGGTTCGACGACGTCGCGGACGTCCGGCCGGCCCCCGCCGAGGCGATTGCCGATCGAGTCGAGAAGGGCGTCGAGCTGGGCACCTCCGGCGGACGGCGACGGCTTCACGCCCTCCTGGAAGGTCAGGTGCGGCGAGAGCACCTGCCGGGCGGCTTCGCGGAACTCGTCCCGGATCGACGGCGGGAGGGCGTCGCCGGCCGTCTGTAGGCGTTCACCGAGGGCGTGGGCGGCGTACCAGTCGTTCGGTGACTCCACCATCCGGTCGTACCGCTCGCGCCACGTCGTGACCGCTTGGACGTCCAGGCCGGCGTTGTTCGGGTGCAGCCGTGCGAACGTCGCCGACACCGCCGCGGTGAGCGCTTCGCCGGCCGCCCCCGCCGCCCGCTGGGACCGGGCGTCGGCGGGCCACCGGTCCGCCATCGTCTGGACGAGGTCACCGAGCTCGTGCTCCAGCCTCGCCTCTTCCGACCAGCGCCGGACCAGCCCGTCGATCCTGACGTCGGCCGCCGCCAGGGTCTGCGACAGGTGCGTCTCCCAGGTACGCCGGTCGAAATCCCAGTCGCCGGCGTTCCGCCGGGAGAGATCGGTGACCAGATCCCGCTGAATCATGTTCGCGGCCATCTGGGCCATCTGGTCGACGGGTCCCCGCCGGGCGAGCGCCTCGGCCAGCTCCTCAGAGACGCGTTGTTCCATAGCGATCTTCTCGCCGAGGAAGCCGGCGTCCGCCCGGACCGGTACCGGATCCCTCTTCAGCAGGTCCTCGACGAGGCCCGCGCGGGCCTTGTCGAGCGACGCGTCGAGCCGAATGCCGGTCCGTTGGGCGACCACCCTCATCGCCGCGTTGGAGACGTCGTTGAGCACGTGTTCTTGCTCGACCAGGCCGAGGGACCGCGGCAACGGCCGGGGGCGGTCGGCCGAGAGCTGGCGTCGGAAGCCCGCGTCGAACTCCTCCGTCACGGCGTTCTTGAGCTTCCGGGCGCCGGCCGAGCCGCTCGTCTCGCCGAGGTGCGTGGCCACGGCGCGGTCGACCGCCGGGCCGGCCCGGTCCGCGAGCATCGCGATGGTCAGCCGTGATTCCAGCGAGTCGGCCAGGTCGCGGTAACGCTGCGCGTACTGCTGGGCCTGGGCGTAGCCGAGCCTCTCGCCGGCCGCCTCGGCCTGCCGGAACTCTTGCATCATCAGCTGCTTGACCTGGGTCACGGCCGGGCCGGCCAGCTCCCGCTGTTCCGGGCCGATCCCCATTCTCCGGAGCGCGGCCGCGGTGTCGGCGCCGAATCGGGCGTCGAGCGTGGTCCACAGTTCACGGCCGCGCTTGGCCGCCAGGTCGGTGCCGAACGTGTCGCCGTTGGCCTTCTCGTGGGCCAGCCAGCTGCTCCGCTCGCCCATCCGGTGGTGCCAGATCCGATCGTGGTCGGCCATCCGATCGGCACGGTACGTGGCGGCCAGCTGGTCGAAATGATCCGGGCGCACCGGGCCGGCCACCCGTCCGTCGGCCGCTTCCAGAGCGTGGAAGTCGGTGGCCGCCTTCCGCAACTCGAT
The DNA here is from genome assembly GCF_043197135.1 of Actinoplanes sp. NPDC049265. Lineage (NCBI taxonomy): Bacteria > Bacillati > Actinomycetota > Actinomycetes > Micromonosporales > Micromonosporaceae > Actinoplanes > Actinoplanes sp. NPDC049265. The sequence continues at coordinate 31,235 of NZ_JBICSP010000030.1, read as the reverse complement.
GATGTCGTCCAGTTCCTGGTCGAACCGCGCCGGTAGGTCGGTGCGGAACCGGTCGATCGTCTCGGCCCAGGCCGCGTCCCGCGCCGCCGGCGTGCCGGTGGGCCCGTCGGCGGAATGGTGGATCCGGTCGTGGGCACGGCGCAGGTCCAGGCCCAGCTGATCCCTGAGCCGTTCCAGGTCGGATTCCCGCAGCATCGAACCGTTGAGCTCGTCGTGCAACTCCAGCCGGAGGAACGCGTCGTCGATCTCGTCGTCGATCTGCGCGGCCCGGCCGGAACGGTCGAGCCGGCGGCCGAGATCGTCGTTCATGATCGTGTCGAGTCGCGCGCGGAGTTCCTCGGGTGTCATCAGGTGCGGCGGTGTGCTCGTCGCATGGACGCCCAGGTCGAGGCCGTCCCCGGCCAGATCATCGGGCGTGGCCCGGTGCGCCGTCGCGTCGACCTCAGCCACCAGGTCGTCGAGCATGGCGGCCCGCTCCGCCGGGGTCACGTTGTCGGTCAGCCCCTCGGCCAGGCGTTTCTGCGTACGTTCGGCGAGGACCCGGTCGAACTTCTCGACGACCAGACTGGCCAGTTCCAGCCGGTCGGCGAGGCCGGTCGGCCGAAGTTCGGGGTCGGCCCGGCGGAGAGCCTGGTACGCGGTGTCCACGGTGCGGTAGACCGAGTCGACGTTGGCGGCCGTCAGCGTCGCGTCGATGCGCTGGGCGAAGGTGTCGGTGGCCTCGGCGCGGCTTCGTCGTACATCGGCCGCCGAAGGTGTTTCGCGGGACAGCGGCAGCGATTTCTCGATGCCGTGGGCGCCGTCCGGGCCGAACAGGCTTTGGTGCTCCTTCCGCAGGCGGGCGGTCAGGATGTTCCGCACCGCGTCGCGGCTGGCCTCGTCCAGTTCCGACGATTCCCCCCGGCCGATGCCGCGGACGCTCGAGCTCGCCTGGGCCAGCAGATCGTCCGCCCAGGCGTGGTGATCGGCCAGGGTCGTCAGCCTGTCGTGGCCGAGCACGTCATCGAGGTGACCGCGGACTGTCGCTTCGAGGTCGGCGATCCGCCCGCCCGCGACCAGCTCGTCGACGCTCTTGACGACCATCGACTCGAACCGCTCCACGAAATCGGTGGCGATCGGCCGTGCGTGTTCCCCGAACAGATCTCGTCGTTCCCCGGCCGGCCCGCGGGTGATCAGGTCCTCGACGGTTGGCCGGGCGTCCCCCCAGAGGGAGTGCGCCTTCAGCCGCTGCTGAAGCAGATCCTTCATTCCGCCGTACGCGGAGCCGAAGGCGCCGACGTCGGCGTAGTCGTGCCAGCCCGCCCCCTCGCCACCGCCCAGATGCCGCTCGATGAGCCGGTCGACGTCGGCGAGGTACCGCGCCCGCGTGGCGTCCAGACCGGTCCGCTCGTTCGGCGACCCGAGGCCCGAGACCCGGTCGAAGTCCGCCCGCGCAGCCTCGCGCAACGAGACGGCCGTACGGTCGAAGTCGGCCGCGCTGTGGAATCTCGCCGCGTTCGTGGCCTTGGCCCGATCCCAGGCGGCCGCCGGCGAAAGGGCCGTGTCGCCGGCCGGTCGCGCCGCCGGAGCCAGCGTGTCCCACCCCTCGGCCCGGGCACCCAACCAGGTCACCCGCGTCGGGCCGGTCTCCAGATCCACCCGCTTGAGTTCGGCCAGAACCGCCGCGGGAACCTCGCCGTCCGGCCCACCGACGACCAGCGTGCTCTGCTCGTCGCGCAGGCCGCCGGCCCGGACCCGCATGGCGAAGTCGGACGGGACCACGGACGGACGGGCCCACCGGCCCCAGCCGAGGTCCTCCAGCACCCAGCTCTCGGGCAGGCGGTAGACGGTGCTCCGGCCGATCTCCTCGACACCCGCGGGAGCCGGTGTGCGTGTCCCGCCGCCCGGGCCGTAGTGCCATTCGACGGCACGGAACTGGAAATCGCGTACCCCGGAAGCATTGACCGGCACCACATGGCCCTGCGCGTCCAGCGCGTCCGGCCGCTTTCCCAGCGCCACCGTGGCGCCCGTCCGATCGGCCAGGGCGAGCCGTTCCGCTGCCCCCAGCAGCGGCGTGTGGAAGACCGCGTTGCGCTTGGCCACCGAGTCGAGGCCGCGGATCAACGCGTCGGCGTCCACACCCGGCCCGACGAAGACGCTGCCGTGGCCCGGCATCGCGTGCATTTTGCCGGCGGCCGCTGCGACGAGCGCGGAGTCGAGCGGGATCTGTTTGACATCGGCGTGCACGAACGTGCCGCCGGCGAGTTTGGTGGTCGCCAGGCCCATCGCGCCGGCCCGGTCACGGATGTGTTCGTGCAGCTCGGGCCGCGGGACCAGAGGGAGATCCAGCACCCGGGCCTCGCCGGCGATCCGGCTGATGACCGAGTCCGGTGTGCGGCGTCCCGGGGCGCCGTTCCCGGCGGCGTAGACCTCGTCGAAGGCCCGGAGCCGGTCCCGGGTGTAACTCGTCGCGAGATGCCCGGCCAGGTCGTCGGAGACGCGGGCCAGTGCCTCCGGATCCAGCTCGCGGAAAGCGCGCGTGGCGGCTGCGCCTTCCGCGGTGAGCCGCTGAAGATGGTCGGTACCGCCCGGTGGACCGTCGAGGGCGTACGGCGCGACCGGATCCTTGGGCTTCGGAGACGGTACGCCCGACGCGCCCGGCCGTGCCCGCGACGCGATATCCACGAAGAAGTCGTCCATGTTCAGCTGCATGGTGTTGCGCATCCGGATCCGGATGCGATCCCAGGCCGAGGTGCTCGCCAGCCGCGCCAGGTTGGCCCGCACCAGATCCGCCACGGTCACCTGCAACTCGTGCTCGATGTTCCTGCGGGCGACGGCGATGTCGGCCGCGGACACGCCACGCATCGCCGCCGCGTCCGCCGCACGGGAGATGTGCGGTTCGAGAAGTTGCATCTCGTAGTGCGCGACGTTGTTCGCGCGTACCTGCGCCCGAAGTTCGTCGTAGCGGGCGTTCCACTGGGTCTTCAGCCGTTTGAACTCGTCGGGCACGAGGCCGCGGCCGGCCGTGATCTTCGGTTCCCAGAACTCCTTGAACGCCCGCTCGGTGACGGTGTGGAAGTCCGCGAGCAGCGTCGCGGTCTCGGCCTTGGTCATGCCCCGCAGGCCGACGCCGACCCGTTCGGTGACGAGCTCCGAATTCATCGCCAGGTTGGTGCCGTTGCGTACCTCGGTGAGGAAGTCGGCCTGGATGTTCGGGCGTAGCCGTTCGACGTCCCCGGCGAGCCGGATACCGGTCCGGTACTTGGCCTCCAGCGGCTGCAGCTTGGCGCCGAAACGGGCGTCGAGGTCGGCGCCGGACGCATGGACGGGAACCGCGGGGGAGTCCGGCCGGGCGACCGGAGCCGCCGAGCCGCTCGACGCCCGCGCGCCCGGGTTCGCCGCGTCACCTGAGTCGACACCCGGCCGCGAGGAAATCGGATCGACCGGTTTCTCGTGCGGGTTCCCGCCCACCGCGCTGGAGACGGTTTCCCAGATGCCCCGCCGGTTCGCCGCCGCCTGGAAGTCCGAGAGGCCGGTCTGCAGCTTGACGAACTCCTTCTCCCGGCTCGCCGCCCAGTCCCGGGCCCGTACCTCGGCCTCACGGGCCTGGCCGGCCGCCTCCTTGGCCTGAGCCGCGTCCGCCTTTTCGGCGCGCGTCATCTTGTGCAGCTTCCCGGCATTGTCGCCGGCAACGCCCGCGTGGGCCCGGGCCGCCTGCTCGGCGGTCTCCGAAGTCTTGAACAGCTGGCGACCGGATTCCAGGCTGCGAGCCAGATCGGTGGGATTGACCTTCTGCAGCTTCCGGCCGTCGTGCGGCGCCTTGACCTCGTGGCCGGACGCTGCCGCGCTCGCGCCGCCGGCCGGATGGGCGGTGGGTACGCCGGCCGCCTCGCCGCGGAACGCCTGAATCTCCGCCCGGAAGTCCCGGATGGCCTGTCTCTGTGCGGCGTGGTCCACGGTGTTCAGGCCATGGACAATGTTGCCGATCCTCGACTCGGGTATGCCCGCCTCCCGCGCGATCCGGCCGGCGATGTCACTGAGCGCAGCCGGGATGTCGTCGCCCTTCACTGCGGCGTACTCCGCGCGAATGTCGGTGCGCAGCTTGTCGATATTGTGGCCGGCCGCGTCGGCCGCCGAGCCGGCCAGGGGACGGTCCACCACCCCGGCCTCGGCGGCGAAGAAGTCGCCGAACCGGCGCAGCAGCTGGGTGCCGGACGACTCGGCGACCTTCGCGACCGGGCCACCTCCCGGCCAGCCTTCCTTCATGGCGGCCCGCTGCAACTGATGCGCCAGATCGGTGGCGCCGGCCGCGGCCTCCTTGCGTGTCGGCGCGTACGGGTGACCGGCCTGCGCCGCGAGGTCCTCATGGCGCTGCTGGTGACCGGCGGCCACATCGTCCAGGTGGGTTCGGCCCTCGCCGCCTCTGGGTGTGGCCGGATGTGGGGCGGCGCCGTCCGGTGCGGTGCCGTGCGGCGCGGGCTCGGTGACGTGGGGAGTGGGGGCGGGGCTGCGCGGGGGTGGAGCCGACACCTCGGGCAGCCGCGGCGAGCCTCCCAAAGCAGTGGTGCCGGCGGCGGCATGGACGGATTCCCCGACGTCGCCGCGCGCGGACGGGTTGAACGGATCGCTGTGCAGAGTCCTCGCGCCGGTCGCGCTGCCCGGCGCCACCTCGCGCGGCGGGGGCGCGACGGTGTGCGCGTCCGGCCCGGTCACCACCCGATCCGCCGCCCGGGTGGCCGGATGCTCCGGCGGCGGTCGCAGATCGGCGACCGACGGCGGCCGGGCCCCACCGGCGATCGCGCTGTCCGGATGCGAGGTGAGGGGCGTCGGTGAGTCGCGAAGAGGCGAGCCTGTCCCGTGTGACGGGAGCACCGAGGAGTGCGGTGCGTCCGGTGCCGTGGGCATCCTGGGCATCGGCGGGGTGGGCGGATGATGGCTGACGCCGGCCGGGACGGTGCCGAGCGCCTCCGGCGTCCGGACGATCCTGGCTTCCGGCAGCGTGCCGCCACTCTTCATGAAGGACGGCAGATCAGGCTGCGACCCGGGGCCGGGGTGCGGGGCGGGGGACAGGGGTCGCGCGGGGCCGCCGGTGTTGAGGCGACCGGCGTCGAGGTTCGGCTCCGGGCGCGGTGCCCCGCCCGAGACTGGCGGCGTCGTGTGCGCCTCGGAGCCGCGCGCCGCGATCGGCGGCTCGGATCCGATGTGTGGTGCCGGCGTCACCGGGGTCGAACGCGCACCGGTCCCGACTGCGTGCTCGGACGAAGGCAGCGGATCGTTGGGCGAACGGACGGCTGGGCGGCCTGATAGAGCGGCCGGCCCGACATCGGTGACCGCTGCCGGCGGGCCCGGGTTGTCCAGTCTCGCCAGCGGGACACCACCGGTGGCCGCCGGACTGTGCAGAGTTCCCTGACCGCCCGAGCCCACTCGCGGATCCACGCCTTCGCCCACGTTCTGCCGGGAGATCGGCGGGGTCCGGGTGCTGGCCGCCGGCACCTCGGCACCCGTGCGGGCCCCGGTGTTGGTCAGGGGAACCGGCACGTCCCGGATCGGAGCGGCCGCGTTCAAGGAACCCGCGACGCTGTTCCGGACCTCGGGCCGGCCGACCGAGAGATCCCTGCCCGTCGGCCGGCCGGCCGACGTACCCGGAAGCGTGGCCGGATGGGTGCCGTTCGCCGCACCGGTCGGCGTCGGCGCCTTCGGTGCGGGGACGTTGTGGATCGCCGGGTTGGCGTCCGGGGCCTTCTTGAACAGGTTCGGGCGCATGGAGAAGAGGCCACCGAGAAGGGCGCCCAGCCCGACGTTCAAACCCTCGGCCGACTTGTTGAGTTCGAACGGCGACTTGCTGACACCCGTGGCGATGCCCTGCGCGGCCATGTCGATGGCGAACGCCTCGACGCCGTACACCACGGCCCCGACGGTGAAGTCGAGCGCGAGCTGGGCCGCCCGGGTGGCCACGACGCCGAGTCTGACCGCAACGCTGACGATCGTCTTGACGACGTTCAGCACCAGCGCGGGCAGCAAGGTGAAGTCCAGCGGCAGCAAGAGGACGGAGAAGAGGCCGACCAGCAGGTGAAAGAGAGCCTCCTTCTTTTCCTTGGCGATCTGCTTCTCGGTCTCGGTCGCCATGTACCGGAGCTGCTGGGCCCAGGAGCGCGCGCTGTCGGCCACCGAGGTGATGCGGAAGGCGACCGCGTTGATGGCCTTGTCGGCCGACGAGGACGCCGCACCGGTCCACCTCATACCGTGGTGGGCCGCGAACAGCCGTGAGCGCATCTGGTCGAGGCGAGCCGCCTGTTCATCCCACGCTTTCGCCTCCTCGCGCAGTTTCGCGGGGTCGGCGTGCGGATCTATGACGTTGTCGTTTTTTGCCAAGGGGACACCGTCCGCGTACGGGCCTCGCTACTTCGCGCTGGGCTTCGGGAGGGGCTGGCCGTTCGTGTCGGGGTCGCCCGGCGTCGTCACGTAATGCCAGTTCCCCTTCTCGTCCTTCCAAGTGGCGGCCCGAATATCGATCTTCCCGTTCGTCTGGTTGACCTCACCCGGTTTGCCGCCGTTGACCAGCGGGGTGGTCGCGATGGTGTGGTCGTTGTCGTTCTTGGGCACCGGGTCGCCCTCGTACAACAGAACCGTGTTGCCGTGCTGGTCCATGTACTGACCGATGACCTCACGGTTGTCGTATCGCACACCCGGGCCGTTGTTGTAGTCGATGGAGATCGGGCCCCCTTTGATGTCCTGCGGGGGGTGCGCTCCGGGGGACGGAGGAGCCGTGAGGTCGTTGAGAAATTCGTCGAAGACCTTGATCGAGTACGACTCGGCCGCGTCGTAGTACGAGACCGCCATCAGCGCCGCGCTGCGGACCTGGTGGAGGATGCCCGGATCGCCGTCCTTCTTGCCGAACAGGTGGTCCTGAACGGTCATGAGCTGATCCTTCAGCTTCTCGCCGCTCTCCGCGGCGGAGCCGATCCAGCCCAGCCGCAGATTGGCCCAGGTGCGGTTGATCTCGTTCCAGGCATCCACGATGCTGCTCTGGGCGACAGGCAGATACCGGTGGGCGTAGTCGTACATGAAGCCCGGCTGAATGTTGATGTCCATGCCGGCCTCGGTGCCGTTGTAGCTCACCGGGGAAGCCTTCGGGAAGTCGGCCATGGCTACTTCCTGTTCGATCGTGCGCGAAATCCGTCCAGTGACGACGCTAGAGCCGGCGGCTCGTTCCCGGCAGTTCCCTCTTCGCGGCGCTCGTCGTCCCAACGGGGACGTTGCGGCGGGCACGAACAAAAAGCACAGTCGGGTGATGTCCAAGAAATCGCAGCCGGACGACTACCTGGTCAACGCGGGCGACCCCGGCACCGGTTTGGTCGATCTCAACGTGAATTGGGAGAAGCCCCGGGACATCACCGGCAACGGCCGGCAGCTGACCACTTGGGTGGCGCCGCACGAGGATTCCCCCGGGCACTACAGCTACACGGATCAGCTCGGCCGGGTCACCATTGTCGACGCCGACGGTGACCCGTTCCCCGCGGCCCGCAACCCCAGCGACAACTCGGTGCCGCCGGACCCGCCGCCGCCGTCCGTGGGCAACTTCAAGGTCAACACCGGCACCATGTACGAATGTGAGAGCGCCGTCCTCGCCGAGGTCAAGCATCAGATCACCGAGTTCGAGGCCTTCAAGGACGCGCGTCTGGCCCGGGAACCATGGATCTTCTTCAAGGAGTCCGCCGACGCCAAGACCAAGAACGTCCCCATCAGCAAGAACCTGACCATCGTCTACTCGCAGAAGGACCCGCATCCGGATCAGACCGCAGAGGTCATGCAGAGCCAGAATGCCCTGCTCCAGACCGTCGGCGGTGTCATCCAGCTGGTCAGCCAATACATCTCCAAGGTCAACGACGCCGCTCAGACGTACGCCTCGGCCGACCGCAAATCCTGGATCGACTGACAGCGGTTCGATAACGACCCGCGTCAGGCCTCGCGCGTCCTCACCGCGCGCGAGGCCTGGCAATTGCCCAGCACCCCTGCGCCCCGGTCGCCTACTTCCTTTCGAGTATCAGGCGCAGACGCTATGCGACACAGCGTCCGGCAAGTGCGTGACCGCGCCGGGAAGGCGATCTTGGGCTCCGTGCGCCCTGCTGGCCAGAAAACTCCAGGATCGTGAACAGGGTGACCGGCGGGTCCGTCCTGAGGGCATGCAGATCGGCGTGTACAGCATCGGGGATCGCACACCGGATCCCCTGACCGGACGACGGCCCACCGCGCGGGAGCGTCTGAAGGCGATGGTGAGCACGGCCGTACACGCCGAGGCGGTGGGATTCGACGTCTTCGCCACGGGCGAACACCACAACGAGCCGTACGCGGTCTCCTCGCCGGTCACGCTGCTCGCGCACATCGCCGCCCGCACCGACCGGCTGCTGCTCAGCACCGCGACCACCCTGATCACCACCAATGACCCGGTGCGGATCGCCGAGGACTACGCCACGCTGCAGCACCTGGCCGACGGGCGGGTCGACCTGATGCTGGGCCGCGGCAACACCGGCCCGGTCTACGGCTGGTTCGGACAGGACATCCGCGACGGACTCCCGCTGGCGGCGGAACACTACGCCCTCCTGCACCAGCTGTGGCGTACGGAGAACATCGCCTGGAGCGGCACCTACCGAGGACCGTTGCGGGACTTCACCGCGGTGCCGCGACCACTGGACGGGGTTCCGCCGTTCATCTGGCACGCCTCGGTGACCAGCGCCGAGACGGCCGACCAGGCCGCCCGCTACGGCGACGGCTACTTCGCCAACCACATCTTCTGGCCGCCGCAGCACACCAAACAGATGGTCGAGCTGTACCGCGAGCGGTACGCCCACCACGGCCACGGCACCCCGGAGCAGGCCGTGGTCGGCATCGGCGGCCACGTCTTCGTCCGGCCGAAGTCACAGGACGCGGTCCGGGAGTTCCGGCCATACTTCGACGCGGCCCCCACCTACGGTCGCGGGCCCTCGCTGGAGGAGTACTGCGACTTGACGCCGCTGACGGTCGGCAGCCCGCAGCAGATCATCGACCGCGTCCTCGGCTTCCGTGACTATGTCGGTGACTATCAGCGGCAACTGTTCCTGATCGACCACGCCGGCCTGCCGCCGGGCACGGTGATCGAGCAGCTCGACCTCCTCGGTGCAGAGGTTCTGCCGGTGCTGCGCCGCGAATTCGCCGCGCTCAGGACCACCGGATCGCCCGAGGCTCCGGTCCATCCGGCGCTGACGACGGCACAACTCACCTGACCATCGCCCGTTCGACACATTTGAGGATTCCGTGCTCGTCTACACCGCGTCCACCGAGATCGACGCCACCACCGAGCAGGTGTGGGACGTACTCACCGACTTCTCCAGCTATCCGGCCTGGAGCGCGTTCATCACCGGCGTCGGCGACACTGTCGTCGTCGGCGAGCCGATTCAGATCACCCTCGTGACCCGAGGGGGCCGGAGTTCGACCTTCACCCCTCGGCTGATCGCCCTGGAGCGCGGCCGGCGGTTCGCCTGGTCGGGGCATCTGCTGCACCCCGCGATCTTCACCGGAGTCCACGAACTCGTTCTCGAGCCGGTCTCCGCCGATCGGACGCGTCTCATCCACCGCGAGACGCTCACCGGGCCCCTCCCATACCTGATGTACCCACTGTTGAAGATGAACTCGTCGTCCTACCGTGACTACAACGCCGCACTGAAGCAGCGAGTGGAGTCCTCGGACGAGCCGGCGAAGTCGTGAACCTCCGCTGTCAGACGATTTGCCGCGACGCCGGGGCGGATTCCGCGGCCGGCTCGGCCTCCTCGGTGACGTAGGTCTGCCAGCCGCCCCGGCCCTGCCGCTTCGCGGCGTACATCGCCAGGTCCGCTCGGTGGATGATCTCGTTCATGGCCAGTCGTCCGGAATCGGCGGAGTCGGTCATCGCGATGCCGATGCTGCACGAGATCGCCGTGTGCGCCGCGCCGACCGGCACCCGCTGCGCGGCGGCGATCCACAGGATCCGTTCCGCGACGCTGACGGCGTCCTCGACGGCGTCGACGTCCAGCAGTACCGCGAACTCGTCGCCGCCGAGCCGGGCGGCCATTTCGCCGGCGCGGATGTTGGCCCGCAGCAGAGCCCCGAAAGCGACCAGGACGGCGTCGCCGGCCTGATGACCGTACGTGTCGTTGGTCTGCTTGAAGTCGTTCAAATCGATCACCAGCAGGGCGACGCGACGGTTCGGCTCATCCGCCACCCGGTTGAGTTCCTCGTAGAAGCCCGCCCGATTGGGCAGGCCGGTCAGGTCGTCGTGCGCGGCCCGCCGCCGGGCCTGCAACTCCCGTTGAATGCGAGCGTTGGTGTGACGCACGATGCGGACGATGACGGTGACGGTGAGCAGCAGGGACAGCACCACCCGGCCCTGACCGGCGAGCGCGGTCCGCGGCGGCCACAGGGTCGTGTTGACCACCGGTAGCAGCATCAGGGCAGTCAGCCAGACTGTCCGGGCGGGGCCGAGCCGCCGCAACGCCACCGGCTGCGGCCGGGAGACCTGCCGGACGGTCGGGTGCAGCGACGCGACGGCCATGCCGAGGAAGCCGGCGAGCACCAGGGCGCTCAGCAGTTTCTCCACGAACGTGGAGGCCGACGTGCCGATCAGGGCGAAGAGCAGGTCACAGCCGAAGACCGCGGTCAGGGCCAGACCGAGGATCCAGAAGGCCGGGGTACGCCCACGGCCGGCCTGAATGAGTTGGGCGGAGGCGACAATCGCCACCACGTCGAGGGCCGACCCGACGACGTCGGTCAGCTGGGCGAAGCCGATGTCACCCGGTCGCCCCAGGGCCGGCTCGATGAACAGGGTCCACGCCATCAGCGCGGCGGCCAGCACCACCAGCAACGCGTCGACCCGGCCCGGATCGTCCCGGTCCAAGCGTCGTTGCCGCAGCAGCAGGGTGAGTGCCACCGCGAGGAGTACGTAGCCGCCGATCTCCGCGGCGTTGGCGATCGTTTCCAGCGGGCCGGCCGCGTCCCGGTCCGGGCGCGGAAGGATGACGGAGGCGCAGAAACACAGCTGTGACGCGACCAGGGCCAGCCACGGCCGCCGCTGCCCCGGCGGCTGATTCCACCGGATTCCCGTCGCCGTCGCCACGATCGAGGCGACGATGACCAGGAGAAAGACCACCGAGGCGCCATCACCGGCGACGGTGAACAGGGCGATCGCGACCAGACCGATGCCCATCACCAGCCAGCCCGGTCTGCTCGACCGCGTCGTGCCGGGAACCATGCCCATCTTCGCCCACTCCCCGCCTCTCTGCCACCAAGATCGGCGTCAGGCGACGGGATCTGAGACCTACGGCCGCGCGCTCAGGTCGTGCCGGGTCAGCCGGCGCCGGAGCGCAGATCGATCTGACACCGCCTGTTCATGCCCGGCGTGACGTTTGCCGACCACGAATTTAGTTGTGTCCGGGCACGAAATCTCAGACCCGGTTTGGTGCCGATACACCGGATTTCCGCGGCCACCGGAAAGAGATCATGGACTCCGTCCCGGTAGCGCCCGGCCGGGCGTCGGACGTCGCGATCCTCGACCGCTCGTGCCCCCTCGCCCGGCACGGCACCAACCGCGAGGACACCGGTCGCCGGCGCCCAGAGCCGCCCTCCCGGAGGTACCGCGTGGACAGCTTGCCGAAGGGCGGCGACTCGACATGACCCGCTGCATGATCCAGCCAACGACGACCGAAGGACGGAGCGCTCCACTGAACGACGAATTCTTCGACAGCGCTCTCGCCCTCGACGCGGCCGATCCACTGGCCGGTTATCGGGACCTGTTCATCGCCCCGTTCGACTTCACCGCTCTGTCCTGTCTGGACAGTGACGGGCCCGGCCGGCCGCTGGGTGCGACCGCACGCCTGATGGACGAGTTCATCCGCACCCAGTGGGACACCCGGCTCACCCGAGGCTGGAGCGACGGCTGGCGGGAGCGGACCACCATGCTGGCGGATCGGCTGGGAACGGTGGCCCTCGGCGCGGCCGCCGGCCAGGTGATGGTGACCGGCTCCACGGCGGCGACCCTCGCCGCGATGGCCCGCGCGGCCCTCGACGGACGGCCCGGCCGCCGCACGCTAGTCCTGGACCCCGACAGCTTCCCGGACGAACACGACGTCCTGGAAGAGATCGCCGATGAGCGCGATCTCTCGCTGGTCCGGATCGACACCCATCCCGTCCCGGGCACCGCGGCGGGGCAGCTCACCGCGGCGGTGAACGACGACACGGCCCTCATCCTGGTCAGCCACGTGGCGTACCACTGCGGCCGGTTGGCCGACATGCGGGAGATCACCCGGATCGCGCACGCCGCCGGCGCGCTGACGCTGTGGGACCTCAGTCAATCCGCCGGCGTGGTGCCGTTGAGCCTGGACGACTGGGGCGCCGACCTGGCCGTCGGCCGCACCACCGACCATCTGAACGGCGGCCCGGACGCGCCGGCCTTCGCCTACGTCCGCCACGACCTGAGGTCCCAGGTGCGGCAGCCGATCTGGAAGGCCTCCGAGGTGGAGCCGGTGCAGGCCACCCGCGCGCTGCTCAGCGGCACCTCGCCCGTCCTCGCGACCGTCGCGCTGCGGGCCAACCTGGACGTCCTGGAGTCGGCGGGCATCGCATCGTTGCGCGCGAAGTCCGAGCAGCTGACGGCCTTCGCGCTCGAGCTGACCGACCACTGGCTCACGCCGCTCGGTGTCGAGGTGCTGAGCCCGCGCGACCCGGGACAACGGGGCGGCCACATGACGCTGCGACGGCCGGATCTCGACGAGATCCTCGCCTCGTTCCGGGCCCCGGTGGTGGTCCCCGGCCATCGCCACCCCGACCAGATCCGGATCGGCCCGGCGCCGCTGAGCACGAGCTTCGTCGAGGTGTACCGGGGCCTCGCCGTGGTGCGCGCCCTCCTCGAAAAGCAGCCGTGACGATGGTTCCGGCCTCGGGCAGCGGTGAGCGACGACACGCACTGGAGGAAATGGACCGGGCCTACGCCGGGCACCCGGACACATACGACGACCCGGACACCGAGGCGGTCCGCCACCTGCATCACGTACACCGGCCGGTCCTGCTCAGCTACCTGACCCGGCTCACCAAGGGCGACGGCCAGTGGGCCGAGGACATCGTCCAGGAGACTTTCATCCGGGCCTGGAAGAACCCGCAGGCCCGTGATGCCAACGGCCGGTGGAGCCAGGCATGGCTCTTCACCGTGGGCCGCCGGATCACCATCGACCACATCCGGGCCGCGCAGGCGCGCCCGCGTGAGTACTTCGACGACCAGATCGATGCACACGCCGGCCGAGACGACGGCATCGAGCAGATGCTCGACGGTCAGGTGGTACGCACCGCCCTGAACGATCTGCCGGAGCGCCTCCGCCGGGTCCTGATCGAGCTCTACCTCCAGGATCGTTCGGTCGCCGAGACAGCCGAGATCCTCGACGTGCCCACCGGCACCGTCCGGTCGCGTTGCTTCTATGCGCTGCGGGCACTCCGCGAGTCGCTGGCCGAAAAGGGATTCCTCCCCGATCGCACGCCGCAGGACTGAGCCGGTCACCGTACGGCCGGCAACACCACCGCGAGTACGAAGTACCTCCGTCCGTGGAACATCCGGCCATCCTCGCCGGTCTCGGCGTGACACCCCGCCCGGGGGCTGCGACGGTGTCCACCGTGGGCCAAAATTCGTCAAGCACCTCCGGAAGGCGCCGGCCGATGCCGTCCTCCCGGCCCGCGCCGGTCGCCGGGAACGCCGCGGAGACCGAGGCGCTGCGCCGGTTGCAAAAGGTGCACGGACCGGTGCTGCACAACTTCCTGACCCGGCTCACCCGAGGTGACTCGGACTGGGCGGACGACATCCGGCAGGAGACTCTGGCGCGGGCCTGGCACAGCCCCGAGGCGCGTGACGCCGACGGGCGGTGGAACCGGGTCTGGCTCTTCACGATCGCCGGACAGATCCTTCTCGACCAGGTCCGGGAGGCCGGGACCGGCCCGGACGAAGGCTCCGGCCGGGCCCTCGGCCCGCGGGCACCGGCCGAGGACGACATCACCGAACTGATGGACGCGAGCTCGGTCCGTGCCGCGCTCGACCAGCTGCCCGAACGACTGCGGCTCAACCTGATCGAGGTCTACTTCCAGCAGCGGTCCGTGTCGGAGACGGCCGATCGGCTGGCCGTGGCGCCGAGCACCGTGCGAACTCGCACGTTCCACGGACTCACGTCGCTGCGGGACACCCTGATCGGGTGCGGGTTCACCTTTCCGGCCCGGACGACCGGGGACTGATCGGCCCGGCCCGGACGCTCGGCGCCTTCCATGAACGCCCCCGCTTCCGTATCCGTCCTGGGTACGAGGAGCTCACGGGGGTTATCCGTCGTGGGACACGGGGAACGCGACGAACCGAGGGTGATCTGAGTGGCTGACAACGGCGGTACCGAGCCGCATGTGGCGGAGTTACTCGGGCTCTACTATCTCGACCAGTTGAGCGCGGCCGAGGGCGCCCTCATCGAGGGACACCTGCCGGGCTGCGCGCAATGCCGGGAGTCGGCGGCCCAGGCCATCGAGACGATCGCCTCGCTCGCTCTGCTCTCCACGCGGGACCGGGCCGAATTGATCGACAATTTCGGGGCCTTGGACCGATCGGGACCGCCACCCGGCCCGTACGAGCGATTCTTCCCGGCCGAGCCGCCCCCGGCCGCTCCCGAACCGGCCGCCAGCACCGAGAACAACCCGGGGCCGGACCGCACAGGCAAGACCCGGCCGGAGCCCGCCGTTCCTCCCTCGGTCGCGACGGCCCAGCCGGCCACCATCACTCCGGTTGCCCCGCCTCGGCGCCTCGGCATACGCCTACGAGCACACCGCGACCGGTCCGGCGCCGGCAATCGGCACCGCGCCGCCCTGGTCCGGCTCAGCGGACTCCTGATCCTGGTCCTGGCGTTCGGTGGGTTCGCCACCGCCGCACTGCTGCACCTGCGGAAGAACAGCGCACCGGTCGCCATCCCGGTGACGACCGTCGCGGTCAACGCCGCCGACCGCTCGACCGGCGCGTCCCTGTCGGTCTTCCTCGCCCAGGGCGAGAACGGGGTCAGCGTCCGGGCCACCGTCGGCGGACTGAAGACAGGCGCCGGCTACCGGCTGGAGGCGGTGACCTCCGACGGGCGAACGCTGCCGGTGACGAGCTGGGTCAGCGACGGCAAGGTGCGGGACATCACCGCCGAGGTCCCGGTGCCGCTCTCCACACTGGTCTTCTTCACCGTCAGCCGGCCCGGGAACCACCCCGTCGTGTCGGCCTACCTGGGGTCGGCCACCACGCGCTGAGTGCTGCCGATTTCTCGTACGGCCCTCGTGAACGCTCGGCCGTCCGGTTCCGTCCTGTGGAGCGACACGCGAGTCGGCGTTTGCTCGCCGCCGCACAAGCTGGTCGGAGGAGACGGCGGAAATGAAGAGATCGATCTGGGCCGGCCGCCGGAAGGCCGTGATAACCGCGCTGGGGCTGGCCGCGCTCCTCACCCTGGCCGCGTCGACACGGCCGGACTCGGCGTCGGCCGTGCAGGCGCTGCCGGGAGCCGAGGTCTCCGCCGCGGACCTGGCGCTCCTCGTCGAGGCCGCGAAGTCCTGCCCCGCGCTCACCCCGGCCAAGCTGGCCGGCCAGGTCATGGCCGCGTCGCACTTCAGCACCGACCCGGTCAACGCGGTCAGCGCGGTCGGCGGCAGCGGAATGGCCGGTCTGACCCCGCAGGTCTGGCGCAAGTGGGCGCCCTGGGAGAACGCCCGTCAGACGGACAAGAAGGCGAGCGTGATCGCGCTGGCGCACAGCATGTGCGACCTCGACGGACAACTGCGCGCGACCAAGGTTCCCGGTGACCGGTGGCGGCTGGCGCTCGCGGCCTACCGCATGGGAATGGGCCAGGTCATCAAGGACGCGAACGTGCCGGCCGGCGCCCGCGAGTACGTCGACACCGTCGAACGCTACGCGTTGTGGTACGGCCTGCGACCGGAGTTCGGTGGCACCGGCGGCACCGCGGCGGCGGCCCCACCGACCGACCCGCCGGTCACCCAGGCACCGCTGACACCGGTGCCCGACCAGTATGTCGCCGCGGTGGTCGCCGCCGGGAAGTCCTGCCCGGAAATGCCCGCGCCGCGCATCGCCGCGCAGATCATGGCCACCTCCGGTTTCGATCCGCAGAAGCTCGGCGGGGCCGGTCAGCAGGGCATCGCCCAGTTCCTGCCTCAGGTGTGGGTGGCCTACGTGCCGCCGTCCGGCGCCAGCCCGTGGAACGCCGAGACCGCGGTGCGCGCCCTGGGCACGACGATGTGCGCGATGATCAAAGAACGGTCGAAGGCCGGCCTGAAGGACGCGTACCCCTTGGCCCTCGCCGCGTTCCAGCGCGGCGACTCCTCGATCGGCACCAAGGCCGACCTCACCGGTTCGGAGAGTCTGACGGCGCTGTCCGGGCTGGTCGACCGATACCAGACCGAATACGCCAAGGACGCCCGGCTCATCGGGAAGCCGACCACAACGAGGCGGGAGGCCATAGCGTCGTCGAAGGCGCCGAACCGGCCCGATGAGACACCCAAGGCCACCGAGACGGCCAAGGCGGGCACGCACTCGAAGCCGGCCCGCACCAACCAGCCACCGGTCAAGGCCACCGACAGCGACTCGGGACGGGTCTACGGCCCGTACTTCATCCACAATCACGGGACCGGGCAATGCGTCGACGTTCCCGGTACCGGCCCGGGGAAGGTCGACGGCGAGATGGACCAGAACCTCTGCGTCACGCACGCCGAGGACAACCAGGAATTCGCGTTGGTGCCGCGTTCCGCCGACTCGGCCGGCAACCGGTTGTACTGGATCCGCAACATCGACGACTCGCTCTGCCTCGATCCGAGCGGCGCCGGCGCGCCCCCGAATCTGTCCAAGCTCTTCGAGTCGAACTGCCTCGACGGCGACAACCAGGACTGGCGGCTGCAGAAGAGCCTGACCGCGGGAAAGATCCAGCACTATCGGATCATCAACGCGTCCTCGGGGCTGTGCCTCGACCTGCCGGGTTCGGCCAGCGCCCCGAACAACACCCAGCTGCAACTGTCCATCTGTCAGGGCAACGACGACAACGACTGGTCGCTGCTGGAGAAGTCGGAGTTCTAGTCACCGGTGGCGCGACCCCCGCCCGGGCCGCGCCACCGGACCAAAACCGGCGGACCGTGAACGGGCGCTCCGCCACCTCCGTCCTGTGGTCGAGAACTGCCCCTGGCAATGACAAAGGTGAGGGCGAATGTCCTGGATCACCCGGTCGGCACTGCGTGCGGGCCTGGCCCTGAGCGCGGTGGCGGCGATGGTCGGCCCGACCGCGACCGCGACGGCGGCCGGCGCCGCCGACGACCACTACTTCAAGTACTACGCGGTGACGTCGTCGTACAACGGCAGACCGGAGACGCTCGCCGAGATCGCCACCCGGTTCCTGGACGCGCCGGATCGTTCGTCGGAGATCTTCGAACTCAACAACGGCCGGCGCCAGGCCGACGGCGGCATCCTGACCGACCCGGCACGGCTCCGGGCCGGCTGGGTTCTGATCCTGCCGTGGGACGCGGTCGGCGCCGACGTGCGGTACGGCGAACTGCCGGGCAAGAAGCCCCGGCCCGGCTCGACGTCGCCGGGATCCGCCACCGGGTCACCATCCACGCCCTCACCGGCACGGGCCAAGAAGGCGGCGAAGGTGCCCGGCCAGGCCCCGAAACCGCTGAAGGCCGGATCGGACGGACGGTGCGCCACCGCCGCCGCATCGAGCGCCCGATCCAACTGGGCCACGTTGCGGCTGGCGGCCGACCAGGTCTGGCCCCACAGCCGGGGAAAGGGCCAGCTGGTGGCCATCATCGACTCCGGTGTGGACGGCAGCCTGCCCTCGCTCACCGGGCACATCGCCGAAGGCATGGACATCATCAGCGGCAGTGGCCGGGGCGATGTCGACTGCCTGGGCACCGGCACCGCGATGGCCGGTCTGGTCGCCGCACAGCCCGCCCGGAACAGTTCCATGAGCGGCGTCGCTCCGGACTCCATCGTGATGCCGATCCGCGTCGTCGGCACCGGCCCGAAGGCGGAAGCCGCGGATGGTGCCGCCGCCATCTCGGCCGCTGTCTCGGCCGGCGCGACAGTGATCGCCCTCGGCAGCTATGTCGACGTCAACGATTCCGGGGTGAGCGATGCGATCAACAAGGCCCTGACCCATGACGTAGTGGTCGTCTCCGGGTCCGAGACCGCCTCCGGCAAGGACCGGGCCGCGGCCGCGTTCGACCCGGGTTCGCTGCGGGTCGGTGGCATCGGGGTCGACGGCCGTATCGCCTCCAAGTACCGGTCCGGAGGGGTCGACGTGGTGGCCCCCGGCATCAACGTCGCCAGCGTCGGCATCACTGGCGCCGGTGACGTCTCCGCCAGCGGTACCCAGTACGCCGTCGCCCTGGTGGCGGGGGCGGCCGCTCTGGTCCGGACGGCCTATCCCGACCTCAGCGCCGGCGAGGTGGCGCACCGCATCGAGGCGACCGCGGACCCGATGGGCGACGGGCAGCCGGACGGGCAGTTCGGCTCGGGAATGATCAACCTGCCCAAGTCGGTGACCACCGTGCTGCCGGAGGAGGCGGACGCACCGCCGGCACGGAAGCAGACGATGGCGTCCCCGACCCGGCGGGGCGACACCTCGACCCTGCTGGTGATCACCGTCCTGGTCTCGGCGGCCGCGGCCGTGGCGCTCGCCATCCGGATCCGCCGGCTGCTCCGCGACCGCGGCGACGACCAGGACGCGGACGAGTCGTACGACCCGGACGAGCCGCCCAACGACGCACCGGCGGTACGGCGCGGGCCACTGCCCCCGGCGACGCTGCCCCCGGCACCTCAGCCCCGCCTCGCCGGCCCCGGGTCTGACCCGGGGGACGACGAGAAGGAGACCGAGGTGCTGCCGGGCCAGGAACCAGCGGCACCGGCCCGGACCACACTGATGCCGCCACGGGCCGGCGTCCCCGGTCCGGCGGACGACAAGGCGTCGGCCGGGGCGAGGTCCACCGGCGCTCCTTCGTCGCATGACTGAGCCCACCGCCGCACGCCACCGGGCGCAGCCGGCCACTCCACGCGTGGTGATGCCGCCGGCCGACGCGCGTACCGCCTCCGCCGCCCTGTCCCAGCGCCGCGAGTTCGTTCGGGCGTTCGTCGAGCACGCGGCCGAGGTGCCGGCGAGTGAGCGCCACACCGTGCGCTGGCCCACCCTGATAACTGTCACGGCCCTGGTGTCGGTGGGCGCCATCGTGGTCGGCGTCTTCTGGACCCTGATCCGTCCGCTGAAGCCGGGTGAGACGCGCGCGGGGGTGCCGTCCGGTGTCGTCGTGCCGACCGGACCGGTCAAGACCTGGACCGGAACCGCCGGATGGGACTGTGCCGCGGCTGCCGACCGGGGCTTCGACGTGCAGGGCCGCACCGCCCAGTGGCGCACCCTTCCGTCCGGGGCGTGGCGTCAGGACGGTTGCCACGGCACCTTCGCCACACTGCCGCTCCCCAGCTCGAAGAACGATCGGGCCTCGTTCACGGCGGTCTGGTGGTTCACGCCGGCCCAAGGCATGCGGACGTGCGAATTCAGCGTGTACGTGCCGGCCGCACGCCCGGACGTCGAGGCGGCGGAGCGGGCGAACTACTCGGTGCAGTCCGGTGGTGGCGGCGGCACCCCGTACGCGGACTTCACGGTGACGCACAGCGGACACGCCGGCCGGTGGGTGGCCGGTGGCTCCTTCCCGGTCCAGCAGGGCCAGATCGCGGTGAAGCTCGTCATCAAGGGCAACGAGGGCGGCCGCGGCTCGGTCGTGGTCCTCGGCCAGACGAGGGTGAACTGCGGTGACTGACCGCGGCGCCCGTACCGCCGCCCTCGGCGACGCCAGGGAATCGCCCGCGGCCGCCGGTCGGCTGGAGCGGGTGTCCACCCGGGCGTGGAGTCGGCACAAGACCATCGGTTCCGCGGTACGGGCGGCCAAGGCCGGCACCGTCATCTCGGTCGCGGCCGGCGTCTACCGCGAGCAACTCGTGGTCGACCGATCCGTCACCATCGTCGCCGAGGACACGTCCGGCACCGTGGAACTCGTCTGCCCGCAGGGCCCGGCGTTGTCCGTGCGCTCCGGCCACGCCGTCGTCCGAGGCCTGACCATCCGGGGGCCCAGGCCCGGCGCCGCCGCGGTCAGCGTCGGCGCCGGAGCCCTCACCCTCGAGGACGCGTTGATCACCGGCGGTTCCATCGAGGTCGGCGGTGGCTCGTCGGCCACCCTGCACCGGTGCGCCGTCGAGGACACCTCGGCGGCGGCGCTGGCCGCGGTCGACGGCGCCCGGGTGCAGGCCTACGACCTGCGGATCGAACGGGTCGACGGGGTCGGGGTCTTCGCCGACGGCGCCGCCCGGGTGGAGTTGACCCGCGCCACGATGAACGCCCTGCGGAGCGTCGGTGTGTCGGTCGCCGGCACCGCCACCGCGATCCTGGACAGTTGCGACGTCGGCCACGTCGGGTCGGCCGGGCTCGAGGTCACCGCGGGCGGCCAGGCCCGGGTGACGGAGAGCAGCTTCCACGACGTGGGCGGCGACGGCGTCCGCGTCACCGGCAGCGCCGCCTTCGGGTCCGGCTGGTGGCCGCCCTTGCGGCCGGGCCAGGCCCCCGCCGGCGGCGCTAGTGACCCGGGCGGCGCCGGCGGGGTGACGCTCGATCGGTGCCGGATCGACCGAACCGAGGAAGCGGGCCTGCTTCTCCACGGTCCGGCGCAGATGTCGGTCACCGGCACCACGGTGGACCGGGCCGGCACGGCCGGCGCGCTGGCCGGCGGGACCAGCCGCCTCGCCCTGGCCGACTCCCGGATCACCAACAGCACGCAGACCGCCGTCGCGATTCGCGACGACGCCGAACTGCGCTGCACCGGCGTCACCATCACCGATTCGGCGGCCAACGGGGTGTACGCGGCCGGCGGCCAGACCGTGCTGCGCGACTGTGAGATACGCCGGTCGGCCCTCACCGCGATGCACCTGCTCGGCACCGCCACCGTCACCGTGGTCGGCGGTGTGGTCGACGGAACACCGGAGGTCGGCATCCGCGCGGTCGGCCGGTCCCTGCTGCACATGCACGGAAGCGCCATCGAGGCGGCCGGGGTGCGGGGGGTCGACATCGGCGAGACCGCGGACGCGGTGCTCCGCCGGGTGACGATCACCGGCGGCAAGGTGGGGGTCCGGGTCGAGACCCCGCATCGGCCGCTGCTGGAGGACTGCCAGATCCAGGACGTCGCCCAGACCGGGGTGGAGATCGCGGCGGGCGGGGCGCCGACGGTCGTCCGGGTACGTGTCTCCGGATCGGGTGCGGCCGGGGTGTTCATCGACGAGGACGCCACGCCGATGCTGGAGGACTGCGAGATCACCGGCGTGGGTGGCAGCGGCCTGGCGGTGTGGGGCGGCGCCCGGCCGCTGATCCGCGGGCTCACGGTGACACGCTGCCAGAAGAACGGGCTCTACTTCGGGCCGGGAGCGGGCGGCAAGGTCGTCGACGCCGAAGTCGCGGAGACCGCCTATCCGGCCGTGTTCGTCGGCGCCGAGGCGGAGCCGGCGTTCGTGCGCTGCCACGTACGCGACACCGACGAGGACGTCACCGAGGCCGACGGCGCGCGTCCGACGTACGACGGATGCTGGAGCACCGACGTCGCGTCGGCCAAGCTTCCGGCGGCCGCGGACGATGTGGTGACAGTGCCCGGCCGCACCACGCCCAAGCCGGGGAAACCGGGCGAGGACACCGCGGCCGGCTCCCTCGACACACTGCTGGCCCAACTCGAAGCCCTGGTCGGTCTCACCCGCGTCAAGAAGGACGTCGGCACCATGGTCAAGCTGGTGCAGATGGTCAAGCGGCGCCGGGAGGCAGGCCTCTCACCGCCACCGCTGTCGCGACACCTGGTCTTCGCCGGCAACCCGGGAACCGGCAAGACCACTGTGGCCCGGCTCTACGGCCAGCTGCTGGCCGCCCTCGGCATGCTCGCCAACGGTCACCTGGTCGAGGTCGACCGGGGCACGCTGGTCGGTGAGTACGTCGGTCACACCGCCCCGAAGACCCAGGCGGCGTTCCGCCGGGCGATCGGTGGCGTGCTGTTCATCGACGAGGCGTACGCCCTGGTGCCCGAGGGCCAGGGTTCGGACTTCGGTCAGGAGGCCATCTCCACCCTGGTCAAACTGATGGAGGACCATCGCGACGAGGTGGTCGTCATCGTGGCCGGCTACCCCGAGCAGATGGAACATTTCATCGCGGCCAACCCGGGCCTGTCCTCGCGGTTCTCCCGCACCCTGACCTTCGACGACTACTCGGCCGCGGAACTCGTCGGGATCGTCGAGGTGCAGGCGGCCGAGCACCAGTACCGGGTTTCCGACGACGCCCGCGCCACCCTGATGCGGTACTTCGGCACGGTGAGCCGCGGCGACGGCTTCGGCAACGGCCGATTCGCCCGCAAGGTCTTCCAGCAGATGACCGAGCAACACGCCGGCCGGGTCACCGAACTCGACGATCCGAGCGACGACCAGCTCAGCACGCTGGAAGACGCCGACTTCACCAGCATCGATTTCGACATCCGTGGCTGAGGAGCAACGATGACCCGGCTGGCCTTCCACCGTCCGGCGCGATTCTTCCCGCCCCAACTGCCGAACGAGCCGGTGGTGCTGCCGACCCCGCCGGAGGCGCCCAAGGACAACCCGTCCAACAACGCCTGGACGCTGGTCATGCCGTTGCTCAGCAGCGTCGGCATGGCCGCGTACATGGTCACCTTCGGTCGTCCGGCGCTGATCATCATCGGCGTGTTGTTCTTCGCCACGTCCACCGGCGCCGTCATCGCCATGCGGATGAGCCAGAAGAGCACGGCCGGGAAGACGACCCGCCAGCAGCGGGCCCGGTACCGCGCCCACCTGAAGATCTCCCGGGACAGCGCGCGGATGGTGGCGACCAGCCAGCGTACGGTCGCCGCCCTGGCCAACCCCGAACCGGCCCGCCTGTGGTCGATCGCCACCACCCGCAAGCGGGTCTGGGAGAGACGCCAGGACGACCCGGACTTCCTGCGCGTACGGCTGGGATGCGGCGCGGTCCAGCTGGCCACCCCGATCCAGCTCGACGACCGGCTGGATCCGCTCACCGACTACGACTGGGAGTCGCTGGAGGCGGCCAACCAGCTGATCGAGCGCATGGGCCGGGTCGACCGGCAGCCGATGGTGATCGACGCCGGTCGCGGCGGCGTCATCAGCCTGGTCGGCGGGAAAGCCCGGATCGAGCCGCTGACGCGGGCCCTGCTGTGTCAGATCGCCGTCCTGCATGCTCCGGACGACGTCACCATCGCCGTGCAGAGCGCGGAGGTGGAGGACTGGCACTGGGCCAAGTGGCTCCCACACACCTTCGAGCCGAAGGTACGCGGCGAAGCCGGCACCGTCTCGCTCATCGCGCCGGACCCGGAGCTGCTCGGCCCCTTCCTGGCCCGCGAACTGGTCAGCCGGGCCGAACACCAGTCCCGCAGCCGGGCTCACACCACCGATCCGGCCGCGGCCCGGCTGAGACGTCTCGTCGTCGTGTTCACCGGCTTCGAACCGGTCTCCGAGTGGGGACGTTCCGACCTGATGCGCGCTCTGATCAACGCCGCCGGCCCGGGCTCCGGCATCACGCTGATCTTCGCGGGCGGGCAGGACGCGGACGAGCCGAGCCGGGTCGACCTGCGGATCCGGGTGGACCACCGGGGTGAACTGATCCACGAGGGGGACCCGTCGCTGGTCACCGCCCCCGCACTGGGTTGCACGCCGGACGCGGTGACACCCGAGTTCGCCGAGCTGATCGCGCGGGCGCTCACCCCGCTGCGGCTCAGCGACGAGCGCGAGCAGCTGCTGGCCCGGGTGACCTCGCTGACCGAGATGATCCTCGGGCCCGACCCGGCCAACGCCGACGTCACCGGCCGCTGGGTGACACCGGGCGATCCCCGCCTGCTGCGCACACCGATCGGCACCAACGGCGACGGTGAGGTCGTGGTGCTGGACGTCAAGGAATCGGCCCAGGGCGGATCCGGGCCGCACGGCCTGATCGTCGGGGCCACCGGGTCGGGCAAGAGCGAGCTGCTGCGTACGCTCGTCACCGGGCTGGCCCTGACCCACTCGCCGGAACTGCTCAGCTTCGTCCTCATCGACTTCAAGGGCGGCGCGGCGTTCGCACCGCTGAGCGGGCTTCCGCACGTGGCCGGGCTGATCACCAACCTCGTCGACGACACCGCCATGATCGACCGGGTGCTCGCCGCGCTGATGGGTGAGCAACAGCGCCGGCAGAAGGCGTTGCGGGACGCCGGCAACGTCGACACCATCCGGGAATACCAGGTCCGGCGAGCGGCCGGGGCCACCAACGAGCGGGGCGAACCACTCGAGCCCCTGCCGTACCTGATGATCATCGTCGACGAGTTCGGCGAGCTGCTGTCCGGCCGGCCCGACTTCGCCGAACTCTTCACCCAGATCGGTCGCGTCGGCCGAAGCCTCGGCATGCACCTGCTGATGGCCACGCAGCGGCTCGAGGAGGGCAAACTCCGGGGTCTGGACTCCCACCTGTCCTACCGGATCTGCCTACGCACGTTCAGCGCGTCGGAGAGCCGGTCGGTCATCGGCACCACCGACGCCTACAAGCTGCCGCCGATTCCCGGCTCGGCGTATCTGAAGGTGGACGAGTCGATCTATCAGCGACTGAGAGTCGCGCATGTGTCGGCCCGTCACATCAGCCCCGCGGAGCGCGACGCCGCGGCCGGCCGGATCGACTCCAGCGTTGTCGCGTTCGACGTACGCACCGCCTCGGAGCAGGTCGAACGGGAGCCGGACGAGGCCGAGGCGCGCTCCGGCAGCGGGCCGACAGAACTGCAGATCGTCGTCGACCGGCTCAGCTCGGTCACCGCCCCCGCCCATCAGGTGTGGCTGCCGCCGCTTCCCCCGGCGCTGGCCCTCGACCACCTGCTCGGTGTGCCCGCCGACCAGGACGGACGCGGCTTCTCGGCCCGGCACTGGCCGCACAGCGGCCGGCTCGCCGTCCCCCTCGGGCTGCTCGACCTGCCGCTCCGGCAGGAACAGGAGACCCTGGTCATGGACTTCGCCGGCGCACACGGTCACCTGGCCGCGGTGGGCGCGCCCCGGACCGGCCGGAGCACGCTGCTGCGCACCATCATGCTCGCCGCGATGCTCACCCACACCCCCGAGGAGATCCAGTTCTACTGCGTCGACTTCGGCGGCGGCACCCTGCACCCGTTCGCGAAGGCCCCGCACGTCGGCTCCGTCGCCGGCCGGAATGAATCCGAACTGGTCAGCCGCACCCTGGCGGAAATCCGCACCTTGATCACTGAGCGTGAGGAACTGCTGCGCGAACTCGGTCTCGACTCCATGGCCGACCTCCGGGACCGCCGCCGGGACGGCACCCTGCCGGACGGCATCCGATCGGCCGACGTCTTCCTGATGATCGACAACTGGGGAGCGCTGCGCACCGAGTACGAGAACGCCGATCCGGTGCTGGCCGAGATCGCCGCCCGCGGCCTCGGCGCGGGCGTGCACCTGGTGCTGACCAGCGGCCGGTGGAACGACATCCGGCCGGCCCTGCGCGACAGCATCGGCACCCGGATCGAGCTGCGGCTCAACGATCCGAGCGAATCCGAGATCAACCGCCGGATCGCCGCCGCAGTGCCGTCCAATGTGGCTGGTCGGGGCCTGAGCGCCCCCGGCGTCTTCTTCCAGTTCGTACTCCCACGGATCGACGGCCAGGACACCGCCGACGGCCTACGCGAGGCACAGCATCACGTGCTGGGGAAGATCACGGACGGCTGGACCGGTCGTGGCGCCCCGGCGATCCGGTTGCTGCCGCACACGATCCAGGTCCGCGAGCTCGCCGCCGACCAGGAAAGCACCGCCGTACCGATCGGCATCGCCGAATCCAACCTGGAAACCGTCTCGCTCGACCTCACCGGCGACAACCCGCACTTCCTCGTCTACGGCGACTCCGGATCGGGAAAGTCCACGCTGCTCCGCACCTACCTCGGCGGGCTCGTCGAGCGCACCTCGCCGTACGACATGCGGGTGATCCTCTTCGACTACCGGCACGCACTGCTCGACGTCGTGCCGGAAGAACACCTCGGCGCGTACGCCGGGGACGCCACCACCGCCCAGGTGTACGTCCAGCAGGTCTGCGAGAAACTCCAGGAACGGCTCCCCCCGCCCGGTGTCAGCCAGGCCCAGCTCCGCAGCCGCGACTGGTGGGAGGGCACCGAGCTCTACCTCGTCATCGACGACTACGACCTGGTCGGCGGCAGCGGGTCGTCGGTGCTGAACCCACTCGCCGCCTTCGTCCCGCAGGCGCGCGAGATCGGACTGCACATCATCCTGGCACGCCGCGTGGCCGGCGCCGCCCGGACCCTGAGCGACCCGCTCGCCACCCGAATCCGCGACATGGGTACGAGCGGAATCGTCCTCTCCGGCGATCACCGCGAAGGCGTCGTCCTCGGCGACGAACGCGCCGCGCAACGCCCGCCCGGCCGCGGAGTCCTGGTCGAACGCGGATCGCCCGGCCGCCTCATCCAGGTCGCCCAGCCCGACACCGCCGAGCCGGCCGCCTCGGCCTGACGAACCACCCACGCGAAAGGCGAACCTGATGGCCAACGAACAGAGCCGCATCACCGTCATCGGCGCCCACCGGCGCGTCGACGTCGCGGTCCCCTCCATCTCCCCGATCGGCGAGTACGCCCCCCGGCTGGCCGAGATCTGCGAGGAGTCCGGGCCGGACGCGATGCCGCCCGTCTGGTCCCTCGGGGTGGCCGGTGAGCCGGCCTTCCCGGCCGACGCCAGCCTGGCCGACCTCGGCGTCGTCGACGGGCAGGTGCTCTACCTGCGCGACATCGCCGTCGAACCCGGAGACGCACCCGTCGTCAAGGACATCGACGAGGTGGTGGCCGACGAATCCCTGCGCCGGCGGCGCGACCGGATGCACGCCGGCCCCGTCGTGCTGGCCTTCGGGCTGGCCTGGCTGATCGCCGCCGCGGTCGTCATCGGCTCGCGCTCCGCCGGGAGCGCCGCCTCGACCGCCGGTCTGGTGCTGGTCAGCCTGGCCATCCTGGCCACCGGATACGGGCTGCGGCACCGAAGCTCAGCGGTGCCGGCGGCCCTGGTGCACATCGTCGTCATCAGCTCCATCCCCTGCATGGCGGTGGCCGGCGTCCTGGTCGCCCAGGGATTCGGCGGTCCGGGTCTGCGGTGGGCGGGCGGGGTGGCCGGCGCGAACGTGGGCGGCCTGATGGCGCTGGCGGCAATGCCCGGAGTGGTCCTGATGGCGATCGAACTCCAGCTCGCCGTCGCGGCGGTCCTCGTACTCGTGATCATGGGTCTCGGCGCCGACCAGGTCGCGGCGTCCGCGCTCGTCGCAGCCGTCGCGATGGGTCTGATCGCCGTGAGCAGGCAGGTATCGGCCAGCCTCATGGCCTGGAGCAACCGCGTGCCGACCGGCCGGCGGGCCGCCGCCCTCGCCACCGGGGACCTGGTGATCCGCTCCGGCCGGCTGCTCGCCGTGGTGATCGCCGGGCCAACCGTGGCGCTGGCCGTCACCCTGCCCACCCTCGCCCTGTCGCCGCGCGCCTTCGCCGTCGCCACCGCCACCGTCATCACCATCGCGCTGCTGGCCCGGGCCCGGCTGGCCGCCTTCACCAGCGAACTGCTGACACAGGGCGGCGCCGGCCTGATCGGAACCTTCGCCCTGCTGGTCCACCTGGCCGAACTGGTGGACATCACCGGGGCGGCGGCCGAGGCCCTGCTGCTCGGCGCCAGCATCACGATCATCGGGCTCGGGGTGGCCATGAGCGTCCTGCTGCAAACGCCCGAGGAGCCGGAACCCGACGGAGTTCCCCGGCCCAAGAAGCCGCGCAAACGCAGCAAGGCGGAGGCGATCGGCGTCATCACGGCCGTCGCGACAGTTCCGCTCACGATGGGCGTGTTCGGAGTCTTCGGCCACCTGGTCTGGGTGGGGCGCACCCTGTTCTGACCGGTCACGCCCCCCACCGCAGACGCCGTTCAGGCCGCCGACCGGGTCCGCCGGGCCTTCCCCGACAGGTGACCCAACTCGATCGCCATCCGGGTCAGTTCGGCCTTGTTGCTGACCTTCAGCTTGGCGCGGATCCGTTTCGCGTACGTGTTGACCGTCGTCTGCGACAGCCCCATCCTGGTGGCGATCTGCCGATGGGTGAAACCCGAGGCGATCCAGCGCAACGTCTCGATCTCCCGCGGCGCCAGGCCGTTCTGATCCTCATCGCCACGGTCGGCCAGCTCCACCTGGAACTGGTCCACCGTCCGGGGACACAGATAGAGCCCGCCCCGCACGATCACCCGCATCGCCTCGAGAACTTCACGCTGCTCGGCGAACCGGCTGATGCAGCCGCGGGCCCCCGCCCGGATGGTCGTCAGCAGCGTCGGCGACCCTTCCCAGGCCGAACTGACCAGCGGCCGCCCCACCGTCGCCACCTTCGCGACGGTGTCGATCGCGGAATCGTTGATGTACGACAGGTTCAGCACGACCACGTCGTACGACGCACTCGGCGCCGGCAGTTCGTCGACAGAACCGACGGCGGCCACGACCCGCATTCCCGCGTCCTCGGCCGCCAGCTTCTCCACACCCGCACGGGAGATGGGCTGGTCCGCGACGATGGCGACTGTGAACACCGGCATCCTCCATATCTCTGCTCCCGCTGACGCGAAAGGACGGCGGCCTTAAGACGGGACAGGGACTCGCACTGTTCACGGGCGGCGGAGATTCCCCACGGATCGCATGGGACAGACCCCATCGGAGCATCCGGAGTCCCGAAGAGGGCCTTGCCGACACTCCCAGCGCCGCTCCTAGCCTCGAAGCGCAGCAGTCCCCAACACGAGACAGCCGGCGGGGAAGCGCACCGCGACGAGCCTGGAGACCGATGTGCCCACCGAGACTCTCCCCGACGGGTCGAAGGTCGAATACGACAGCGCCGGTAAGGTCACGCGACAGGTGACTCCGGACGGCACCGTGTTCGACCGCTTCGACGGCGACGGCCGACCGGCCCACGCGACAGTGCCCGCGTCGAACGGAAACGCGGCGACCGACGTCGACATCACCTATCAGGGTGGCCAGAGCACGTGGCATTACCCCGACATGACGGTCACCCGCGACGCGGACGGCAATACGGTGCGCGAAAATCTGAGCGACGGTACGGTCTTCGACCGTTTCACCGCCGACGGCCGGCCCACCCACGGCACGATGCCCGGCCAGAACGGCGCACCCCCGCAAGGCGTCACCATAACCTACGACAGCGGCGCGTCCACCTGGCGATACGACGACGGGACAGTCGTCAGCCGCAACGGGTCCGGCGACGTGGTGCGAGAACAAGCCGCGGACGGCGCGGTCTTCGACCAGTTCACCCCTGACGGTAAACCGACGCATGGCACGATGCCGGGTCAGAATGGTGCGCCGCCGCAGGGTGTCACGGTCACCTATGACAATGGCGCGTCGACGTGGCGGTATGACGACGGAACGGTTGTCAGCCGCAATGGGTCCGGCGACGTGGTGCGAGAACAAGCCGCGGACGGCGCGGTTTTCGATCAGTTCACCCCTGACGGTAAACCGACGCATGGCACGATGCCGGGTCAGAATGGTGCGTCGCCGCAGGGTGTCACGGTCACCTATGACAATGGCGCGTCGACGTGGCGGTATGACGACGGAACGGTTGTCAGCCGCAATGGGTCCGGCGACGTGGTGCGAGAACAAACCGCGGACGGCGCGGTTTTCGACCAGTTCACCGCTGACGGTAAACCGACGCATGGCACGATGCCGGGTCAGAATGGTGCGCCGCCGCAGGGTGTCACGGTCACCTATGACAATGGCGCGTCGACGTGGCGGTATGACGACGGAACGGTTGTCAGCCGCAATGGGTCCGGCGACGTGGTGCGAGAACAAGCCGCGGACGGCGCGGTCTTCGACCAGTTCACCCCTGACGGTAAACCGACCCACGGCACCATGCCCGGTCAGAACGGTGCGCCGCCGCAG
Source organism: Actinoplanes sp. NPDC049265 (assembly GCF_043197135.1). Taxonomy (NCBI): domain Bacteria; kingdom Bacillati; phylum Actinomycetota; class Actinomycetes; order Micromonosporales; family Micromonosporaceae; genus Actinoplanes; species Actinoplanes sp. NPDC049265. Next base: position 1,173 of record NZ_JBICSP010000030.1, on the reverse strand, counting down.
GGTGTCACGGTCACCTACGACAATGGCGCGTCCACCTGGCGGTATGACGACGGGACGGTCGTCAGCCGTAACGCTCACGGGGATGTCACCCACGAGAAGACCGCTGATGGCGCCGAGTTCGATCAGTTCACCGCCGATGGTAAACCGACCCACGGCACCATGCCCGGTCAGAACGGTGCGCCCCCGCAAGGCGTCACCATCACCTACGACGGCGGCGCGTCGACATGGCGATACGACGACGGGACGGTCGTCAACCGTAACCCCAACGGCGACGTGGTGCGAGAACAAACCGCGGACGGCGCGGCCTTCGACCAGTTCACCCCTGACGGTAAACCGACCCACGGCACCATGCCCGGTCAGAACGGCGCGCCCCCGCAAGGTGTCACGGTCACCTACGACAACGGTGCGTCCACCTGGCGATACGACGACGGGACGGTCGTCGACCGCAACGAAGCGGGCGTCGTTGTGCGAGAACAAACCGCGGACGGCGCGGTCTTCGACCAGTTCACCGCCGACGGTAAACCGACCCACGGCACGATGCCGGGTCAGAACGGCGCGTCCCCGCAGGGTGTCACGGTCACCTACGACAATGGTGCGTCGACGTGGCGGTATGACGATGGGACGGTCGTCGACCGCAACGAAGCGGGCGTCGTTGTGCGAGAACAAACTGCGGACGGCGCGGTTTTCGATCAGTTCACCCCTGACGGTAAACCGACGCATGGCACGATGCCGGGTCAGAATGGTGCGTCGCCGCAGGGTGTCACGGTCACCTACGACAATGGTGCGTCGACGTGGCGGTATGACGATGGGACGGTCGTCGACCGTAACGCTCACGGGGATGTCACCCACGAGAAGACGGCTGATGGCGCCGAGTTTGATCAGTTCACCGCCGATGGTAAACCGACGCATGGCACGATGCCGGGTCAGAACGGTGCGCCGCCGCAGGGTGTCACCATCACCTACGACAATGGCGCTTCCACCTGGCGGTATGACGATGGGACGGTTGTCAGTCGCAACGGGTCCGGCGACGTGGTGCGAGAACAAACCGCGGACGGCGCGGTTTTCGACCAGTTCACCCCTGACGGTAAACCGACGCATGGCACGATGCCGGGTCAGAATGGTGCGTCGCCGCAGGGTGTCACGGTCACCTACGACAATGGTGCGTCGACGTGG
>NZ_JBICSP010000029.1:0-112564 GCF_043197135.1 Actinoplanes sp. NPDC049265 | reverse complement strand
TCGACGTTTGACGCGGTTCCGGATACACGAAACAGCTCTTCTCCGAGACAGGCCGGTGGGGGTTCGTCCTGTGCGGGCGGGTAAGACATTTGCGTTGCCGCCGGGTTTTGCGATCGTCGCCGGTGAGGTCGCTGGAGTCGGCACGGCGAGGTCCGGCATTGCGGGTCCAGCCGCAGCAACGCTGGGCGCAGCCGCCGGATCGGTCACGGCGACGTGGGGCACGGCCGCCGGTTCGGTTACGGCGGCGGTTGCCGCTGTCGGCGTGTCCTCGCACGCGGCCGTTTGTTCCGACGGCCCCACTCCCATCGGCGCCGCGACGTGCGCCTCGGCCGTATGGGTCGGTACTGGCGACCCCGCCGCCGCCTGGTGTCGAGCCGGCGGCGCTGGGTCCGGCACCCGCGGCGACCGATCTGCGTCTGCTCCAGACCGCAACCGGCGCAGCTTCGTGGCATGCCTCTGTGACAAACCCCAGACCCGATGACGAGCATGCTCCCGGCGAAATTCCTCGCCCTCGACAGAATCGCAGCCCGATCACGCATGGCGGCCAATCCCGCCGACGTGAACAACTGAAGCTGCCGCATACCAAAAATTGTTCCCCACGCCGCCCGAACCATCCCACCGAACGATCACCAAGAAAGAGCGACGATTCTCACCTCCACACACAGACTCAGCCGCCACAGGGGCCGCCTTCACGCAAAGAAGGCGCCCTCATCTGCCGCGATGAGGCGTGCTAATCTTGGAGCGTTCTGGCACGGATTATTCCCCACCGCTGTATAGATAGATCCAACCTGACGGCTGGGTCTCCTCGTTGGTCAGCACGTACACATGCCAACCGGCACCACCGCGCCGTACACGAAGCCCGCGGGGAGGGTTGCGGCGGTCATCGCCACATCGAACGATCTGGGTTCTTCCGTCCCGAGGTCCCCCACGCAACCGAACTCCGACATGGCCGCTGACTGTCTCGCCTTGCAGCCAGCGTCGGATGAGGTCCAAATGCGAGTCGGTGGACGGCATGCCGGCATTCGACCACGCGCCGCTCGGCGTCGCCAGCCGTATCGGAGCCGATGAGCTAACGACCTCCGTGCCGCATATTCGGGGGACTCGTCGGCAAGATCGGGTATCCGGATCTGCCGCCGACAGTGCGCGGTAGGCGACGGGCTTCGTCGGCACTCACGAGGTGGTACGTGCTTGGCGGCGATGACTGCGACCGGGGCGGTCAGGCGCGTTGGACCGTCGCACCGGCCCGGATGGCCCGCGGGATTTCGGCGACCCACGCGCCGACCCGAAGACCACCCTGCGCGACGACCGAACCCGCAAGAATCGCGACAGACATCCCACCTACATCTTGGCCGCCTACGTGGCCTCGGGCACCTGAACTCCTGAGTCTGCCGCCCGGACGTCCCGGGCAGCACGCCTCGCACGACCCGCGGCCCGTCACGAGCCCGGCCTATCCATCGCCCGCCGGAAGGACCTCCGCCGTGCACCAACTGTCACACGGACGGGACACACGCGGACATACCGAGATGAGTGCGTTCGATTGAGCTGGCCGGCGAGCCATCAAGACGCGAATGAGCGACCACGGGCAGATCTCCGACGGATGGCGTCGGCGCCCGATCGCCGGACGGTGTTACCTCAGCGCCTCCGATACTGCGTTGATAACGCCGTACGATGCGAATACACAGGGCCACATGTCAACCCTGCTAGTCATCGCCGGGCCACCCGGAGCCGGGAAGTCGACGGTCAGCTCCATCGTTTCTTCGTGTCTCTCGCCGAGCGTCCTGATCCGCGGAGACGCCTTCTTCCGATTCCTGGACCAGGGTGCGCGGAAGCCGTGGTTGCCAGAGGCGAAGGACCAGAACCAGACGGTCATCCGCGCCTCGGGTGCGGCAGCCGGGCAGTTCGCGCGGGGAGGATACGAGGCCGTCTTCGACGGAGTCATGGGGCCATGGTTCCTGCCAACCTTCTTCGAGGCCACCGGACTGAACGAGTTGCACTACGCCGTCCTGCTTCCCTCGGTGGAACGCTGCGTGCAGAACGGCACCGCCCGGGAAGGCAACCGTGACCACGAGCCCGGTACCCGATACATGCACGAACAATTCACGCAAGCCCGCATCGACGCCCGGCACCTGATCATGGAGCCAGAAGGGACTCCGGAGGAAGTGGCTACAAGCATCCTGTCTCGCTACCGTCACGGCGTCTTCGCGTACGGTGCTCAACACGTCACATGATGCTCGGGCCCATCGTGCCCGCGTGCGCCTACCAAGGACTTCTGGCTTTGGGCCTCGTCGGCGAGCAGTGATAACTCGGTGGTTCGCACCGTCGCGCACCTGTACAAAGAGGCAGGTGATCAGCAAGTATCCTCGGACCCCACACCTGGCCGGCTCCCGCCTTCAGCCGGGCGACGAGGACTTGTCGCAAACGCCCTTCGGCGAGCTCGCGGGCCGGCACCTGGTCGTCGAAGAGAAGCTGGACGGCGCCAACGCCGCGATCAGCTTCACCGGCGGCGGCGAACTACGGCTGCAGTCGCGCGGCCATTACCTGACGGGCGGATTGCGTGAGCGCCAGTTCGCCCCGCTCAAGTCGTGGGCGAACCTGATCGCACCATCGCTGAGGCCGGTGCTCGGTGACCGGTTCGTGCTCTACGGCGAGTGGATGTACGCCAAGCACACCGTCTTCTACGACGCGCTGCCGCACTACTTCTGCGAGTTCGACATCCTGGACCGGGAATCCGGCAATTTCCTGGACACCCCGTCGCGGCGGGCGATGCTGGCCGGCACGCCGGTGGTCAGCGTCCCGGTGTTGCGCGCCGGGGCCTTCGCCTCGCTGGGCGAGCTTACCGGCCTGATCGGGCCGTCGACCGTGCGCACTGCGGCGTGGCGGGAGCCGCTGCGCGCGGCCGCCGCCAGGGCGGGTGTCGACCCGGATCGGGCGGTCGCCGAGACGGACTCCGGCGACGACATGGAAGGCCTGTACGTCAAAGACGAATCCGACGGGCGGGTGGCCGGCCGCTACAAGTGGGTACGGGCCGGGTTCCTGCAGGCCGTCCTCGATTCCGGCTCGCACTGGGCGGACCGGCCGATCGTGCCCAACCGGCTCGCCGACCCGGCGGTGATGTATGCGATCTGACTGGACGATCTTCGCGGAGCTGTGTCCGGCCGGACCGGGATGGACGGTGCCGTGGTCGCGGATCGAGGATGCATTCGCGTGGATCCGCCGTCTGCGTGACGTACCGCAGGACCCGATACACCACGGCGAGGGCGACGTGGCCACCCACACCCGGATGGCGGCCGAGGCACTGGCCGCGCAGGCCGGTTGGCGTGAGCTGCCGCCGCCCGACCGGGCCCGGCTGTTCGCGGCGGTGCTGCTGCACGACGTAGCCAAGGCGGACTGCACCCGCACCGATCCCGGCGGCCGGGTCACCGCGCACGGCCACTCCCGCCGCGGCGACCTGAGCGTGCGCCGGATTCTGTGGGAGCTGGGCGCGCCACACTTCTGGCGCGAGCACGTAGCCGCGTTGGTCCGGCATCATCAGGTGCCGTTCTGGGCCCTGGAACGGCCGGATCTGGAACGGATCACGCTGCGGGTGAGCCTGATCGCCAGCAACCGCGATCTGGCGATGCTGGCCGACGCCGACATCACCGGGCGAATCTGCGGCGACCGCGACGACGTGCTGGAGAACATCGGCCTGTTCCGGGAGTACTGCGCCGACCTCGGTGTGCTCGACAAGCCTTGGCCGTTCGCCTCCGACCACGCCCGGTTCCAGTACTTCCGCACCCCGGGCCGGGATCCCCGCTACGCCGCCTACGACGACACCCGCCTCACCATGACTGTCCTGTCCGGCCTCCCCGGCGCCGGCAAGGACACCTGGGTGTCCGCACACGCGGGTGACCGGCCGGTGGTCAGCCTGGACACGATCCGCGGTCGCCTGGGCATCAAGCCGACCGCCGGCCAGCGGGCCGTCGCCGCAGCCGCGCACGAGGAGGCGCGTGAGCACCTGCGCGCGCGGCGCGACTTCATCTGGAACGCCACCAACATCTCACGACAGCACCGCGAACTCTGCATCGGGCTGGGCGCGCCCTATCACGCCCGGGTAGAGGTCGTAGCTCTGGAGGTGCCACGAGACACCGTACGGCGGCAGAACGCGAGCCGCCCGGCGCCGGTGCCGGAGCCAGTCATTGACCGCCTGGTCGGCAAGTGGGAGTCCCCCGACGTAACCGAGGCCCACACGGTCACCGTGGTGTGATCCAGCACCACCTACCAGTTTCTCGACACCCTGAACGTCGCCGATAGGCAGCATGCCCTACCGGCCAGGAAGAGCAGAGGAGATCAGTCCGTGGCGGAACTCAGCTGAGCGCTGGGGTATGCGGCGGTCGGTGGCACGCTTGGCAAGTCAATGGCCGATGCCAGGCCGTCGGTGAGCGTGTCCCTCTTCCCCGACGGGTTCGCCCCCGGCCGGGAACGGCGTGGGAAATGCCCCGCTGGACGATCACCGCCTGCGAACTCTGCTTGACCGCGTCGGCCAAGCCGCCGATCACGAACTGGATGGTAACGACCCCGGTCGGCTTCTGCGGCTGTGTTGACCAGCTTGAGGCCGATGTCCACGAGAAGCTCACGCGATCTCGGTCGCGTAAGCGTCATCAGGCCGTCGCGGGCGCTGACCTCGCTGGAGAGCTTGCCGGCTGGGGCCACAGCTGGACGCGTACGTGCTCGACCGGTCGCCGCCGGCCGGGCGGGACGGCCAGGGGCAACTCGGCCAGGGCGGCCCGGCCGGTGACCGTGACCCGGGCCCGGTAGTCCCCGGCGACCGCCAGCTCGAGGACGGGGCTCGCCGCCGACTCGGCCATCCACGAAACGTAGACGCCGGGCCGGGTGAGCGTGACAACGGCGACGTCGGTGAGCTCGGCCGCGTCCGGCGCCGGCTCGGCGTCCCAGGACTCGAGGAGGACGTGCTCGTCATGGCCGGTCCGGCCGTCGCCCATCAGGTAGAGCTGGTCCGGGCCGCCGTAACAGAGCCGGCCGGCCGTGAAGTCGGGCAGAACGAAGTCCCGGAAGCCGGTGCCGGCCACCAGCACCATGTTGTCCTCCGGCGGCAGCGTGGCCTCGACGGCGCCGAGCAGCATGGCCACCTGATCCCCTCCTCGGCGGTGGGCGGGCGGCACCTTGCACCGCCCGCCCCTCGGAGGCTAGTTCCGGTGGATCTGGACCGCACCCGACTTCATGAGCTTCGGGTCGATCCGGTCCAGGTCGTACTCACCGGTGCGGTTGTTGTCGTAGATCGCCTGGTCGAAGCGGGGGTTGCCGCCGCCGCTCCAGATCAGCAGCCGCATCCGGTCGGGGCTCTGCCAGCCGTACAGCACATATTGGACGGCAGTGCCGTCGTTGAGCTGACCGTTGCCGCGTACCGCCACCTTGTTGTCCCTGGTGACGACCAGCCATTGCAGCCCGGTCGGCTCCATCCGGAACGGGTTGTTCTGCACCCAGGATCGGGTGAGGCCGGTCGGGGTCGGCACCGAGTAGTACTTGGCCGTCATGGTCACGTACGTGTCCCCGGCGACGTTGGGGTCGGTCCTCAGCGATCCGGCCGGGGTACCGGTCGAGCCGTCGATGTTGGCCGAGCCCGCGGCCGGGTCGTACGCGATCACCAGCACGGTGGCGACGCCGGTGCCGCCGTCGTCGTCGGTCACGCGCATCTCGATCGTGTACATGCCGGGCGAGTTGAAGATGTGGGCGCTTCCGCACGTGCGGGTGAGCGTCTGTGTCTCGAACACCGTCTGGCCGTTCTGGTCGTAGTCGACCCGGCAGGTCATCAGCCGATCGTTGGTGACGTCGGTGAACGGCGCGGTCACCGACACCTGGTCGCCGACCCGGTAGACCTGCCACGGGGTCGGCATCGAGAAGTTCACGACCGGCGCGACGTTGCGCAGGGTCACCGTGGTCGATGCCGAGACGGGCGCGTTGTGCCCGTCGTCCGCGGTCAGCGTGACGATGAACTTGCCGTCGTCGTCGCATGTGAAGGTCGGCCTGAGCGCCTGCGGACTGGAGAAGGTGCAGCTGGCCCCCTCGTCGACCCCTTCCAGCGGCGCGTACGACCAGCGGTTGACCACCTGCGGACCGTCGTCGTCGTTGACCGTGCCGTACAACTGCACCGGTACGCCCTCGTCGCCGTAGGCGGGCGGCCCGGCGCTGACCACCGGTCGCCCGTTCGGCGCGGTGCCGCTGTTGGGCTGGGTGTCGAGGATCTCGACGTAGAAGAAGTCCTCGAGCTCGTAGAGGATCCGGTCGTTGTTGTAGTAGTTGCCGAGCGTTCCGCCCGCGCTGCCGTTGTCGCTGCCGGGCACGTAGCGTACCGAGAAGTTGCCGTCGCCGAGCCCCGCGCCCTGCTCGGTGGTGGCGAACGGGTACTCGTCGCACTCGGGCCGCACCATGTCGACCGGCGGGGTCAGCAGGGCGCAGGCGTCGTCCTTGGCGTTCACGTTCTCCGTGTAGGCCGGCCCGCCGCGCGGGACCCGCTCGAGCGCGGTCTCCGCCGACACCTGGCCGGTGTACTTGCCCGGAATGACCTTGGGCTGGCCGCCCGGGCGGGGCGGGAACGTGGAGTTGGGGCGGTCCTGGGCGTCACGGATGTGCTGGGCGACCGCCTCGTGCGGGCTGGGTGTGCCGTCGGCGTTGGTGAGCCAGTACTGCAGGTGCGGCACGACGTCGGCGAAGACGCACGCGGCCGACCGGTCCGGGATGTAATCGGCGGAGTCGCACCGGACCCAGTACGGGCCGTTGTAGTCCGACACCCCGTCGATGTACGTGATCTTGATGCCGGTGTAGTAGCGCTGCACGAACTCGCCGTACTCGCCGCTACCGCCACCCGAGGTCGAAGTCATGGTCGACGACACCCAGCCGCCGGTCAGCATCAGCGCCTCCCACTCGGTCATGGTCCGGCTCTGGTCGGCGCTGTTCCGGCAGCTGCTCAGGTTGGTCAGGCACACGACGTTCCAGCCGACGCTGGTGGTCGGCTGGTAAACGCCCTCGAACAGGACGACATTGGGGTGCGCGAAGAAGCGCATGCCGCGAATACCGTCGTCCCGCCCGTACCCGATGATCGTCAGGTCCATCCACATGAAGCCGCTGCGCTCTCCGGACGAGTCGAAGACGTTGTGGAAGACGATCACGTTGCGGCACCACTCGAAGCGGTTCTTCACGTAGCCGAACTCATCGGCTGACGCCGCGTAGCTGGCGTTGCACTCGTTCAGGAACGTCTGGGGCGGTGTGCTCGGCGGCGGCGCCGCGGCAATGCCGGCGGACGCGGTCGATGCCGGCGTGTACGAGTTCTGGCCGGATCTCAGCGCCCGTTTCCGCAGTTCGGCGCCGGTGACGACGTGTTTCGGGTCGACCGGCGGGACGCTGCTGCGGCCGACCTTCCGAGCGGCGGCACTCGCCTGGGCCCGCGGCACGATGCCGGACGAACTCCGGTCCGGGCCGGCGGCGGGCGTCACCGGTGTCGCGGACGGTGGGGCCGCCTCGGCCGGTGGTCCGGCGGTGGTGGCAATGACGGCGATGGCGAGGGCGGACACAGCCACCCCACGCATGATCGTGAGCACGAATTTTCCCCCGTTGCCGTGCGCCGTGGACATGCGGTCACATACCCACGGTGGTGCGGACGCACGGCGGTAACAGCTCGATGTGCCTTACCGCAGCGGCAAAGCCCGCCATGGCGCCCCGTCGACACAGAACAGATCCACAGCAGACGGTACGGACAAACATCGATGATCGGAAGCCTTGCCCAGGCGGCCGTCCGCCGGTTTATCGTCGGCGCCGGGTCACGTTGTCTTGTGCGCGATCGCGAGGCGCGTCCGGTACTGCTTGGTGATTTCTCCGTTGTAGACGTCGTCGATCAGATGAGTGATGCACCCGAACAGGCCGTTGCGTGCCTGCGGTGCCATTGCTCGATTGCCGGAGTAGGTCATGAGCAGGTTCAGGTACTGGTGGGAGGTGTAGGTCTGTTGCCACTCGTAGCGCCTGATCTTGGCCGGCCCGAATCGTGCCGATCGATCGAACTCGGCCGTCTCCTCGGGGGTTTCGTCATCGGTCGTCAGGCGCATGCCGGGCGGTGTTGTGGGGTCGAAGCGTTCGTAGCATCGTTGCGCGTCGGCGAAGAAGGCGTTCGTCCCGCCGGCGATGTGGTGGGTCGAGACAATGCCGAGAGCTCCGCCGGGGCGCAGCAGGTCACCGGTCTTGATCATGCGTACGTCCGGGTCGAGCCAGTGGAATGCGGTAGCGGAAATGACCGCGTCGAAGGTTCGGTCCGAGGGCTGCCAGTCCTCGAAAGCTGCCGCGACCACGGTGACGTTCGGGAACTGTGCGAGGTTGCGCCGGGCGACGGCGGCCATGCCGGGGCTGAGGTCCATCGCGAGGACCTGGCATCCCAGTTGCGCCAGGGGCAGGGTTGCTTGGCCGGTGCCGCATCCGATCTCCAGGACCCGAACGTGGGGGCCGAGATCCGCGAGCGTGGCGAGATCGGTGAACAGCCGAGGCGGATAGGTGGGACGCCATTGGTCATAGAGTTCGGCGTCCTGGCCGAACGTGGTGCGCAGCATTTCTCGGTCGGTGTCGGTCACAGCGGCTGGTTATCCCTTCAAGTCGTGCAGCCCGAGCGGGAACACGCACACTCGCGCCGTACGGATATTCTCTGGCGGAACCGCGTCAGCGGATACGAGCGGCGGCGAACCGGTGCTGATGTCCGAAAGACGATGACTGAACGACGCCTCAGCGGCCTCGTCCTCTAGAACTCCGCGGAGTCAACCAACTCGGTCAGGGCTTCTGCCGTTTGAGCGGTCCGGCGCTCGAACGAATCTAAGCTGCGCCGTTACCGAAGGCGTCGACCCGATATCTTCCTGGCGTCCACCGCGCCGGCGCCTTCGGCGGGACGGCCGACCCGCCCGACGGAGGGTCCGGGAGCCGCTGACCGCCCGGTCGGCGGATCCCTCGTTGCTGTTCGCCGTCTGGATCGTTCACCCACCCGATACGTCCTGCTCGAGGGAGACTGCGATGGGTGACGGTGAGCAATTCGTCGTGGGGCTGGCTCGCCGGCTGGTGACCGGACTCGCCCCGGACGAGCTGAGCGTGTTCGACCTCGTGGCCGCCGAGTTCCTGCGCGATCCCGGCCGGGTGCTCAAGGCCCGCGTCCGGCCCGGCGAGACCCTCGCCCTCGGCATCGACACGATCGTCCTCGAGACGACCACGGTGGCGCTCGCCGTCGGCACCGCGGTCCACCAGTACCTGCTGGACCGGTCCGGCGAGTTCGTGGTCGACCGGACCGTACGGCTGGTCAAGAAGCTGCGGCGGCGCAAGCAGACCGGCGAACTCCCCGAGATTACCCCCGACCTCTGCGAGGGGGCGGTCGACGGCACCCGCCGGCTGATCCTCGACATGACCGGGGACGCCGCCCTCGCCGACCAGTGCGGCGCACTGGTCCGGGTCGCGCTGACGCAGGGGCCCGGCCGTGGCGACACCGGGAGGTGACGCCCCGTCCGGAACGACTCTCCGGCTCGCGCTGGTGGTCGCGCTCGCGTCCACCGCGACCCTCTTCGTGTACTCCCAGGTCGGGGCGGTGTGGCAGGTCACCACGCTCAACCCGAATGCCCGTTGCCAGGTCCGGGCCGGCCTGTACCTCACGAGCACCGGTATCCTCGGCGAGGGCGAGGACCGCTGGTCCGCCTACCACCGATGCCTGGGCACGGCGATGCTGCCGAAGCTCGGCTGGTCGGTCGCCGGGCTGATCCTGCTGGCCCTGGTCGCATCGGCCCTGTACGTCGCAATGCCCCGGTGGCGCGTCCGCCGGTCGCGCCTGCGCGAGCTGCGGCACATCCCAGCCCTCGACGAACGGCTCCGGGCGCCGCTGGCCGACCTGGTGGCCACGGCCGGTCTGCGGCGCTCACCGCGGTTCCTGATCGACCCGGCCAGCCCCCGGGCGGGTGGTCTCGCCTTCGGTACCGGCCGCCGGACGCGAGTGTGCCTGGACGCGGGTCTGGTCGCCCTGCGGGACCGCGACCGCGCCGCCTTCGACGCCGTGGTGCTGCACGAGCTGGCGCACGTCCGGAACAACGACGTGCCCGCCACGTATCTCACTATCGCGGTGTGGCGGGCCTTCCTGATCGTCGGACTGGTCCCGTACATGGTGAGCTGGCTGGACCCGTACCTGCTGTCGCCCGACCCGTGGCGGCCGCCGCCGGTGCCGGAGTTCGACTTCCTGCTGGTCGGGCTGGTGGTCCGGGCGCTGGCGATGGTCGCCGTGGTGTTCCTGGCCCGCAGTGCGGTGCTGCGAAGCCGTGAACGGTACGCGGACGCGGCGGCCGCCGCGTGGACCGGCCGCCCGGACCCATACCGGTCGCTGGCGACCGCGACGGGGGCGAGCCGGTTCCGGCGCTGGGCCACCCACCCCGGCCCGGCCGCCCGCCGGGCCGCGATGCGGCGCCCGCACCTGCTCCTCAAGCCAGGCGTCGGTGAGTACGTGGCCAGCGGGCTGGTGCTGGAACTGGCCTGGTCCACTCTCGTCGACGCGCTCAGCGAGATCGACTGGTATCGCTACGGCAACGCCTCCCACCACATCATGAACGCGGTGTGGGGAACCGCCGTCGGCATCCTGATCGGCACGATCGCGTGGCGCGGGGCCGCCTGTTCGGACGCGTTCCCACGCCGCCGGGGGTTGTTCGCCGCGCCGGGCGCCGGGCTGGCCGTCGGGATCGCCCTCGGCCAGGCGCTGGAACTGCGGCAGACCATGCCCTGGTTGCGGCAGCTGGTGTCCCCGGTGTCCTTGACGTTCCATGCGCTGCTGCTGGCCGGCTGCGTGCTGACCTGCGTCTGGGCGGGCCGCTGCGCCGGGTTGGCCGGCACCCGGATCCGCAGCCGGCGGGGCCTGCTGGTCGGCGCCGGAATCATCGCCGTGAGCATCACCGGGCCGGCGATGATCCATTTCGCGGCGATCAGCAGCCAGGCCTGGACGATGGTGGTGGAGCCCGCGCTCGCGCTGATGGACACCACCGTCCGATCGGCCGGTCGCCCGGCGGTGGACGGGCCCATCGCCAAGTCGCTGCTGGTGCTGTTCCTCTACAACTACCCGCGGGTCGCGACGGGAGCCGGCCTGGTCGCGATCTGGCTGGTGCCGCTGCTGCTGACCCCCGGTTCCGGACGTCGGTGGCGGACCACGGTCCTCGGCGCGGCGGCCGGTGCCGCCGGCTGGGCCGCAGCCGTCGTGGCGCTACGACTGGCAGCCGGCCACCGGGACACACCCGCGTTCCACACCGTCATGGCGGCCCGGGAACTCGCCGCGGCGGTCGTCGTGCAGGTCGTGGTGGCCGTGGTGGTGGCCCGACGGTCGGGCCGGTTGACCGCGGCGGTCACGACCTGGGTCCTCGGCCTGCTCGTGTGCGCCGCCATGTGGGCCATCCACGTGCGGCACGGCCAGTCGGACAGCGTGCTTGCGGCGAGCCCCCTGCAATCGCTGACGCTGACCGGGGCGCTCGCCGTCCTGCTGTCCGTGCCCGTCCGACGCCGCGCCGTCCCGAGACCGGCGGAACGGGCCCGCGGTGGTGTCGCGACGCGGGCACGCCGGTCCTGGGGCCTCGCCGCCGCCGCGCTCCTACTGGCCGCCTCGGCCGGCGGCCTGGTCCACCGGCCGCACGCGCCGGCGGCGGTCGAGCTGGTAACGGCGGCCGCGCCCGCCACGTACGACCCCGACGACGCCACCCTGACCTGGTTCCTCGGCGGCGGGCTCGACCACCTGCTCCGGCTGCAGAACCGGCGGATGCTCGACCCGACGACGGCGTGCGGGCAGTTACGGGCGGCGGTGCGCGAGTCCAGGCAGTTCCCGCCGCCCCCAGTCGATCCGGCCCGGGGCCACTGGTCCGCGCTGCTCGACGCCTGGACCCCGATCGTCAGCGGCTGCCGCCCGGCGACTGCCGACTACCACGCCGTGGATCTCGAGACCAGCCGCTTGATCGCCGAGATGAACCGCCTGCTCGACAGCCTGAACGAACGCTAGAGGCGCCGGGCTCGAAGGGTCAGCGCGACGCCCGGCCCCCAGCGAGTTGGGCGTACGCATGATCAGATTGCCGGGTTGTAGTTCGTTGCCAGCCGTTGCAGAGTCTAAAGCTGCAGGTAAAGGTGTAGTGGCAGCGCTCTGGTCCGGCAGAAGCAATGCGGCAGCATCCTTCGGGAAGCCGCGCCCCGTCTCAGCGCTCTGCTGATGCGGTACTCCCTCTCCGGCACGACATCGGCACCACTCCGTGCAAGAGCGTCCCTGTGCTGCCCGGTGCTGGTGGAAGCTGCGTCGTGTCGCTGCCGCCCGACCAGCGGGCGATGATCTCGAAGTCGGATTCGCCCTCCGAACGAGCGTCGAATGAGACGCGCGTGTCCAACAAGTTGGGAGGTCTCGGGCCAGCGATTGCCCGGCGCCATTCAGGAACGGCGGGTTCAGCGCGGGTGCCATGGTCGCTCCTTCGGATGAAGGATGAGCAGTGACAGGGCCGCCTGGCCGGCGTGGCCGGAAATTCATTACGAGGCCCTGTGGTGATCCTGTGGTGAGAATGTAGAGACTCTGGGCGGGAAGCGTGCGATCCGTCGCCGTGGCCGGGTGTGGGCACTACCGTCGCAGAGTATGCGGGAAGTAGACGTTGTGGTGGTGGGTGCCGGCCTCGCTGGCCTGCATACCGGACGTCTGCTTGCCCAGCGGGGCCTGGAGGTGCTGCTGGTCGAGCGGCGCCGGTCGTTGTCGACGGGCCTTCGTACCACCGGGATCTTTGTACGGCGCACGCTCGACGACTTCGATCTGCCGGAGCATCTACTCGGCCCGGGCGTGCGGGATGTCCTGCTGTACCCGCCCTCACGGCGTGCACCGATCCGGCTTACCAGCGACCGCGACGAGTATCGGGTGGCCGACATGGCGGCCGTCTATCAGCACGCCCTATGCGCGGCGGAGTCGGCCGGCGCCGAGGTCCGCCTGGGAGTGCGGTACGCCGGGGTCGGCAACGGCGTGGTCCGGCTCGAGGGAACCGATCCGGTGGCCGCACGGTTCCTCGTCGGCGCGGACGGTGCCCGCTCCCGCGTGGCCCGCGACCTCGGTCTCGAGCAGAACCGCCGATTCCTGGTCGGAGCCGAGATCGTCCACCCGGTCGCCTCGGGCGCCTCGGAGCCGGCATTTCACTGTGTTCTGGATCCGCGCGTCGCCCCGGGATACCTCGGCTGGGTCATCGACGACGGCCACGCCGCGCATGTCGGCGTCGCCGGATATCCGCGCGCGATGCGCACCGGCGTACGACATCTGCTGGACGCGTTCGCCGCGGATGCACCCGGCCGTGCAACGGCCACCGGCCCGATAGAAAGGCGCGGCGGCCCGATCCCGGTCGGCGGCGTGCTGCGCCGGCTGGCCAGCCCTGGTAACCCGGCCGGACTGCTGATCGGCGACGCGGCCGGCGCGGTCTCGCCGCTGACGGCCGGCGGGCTCGACCCCTGCCTGCGCATGTCCGAACTCGCCGCGTCAGTCATCGTCGAGTATCTGCGCGACGGCGACGAGCACGCGCTGCGCCGCTACGACGGCAGGACGCTGCGAGCCCGGTTCCGCGGCCGGTTGCTGTTGCGGCGCGTGCTGGCCGGCGTTCGCTCGGCAGCCGCGGCCGAGGCGGCGGTGGCCACCCTACGCGGTCGCGCCGGCCGCAAAGCGGCGACCCGAATCCTGTTCGGCGACGGCTCCTTCCCCGACGCACGTTGATCAACACGCAATCAGAGACCAGCCCCCGCCCTACTCCGCCGTCGCACCGAAGCGCGATCGCGGCCGCTTCCAGAAGAAAGTGAGAGTAGCCCCGGACGAACTGGCGCGGCTGAACGCCGATCCGCCATCTTCGACAGCACGGTGATCAAGGCGGGGCGTCGTTCGGGAGCCCGCTGTTGCGCTGTCGCGACCAAGGCTCGTGCATAACTCACGCGCAACTTCGCGTTTCTAGGATGTTGGCCGTCCGGCCGAGCCGGGCGCAACGGTGAGATCGGCGGGGCGGTGTGAATGGTAGATCGCAGGCGAAGCGGTGTCGTGGGTGCCATCAGGCGGTGGGCTGCCGAGGATGGAGGCCACGCCGCGATCACCTGGCTGGCCGATCTCGAAGCGCCCGGTGAGACGACCACCTATGCGCAGATGGACGCGATGGCGGGCGCAGTCGCCGCCGGCGTGCGGGCGCGGACCCGGGAGGGCGACCGGGTGCTGCTCATCCTGCCACCGGGACCGGGTTTCGTGTCCACGTTTCTGGGCTGCCTCTACGCCGGACGGATCCCGGTTCCCGTTTACCCGGCGCTGGACTCGCTGGACGGCCTGGCCGTCATCGAGCGGATCAGCGCCGATTGCACGCCGGCGCTCGCCTGGGTCAGGGACGGCTCCGCCGGCGAGACGGTGGAACGTGTTCTCCGGGTCCCGGCCGCCTGGCTTGCCGCCGGGAATGAGGTGTATCTGCCCGACCGCGAGCTCGACCCGGCGTCGATCGCCTTTCTGCAGTACACCTCGGGCTCCACCGACGATCCGAAGGGCGTCGTGGTAACCCACGGCAACCTCGCCGCCAACATCGCCTCGATCGCCGAGACGTTCCGGCACAACCGCGACGAGGTCATCCTGAGCTGGCTGCCCGCGTACCACGACATGGGATTGATCGGGAACATCCTGCACCCGCTGGTCCTCGGCTCCGGCGCGATCCTGTGCGGACCCACCTCCTTCATCCGACGGCCGCTGTCGTGGCTGACCGCCATCGATCGGCTGGGCGTCACCACCAGCGGGGCGCCGAACTTCGCCTACGACCTCGTCGTGGCGTCCGCCGAGCGCCGCGGCGTTCCGGAGGTCGACCTGAGCCGATGGCGGATCGCCTACAGCGGCGCCGAACCCGTCGTTCCGCACACCATGCGGCGATTCGCCGAGCTTCTCGGCCCGCGAGGCTTCGCTCCGGGTGCGCTGATGCCCTGCTACGGCCTGGCCGAGGCGACACTGCTGGTGTCCTGTTCCGAATTCGGCGCCGGCGTGCGGAGCCGGGCCGCCGCGGACGGCACGACCACGGTCACCTCGGGGCCGCCCCGTGGCTGCGAGGTAATCATCGCGGACGACAGCGGCCGACCGGTGCCCGACGGGCGGATCGGGCTGATCAGGGTCAGCGGGCCGAGCGTCGCCGCTGGGTACTGGGGCCGGCTGGGCGACACCGACTTCGCCGGGCCGGTGCCCGGCCGGGACGGGGTCTGGCTGCACACCGGCGACCTCGGCTATCTCGCCGACGGCCGGCTGCACGTCGCCGGCCGCAGCAAGGACGTGATCATCATTCATGGGCGTAACCACTACCCGCACGACATCGAACGTCTCGCCGGTGAGCACTTCCCGGCGTTCCGCCCCGGTCACGTCGTCGCCCTGCCCGGCGCCCACGGCGCCGGCGTGGTGATCGCCGGTGAGCTCCGGCCCGGAGCCACCCTCACCCGGGAGGACTCCGACCGGATCGCCGGGAGCGTTGCCGATGCCCTCGGTGTCCCGGTGCGCGACGTCGTCGCCGTCCCACGGGGCGGTATCCCCAGGACCACCAGCGGCAAGATCCGGCGCCGGGAGGCACGCCGGCGGTACGAGGCCGGGCAGTACGCGGACCCGGCGGTCCCGGGGGCTGTGACAGTGACCGGCTCGGTCGCCGACCTGGTGACCACGGCCGTCGGACATCCGGTGCCGGCCGGGGAAGCGCTGGTCGACGCCGGTCTCGACTCCCTCAAGGCGGTCTGGTTGTGCGGGGCGCTGAGCAGCCGGGCGGGGATCGAGGTGCCGCTCGGGGACCTCCTGTCCGGGATGACGCTCGACGAGCTGAGCAAGCGCGCCGGCTCCGGCGACCCGCCACCGGAACCTGAACCGTCCCCGCATCGGCTCTCGGCCGCACAGCTGGGTCTGATCTTCCTCGATCAGATGAGCCCGGCCGGCGACGAGTACGTGATCTCCAGCGCGTGGGAGCTCGATCCGGCCTGCGACGCCGCCGCGTTCGCGCGGGCGCTTCGTGAGGCGGTGCTCGCCCAGCCCCAGCTGCGCCTGCGCGTCTCGTACGGCGCCGACGGCATCGACGTGGCGGAGGTTCCCGAGGACGCGCTGCGGGCCGCGGTGGCGATGCCGACGCAGCCCATCGCCGAGGAGCAGCTGGAGGATCATCTCGAGCGGGTCGCCACATCCGCGTTCCCGCTCGCGACCGGCCCGTTGGTGCGGCTCTCTCACTGGCGTACGCCCCGCCGGAGCGTCTATCAGATCGCGGTGCATCACCTCGTGACCGATCTGTGGTCCCTCGGACTACTGTTCGAGGATGTCGCCGCCCGGTACACGGCGTCCCGAAGCCGTTCCGGCGAGCAGCCGCCGTCACCCGCTCCCGATCTCTATCCGCGGTGGATCGCCGACCAGGAGTCCTACCTCGCCTCCGGCGCGGCGCGGGAACGCGACTCGTACCTGGAAGATCTCATCCCGTCCGGCCATGCCCCGCTGGAGCTCCGCACGGACCGCCCTCGCGGGCCCGTCCGCGACGCCCGGGCCGGACAGGTCCGGCTGACGCTGGCCCCCGGCGTGTCCGCCGCGCTCTCCGCCGTGGACCAGGTGGCCCTGCTGGTCGCGCTCTGGGGTGTCTGCCTGCACCGGTACGGCGGGCCGAACCCGGCGCTGGTCGGCACCCCGGTGGCCGGCCGGGTCAGCGGGAGGCACGCGGCGGTGGCGGGTCTGTGCACGAACACGGCGCCGATCGCCGTCTCGGTCGACCCCGGGCAACCGTTGGCCTCGCTGGTGTCCGGGGTGCGGGCCCAATTGCTGGCGGGCGTCAACGCCGGCCAGTACCCGCTGTCCCGTGCCGTACGGGTCCTGCGTCCGTCCCGTACCGCCGGCCGTGCTCCTCTCATCGAGAGCCTGGTCACCGTGCAGGAGAGCCCGATGCCGCAGCTCCCCGCGCTGATGGGGGCCCTCGCCGACGGCGCCTGGATCGACGTCGGCGCACTGCGGTTGCGGCACATCCCGGTACGCGACCGCACCTGCCGTTACGACCTCGACCTGGTGATCACTCCCGGCGCGGCCGGTGGTCACCTGCTGACGCTTGACTACGCGGCGGCGCTGTTCGACACGGCGACCGTCGAGGGGATCCTGCGTACCTATGCCTCGATGGTCGAGGCGGCGGTCGATCCCGCCACGGTGAGCCAGGCCGACGTGTTCGTGCTCTCCGGCGACGATCGCGACCGGTACCGGGCCGCCGCCCGGACGACCGGCCCGGAGCCCGGGTCGACCATCTCGGATCTGATTGTCCGGCACGCGGCCGGTACGCCTCACGCGCCGGCGGTCGTCTCGGAGGCCGGGTCCGTGGACTTCGCCGGGTTCTCCGCCCGGGTCGACCGGCTGGCGGGGGTTCTCGGCCACCTCACCACGGAAAAATCAGGAGACCGGCGGTGAGCCGCTCACCCAGCGCGCAGGCCGGTCTGCTGGTCGAATCCTCACCCGACTTCGCGGTCGCGCTGTTCGCCGCCTGGCGCAGCGGTCTGGGTGTCCTTCCGCTGCCGGTGGAGTTCCCGGACGACCGGCTACGTACGATGGTCCGGGACGCCGCGCCGCTGGTCCTGCTCACCTCGGCCGTCCAGCGCGATCGGGCCGAACGGCTGACGCACGGCCTCGTGACGCGCGTTGTCGACGTGGCCGCCGGGCCTGGGACGTCGCCGGCGCCCGTCGCGGGGCCGGCCGACCACATCGCCTTCACCGTGTACACCTCGGGCTCGACCGGCCGGCCGAAGGGCGTGGCGATCCGCCAGAGCCAGGTGGCGGATCTGCTCGCCTGGGAGACCGAGGCGTGGCGGCTCGGGCCGTGGGTGCGGATGGCCCAGACGCTCTCCTTGGGCTTCGACTTCGGGTTGCAGGAGCTGTTCAGCTCCATCCCCTGTGGTGGTTGCCTGGTCATACCGGCCGCGGCCGATCGTCGCAACGCCGTGGCCTACGCCGGCTTTCTCCGCCGCGAGCGGGTGACGGTGCTGTTCACGACCCCTTCGTACGCCGATGAACTGGCCGCGACCCGCCTGCCGCTGCCCGACCTGCGCCTGGTCCTGATCGGCGGCGAGGTCCTGCGCTGGCCGACGGTCGCGGCCCTGGAAGCGATCGTCGGCCCGGACTGCCGCCTGATCAACGGGTACGGACCGACCGAGGCCACGGTCAACTGCCTCGCCTACGAGATTCCGCGACGCCGTCCGGGACGGGCCGGCGGTTCCGACATCGTGCCGGCCGGCCGGGCATCCGGACCGGCCCGGATCCACCTTCTCGACGAGTACGGGTTGCCGGCGCCGGCCGGCGCCGTCGGGCGGATCTCGATCGGCGGTCCCGGCGTCGCCGACGGATACCTGCACCGGCCGGACCTCACCGCTGAGCGCTTCGTCCCGGGGCCGCCGGACTCCCCGCAGACCGTCTACCGCAGCGGCGACCTGGCCTACCTGGACGCCGACGGGCAGTTCGTGGTGATCGGCCGTGACGATCGCCAGGTCAAGCTGCGCGGGTACCGCATGGAGCAGGGTGAGATCGAATGGGCACTGCGGCAGACGCCCGGGGTGGTCTCGGCGGCGGTCCGGGTCGTGGGCCGGCCGGCCCGGCTCGTCGCGCTGATCAGCGGTGCGGTCGAGGTGCGGGACGTGCTCGACGATCTGGCCCGGCGGCTGCCCGGCCCCCTGCTGCCGGACCACGTTCTCGTCCTCGGCCAGCTGCCCCTCACCGCGAACGGCAAGCTCGACGATGTGGCGATCCAGAAGCTGGCCGAAAGCGCCGGTGATCAGGCGCTTCCTTCCACCGATCTGTCGACCGCGGAGATCGAGGACGTCATCTGCCGCCTCTGGCGCGATGTGCTCGACCTGACCGTGATCGATCCGGCCCGCAACGTCTTCGACCAGGGCGCGCACTCCCTCGCGGCAACGCTCGCCCACAGCCGCCTGCAGGCTTGGCTGGGGCTGCGGTTCCCGGTCAGTGACCTATTCGAGTACCCGTGCCCGCGCGAGCTGGCCGGTCGGCTGCGCGAATACCGGCGAACCGCCGGGCAGCCTGACGCCGAGCCCGCTTCCGGGGGACGGTCCACACGATCCCGGTAAGATCGGACCGCTCGCTCCCGGGTTGACCGCCGCCGGCCCGAGCCGGGCCGCGGCACGATTTCATAGGAGAACCAGATGAATGACATCGCGGTAAGAGCATGGTAGAGGCTGCTCAGAGCTCCGGCCTCCAGCAGGGCACGGAGCTGGACCTCGGTGAGGGCGGGACCCTGGTCGTCCATCATGTACCGGACCATGTGGGTCACCCGGTCCTCGAGGTCGAGGAACTACGCCACAACAAGGGCAACGCCGCTACCTTCGGGATCTGGCGGGTCCGGGGAGCGACCGGCACGGCGGTGCTGAAGATCTACAAGCCACCCGCCGACGGCTACCAGGGATACTGGCCCACCAGCGACGACCCGGCACACTGGAACTATTGGCGGCGCGAATCGCTGGCGTACGCGGAAGGGCTGCCGGGCACGGTCTACGCCGACGGCGGCGTCACCGGTCCGCCGTTCCTGGAGACCCACACCCGCGCCGACGGGCTCGTCGAGCTGTGGCTGGAGTACGTGCCGGGCCCCGAGGGCTTCAGCTGGACGCCGGAACGCCTCGCGCGTTTCGCCCGCGAGCTCGGCGCCGGCCAGGCCCGTTGGGCGGGGCGGGTCCCGGAGCTGCCGTGGCTGTCGAAGGGCTGGCTCGGGCAGTACCTCACGGAAGGCCCGCCATTGTCGGTCACCATCGCGGACTCCGACTGGGATCACCCGGGCATCACGCCGTGGCCCGAGCCGGTGCGCCAGCGGCTGAGGCAGCTGTGGGCGGAACGGGATCGACTGTCCATGGTGGCCCGGTCGGGCGAGCGCACGCTGTGCCATCTCGATGTCTGGCCGGCCAACCTGATCGAGGTCGACGGACGGTCGGTGCTGGTCGACTGGGCCTTCGTGGGTGAGGGCGCACTCGGTGAGGACATCTCAAATCTCATCCTGGACAGCTTCACCGACGGTCTCATGGCGCCCGAGCTGCTGCCGGAGCTAGCGGAGAGCACGATCGCCGGATACCTCGAGGGCCTGCGCGACGGCGGCTGGTCCGGCGACGAGGATGGCGTCCGCCGGGCCATCGCGGCGTGCGGGGCGGCGAAGTACAGCTGGTATGGGCCGGCCGTGCTCGGCCGGGCGGTGGCCAACGACGTCGGCTCGTCCAATTACAGCAAGGATGGTTCCGCCGACGCGGCTGTGCGCCGTGTGACCGGAATGGTCACGCTGATCAGCGACTGGGCCGCGGCCGCCACGGCCTGACGGGGTGCCGGTGGTACGGCGGCCGGCCGGCGCCGTACCACCACGACTCCCCTACGGCCGGGCTCGCGGGATGACCTGGTTGATCCGGCGTGCGGTCGCGAGGTCCGGGGCACAGACGAACGGCAGCGCGTTGTCTCCGGTGATGTCCACCGAGGCGCCGTCCGCGGTGATCGCCACACCCCCGGCCTCATGATGCAGCAACAGACCGGCGGCATGGTCCCACGGGTCCTCCCAGACACACACCATCGCGTCCCGGCGCCCGGCGGCCATCGCGGCGTACTCGAGCCCGGCGGTGGTGATGTAGGAGAGCGCCGCGCCGTGCGAGATGAGCGCGTCGTGACCCGGGCGGTTCGGCTCGTCCCACCACCGGGGCCGTGACGTCACGACGTCGAGACCCCGCAAGCGTCCGCCGGCCGGGCGCACCGTGAGCCGGCGGCCCCCGGAGAACGCCCCGCCACCCCGGATCGCGGTCGCCATCACTCCGGACACCGGCTCGTACGTCCATGAGGCGAGCGGCTCACCGTCCTTCGCCAGGGCCACGAGCACCGCGAACCGAGGATCGCCACCGACGAAGTTGTGCGTACCGTCGATGGGGTCGATGATCCAGACCGGGTCCCCTCCGCCCAGGGCGCCGAGCAGTGCTGGATCACCGGCGACAGCCTCCTCCCCCACCACGACGGATCCGGGGAGCAGCGCGGTCAGCCGGGTCGTCAGCACCGCCTCGGCGGCGCGATCGGCCGTGGTCACCAGATCACCGGGCGCCTTTTCCTGGACGTCCCCGGTCGTGAGGGCGCCGAAGCGCGGCAGAATCTCGTTCCGGGCCGTCTCGGCGACGACCCCGCAGACGGCGTCGGAGAGCTCCGGCGAGACGATTTCGGCATCGAGACGGGCCATCGAACCTCCTCAGGTCAGTACGCCCTCACCAGTGCTCACGCAGAACTCGTTGCCCTCCGGGTCGGCCAGCACCCACCATTGACTCTCCTCGGTCAACGGGGTGATCACCGTCGCTCCCAGAGCCAGGATCGTGTCCACGTCGGCGAGGATGTCGAAGTGCAGCCGGTTCTTGACGGTCTTGGGCTCCGGCACGCGGTTGATCCAGATGAGCGGACCCTCGCCGGACGGGTCCTCGATGGACCCCAGCCATTTGCCCTTCATCTCGTGCGCGGTGCCCAGCTTGCGGCGGTACCCGAGCACCTCGCACCACCAGTCGGCAAGCTTCTGCTCGTCGATGGCGTCCAGGCAAATGCCCCTGATCGTACCGGCCATCTCCACTCCATTCGTCGGTCGCGGTCTCCGTCCATCGAGACCTGGGCAATGACGTTAGGAGCGCCGGGTTCCGGTGCAGTTATGCGAACGCCACACCGGCCGACTGCCGGCGTACCTCGTTGAGCAGTCGCAGCGAGCGTCGCACCTCGTCGTCCGCCACCCCGAAGTCCACCAGACCGGCCACCTCGTCGACGCCGATCCTCGCGAGACCGCGCACCATCTCGGTCGCGTCGTCCACCGTGCCGAACAGGCCGCTGGTGGAGAAGTAGCGATCGAACGAACGCGCGATCAGGAACTCCTTGTCCCGCTCCGGCAGGGTGCGCGGGTCGAACCCGGCCGGGAGCCCGGCCCCCTTGGTGTCCACCACGAGGTCGATCGAGCCGCGCAGGTAGGCGTACATCGGCTCACGCACCAGCTCACGCACCTGGTCGCGGTCGGCGCCGATCAGGGTGTGCAGCATCAGGACGACGTGGCCGCCGGTGCCGTTGGCCGCGGATTCCTCGCGGTAGGCGGCGATCTTGACAGCCAGGTCGTCCAGGTCCTGGCCCAGCAGATGGGTGAGCACGCCGGCCCGGGCCCGGCCGGCGGCGCGGAAGGTCTCCAGCGATCCGGCGCTGGTGATCCACACGGGCAGTTCGGGCCGCACCGGCGCGGGATGGATGCGGACCGGCCGTTGCACCCCGGCGCCGTCGGGGAAGGCGACGTCGTCGCCCCGCCAGAGGCGTCGCACGGTCTCCACCGTCTCCATCATGACGGCGCGGCGATCCGGGTAGTTCTGCGGACGCAGCACAAAGTCGGTCGCGTGCCAGCCCGAGGCGAAGGAGATGCCGGCCCGGCCCTGCGAGAGATTGTCCACAACGGACCACTCCTCGGCGATCCGAGCCGGATGGTGAAGCGGCGCCACGACACTGCCGGCCCGGATGTCCAGTCGCTCGGTGATCGCGGCCAGCGCCGCGCCGGTGACCGCGGCGTTCGGATAGAGGCCACCGAAGGGATGGAAGTGCCGTTCCGGCGTCCAGACAGCGGTGAAGTCGTGCGCGTCGGCGAACCTCGCGCTGTCCAGCAGCAGGCGGTACCGGTCGTCGCCGGAGGTCCGGCTGTCGGCGAAGAAAAACAGGCTGAAGTCCATCGTCACCCTCCTTGGCTTCCCGTATCAACGCGATCGCGCGGCTCTTGTCAGGCCGTCGCCGGGCCGGATACTCTCGGCTCGCTTCCTCCGGGTACACCGGCGGCCGGTCCGGCTGCTCAGTCGTGATGGGAGTCTCATGACAATTGATTCCGCGGGCGATCTGGTGGTACTGCTCGAATTCTCGGCCTCCGATCCGTCGCAGAGCATCTCCAACGCCCTCGCCACCTCTCTCCCCCGGCCCACCCTGGATCTAGACCTCATCGGTGCCGGCTACGGTCGTGAGACGAGTCTCGAGCGGCGGGCGAAGCTTCTGGCCGACGACGTCGCGGCGGCGGGGGAAACCGGCGTGGTGCTCGCGGCCTCGTGCGCCGCGAGCGCGATGCTCATCCCGGCGGCCACCCGGATCGCGCGGCGTGGCACGCGGGTCCGCCTGGCGGCCGTCGACCCCGTCCCGGTGACCACCGGGCACATCCGGCACACGCTCGCGACGATCGCCGGCACCCTGGGCATCGGCGGCGCCGGGCCGGCCGTGGAAGACCTCGACCTCGGCGGTACGGACGAGGCGGTACTCGCCCGGATCGAGGCGCTGCTGGGCGACTGGGTGGAGGTGTTCCTGCGGGAGGCCGCCATGGACCCCGAGGACCAGGAGCTGATCCGCTCAGACCTGCTCGACCGATACCTGCGCTGGCACTCGTTCCTGATCGCGGCCCGCGACGTCCCCGCCCAGGATCCCGCCTGCCGTGTCGAGGTCTTCCTCACCGATCCGTCCTCCGATCCCGCGGCGCTGTTCGCGTCCCGGCCGTCCGTGCGGCGGCACCGGTACCCCCACCGCGACACCGCCGCGCTGGAGCGCGCCGACCTACTCGACGACCTGCGGACGACGCTGATCTCGGGCAGCCTGCGCCCGGCCGGTTAGGCGGCGGTTACACGCCGGCGCGGGGCGTGCCCGGGCCTCAGGGTTCGCCGAGGATACGGACCACCTCCCGGACCACGTCGCGCTCGGACTCGGCGGTGAGGAAGAAGTGTCGGCCGGTGAACATCGTCGTCGTGACCGGCAGTTCGCTCCATCGGTGCCACTGCTCGAGGTCACCCCGCGGGATGTCGTCCTGCTCGCCGCCGAACACCGACATCCGGCACGGCAGCGCCGGTCCGGTCGGGCGCACACCGGAACAGATGCTCAGATCCGCCCGGAGGGCCGGCAGGACGATCGCGCGGATCTCCTCGTTACGCAGCAGGTCGAGGTCGGTCCCGCCGATCCGCGCCAGCCAGTCGATCAGCTCGTCGTCGGACGCTCCCGGGGTGAACGAGGGCCGGAACAGGTGTGGCGGGCGGGTTCCGCTCAGGAACAGGCGCCGGGGCGGCCGCATTCCGGCGGCGATGCGCGCACCGGCCACGGCGAAAGCCAGGTGCGCTCCCATGCTGTGACCGAGAAGCGCGTACGGGCGATCGGCGCAGCTGTCGATCACGGTGACCAGCGCGTCGACCGCCGCGCCGAAATCTCGCAGGACCGGCTCGGACAGCCGGCTCTCGCGTCCGGGCATCCGCACCAGCGCGACGTCGATGTCCTCCGGCAGCAGGTTCGGCCAGCGGCGGAACATCATGGCCCCGCTGGCCGCCGCGTGAAGACAGATCAGGGTGAGTCCGGCTCGCGGGCGGGGTCGCGGCCGGACGATCCAGGCCGGCTGGTTCAGCCCGGCGGCGACGGCCGGGCCACTCAGGTTCGTCATGGGCGCGATCCGCCGTCGGCGGCGGACTCCACCGGCTCAGAACGGTGCCGCGGCCGGTCGGCCGGACCCGGCCCGAACAGGTGCCGGGCGCGCGCCTGCGCCTCCGGGAACCCGCTGCCGGTCCCGGTTCCGCCCGGCGCCACGACGGCGCCGCCCCATCGCATGTCGAGGTACTCAGCCGAGCGGCGCAACGTTTCCAGCAGCGGACCGGCACTCGACTCGTCCCGCCCGCCGAACGCGGTGATCGCCCACATCACCTTGCCGCGCATCCGCGGCCGGAATCCGATCGCCGGGGCTTGCATCCAGAGACCCCAGTAGTCCAGGTACAACTTCACGCTCGCCGAGACGCTGTACCAGTAGAGGGGCGACACCACGACCAGATCCGTCGCCCGTAGCGTGGCATCGAGCAGCACCCGCTCGTGACCCTCGGGTGTGCGATCGAGCGAGCCGCCGGCGGGCACGGCATCGTGAAACGCGGGCAGCGGCGACTCGTGCAATGGCTTCCAATCCTGCGCGGTGCCTGGCGGCAGGCTCGCCGCCGCCGCCCGGGCCAGCGTCTCGCTGCTGCCGCCGGACCGGGCGCTGCCCATGACGAACAGATACCGCCTCGGCGCGTCCGGCATCAGCGCTCTCCCATGCCGGCCATCGCCGCGGGAGCCGGCTCGGCGAGCGCGCGCCGGTCGGTCTTGCCGTTCGCGTTCTGCGGCAGCCGATCCAGCACGGTCGCGCGGCCGGGCAGCATGTAATCGGGGACCAGGCGGGCCAGCGCGGAGCGCAGCCGGCCCAGAACGGGTTCCTCAGCCCGGCTGTCGCCGGTCGGCACGACGTAGACGGCGATCATCGGTTCGCCGCGCGGGGACCGCGTGAGCGCCGCCGCGCCGTCGCGAACCCACGGGATCTGGCGCAGCGCGCTGTCGATCTCGCCGAGCTCGATGCGATGGCCCCGCACTTTGACCTGATCGTCGGCGCGCCCGAGATAGTGAAGGACGCCGGCCGGGGTACGGAACCCGAGGTCACCGGTCCGATACCAACGGCCGGGGCCGGCGTCAAGGTCGAGGAAGCGCTCGGCGGTGAGTGCCGCGTTGCCCAGGTATCCGGGCGACAACTGCGGGCCGCCGATGACGAGCTCACCGGTCTCGCCCGGCGCCACCGGGCGTAGATCGTCGCCGAGCACCAGGACGGAGCTGCTCCGGTACGGACGGCCGATCGGGGTG
Organism: Actinoplanes sp. NPDC049265; assembly: GCF_043197135.1. Lineage (NCBI taxonomy): Bacteria > Bacillati > Actinomycetota > Actinomycetes > Micromonosporales > Micromonosporaceae > Actinoplanes > Actinoplanes sp. NPDC049265. The sequence goes on along the minus strand of NZ_JBICSP010000029.1, from coordinate 86,874 downwards.
GCGGCTGCCGCGTCACGCAGATCATCCGCGGTGAGGGCATGGAAGGTGTTGTACACCGTCGTCTCGGTGATGCCGTACACATTGATCCACGCCGGAGGCGGGCCGGGCACCGCGGCGTTCCACGTCTGGATGGCGCGGTGATTGATCGGCTCACCGCAGAAGATCACGCTGCGTGGTCTCAGGCCGATCCCCTGCGCCCGGATGGCGTCGGCCAGGTGGCCGAAGACACTCGGCACCATGTGCAGCCGCGTCGGCCGGTACCGGGCAAGCGTTTCGGCGAGCCGCGCCGGGCTGGCCACGGTCGGACCGTCCAGGACGATGAGCGTCGCCCCGGTGGCGATCGCGGCCCACATCTCCCACACGCTGACGTCGAAGCCGTAGCCGTGGATCAGGGGCCACACCTCGTCATCGCCGTACGAGAACAGGCCGAGCGCGTCACCCAGCAGGGTCAACAGGCTCGCGTGGGTGATCGGAACGCCCTTGGGTACACCGGAGGACCCGGAGGTGAACATGACGTACGCGACCGCGTCGAGGTGCACCTCCACGGGGGCCGGCGGGACGACCGTCCGCCCGGCCGCGGAGCGGATGTCGTCGAGGTCCACGAGCATCGTGGTGACCGGCACGTCCCGCAGGGCGGTTTCACCGGCGGCGTCGCAGAGCACGACCTCAAGTCCCGCGGATCCGGCGATGTGCCGCAGCCGGGTCAGTGGCTGACGGATGTCCAGCGGCACATAGGCGCACCCCGCCCGCATGACCGCCGCGGAGAGGACAAGAGGGAGGGCTCCGTGTTCCACCCCGATGCCGACGAGATCACCGGGCCGGAGCCCGCCGGCGCGAAGGTCGGCGGCGAGGCCGCGGACACCCACGTCCAGGTCACGGTAGGTCATCGTCAGCCCGGAACCGGTCAGGGCCACCCGGCCGGGATGCCGGCCCGCAGCGGCGCTCAGCACCTCAGGAAGCGAACGCGTCGTCTCCACCTGATCTCTCCCTCCATCTGACACGATTCCGGCCGATGGGATCACGCCGCGGTAACGCGCCGGTTCGTCGTAACCGCCGGGCAACCCCGGTGCGCCAGCGTCTGCGATGTGAAGGCGCAACTGGCGGCCGGGCCGCACATGGTGGACGCGGCCGACCTCGCGGACCCACATCTGCACGCCCGGTACGACCTCGATCCCGTCTGGGACGAGCTGCGGACGCGGAGCGGCATCCTGTGGCATCCGCCAAAGAGCCGGGACACCGGATTCTGGGTTATGACCCGGCACAGTGATGTCTCGGCCGTGTACCGGGATCCGGCTACGTTCAGCTCCGCCGGCGGCAACGTGCTCGACGTGATGCTGGACGGCGGGGACTCGGCGGGCGGCCGGATGGTGTCGGTATCGGACGGGCAGTACCACGCCGAGGTCCGCCGGGTGCTGATGAAGGGGTTCACTCCCGAGGCGCTAGCGGCCACCGGCCGGCGTGTCGAGGCCGCGGTGCGCGGCCTCGTCGCCGACGCGCTGGAGCGGCCGCGCTGCGACTTCGCCCGCGACGTCGCGGCCGCGATCCCGTTGCAGGCCATCTGTGACCTGCTCGGGGTGTCCGAGGCCGACCAGCGGTTCATCCTCGAGCACACGTCCTCGTCGGTCGGCTCGGAGAGCCCGACGGCGACCGCGGTGGACGCCTGGCGGGCCAAGAACGAGATTCTCTTCTACTTCGCCCAGCTGGCCGAGCAGCGGCGGGCCGTGCCGGTCGACGACGTCGTGACGATGCTGGTCCAGGCGGACATCCGCGGCCGCCGGCTCGCCTCAGACGAGATCATCTTCAACTGCTACAGCCTGATCCTCGGCGGCGACGAGACCACCCGGCTCGGCATCGTCGGCGCCGCCCTCGCCTTCGCCCAGCACGAGGACGCCCTGTCCGAGCTGCGCAGCGGACGCGTGAGCATCGACGACGCCGTCGAGGAGATCCTGCGGTGGACGACCCCCTCGATGCACCAGGCGCGGATCGCGCGGGCCGACGTCGACTGGCGCGGCGAGCGCATCCGCGAGGGCGACATCGTCACCCTGTGGAACGTCGCCGCCAACCGCGACGCGAGCGTCTTCGACCGGCCCGGCGAGTTCCGGATCGGGCGCACCGGCAACCGCCATCTCACCTTCGCGGCCGGCACCCATTACTGCCTCGGGGCGCACCTGGCCCGGCTGGAGATCGCGGCCACGCTCCGTACGCTGCGCGACATGGTCGCCCGGGTCGAGCTGCTGGACGTACCCAGCCCGGTGTTCTCCAACTTCCTGGGCGGCTACAGCCGCCTACCCGTGCGCCTGCACCCGTACCGGCAGTGAGGTCGGACCGAGCATGAAGTTGGAGCGCAGCCGGCGCGACGGGCCGGCCGGTGTGAACCGCAACCGCCGGGCGATGAGCTCCTCCAGCATGATCCGGATCTCCAGCCAGGCGGCGTTCAGCCCGATGCACCGGTGCGGCCCGCTACCGAACGCCAGATGCCGGTTGAGAGTGCGCCCGACATCGAACACCTCGGGCCGGGCGAACGCGTCTTCGTCGAAGTTCGCCGACACGTTCCATAGCGTGACAGCCTGACCGGCGGCGATCTGCTGTCCTCCGATCCGCAGGTCGGTCAGGGCTGTGCGCTGCACGTACGCGTTGGTGGAGGTCCATCGGAAGATCTCGTGCAGCGCGGTGTCGACCAGTCCCGGATCGGCGAGGAGGCGGTCGAACTCGGCCGGATGGGCCATGAACGTCTCGACCGCGGCCGCGGCGGTGAACGGCGTAGTCTCGTCACCGCCGACGGCCACGTTCAGGCAGTTGTAGAGAATCTCCCGGTCCGTCATCGGCCGCCCGTTGAGCCGCGCCCCGACCAGGATGCTGACCAGGTCAGCGCCGGGCCGGCGGCGGCGCTCGGCCATCAGCGCGCTCATCATGTCGAAGATCTCGACCTGGGCCGCGACCAGGGCGAGACCGCTGCCGTCCTCAGGTACGTAGTACGGGTCCCGGTGACCGATCATGCGTCGGGTGAGCGTCAGCAGGTGCGTCGCCTCGTCCCGGCCCAGGCCGAACATGGCTGCCAGCAGGCCCCGGGGCAGCTCCAGCGCGACCTCGGCGAAGTCGGCCCGGCCGGCCTCATGGGCCTGGTCGAGCGCGGCCGCCAGGTACCGGCGGACCACCTCCCCGGCACGTTCGAGCAGGCCGGGGAGGAAAGCACGGTGCACCTGCCGGCGCATGAGACGGTGCCGGGGCGAGTCCGACGCGATGAGCATCTGGCCGCCCGCCGAGTCGGCCTGACGCCGGTAGGAGCCACCGAGTACGGTTCCGTAGCGCGAGGAGAGCCGGGCGGCGTCGTTGTACGCGGCGGCCACGTCGTCGTACCGCGTCAGGGCCCAGAAGCCGCCGCCGTCACCGCTCTCGTTCCAGTACACCGGGGAGTCGCGCCGCAGCCGGGCGAACACGGCGTGGATGTCACCGCCGGTGAAGAGGTCGAGATCCGTCAGGTCGATACCGAGCGCCGGGGTGAGGGTCACCGCACGGCCCCTTCCAGGCAGGAGTCCAGCATCGTGGCCTGATCGGTCAGCACGCTGTTCTCGAAGAGGGCCTCGGGCGCGACCAGCACACCGAAGTCACGCTGGATCGCCATGCGCAGCCGGACGGCGAGGATCGAGTGACCACCGAGCGCGAAGAAGTCGTCGCCGGCGCCGATCGCCTCCCGCGCCAGCAGGTCCTCCCACGCGTCGACCAGCCACTTCTCGGTCTCGGTCCGGGGCGGCCGGAAGTCGCTGCGGGCCGCCGCCCGTTCCTCGAGCATCTCCCGCAGGCGGGCGCCGTCGCGCTTTCCGTGCGCGTCGACCGGGATCTGCTCGATCACCGCGAACTCGGACGGCACCAGGTAGGCCGGGACGCGAGCGGCCAGCGTGGCGCGGAGCTCACGCAACAGCAGACCCGATTCACCGGCGACGACGAACGCCACCAGCCGTCGGCCGGCGGACGGGCCGGTCGCCACGACGACCGCGGCCCGCACACCGTCGAGCCCGCAGAGCAGCCGCTCGATCTCGGCCGGCTCGACCCGGTGCCCGCTGACCTTGACCTGGCCGTCAGCACGGCCGAGGAACCGCAGTGCGCCGTCCTCGGCGTACGCCACCCGGTCCCCGGTGGCGTACATCCGGCTGCCGTCGCCGGCGAACGGATCGGCGACGAACGCGCCCGCGGTGAGACCCGGCTGCCGGAAGTAGCCTCGCCCGACCCCGGCGCCCGCGACGTAGAGCTGGCCCGTGCCGTCCCGCGGAACGGGGCGCAGCCGGTCGTCGAGGACGTGGAGCCGCGTGCCGGCCAGCGGGAACCCGATGGGTACCGAGTCGGCGTCGTGCCCGTGCTCCCCCACGGGGTAACCGGAGCAGGCCACCGCGCACTCCGTGGGGCCGTACAGGTTGTAGAGGGCGCCGGTGTAGCCGCCGGCCCGCAGCTCCCGGGTGGTCGCCGGTAGCAGCACATCGCCGCCCGAGCAGAGCAGCCGCAGCGACGAGAACGCCTCCCGGTCATGGAGCACGACCTGGTTCAGGACGGTGGCCGGCGCGAGCATCGCGGTGATGCGCCGCCGGCGCAGCTCGCGTTGCATGTCCCGCTCGATCAGCTCGGCCATCGCCGGGATCACCACGATCTCCGCCCCCGTCGCGACGGCGCGCCACACCTCGAAGGTGAAGGTGTCGAACGAGACGCTGGCCGCCTGGCCGACCCGATCGCCCGGACCGAGCGGAGGGATGGCGGGATCCATGGCGAACGCCGCCATCTGCCGGTGTTCCAGGACGACACCCTTGGGCGTGCCGGTGGATCCGGAAGTGAACAGGAGACACGCGGCGTCGGCCGGCTCGGCGGCCGGGGGCTCGACGGCCGGCCGGTCGTCGCCGGTGGCGCTGTCCCACTCCAGGACCGGCAGGCCGAGGCCGTCGAGTCGTCGCGACCATCCCGGAGCGGTGATGACCAGGTCCAGCTCAGCGTCGCTCAGCAGCTGGGTACGCCGCGCGGCCGGATACTGATCGTCCACCGGCACGTACGCCGCACCGGCGAGCACCACGCCCATCACCGCCACGATCAGCTCGCTCGAACGAGGCATCTGGATGCCGATCCGCCGGTCCCGCTGCGGTCCGTCCGCGCTCAGCCGGGCGGCCAGCGACAGGCCACGACGAAGCAGCTCGGCGTAGGTCAACGCCTGGCTGCCGCAGCTGACCGCCGGTGCCGCGGCATGCCGGCGGGCAGCGTCACGCAAGAGTCCGTCGAGGGTCTGCGGGACTTCCCCGCTGAGGCTCGCGGTCATGTCCGCTCCTGACGTTCGGTGGCTGTGTCCAGGCATTCGGCGAGGACGTTCATCAGTGCCCGCGGCGCGCGGACGAAGGTGAGCTTGTCGCCGTCGATCGTGTGGTGGTCGACCCGGCCGTAGGGCTCCCAGGCCGTCATCTCGGCCGGGGCGACATCGGGGTCCCGGCTCCAGCCGATGGCGGTGATGGGGCACCCGGGCGGTTCGGCCCGCGCCGGCGCGTACCGGAAGCACATGTCGAGGTCGCGGCGCAGGACGCGGACCGCCAGCGGCAGCAGCTCCGGGTCGATACCGGTGTGGCTCTGGGCGCGAGCCACCCGCCGCATCTCGTCGGCCAGGTCCGCGTCGGTCATCGAGGGGTGATAGATGCCCTCCGCGCCCGGGGCGGGCGGCCGGTACCGCTGGTCCGGATGCAGATGCGGGGGCAGTGAAGACGACACGATAAGGCGCGACGGTCCGGGCACCGCAAGGCCGCGCAGGGCGACCGCCAGCCGGTGGGCGAGCAACGCGCCCATGCAGTGCCCGAACAGGGCGTACGGCTTGTCGAGGTACGGCGTGAGGCCCTCCGCGGCCGCGACGGCGAAATCGGCGAAATCGGCGAACGGCTCCTCGCGGATGCGGTTCTCCCGGCCCGGCAGCTGAACCCGGCACAGCTCCACCGATCCGACCCGTTGGGGCCACTGACGCAGCAGCCCGGCGCCGGTGCCGGCGAAGGGCAGGCAGAAGACGCGCGCCGCGGCGTCGTCCCGCGGTTGCTGCACAAGCCATCGGTTCGGTTGCGGCATGCGATTCCCGGCCCTCTCAGTTGCCGTCGAGATATGCGCACAGGCGGCGCAGCGTCGGGTGCTCGAACACGGTCACCATCGGGACCGGGCGCCCCAGGTGGGCACGCAGCCGGGCCGCCATCCGGATCGCCAGAACGGACTGGCCGCCGATGTCGAAGAAGTCCGTGTCCGGTCCGACCCGTTCCACACCCAGCAGGTCGCACCAGATGGCTCCGACCGACCGCTCAGTGGCCGTCATCTCCGCGCCGGCCGGTGCGGCCGGCTGGCCGGGCCTGTTCCGCAAGGCGGCCAGCGCCTCCCGATCGACCTTCCCGTTGATCGTGAGCGGCATGCGATCGACCGGCACGAAGACCGAGGGGATCATGTACGCGGGAAGAATGCGGCCCGCCGCCGCACGGAGCCGGTCGGCGCCGAGGCCGGCGCCCTGGTAATAGGCCACCAGGGCCGCTTCCCCGGCGGCGTCCGGTTCCAGCCGTACGATCACGCGACCGACCCCTGGGCACCGCTCCAGCACCGCCTCGACCTCGCCCGTCTCGATCCGGTACCCGCGCAGCTTGACCTGACCGTCGTCGCGTCCCACGTACTCCAGCCGCCCGCCGACGCGGCGCACCATGTCCCCGGTCCGGTACATCCGAGCGCCGCCACCGTCCACCGACGCCACGAATCGCTCGGCCGTCAGCCCCGGACGGGCGCGATAACCGCGGCCCAGGCTGGGTCCGGCGACGTACAGTTCACCGTCGTCGGCCGGGCACAGCTCCTCGTCGAGCACATGCAGGACGGTGTCGCCGAGACCGGCGCCGAGATGGGGCGGTCCCCCGGTGCTGATGGGCGCCGCCGTCACCTCGACGGTGCACTCCGTGGGTCCGTAGAGGTTCACGGCCGACACCGTGCCGCCCTCCGCGAGAACAACGAGCCGTTTCCACAGCGCCTCGCCGATCGGCTCGCCGCCGATCAGCAGCCGCAGCGGCCGGCCGAGCTCGGCGGCCTCGAGCCGGTCCAGGAACGTCGTCAGATGTGAGGGGCTGACATCCAGTTCGCCGATCCCGGCCTCGTCGATCAGCCGCATGATCGCCTCCGGGTCGGTCCTGGTCCGCTCGTCGAGCAGCACCACCGTGTCCCCGCGGAACAGGCGCAGCCACTGTTGGACCGAAGCGTCGAACGACACGCTGGCGTTCCAGCCCACCACGAGGGCCGGCGGGTCCGAGTAGACGTCCGCCTCCAACGTCTCCAGCAGCGCCTCCAGCGAGCGGCAGGTGATCTCGACGCCCTTGGGCCGGCCGGTGGATCCGGACGTGTAGATGACGTACGCCAGCTCGCCGGGCGGGCACACCCGCGAAGCGACCTTCGCCGCCCCGGTGACCTCCGCGACCGTGGAGACGTCCACGCCCGGCGGCGCCGGCCGGGCCCGCGGGGTGCCGGTCAGCACCAGCCGCGCACCGCTGTCCCGCACCATGTGGTCGAGGCGTTCCGGGGGAAGCGCCGGGTCCAGCGGCACGTAGGCGGCGCCCGCCCGGAGCACGCCGAGAAGTGCCACCACCAGGTTGATGTCCCGTTCCAGGTGCAGGCCGACCAGGGCACCCGAGCCGAGGCCCCGGGCCAGCAGGTTCGCCGCGACCCGGGCCGAGGCGTCCTCGAGTTCGGCGAACGTCAGCGACCCGGACTGGGCGATCAGGGCCGTGCGCTCCGGCGCCCGGGCCACCGCCTGCTCGAAGCGGGCACAGAGGCGCACGGGCGCCGGGGCCGCGTTCACAACGCGAATCTCGCGGCGGCCATGTCCAGCGCGGCGACCCCGGACGCGAAGTCGGCCTCGAGGGCACGTAGTTCCTCCGGCGGGGCTCCCCGGTCACGGCGGCTCATGATCTTCTGGCTGATCCGCAACAGGGGTTTCAGCTGTTCGGTGTTCAGGCCCTTGCCCTGTAGATAGGGCAGCGACCAGAAATCGAAGTCGTACAACGGCAGCCAGATCGACTCGGTGACCTGGTCGAACATGACGTCGGTCTGCGCCGCCGCCTCCGCCGAGGTCATCGTGGAGTGTGACCAGCTGTATCCCTCGCCCCTGATGCCGTACAACTCGGTGTTGAGGTACACCGGCGACCGGGGGTTGGCCCACCAGGCCTGTGCGCGCCAGAAGTCGGGCGCGGTCTCGTTGAGGAAGTCGATGGTGTTGCGGACGGTCCGCTCGGTCTCCGTCGGAAAGCCCACCAGCACCGAGGCGAACGTCGTGATCCCGCGTTCCTTGAGCCGCCGGATGCCGGTGCGGTACTGGTCGTCCTGGGCCTTCTTCTGCATCGATCGCAGCACCGTGTCGTCACCGGACTCGATGCCCAGGAACACCCCCCGGCATCCGCTCGCCGCGGCGAGGTCGAACGCCTCCTCGTCCCGCGCGTTGGAGCATCGGAAGTAGGAGTACCAGTTGAGGTCGAACTTCTCGTCGATCATCATCTGGCAGAGCTGCTTGAACCGTTTCGGGGGCACGTTGAACGTGTCGTCGACGAAGACGACGTTGCGCACCCCGATCTCGGTCAGTTGCCGCAGCTCCCGCATCACGGTGCCGATCGAGGCCGACGTCAGGGCGCCGGCCCGGGACGGGTAGTCGCAGAAGCTGCATTTGAAGGCGCAGCTGCGAGCCGTACGCATCTGGGCGGTCGGCCCGATGGACCTCGGATCGAAGCCGGCCCAGTCGATGGAGCACGCGTCCATGTCGTTGTTCTCTGGCCGCCGCCGGCTGATCTCCCAGCGGCCGCCGGGACACCGGATCAGATTGTCCACGGCGTTCAGGTCGCCACCGGACCGGACCGCCTGGCACAGCGCGACGAGCGCGCCCTCGCCCTGCGACTCCTGGACGTACGAGTCGGCGCCGATCGCCGAGAGGAAGTCCCCGGCCTGCTCGGTGACGCCGTCCCGGCACAGATTGTCGATCAGGGGCCCGCCGACCACGATGTGGCTGCCCGGCGAATGGGCCCGGACGAGTTCGACGATCGGCAGGACGGGCAGGATGTTCACATAGAACGTGGTCGTCACGGCCACCACGGCCGGACCGGTGGCCAGCAGCTCGATCAGCCGGTCCTGCTCGGCGTCGAACAGCGACACCGAATCGGCGCGGAGGCCGTGCCGCCGGAGGTTGCTGCAGAGGTAGAGGGAGGCCAGGTTGTACACCTCGCCGACGTGGTACCTGTCCCGGCGACCGCTCGTCCTGGCCCGGAGCACGCTGAACGCGTCCATCCAGCTCATCGGAGCACCGTCCACCACCATGTGCTCCTTGCGGTAGATCTGCATCTCCGGCGAGTCGGCGCCAGCCCGCTCGCACATGAGGCGGTAGTCGTCGAAGTCGCCGCTGTTGTAGCCGATCACCACGCAGTCGAGTGCAACCATCAGGGCCCACCTCCCCCGCCGAGAAGTCACGGCGCGTCGCTGTGCCACGACGGTAGAAGCAAAGGGTTAGAAGCTGGTTATACCGCCGGCGGCCGCCGCGCCGGCCGGCCGAAGGCCCGGACCAGATCGGCCAGTCCGCCGGTGATCCCGGCGATCGCGTCCGGCTGCCATCGGCGTACCGGATAGATCATCTCCGGGGCCTCGGCCGCGCTGTGCGGCACGCTCAACGTCAGATCGTGCCTGGTCTGGAACTCCCCGCGCGGCAGCGCGGTCACGGTCAGGGGGCCGACCTTCCAGGTGCCGCGCGGCGAGTTGAACTCCTCGCAGGAGACGTTCGTCAACGGGTCGGCCGACGACATCCCGGTCGAGGGCTCGGCGGCCCGGATGACGTCGCGGTACGGCACATCCAACAGTCGCAGCGCCCGCACCACCGAGACACGACCGGCCAGGACCGCGTCCTTCGGCGATGCGGCCGCACCGAATCTGATCGGGACGGTGTTGATCGTGCATCCGAGCACCTGCGCCGCCTCCGGGGTGAGCCGATCGGCGACGGGTGCGGCGACCATCAGCTCCACGGCGCCGGACAGCCGGCTGATCTGCAGGGCGAGCAGGCTCGTCATCGCCATGAAGCGGGACACACCCGCCGCCGCGCAGGCCGCGTTGAAGTCGGCCAGGTCACCTGGTTCCAGGTCCAGAGCCCGGACGGCGCCGCGGAGCCCGGTGGCGCCGGTCAGGCCGGGCAGCGCGATCCGCCGCGGCACCCCGGACAGCTCGGCGGCCGCCTCCCGGGCCCGCTCCGCCACCCCGGGAGCATTCTCCGCCTCGACCCGCCGCCGCACCCACGATCGGAAGGACGACGCGGGCGAGGCCGGAGCACCGGCGCCGTGCAGCCGCGTCGCGTACCGGGAGATCAGCGTGCGCAGGAAGACGCCGTGCGACCACCCGTCGGTCATCAGGTGATGCAGCACGATCGTCAGCCGGTGCTCACGGTCACCGAGTCGCAGCAGCCGGGCCCGCCACAGCGGCCCGGTCACCAGGTCGAAGGGAGCCGTGCAGTCCAGCGCGAAGCGCCGGCGGCAGTCGGCCGTCTGGCGAGCGCCGGCCAGGCCTCTGAGGTCGTGCTCGTGCCAGGCCGGCGGCGGTGCGTCGAAACTCTGCCGCGGGGCGGCGCCGTCGTCGTGGATCCGCAGCCGGAGCGCGTCGTGCCGCTGATGGCAGTCCAGGAAGGCGGCACGCAGCCGGCCGGCGTCCAGCGGACCGCTCAGATGCAGCGTCACCGCGTCGTGGTACCCGGACCGCCCGGGCCGGAGCCGCTCGGCGATCCACATGCCCTCCTGTGTGGCGGTGAGTGTCACGGGTGGTGCCGTGGTGGCGGACGGCACCTCACCGTTGACGTGACTGCGCATTCCGGGTCTCCTTCCGGCGGTCCGCCAGCGTCACCCGGCGGGGTTGCCGGACGGTTATGACCGGAACGCGAACGATCCCGGATAACCGGTGGATAACCCACCGCGTACGCGTCCGTGGTCTGCTCCGCCGGTGACAGAAGCCCGGGGAACCGCATCGATCGCCGAAACCGGCGCCAGCGGCGGCGTGACCGCTGCCCTGGCCGAGGTGTGGCGCACCGTTCTCGAGGTCGGCGAGGTGGACGACGACTCGAACTTCTTCGAGCTCGGTGGCCACTCCATGCTGGCCGCGCTGCTCATCGCCCAGTGCGAGAAGTGCCTCGGCACTATCATCCCGTTGCAACTGATCTTCGATCATCCGGTCTTCAGGGACTTCGTGACCGCGGCGCTGCGATACGACGAGCGGGGCCCGTCGTTGCCGAAACTCGTTCCACAGGGGCTGAGCCGCGGGCCGCTGTCGCTGCAGCAGCAGGAGTATCTGCGCCTGGAGCAGGCGCTGGGCCTGCCGGTCAACAACATGGTGGCCGTGGTGAAGGTCGGCGCCCCGCTGGCGCTCGAGACCCTCCAGGCGGCTCTCGACGATCTCGTACGCCGGCACCCGGCCCTGCGTACCGTGTTCCGCGGCGAACCGGCCGGGTCCGAGCAGGTGGTGCTGCCGATCGCTGACCTGGCCCCGTTGAGCTGCACCGAGACCGACCTCAGCGGGCTGGATTCCCGGCGGCGGACCGCGCTGCTGCGGAGCCGCGTCATGCGCGACCATTTACTTCCGTTCGACCTGGTCACGGGCCCTCTGGTCCGATGCCGGATCTTCCGGAACGGCGATGAGCCCGATGTCCTCGTCCTGCACCTGCACCACGCGGCCGCCGACGGCAACTGCGTTGGGTTCCTGCTGGACGACCTGGCCGCGGCGTGCGCCGGCCGGCCGCTCGGCTCGCCGCGGCCGGACGAGCCCAGCCACCTGGACTACTGCCGCTGGCAACGGGACCACCACGAGCAAATGATCGACGAGTCCGGTGACCACTGGCGCGGTGTGGTGCGGGACCTGGCCGAGAACCTCGCCGAACCGGCGATGTCCGGCTCGGCGCTCTCCGCCTCCTACGTGAGGTTCAGCGTGCAGCTGCCCATTACCGAAACCCATCGGCTGCGGACCTGGGCGGCGGCGGAGGGCCTGACCGAGTTCAGCAGCGTCGCCGCCGCGGCGGCGGTGGCGGTCGGCCGGCTGCACCGGCGTGAGCGAGCCGGCATCGGGATCATGCTCGACAACCGTCACGCGGACATGGAGCACACAGTCGGCTCGTTCGCGCTCAGCAGCCTGATGTCGGTCGACGTGTCCGGCGCCCCGACACCCCGGGATATCATCGGCCGCACCCAGGACAGCCGTCTGGCCGCCCGCCGCTGGACCCATCTCCCGCTGGAGAGCCTGCTGGCCGAGCCGACCGACGAGCTCGGCGTGACGCCGGCCGACCTCGTCGACGTGGTTGTCGACTTCGAGCGGATCTACCGGATGAACCGGCCCGGCCGGTTGCCGCTGAACGTCGACATCGACCTCAGCGAGCTGCTGCGGGTGCCACTGCTGGGTCCGCGGCGCACGTTGACCGCCCTGGTCCAGGCGGACGGACGCATGTCGCTGACGATCGAGTGCGTCGACGACCCGCGGGAACGGGAGGACGCCGGCGCCCTGCTCGACGCGACCCGCGACGTGCTGACCCGCTTCGCGAACGCGCCCGAGGAACCGATCAGGCCGGGCGCATGACCACGGCGGCGACTTCGCAGGAGGTGCGGGCCGGCGGGCTTCGCGCCGTCATCACCCACCGACCGGACGCCGGGACCGTGATCAGGGCCGAGGACTGGGACGGCGCGGTGCTCGGGCTGGGTTTCCAGATGGCGATCGACCGCGCCGGGCAGATGGACTTCCTGCGCCGTACCGCGAGCGGAACCCTCGCCCAGCTGGTCGGCCCGGCCGCTGTGGAGGCCGACGTGCGGCAACGCCGGCTCGGGCTGACCGCGGTCGCACAGCGATCCGTGGCGCTGCTCCCGGCCGGCCAGGCCACCACGCTCGACGCGTTCGTACGGGGCGTCCGGGCCGGTCTGCGGCACCGCGGCTCGCCGATGACCTGGTCCGCCGCCGACACCCTCCAGGTGGCACAGGTGTTGTTCCAGTCGATGGGTTCCGACGGCTCCGAGCTGCGCATGACCGAGGTGATGCGCCGGTCGCTGCCGCCCGAGGTGGCCGCCTTCCTGCTGGACGGCGCCGACGAGTACGCGACCGGGCCGGACGGCCGGTCCATCGCCCACGCGAGCGCTCCGATGCCGGTGACCCAGCTGCGGGCGCTGTTCCAGGAGCCGCCCGGCTCCGGCCAGGACCGCGTCGTGGTCGGCGCCCGGCCGGCCGGAAGCAATGCGTGGGCCGTGCGGACCGCTACCGGCGCCGTGCTCGCCAACGACATGCACCTGCAGCTCACCGATCCGCCACTGATGTACCCGGCACGAATGGTGGTCGGCGGTGGATACGCCTGCGGCGTCACCGTTCCCGGCCTGCCGGCCCTGGTCGCGGGCAGCAACGGCAGGGTGGCCTGGGGCCTGACCCGGCTGCCCGCGGACAACGCCGATCTGCGGCCGTTGAGTGCCGACGAGGCGCGCCGGGTGCAGGTCCGCGAGGAGACCATCGAGGTCCGGGGCGGCCCGCCGGTGCGTCTTGAGGTCGCGGACAGCCCCTGGGGACCACTGACCGAACCGCTGGCGGGCGAACCGGTGGCCTTCACCTCGACGCTGCTCGACCCGGCGGCCCTGGATCTCGGGCTGCTCGACCTCTACCGCGCGTCCGACCTGGACAGCGCCATGGCGATCGTCAACCGGAGCGGCCTGCCCCCGGTCAACGCGGTGCTGGCCGATGCCGCTGGTCGGGTCGGCTGGACCGTGGGCGGCCGGTTCCCGTCCCGGCCGGCCGTCGGTTCGCGCGGCTTCTCCTCGACCGCCGAGCCGGTTCACGCTCCGCGGGTCGCGCCCGGCGACCTGCCACGGGTCGCCGATCCCGGATCCGGCACCGTGATCAACTGCAACAACGGCAGCGCCGAGGTGCGGGCCGCGGGAATCGCGTGGAACCTGCCGAGCGGTGTCCGTGCCCGGCGGGTGGCCGATCGGCTGGCCGGCGCCGAGGTCGGTGTCGCCGGATCCCTCGCCCTGCAACTGGACACCGAGGCCTCCCTCTTCGAGTTCTATCGCGCGCTGGCTCTGCGACAGCTGCCCGCGGCTCCCCGGACCGAGGCGCTCCGCGAGATCCGGGCCGACGTCACGGCGTGGGGTGGTACCGCCGACGCCGGCGAGCGCGGCCTGGCCCTGCTGACGCTCTTCCGGGACCTGATGCGCGAGGATCTGATTGCCGCGGCCACCCGCCCCGCCCGGCGACTGGACCCCCGGTTCAGCTATTGCTTCGCGGGCGCCGAAGGACCTCTCCGGCAGCTGATCGGCGGGCTGGCCGACGGGCTGGTGCCGGCTCCCTGGCGCAACGGGCGGGAATTCGTGGTTGGGCAGTTGCTGATCGCCCGCCGGGCGCTGCTCCGCGAGACCGGGCTCGACCGGCTGCCTCGCTGGGGCGAGCTGAACCGGCTCACGCTCGCTCCCCTTGCCGCGTATCCGCCGCAGGTCGTCGGCATCGCCCTGGCCGGATGCGCCGAATCGGTCCGGGTCGCCCAGCCGGACTTCGGCGCGGCGATGCGGCTCGTCGCCGTTCCCGGCCGGCCGGACGTGGGCAGCCTGTCGATCCCGGGCGGATCGCGAGAGGCCGAGGACACCGCCGCCGCGATTCGCGACTGGGCCGGCGGCCGGGGGCAACCGCTGCTGCCCCCGGCCGCCGGCTAGCCGAGCAGGTCGTCGAGCACCCGGGCGATCGCGGCCATCGGTCCGGGTTGGGCGATGGTGCGATGCGTGCAGGCGAGCGGATGCGGCCGGATCTCACCGGTGACGAACGGCGACCACCGGCCCGCGTCCACCGCCGGCTCCTCGGCGGCGTAGAAGAACTCGAGATCACCGTGGAACAGCGGGGGCCGATGTCCGGAGACGGCCCGAAGGTTGTTCGCGTAGACCTCCATGACGGCGTTGACCGTCGCCGGCTCGACGTAGGCCATCGCACTGTTCTCCCGGCGGAGCAGTGCGATGACCCGGTCGGGGCGCAACGGCACGTTCGCGATGTCGCGGAGGTCGTACCCGAACTCCTGGAGCAGGCTGATCAGCAGCTCGCGTACGGTCGGCGTCCGCTCCGGGCCCTCGGCCGCGGTCGGCTCGGCGTCCATCACCGCCAACATGCCGACCTTCTGCCCCGCCTCCTGCATCCGGGCGGCGATGGCATGCGCGAGGGTGCCGCCGAAGGACCAGCCGAGCAGGTGGTAAGGGCCCTCGGGTTGAACCTCACGGATCAGGGTCAGGAAGTCGTCGGCCATCGCGCCGACCCCGCCCTGGACGAGGGTGTCCCCGGTCCGGAGGCCGCGGGCCTGCAGGGCCATGACCGGCCGGTCGGCGTCGAGCACGCCCAGCAGTCCGGTGTAGCACCAGCTCATCCCGCCGCCCGGGTGGACGCAGAAGAGCGGTGGCAGACCGCCGTGCGGCCGGAGCACCAGCACCGGGTCCAGCGAGTCCTCGCCCTGGCTGTCGATGGAGAGCTGCCCGGCGACACCCCGGACGGTGGGATGACGGAACACCGCGTCGGTTCCGATCCGGACGCCGAACGTGACGCGGATCCGGCCGACGAGCCGGACGACGTCGAGGGAGTTGCCGCCGGCGCCGAAGAAGTCGTCGTCCACGCCCACCCGGTCGACACCGAGGACCTCCGCGAAGAGGCGGCAGAGCGCCTCCATCTGCGGTGAGCGCGGCCCGGCGGCCGGCCCGCTCATGGCCGGTGCCCGGCGTACACCATGCCCAGCTGCCGAAGCCGGAGGTACATCGCCTGCAATGGGGTGGTGCCGCTACCGCTCTGCGCCATGCCGAACAACTCCCCGCTGACCGCCTTCCGGTAGATCACCCGGGTGGCCTCGCTCGGCCCGATGCCGACCACGTCGCGAAGACGTGAGGCGCACAGCTGGTACCAGCGGTGGGCCTGGCCGAGCTGTCCGAGCTGACCGTACAGCCCGATCAGAGTGCGGTAGGTCTCCTCGTGCAGCGAGTCGATGTCCAGGAGCTTGTGGCAGTAGTCGAGAACCTGGAGATCGTCACCCTCCTCGACAGCGACCGCGACCAGGCGGTGCAGGGCGGAGAGGGCCAGGCTGCGCAGCCATTCCCGTTGCGGTTCGGCCCACGGCATCGTGACTCCGGGCAGGAAGTCGCCCTGGTACAGCTCGATCGCCCCACGAAGCTTCGCGGCCTGGTCGCGCGGCTCCAGCGGAGGCTGGTCGTCCGGCGGCGGCAGGATCATCGATCCGAACTCCTGGAAATCGACCCACACGTCGCTGGTCTCCAGGGAGTACCCGCATTCCTGGGTGAGGATCGTGATGCCGGAGTGCGCCGTGCCGGCCGCCGCGTTGACGTCGGCGAGGATGTTACGCAGCATGTGGACCGCGACCTTCAGCGATCCGTGCGGGGCGTCCAGCTCCGGCCACAGTGCCTCGAAGAGAACATCGCGCGGCACCACCCGGCCTGGGCGCAGGAGGAGATATTGCAGCAGGTTGCGGGCTTTCCCGGCCCGCCACCGGTTCACCGGACGGCCCTCGACGACTACGTCGAACCGGCCCAGAGTGCGGACTTCGACCAGAAATCTGGGGTTGCTGTTGTCGCTGATGACATTTCCCCGTTCCGATTCATGCGATGGGTGACGCTTTTGGGCACCACCACGCAACTGTCATCGGCTTCGTCCTCAGGCGTCGACGAGCCGTTCGAGCTCTAGATCGGTGACGAGTGGGACGTGCGACCCGTCCTATCGTGAATTCACTCGCCCTGGCCGGCCGGCGAGACGTCGCGCGACCGCTCTGCGGCCGGATCGCCGCTGCGCTGCTCCGGCGCTTCCGCGCCGCGGCGGGGTGTACGCCCCGCATGGCGGATCACCGGCCCCGACGCGACTCCCGCGATGATGAACACGAGGCCCAGCACCACCCAGCCCACCGGGGCGTGCTCGATCACCAGGAAGGTGAGCAACAGCGGCCCAGCGGCCCAGCTCAGCTGACCCCCCATCGAGTAGACGGACAGGTACTCACCCCGGCGCGCGTCCGGTGCGAGTTTGTAACTGACTCCCCACGAGGCCGCGTTGGCCAGGAGCTCACCCGCCGTCAGCGCCACCACCGCGGCGACGAGCACCGCGACGGTGACCGCGGCGTGTGTCCATCCCGTCAGCGCAAACAGGACACAGCAGACCGCCAGGGCCACGGCCGCCTGGCGCTGCACCCGGACCGCTCCGGTGAGATCCTCGGCGCTACGGCTCGCACGTACCTGGAACAGCACCGCGATACCCATGTTGACCAGCATCACCGCGGAGATCACCACGGGTTCGGCATCGGTCCTCTCCAGGATCCACAGTGGGGTGATGACGCTCAGCAGCGGACCGTTCGCCACGAACACGGAGTTCAGCAGGGCCGCGGCCACGAACGGCCGGTCGGCCAGGACGGTGTGCCGCAGTCCGGGCCGCCGCTCCGGGCGGACGTGTTCCGCCGTACGGGGCAGCGCCACCGCGATCAGGACCGCCTCGACCGCGAGGCACGCGACATAGGACCACACGATCCACAGGTAGGCGGGTCGCGTGTCGATGGCCAGCGGCACGCCGGCCACGACCGTTCCGCCGGCCATCCCCAGGTTGCGGGCCGATCTGATCCAGGCGCTCCCACGCGCACGGTCGCCGTCGGCGAACAGGTCGCCGAAGTAGCGCACGGCGGCCGTTCCCGCCAGCCCGGCACAAAGGGATTCCGCGACCACCACAGTCACGAAACCGCCGAAATCGTCCACAAGGGGATAGAGCGCGAACAGGCCGGTGCACGCGATGACCGCGACCAACCAGGTACGTCGCCCACCGAAGCGGTCGGCGATCATTCCGGACGGCACCTGGAAGGCCGCGCTGGCACCGAGACCGATGGAGAGACCGAGGCTAACCTCCGCGCCGGACAAGCCGACGTATCGCGTGAAGAAAACGATGCTCCCGGCGAGAAAAATGCCCTCACCGAGGCCGGAAGTAATCGCTCGGAGCAAAACGCTGACGCCCAGTCCTTCGGGAATTCGCCGACGCTCCACCTTTCCCTTGATCGTCATGCAAGCAGCGTAACTCAGCCAAGCTCCGCCATGGAAGACCTGAATTAACACGTTTCGATATGTCATCTCTCATGACCTTGAATGCCCAGCGTAGGCCACGCGGACAGCCGGTCGTCGACCCTCCTCACCGGCCGCCCGGGTGGCACCGCCGGCCGTCCGGCAACGCCGCTCACGGGCGACCGGGCCCGGCCCACGATGCACCTCCCACCTCGTTGGACATCTGCTCAGAGTGCGTTTGAGGACGCCCGGAGCGGGGCCCCGCGCAACCACCAGCGCGACCGGATGACCGGTTCGGAAGATCAGCCGGCCCGTCGTGCACGCATCCGCGGAATGGTGTCGTGCGTGAGAGCGGCAACAGCACGGCTGCATTTCCGTCGCGCGACGGGCAAGCTGCGTATAAATTTCGCGAACGATGCTCCGCCCGCAGAATGAACAATTCCGAGAATTGATTCGAATCAACCACCCGGTCTTGACGTCAGGCGGCCGGCGATTCCCGGCCGGCCGAATTCGTCACGTGAGCGTCGAATAGCGGGAGAATGTCGTCAGCAACTCCTGCCGGGCTTTCGGAAAGGAGTCACCGGGCCACATGTCCACGAGGTGGTGGATCTTGCCGGCGAGACGGCCCTCGCCGGCGCCGAGCTCGAGGACGAGCGGAAAGCTGGTCGGATCGAAGTTCTCCTCCTCCTGGAGGATTGCCTCGGCGATCATCCGGCACCCCGGAAGCTCGACGCTGTCGTCAGCGACCTGCTGAAGCGTGAAGCCGAGCTGCGGCATGTGGCCCAGGGCCGCCGGATCCCAGCCCCGTCGCTCCCATGTGCTCAGAGCACTGTCGAACGGCATCTCCTCGTGTTCGAGTGCCGTCGCCAGGCCGGCGCGCATCACCGTCATCGTCTCGTCGGCCGGCGCCTCCGCGTCCAGATCGACGCCGACGCACAGCATGTTCGAGAAGCAGCCGATCGTCTCCTCGCTCCCGGGCCGGCTCCGATTGGCCGTCTGCACGGTGATCACCTGCCGTCGCTGTGCCGTGCGTCGCCGGGTGAAGTCGGCGACCGCGGCCAGCAGGACCACGAACAGGGTGGAGTTGCGCCGCGCGGCCGTGGCCTCCAGGCCCCGCACGGTGTCCGCCGGGATCTCGATGTCGTCGATCCGCGCCGTGAACCGACCGGCCGGCTCCACCGGGGCGATCCGGGCGGCGGGCTCACGCAGCACGTCCCGCAACGCGTCGAGATGACCCTCGAGCCGGTCGCCGCTCAGCGTGTCGCGCTGCCACTCGGCGAAGTCCAGGTAGTCGACGGGCAGCGGCGGGAGCGGCGCACCGTCGCCGGCCCGGCACCGATAGGCGACCGCCAGATCCTCGAGCAGGACCTCCTGGGACATCGCGTCGAACACGATGTGGTGCACGGCCAGCACCACGGCCCAGGTGTCGTCCGCAGTGCGCGCCATGGTGAAACGCACCGCGGGCCGGGCGGTGAGGTCGAACCCGCGCAGGTACTCCATCCGGGTCAGCCGCCGCAACGCGCGTTCGCCGCGCCGGCGCAGGTCGAGCCGGGTTATCTCGGGGGGCTCGTCCACCACGCGCTGACCCGGGCGGCCGCCCTCTTCGCCGAAGACGACCCGCAGCTGCGTCTGCCGCCGGACGACGTCGCCGATGGCGCCGGCCAGGGCATCGGCGTCGACGTCGCCGATCAGCTGGATCAACAGGACGCTGTTGAAGAAGCCGGCGCCGCGGGTGGCCCGCTCGATCTCCCAGAAGCCCTCCTGGGCGAGCGCCAGGGGCATCGGTTCACCCCGGCGCCGGCGGGCGGTGGAGGCGAGCGAACGCCGCCAGGTGTCCGGCCGCGACCGCAGCGTCAGCAATCGGTCGGCTAGCTCCGCCGAGGTGTTGTGGCGGTAGAGATCGGCCACCCTCACCTTGACGCCGAACTCCTCGTGCAGGCGGGTGAGCATCCGCATCCCGGTGAGGGAGTCACCGCCGAGCTCGAAGAACTGGTCACCGACCCCGGTACCGGTACGTCCGAGCACGCTGTCGAAGATCGCCGCGATCCGGGATGCGATCTCCGCGCGGCCGGGTGGCTCCGCACGGGCCGAGGGGACCGCGGGCGCTGCGGGTGACGTGCTCATCGGCTTTCCAGCGCCAGTTCACCCTGCATCTCGACCACCCGGGCGGCCATGGTCTCGGGCGTACGGCAGCGCTCCTGGAACTCGTCGAGCGGGACGGTGACGCCATGGTCGTCGTGGATCCTCGCCAGCACCCGGCGGGCGATCTCCTCGTTCCCGCCGGACTCGAAGAAGTCCTCGCTCCAGCCGTACGTGGTCCGGTCGGTCTCCTCGCGGTAGACCCGGACGATCAGGCTGGTGATGTTCTCGAGCTCTGTCTTGATCTTGGTGCCGCGGCCACGGATGCCGACCGTCATGGCCGGGCGGTCGCGGTCGCTGGTGTTGGCTCCGCTCCAGTGGACCATGAAGCCACCGAACAGGGCGCCCCAGCCCGCGGGACAGTTGACCTCGACGCGCATGGCCTCGAGCCGGTCCAGCACGCGGGGGTCGACGGTCGGCGCGACTCCCGGACGCTCCAGGTGCGGCGCCAGCCCGAGCTTGTGAGTGCCGTGGTAGAAGGAGATGCTGCCGTTCTCCGGCGTGACGTCCTCCAGCGGGATCCACAGGTGTAGCAGCTGCGGCGGGTCCACCGGCACGGTGTAGAGCTCCTGGTGCGCGTCGATCGCGCTGCCGCCGGCCGGCTTCGGGAACACGTCCAGGTAGTAGATGATCGGGTCCCAGTCGACCGCCCGCGCCACCATGCCCATCAGGTTCGGCTGCTGGATGAGGTTGTTGAGCCACGGGTCGTAGCGCTCGACATCGCGGTACATGACCAGGCGACCGAGGGCATCGGACTCCCGGGCCGATCGGCGGATCTTGGGGAGCACCGTGTGCTCGTAGTCGGCGAGCACCTCCCTGGTGCGCACGATCTGTTGCGGATCGAGCAGATCGCGTATGTAGGCGACCCCGTCGGTTCGCAACGCCTCGCCGATCGCCGGATCGTCGGGTGCGAGAAACTTCGCTTCCATCAGCGTGCTCCTGTCCTCTCGTTAGCTGGCATCGGCATTTCGCGCGCCCGTGTACGGGCATTGCCCGGAGGCCTCCGCGTCGCCCTCGGCCTCCGCGTCGTCCTCGCCGAGGTCCTCGGCCTCAAGGTCGGCCAGAGCCGACAGGAACTCGTCCCGTACGCGGTTGAGGTCTTCCTCGCTGACGAACCTCGAGAACGAACTGGGCACCGTGCTCACCCGCCTTCCGATGGTGATCTTCGAGATGGCCCTTCGCTTTCCGGGCGCGGCACCAGCCGCGACGGATGCCGCGAGAAGCTACGTTCGCACTTTATGTACGGACGGTTCAGGACCAGTTACGCGCGCGAGCCCGTGCAGTGCTTCCTCCAGCCGCCGGGCGAGAACCTCGGCGGTCGGGCGGTCGAACAGCTCGGCGGCGTACACCAGGGCGACCTCCAGCGTCCCGGCCGGGGTCACCGTCACCACCACGGTCAGGTCGAACTTGGCGACGTCGTGCGCCTGCGGCAGCGGTGTGACCCGCACATCGGGAAGCCGCAACGAGGTGTCGTCAGCGTGCTCGAAGACCAGCGCGACCTGGAACAGCGGATTGCGCCCGGGCGCGGGCTCCGGCCGGAGCGCGTCCACCAGGACCTCGAACGGGACGTCCTGGTGCTCGAACGCCGTCAGGTCGGCATCCCGGACGCGGGTCAGCAGCTGCTCCGGCCCCGGCCGGCCGGAGAGGTCGGTCCGCAGCACGACGGTGTTGACGAAGAACCCGACCAGGGCGTCGGACGACTCCGCGGAACGGCCCGCGACGACCGTACCCACCGCGATGTCCTCACCCGCGCCGCTGTCCCGCAACATCAGCGCCAGGCCCGCGTGCACCGCCATGAAGAGTGTCGCGCCGCAGGACAGGGCGGCTCGTCGCAGCAGCGCCGCCGGGCCGGCCTCCATCAGGAAGCTCACCTGTCCCCCGCGACGGCTCGGGCGCTCGGGCCGGGGCCGGTCGAACGGCAACGCCGTCTCGGTCGGCAGCCCGGAGAGCTGGTCCTGCCAGAACGTCAACTGCCGGGAGAGCACGCTGGCCGGATCGGCAGCGTCGCCGAGGATCATGCGCTGCCGAGCGGCGTGATCTCCGTAGGTCATCGGCAGCGACGGCCACCCGGGTTCGTGCCCGGCGCGCCGCGCCTCGTACGCCTGGGCGAGGTCGCCGAGGAAGGGCCGGACCGACCGGCCGTCGAAGGCGACATGGTGCACCACGACCAGCAGCACCGCCGCCCGCTCGCCGGACGTCAGCAGCCAGGCCCGGATCGGGACCTCGGCGGCCAGGTCGAACTCGTACTCACGCAGCCGGGCGATCCGGGCCTCCAGCTCGTGCCCGGACCGGCTCTCCCGAGCGAAACGACTGGCAATGGCATGCGCGGGCGCTCGCACCGTCCTCGGTTCACCGTCCTCGTCGACCAGGACCGTGTGCAACGGCTCGTGACGCAGCACCACATCGGCGAACGCTGACCGGAGCGCGCCGGCGTCGATGTCGCCGGTCAGCCGGAACACCAGCGGGATGTTGTAGAACGAGTTCGCACCCTCCATCTGGTCCAGCAGCCAGAGCCGGCGCTGGCCGTCCGAGGCCGGCCGGGCGCCGCCGCCGGACGGCCGCCCCAACGGCCGGTCGTCGGCCAGGTCACCCCCGACGTCCAGCCGCTTGGCGAGCGCTTCGACGGTCGGCGCCTCGAACACGTCACGGACCCCCAGCGGCCGGCCGAGTTCCTCCCGCACCAGAGTGACCAGGCGCGCCGCGAGCAGCGAGTGACCGCCGTGGTCGAAGAAGCTCGCGTCCACCGCGACATCCGGCACCTCGAGCACCCGCACGAACAGATCACGCAGCTGCGCCTCACGAGCCGTACGCGGCTCCCGGCCCCGCCGGGCCACACCGAAGTCGACGCCGGGCAGCGCCGCGCGGTCGACCTTTCCGCTGGGTGTGCGGGGCAGATCGGCCAGGACCACGACGGCCGCCGGGACCATGTAACCGGGCAATGTCCTCGCGGCCACCCGGCGCAGGCGCCCCGGTTCCGCGGTCGCCGCATCCGGCCCGGACAGGACCACGTAGGCGACCAGATTGACGGTCCCGGCCGCGCCGGTCAGCACGGCCGCCGCCGCCTGCCTGACCGCGGGATCCGCCAGGAGAGCCCCCTCCACCTCGGCGAGCTCGACCCGGTGCCCCCGGACCTTCACCTGGTCGTCGGCCCGTCCCACGAATTCCAGCTCCGCGCCTCGCGTCCACCTGACCAGGTCGCCGGTGCGGTACATGCGCTCCCCGGCCCGGCCGTACGGGCAGGCCACGAACCGCTCCGCCGTCGCGGCCGGCCGTCCCCGGTAGCCGCGGGCCAGGGCCGGGCCCGTCAGGTAAAGCTCCCCCGCCACCCCGGGCGGAAGCAGCTCGAGGCACGGGCCGAGGACGTGAACACGGATGCCGTCCAGCGGCCGTCCGATCGGTGGCGCCGCGCCCCCGCCCAGCGCGCCGCTGGTCGTCGCCATGACGGTGGCCTCGGTCGGACCGTAGGCGTTGACCATGTGCCGGTCCGGCGCCCAGCGGGCGGCCAGCTCGCTGCCGCACGCCTCGCCGCCGACGATCAGCGTACGAAGGTCGGGCAGCGTGTCGGGGTCCAGCGTCCCCAGCAGGCTCGGAGCGATCAGCGCGTGGGTGATCCGGCGGGAGCGCAGCACCGTGCCGAGATCGTCACCGGCCAGCCGGCCGGCCGGGGGAAGGACGAGCGTCGCTCCGGTGCCGAAGGCCAGGCCGAGTTCGAGGATCGACGCGTCGAAGCTCGGCGAGGCGTGGAACAGGACCCGGTCGCGCCCGGTCGCCCGGAAGCGGTCCACCGCCCCGGCGACGAAACCCTCGATCCCCTGGTGGGTGACCATCACGCCCTTGGGCCGGCCGGTCGACCCGGACGTGTAGATCACGTACGCGGGATGCGCCGGCCGCAGCACGCCCAGCCGGTCCGGGTCGGAGAGATCAGCACGGCCGGAACCGTCCGGAGATCCCCCGGCGTCGCCGGCCTGGACGTCGTCGATGACGAACACGTCCGGTACATCCCGTGTGCCCAGTCGCGGCCGGGAGCGTACGTCGGTCACCACGAGCACCGGCCGGCTGTCACGAAGCATGTACCGCACCCGTTCCGCCGGGTACTCCGGGTCGAGCGGCAGATAGGCGCCGCCCGCCTTGCCCACGGCCAGCAGCGCGATCACCATCTCCGGCGACCGGTCCAGGAACACCGCGACCACCGTCTCCGGGCCCACACCCCGCGCGACCAGCAGCCGGGCCAGGACGTTGGCGTCGGCGTTGAGCCCTCCGTACGACCACACCCGGTCCGCGCACTCGACGGCCGTCGCGTCGGGCGACCGGGCTGCCCGGGCCTCGACCAGGCCGGGCAGCAGCATGGTGCCCGCGGCCCGGCGGGTGCCGGCCCACGTCCCGAGGATCCGGTCGCGCTCCTCGGGAAGCACCACATCCCAGGTCGTGATGGGACGGTCCGGGTCGGCCACAACCTGGTCGAGCAGGTCGAGCAGACGCTGGGCCAGCGCCTCCACGGTGGCCGAGTCGAACCGGCGGGCCGCGTACTGCCAGGTCCCGGCGATCCCGGCCGGACCCGCGCTCGCGTCGTGCTTCTCGACCAGCTCGAGAGACACGTCGAACTTCGACTCGCTGGGCGGCACCGGCCAGGGCGATACGGTGAGCCCGTCCAGCCTGAGCTCGGGCGCGGTGTTGTTGTCCAGCGCGATCATGACCTGGAACAACGGGTGCCGGGCCGGGTCCCGGACCGGATTCACGGCCTCCACCAGCAGGTCGAACGGCACGTCCTGCCGGGACAACGCGGTCAGGTCGGCGTCGCGCACGCGTCGCAGCAACTGGGCGAAGGTGGGGCTGCCGCCGGTGTCCACGCGCAGGACGAGGCTGTTGGAGAAGAACCCGATCAGGTCGTCGAGCTGGTCGTCGTCGCGGCCGGCGACCGGGGTGCCGACCACGATGTCGTTGCCCGCACCCATCCGGGTCAGGAGGGCCGCCAGGGCGGCGTGCAGGACCATGAAGAGGGTCGCTTCATGCCGGCGGGCGAGCGCGGTGATCGACCGATGCAGCGGCGCGCCGATCACGAACTCGACGTGGCCGCCGGGGCCGCCCGGACCGGCCGTGGCGGCCACGTCGGCCGGCAGCGGCAGCTGCTCCGGAGCTCCGCTCAGGCCGGCGACGGCCTCGGCGACCCGGGCCGCCATCTCCCGACCCGCCGGCGAGTCGGGGTCGGACAGCTCGTGCTGCCGCAGCGCGTGGTCGGCGTACTGGACCGGGAGCGGTGACCACGGCGGATCCCGCCGGGCGCGGCGTGCCGCGTACGCGACCTCGAGGTCGCGCAGCAGCACCGCGATGGACCAGCCGTCGGTGGCGATGTGGTGCATCAGCACGACGACGACGTGCTCGCGCGGCGCGACCTCGAGCAGGGTGATCCGCAGCGGCTGCTCGCGGGAGAGGTCGAAGGTGTGGCCGGCCGCGGCGGTCACCGCGGCCGGCATATCGTCGGCGGTGACCGGGACGACCCTCAGCAGCGGGAGCGCCTCGGCGGCGGGCCGGACCCTTTGAACCGGGATCCCGTCGACGGTCGGGAAGACGGTGCGGAGCGTCTCGTGCCGGGTCACGAGGTCACCGAAGGCCCGCCGGAGGGCATCAAGATCGAGGACGCCGGAGAGGCGGGCGACGTACGGCACGTTGTAGGCGTGGCCCATCCCGCCGAATCGATCGGTGAACCACATCCTCCGCTGGGCGTGGGACAGGGGAACCCGCTCCGGCCGGGGGGTCCAGCGCCGCAGCGGGGCCCGGCCCGGGCGGAGGCCGTCCAGGCGGATGGCCAGCCGCGCCGGCGTCGGGTGGGCGAACAGGGTCTGGATGTCGGCCTCCACCCCGAGGCTCGACCGGATCCGGCCCGACAGACGCACCGCGAGCAGGGAGTGGCCGCCGTGGGCGAAGAAGTCGTCCTCGGCGCCGACCGACTCCAGCCCGAGCAGGTCCGCGAACAGCTCGCAGAGCGTCGCCTCGAGGGGTGTCCGGGGCGGACGCCCGGAACCGGCTCCGGCGGGCCGGCCGGGATCGGGCAGCGCGGCGCGATCGATCTTCCCGTTGCGGTTCAGCGGCAGGCGGTCCAGCACCACGACGGCGGCGGGCACCATGAACGGGGGCAGCCGCTCCCCGGCGAACCGCCGCAGGTCCGCAGTTAGACCGGCGCCGTTCGCCCGGACGGGCCGGTTGGCATATGTCGAGCTCTCCACGTCGTGACCGGGGCCGGGCCCGGCGCCGGTCTCGGCCGGGTGCACGCCGGGCCCCGGCGAGAAGATGACGTCCACCGCGTCCACGGCCGACGACCAGGTCACCGTGGCGGTGAAGCCGTGCGGCCGGCCGAGGTCGAACAGCGCCGACGGATCCGGGACGTCGCCCGTGTCGTGTGACCGGGCCGCGCTGCGAGCCACCTCGGTACCGCGCCCGGCCTCGATCTCGCGCAGCGCGGCCAGGTCACCGACGACACGTCGATTGGGTACTCCGGTCAACCGAACCGGCGTACCACCGCCGCCGCCCGCGAGCAGCGCCGCCACCTGCCGGTCGAGGGGCACACGTGGTGACCAGGCCACGTTCCGGACAGCCGGGGGCACGGGACGGGCGCCCGGCCGCCGCTTCCGAAGCACCACGTCGTAGCGGTAGCGGGTCATCTCGTTGTCGCGGCCGCTCTGCTTGACCCGGACCGAGACCAGGTCGACGGCCGCGTTGCGGCTGCGGTAGTGCTCGAAGTAGGCCGGGTCGATCGCCAGCTCGCGCTCGGCCGCGACGGCGGTCCGGACGGCCCGGGCCGGATCCGCGGTGCCGCCCGCCCGGGCGAGCAGGACACCGGCGTGGAAGGCGGTCAACAGGCGCAGGTCGCGAACGTCGCCGACGACCAGATGCCCGCCCGGTTCCAAGGCCTCGATCGCCTGGTCGAGCACCCGCCCGAGGTAGCCCGGACCGGGGAAGTACTGGACCACCGAGTTGATGACGACCGTGTCGAACCGCTCCCCCGGGATCCCGCTGAAGTCGTCGGCGGCCTGCGCCCGCAGCACGACCCGGCCGGCCAGGGACGGATCGGCGCCCACCTGACCCTCGAGCAGCCGTACGCCTCTCGCGGACAGATCAGTGGCCCAGTACAGCTCGCACCGAGGCGCCACTCCGGCCAGGATCAGCCCGGTGCCGGCTCCGATCTCCAAGACCCGCCGGGGACCAAGCTCGAGGACGCGTTCGACGACACCGTCCCGCCACTCGCCGATCTCGGCGGCCGGGATGGGCTCGCCGGTGTACGAACTGTTCCAGCCGCGGAAGTCGGTGCCCAGCGGCACTGCGGGACGCTCGGCGCCGTACAGGTCGTCGTACAGTTCCGACCAGCCGTCCGGCTCCGGCCTGCCGCGGACGACGACGTAGGCGACCAGCTGCTGGTCGCCGCGGCGGTCGGGCCGGGCCAGCACGACCGCCCGGTCGACCGCGGCGTGCTCCGACAGTGTCGCCGCCACCTCGGCGGGCTCGATCCGGAAGCCCCGGATCTTGACCTGATCGTCGGCGCGTCCGACGAACTCCAGCTCACCGTCGCGGGCGCGGCGCACCAGGTCACCGGTCCGGTACATCCGCGCCCCGGGTGGGCCCCAGGGGCAGGCCACGAACCGCTCCGCGGTCAGGCCCGGGCGGCCGGCGTACCCGCGGGCCAGGCCCGCGCCGGCCAGGTACAGCTCGCCGGCGGCGGCCGGCCCCAGATCGGCGTCGAGGACGTACAGCTCGGCGCCGAGGATGGCCCGGCCGATCGGCGGGTCGACGGGAGCCTCGGCGGACAGCCGGCCGGTGATGGTGGCGCAGACGGTCGACTCGGACGGGCCGTACGCGTTGAACATCTCGCGGCCAGCGGCGGCCCGGCGGACCAGGTCCCCGGGGCAGGCCTCACCGGCGACGACGAGACACATGCCCGCCGGGAGGGCGTCGTCCGGCAGCGCCTGCACCAGGGCCGGCGGCAGGATCGCGTGGGTGACGTCGTGGTGGGCGAGCAGCCGGCCGAGACGTTCGCCGGTGATCGCCTCCCGGGAACCGGAGAGGACCAGACAGGCGCCGGTGAGCACGGCCGTGCAGAGTTCGGAGACGAAGGCGTCGAAGCTCGGCGAGGCGAACTGGAGGACCCGGCTCCCGGATCCCGCACCCAGCGTGCGCCGGTGCTCCTCGACCAGGCAGGAGATGCCGTGGTGGACGTTCTGGACCGCCTTGGGCCGGCCGGTGGAGCCGGAGGTGTACACCACATAGGCCAGGTCGAGCGGTCTCAGCGGGCCGGTGCGGTCGGCGTCCCGCAGGTCCGAGCCGGACCGGGCGGTCACCTCGGCGCGGATCGGCGGCCCGGTGACGATCAGCCGATCGGCCGTACCGGCCGGCAGACCGGCCACGCTCGCCGCATCGGCCAGGACCAGCACCGGCTGCGTGTCCTCGAACAGTTGCTCGATCCGCCGGGCCGGGTAGCCGGGATCGACGCACAGAAAGGCGGCGCCGGCCTTCAGCACGGCCAGCACGGCGGTGACCAGGCCGGCGTCGCGTGCCATCAGGACCGTGATCACCTGGCCCACGCCAGCCCCACGATCGACCAGCAACCGGGCGAGCCGGTTCGCCCGGTCGTTCAGTTCCGCGTACGACAACGCCTCGGCGCCGCTGACGACCGCCGGCGCCTCCGGGGTCAGCCGCACCTGCGCCTCGAACAGCTCCGGTATCGTCGCCGCACGGGGCCGGACCTCGCCGGTCACAGCATCTCGTCCAGTCGCTGAGCCAGGCCCGCGGCGGTCGGGTTGTCCACGACCAGCCGCAACCGGAGCCGGACACCGAACCTCTTGTTGACCGCCGCGGTCAGCCGCACCGCGGCCAGCGAGGTGGCGCCGAGCTGGAAGACGTTGTCGTCCGGGCCCACGTCGGCGGCTCCGACGACCGCGCCGATCAGGTCACAGAGGATCCGCTCCCGCTCGGTGGCGGCGACCCGCCCGGACGAGGGTGCGGCCGTGGCCGCCATCGAGGCGATCCGCGCCCGGTCGAGCTTGCCGTTGGGGGTGAGGGGCAGTTGGGACACCGCCCGCACCTTCGCGGGCACCATCGCGGGCGCCAGCACGGTCGCGGACCGGGCGCGGATCTCCTCGGCGAGGGAGAGCAGCGAGACCATGGGCTTCCGGACCGGCGCGACGCCGGCTTGGGGCAGATCTCCGCGCTCGCGTACGCCGTAGAGGTGGACCGCCGGGCTGATGCCGCCGGGCGGGCGCCAGGACCGGACCGAGAACCCGTGGCCGGTCAGGCGGGCCGCCATCGCGTCGGCACCGGGCTCGGCGACCTTCACGCACACCTGAGCGATACCCGGCCAGTGCCGGATCTCGACGCCGGCGAGCGGATCACCACCGTGATCGGCGGCATCGATCTTGAGCAGGTCCACCCGATCGATGCCCTCCTCGTCCAGGATCTGCGAGATCGTGCGCGCGGGGACGTGCGCCCGCCCGGCTCCGGCGCCGAGGTCGTACGGCAGCAGCACGGCGTCGACCGCGTGCAGGCTCATGTTCTGGCGCAGCAGGTCGAACGTCCCTGGGGTGGCCTCGGCGGCCAGGACCCGGACGCCCGGAGCCCGCGTCGACGCGTACATCGCGAACATGCCGATACCCGCCCCGACGTCGACGATCCGGGCGCCCTCGGGGATGAGCCCCCCGCCGCGGGTGTACGCCTCCCACTCGAACACCTCCTGGTAGGCCGCCCGTGCGGTGGCCTCGTCGGGCACGCAGACCGGCAGTCCGGGAGCCAGCTCCAGGATCGTGGGACGGACCTCCTCGGGCAGTTCCTGAAGGCGGATCAGGCGGTCCGCGCCGGGAGCCGCGCCGGCGTCCACCGTGACGACGGCCGACAGGTAGGGCTCGCCCGAGGCGGTCCGGGCCAGGACGGCCGCCGCCTGCCGTACCGCGGGATGGCGCTCCAGGGCGGCCTCCACCTCGCCGATCTCCACCCGGACACCGTTGATCTTCACCTGCGAGTCGGATCGGCCGAGATACTGCAACTCGCCGTCCGCGTCCCACCGCGCCAGGTCGCCGGTGCGATACATCCGCCCTCCGGGCGGCCCGAAGGGGTTGGCGACGAAGGACCCGGCGGTCAGCGCCGCGTTGTTCAGGTAGCCCAGGGCCAGCTGGGCGCCGCCGATGTGGAGATCGCCGGTGCCGCCCGGCTCGACCGGACGCAGCGCCTGGTCCAGGACGTAAAGCTCGGTGTTGTCGACGGGCCGGCCGATCGGCACGGTGTCGTCGGGCGGCGTGCGCGGACAGTCCCAGGACGTCACGTGGATGGCCGCCTCGGTCGGACCGTACAGGTTGTGCAGGGACGCCGACGAGGCTTCGAGGAACTTGCGGCACAGTCGGGCCGGCACAGCCTCGCCGCTGAGGACGACCATGCGCAGGCTGCCGGCGACGGTGGCGCTGTCGAGGAACACGTCGAGCATGGACGGCACGAAGTGCGCCACGGTGATCCGCTCGCGTTCGATCAGTTCCGCGAGCGCCACCGGCTCCTTGTGGATGGCGGGGTCGGCGATGACCAGAGCCGCACCGGTGACCAGCGGCCAGAGCAGCTCCCAGACCGAGACGTCGAACCCGAGCGGGGTCTTGTGCAGCACCCGGTCGTCCACCCGCAGCCCGTACCGCCGCTGAACCCAAACCAGGTTGTTCACCACCGCGGCGTGCGAGACCGCCACCCCTTTCGGCCGGCCGGTGGAGCCGGACGTGTAGATCACGTAGGCCACATCGTCCGCGACCGGTCCGCCGGGGCGGTCGTCCGGGGGCGCCGTCGATGTCGTCAGCTCCCCGACGCCGACCACACGCGCCGCGGCACCGATCAGGGCGCCGGCCGGACCGTTCCGCAGGTCGTCGCTCGCGACCACGCAACACGGCCGGGCATCGCCGACCATGTGCCGGATACGCTCTGCGGGCAGATCGACATCCACCGGGAGGTACGTCGCGCCGGCCTCGGTGAGCGCCAGCAGGACGGTGACCTGCTCGATGCCGTGCGGCAGGGCCACCGCCACGGTGGTGCCGCGCCCGGCGCCCAGCTTGCGCAGCCCGCCCACGACCGCCCGGACCCGGCGGCCGAGGTCGCGGTAGGTCACCTCGGTGTCCCCGGCCACGATGGCGACGGCGTCCGGTGTGGACCGCATCCGGTGGCGGATCAGCTCCGGGAGAGTCGATGTCATGCGCTCAATCCGTTTCTGCTCGAGGCCGGGCGGGCGATGGCACGGCGGTCAGTCCGGATCGGAGGCCTCGATGAGACTGCGCGGGCGCATGTCCTGCCAGTTCTCGTCGATGTGGGCCACACACGCCGGCCGGGCGCCGGGGCCGAAGACGACCTCCCAGCCGCCCGGCACCGTCAGATGCGCGGGCCACAGCGAGTACTGCCACTCGTCGTTGCGCAGCACCAGGAAAACGCCTGCTTCGTCATCGAACGGATTCGACACCGCTGATCACCCCTTTCTGGCCGGATGGGCTGGTACGGGTTGCGTGCGCGGCGAACACGACCAGCCGGGC
Source organism: Actinoplanes sp. NPDC049265 (assembly GCF_043197135.1). Lineage (NCBI taxonomy): Bacteria > Bacillati > Actinomycetota > Actinomycetes > Micromonosporales > Micromonosporaceae > Actinoplanes > Actinoplanes sp. NPDC049265. Next base: position 55,130 of record NZ_JBICSP010000029.1, on the reverse strand, counting down.
CCGAACCCGGTCGATCAGCTCCTGCGCGGTGGCACGGTCGAAGAGCTCGGTCGCGTACTGGACCACTCCCCACAGCAGCCGGTCCTGGTCCGCGTCCAGCTCGGTGAACTCGAACGCCAGCTCCTCGCCGATCAGCCCGGTGCTCGCCTCGGCCGGCTCGACGGTCAGGCCCGGCATGCGCAGGTCGGCGGCGAGGACGGGCGCCGTGCAGATGGTCATGGCGACCGGGAAGAGCGACTGTTCCCGCCCCGGGGACCCCGGGTCCCGATCGGTCAGCCGGGCCAGCGGTACCTCCCCGTTGGCGAAGGCGGCCAGGCTCGTGCGCCGGACGCGCCGCACCAGCTCGTCCACCGACGGATCACCGCCGGTGTCGACGCGCAGCACGAGACGGTTGGCGAACGCGCCGACGAGATCGTCCAGCCGGCGGTCGGGCCGGCCGGCGACGGCACATCCGATGAGGATGTCGGTTCCGGCACCGAGCTCGGTCAGCGTCGCCGCGACGCCGGCTTGGAGCACCATGAACAGGTTGGCCCGGTGCCGGGCGGCCAGGTTCCGCAAGCCGTAGTGGACCTCGGGCGGGATGTCGAACGCCAGCCAGTCGCCGCGATAGGCGACCGGCGCCTCGCCGGCGCGGCGGGCGGGCAGCCCGGCCACCTCGGGCCGGCCGGCCAGGGCGGCCCGCCAGAAGTCGAGCTGAGCCCGGGGCGGCCGGTCGGACCATCCGGCGAGATATTCCGAGTACCGCATCGGCAGCGGCTCCCAGCCGGGCCGCCGGCCGCCGGTCCGGGCGGTGTAGGCGACGGCCAGGTCGGCCAGCAGGGGCCGAGTCGACCAGGCGTCCGCGGCCACCCGGTGGATGACGATCAGCAGCGTCCGGCCGGCCTCGGAGTCGAACAGCCGGGCCCGCCACGGTGGCCGGCCGCCCAGGTCGAAGGGCGTGGCGGCCTCCCGCGTCACCACTTCGGACGCCTGCCCGGCCGCGACCGGGACGATCAGGAAGTCCGGCTCGGCCCGGTCGATGTCCAGCACGGCGGCGACGGTGCCGCCGTCACGCTCGAGGTGAACCGTACGCAGCGGCTCGTGCCGCTCGGCGAGGTCGCGCAGCGCCGCACGCAGGGCGGCCACATCCACCTCGCCGGTCAGCCGGAGCGCGACCGGGCAGTTGTAGACACCGGCGGATCTGCCCGCGAGCCGGTTCAGCTCGGCCAGCCGGGTGTTGGCGTACGACGGCCGCACCGCCGGATCCGGCTCGACGCCACATCGGGTCAGCAGCTCGCCGATGGTCTTCGCGTCGAACAGATCGATGATCGACAGGTTCAGGGCCAGCTCGTCGCGCAGCCGCTGGACCACCCGCACGCCGATCAGCGAACTGCCGCCGATGGCGAAGAAGTCGTCGCCGAACGCCGCCTCCGGCACGTCCAGTTCACTGCGGAAGATCTCCAGCGCCTCGGTCGCGTGTCGCCCGGCGGGCATGACGACGGCTACCGGTACGGCCTCGGCGACGGGCGCCGCGGGCGGTTGACGGCGTCGCGTGAACGTGGGCGGCTCGGGAGCGGTGGCGGAATCGACGGCGACCGCGGCGATCAGCCGCCCGTACTGCTCGGCGAGTTCCTCGATCGTCCCGGCCCGGAACAACTCGGCCGCGTACTGGATCTGGATGCGGGGTCGCTGCCCGCCCAGGATGACCTGGGCGACCACATCGAACTCGGTGGTGGCGCCGGCCGATCGCAGGAACTCGGTCGACCGATCGCGGATGGTCAGGTCGGCGAGCACACCGGAGTCGCCCCCGTCCAGGGCCACCATGTGGAAGGCGGTGTGGAAGAGCGGGTGCACGCCGCGGTCCCGGCCGGGATTGACCCGTTCGACCACGAGGTGAAACGGGACGTGCTCGTACGCGAGGTCCTCGGTCAGGTCGGCCTGGACGCGTGTCAGCAGGTCGGCGAACGCCTCGCCGGGCTCGCAGCGACCGCGCAGCACGACGCTGTTGACGAAGAAGCCGACCAGGTGTTCCAGCTCGGGCTCGGGCCGGCCGGCGACCGGGGTGCCGACCACCACCTCCGGCGACCCGGTCCAGTGGGCCAGGAGCAGTTCGAACGTGGCCAGGAGGACCGTGAACATGGAGGTTCCGCGGTTGCGGGCGAGTTCCCCCAACGCCTCGACGGCGTCCGCCGGTAGGTCGGCCTCCGTCCACGCGCAGGTGAACCGGCGGACGCCCGGCCGGGGCAGGTCCGCGGGCAGCCGCATGGCGGGCAGATCCGCGAGGCGGGCGGCCCAGTAGGACAGGCCTTCGTTGAGCCCGGCCGTCTGGTCACGTTGCCACGTGGTGTAGTCGGCGTACTGCACGGTGAGCTTCGGAAGATCCGGCTCGGCGCCCGCGGCATAGGCCTCGTAGCAGGTGAACAGCTCACGTTGCAGGATGGCGAACGACAGCTCGTCGCTCACGATGTGATGGGTGGTCAGGACGAGCAGGTGGCGGTCCGCCCCCAGCTTCACCACCTCGCCGCGCAGCAACGGCGGCGCCCCGAGGTCCAGCGGCTGCTGGAACCACCGGTTCACCACGGCATCGACCGCCCCGTCGGCGGCCGGGCCGGCGGGCACCGAGGAGAGGTCGACGAAGCCCAGGACGTCCCCGCTGATCTCGCCGAGGGTCAGCCACGGGCCGCCGGGCTCCCGGGTGAAGCGCGAGCGCAGCAGCTCATGGCGCCGCACCGTGGTGGCGATGGATCGCTCCAGCAGCGTCCGATCGAGCGGGCCGCCGATCTCGAAGACCGCGACCATCTGATACTGGGTCAGCCCGGGAACGATCTCCTCGGTGAGCCACAGGGATTCCTGGCTGAACGACAGAGGCGCACGCGTCGCCGGCATGAGTCCCCCTCCTGTCTCGGCGTTGGTCAACGACTCGCCCGGCTCAGCCGCGCGGCACCAGAGCGCCGGCGTCGACCGCCGCCCGCATCCGCGCCAGCATCGCCACCGGGTCGGCCCCCTCGGCGAACAGGCAGGAGTTCACCAGCGCCGATTCGAATCCGAGCTCGATGGCGCCGGTCAGGTCGGCCACGGAGCCGATGCCGCCGTCGAGCATGACCGGCACCTCGTCACCGTCGAGGATCGCCTCGACGGCCGGCCGGACCCGCGGATCGATGCCCCGGCGGGCGCCGATCGGTGAGCCCATCACGCGCACCATCGGCACACCCAGCTCCAGGCAGGTGCGGTAGACCGCGACGTCCGCCGAGATCAGCGGCCAGACCTCCAGGCCGTCCGCGACCAACCGGCGGGCCGCCTCCACCACCTCCACGTCGTTCGAGGTCGTCAGCGAGTCCCCGGCCAGCACCTCCAGCTTGATCACACGCACGTCGGTGAGGTCCACGGCGCGGCGGGCCCGCTCCACCGCCTCGTCCGCCGTGACCGGGTGGTTGATGTTGAGGACGGGAATGACGCCGTGGCCGGGACCCAGGAGCGCGGTGACCGAGCCCAGCGTCGCGTCCGCGTATCCCACCGGCAGATCGGCGCCGCGCGCGACCTCGTCGATCGAGTGCGTGTTGACGGCCAGGTAACGGCACTTGCTCGCGGTCAGCATGCGTACGGCGACCTCGGCGCTCACCCGGTGCTCTGGCTTGGCGCCGAAGCAGTGGAACAGCTCGAACATGTCGACTCCTATCGGGGGGATTTCAGCGGGTCGCCGGAATCGGCGCACGGGTGAGCCAGCCGTCTGGCGCCTGCAGGAGCCCGCTGACCGCGTCGTCGAAGCGGGCGAGCAGGGCGCGGAAGATCGGGCCGGACGGGTCGAGGCGGCGCCCCTCCAGGGCGCGTACGGGCATGAGTTCGATCGCCGTGCCGGTCAGGAAGATCTCGTCGGCCTCGTGGAGCTCGGACGTCGTCACCGGACCTTCCCGCGCGTCGATGCCCAGGTCTGTGGCCAGCGCCAGCACGGTGTCCCGGGTGATGCCGGCCAGCGGTCCGTCGGTCAGCCACGGCGTACGCAACACCCCGCGGCTGACCAGGAAGACGTTCGACACCGAAGCCTCCACGACGCGGCCGGTGTGCAGATCGAGTTGCACCGCGTCGTCGAACCCGGCCCGGGCCGCCGCGGTGCGGGCCACCGCGGACATGACATAGGCCCCGGTCGCCTTGGCGCCCGCCGGAAGGCACTCGGCGGGCGGGCGCCGCCATGGTGAGATCGTCAGCGACAGACCGGCGTGCCGAGCCACCGGCGCGGCGGGCCAGACCTCGATACCGAGCCGGAACCGGAGCCGTCGCAGATCCAGCCCGAGGATCGGGTCCGGCGCATACAGGACCGGGCGCAGGTAGCAGTCCGGGAGATGGTCCGGAACCGCGGCCAGCACCCGCTCCCGCAGTTCGGCCAGGGGCGGCGGCTCGGCGATGCCGATCAGGTCGGCCGACCGCCGGAGCCGCCGGAGGTGGTCGTCGAGACGGAACAGGCTCGGACCGCCGGCGCCGTCGTAGCAGCGAATACCCTCGAACACCGCGGTTCCGTGCTGCAGGCTGTTGCCGCCGAACGGAACCTCGCGCGCCGGATCACCGTCGTGCCGGGTGGATACCGAGTGGGCGTCGGTGATCACGATCTCACCGCGGCTTGCAGCCGGCCCAGTTCGGTGACGGACTCCAGCACCTGGTCGGCGGGCAACCCGAAGTCGATCAGGCAGCCGACCTCGGTCACCCCGGCGTCCGCCAGCCGGTCGATCATCGGCCGGCAGGTCTCGGCGCTTCCGAACAATCCGGCTGAGGTCATGTAGCGCCGCAGACCGTGTTCGAGCAGGATGGCGCGGTCGGTCTCGGAGACCGATTCGGGCCGTACGCCGACGTCGTTGCTGGCCGCGAACTTCTCGAACAGCCGCAGGTGCTGTGAGAGGTATCTGATCAGCGGTTCACGGACCCGGTCCGCGACCACGTCCGCCTCGGAGGCCAGGCAGGTGTGCAGCATGCAGGTGATCTGTTTGCCGTCCGGGCTGTGCCCCGACGACGCCAGCGCCCGGCGGTACTGGTTCACCTTGACGGTGAGCTCGTCGACGGTCTGCTCGAGCAATGCGGTCAGCACGTGCAGGTCGTGGCGGCCGGCGGCCTCCCAGGTCGCCGGGTTGCCCGAGCTGGTCAGCCAGATCTCGGGCGGCGTCTCGGGCCGCGGATAGGCGTGCACCTCGAGCTCGCGACCCGCCGGTCCGGTCCTGGTCACGGCCTCGCCGCGCCACAGCGCGCGCATCGTGTCCAGACCATCCAGCAGGATGTCCTTCCGGCCCTCGTAGGCGTCCGGTGCGAGCACGAAGTCGTCGGCGTGCCAGCCGGAGGCCAGCGACATGCCCATGCGCTGACGGCTGATGGCGTCGAGCACACCCCACTCCTCGGCGACCAGCAGCGGGTCGTGCAGCGGGAGCACCACGCTGCCGGCCCGCAACTGGATCCGGCTGGTCCGTGCGGCTACGGCGGCCAACAGGGTCGCGGGGCTCGGGTAGGGCGCGCCGAACACGTCGAAGTGGCGCTCCGGAACCCAGACCGCGTGCAGGCCGGCCCGGTCCGCGCGTTCGGCGCACTCCAGCAGCAGCTCGTACTTCTGCCCGGGCCGGTCGTCGGGGTCGGACGAGAAGAAGAACAGGCTGACGGCCATCGGCGCGCGATCCCGGTTCCGCTGCTTCCGCAGTAGGTGGTCGAGCAGTTGCCGACGGCTCGGGGACAGCTGCCGGACGTCGTCCTCGGAGGTGGTCGTCATCGGCCGGACTCCTTCAGCTGCGCGAGGCGGACCTCCACCTCTTCGTCGGACATCGCCTCCAGCGACGCGATCAGGGCCGCGGTCGGTTCGTCGGGCGCGACCGGGTCGATCGGCACGCTCATCGGCGCGACGTGCCGGGCCGCCGGCCCGGACGGGTCCGGTGGTCGCATGCCGTGGTCCTCCAGGAACTCGGCCAGCTGCGCGATGGTCGGCAGGTCGAAGACCGTCGTCATGGCCAGCCCTTCGGCGCCGTCGCGCTGCAGGACCGTGACCATCTGCATGGCCAGCAGGGAATGGCCGCCGACCTCGAAGAAGTCGTCGTGCACGCCGATCTCCGGGCCGCCCAGCAGTTCCAGCCACAGCGCGGTGAGATAGGCCTGCATCGGTGTCTGGTCCGCGAGGCCCCCGGGCCCGGCGGCGGCCGTCCGGACACCGGCCGCGGGGGCGCGGGCGGGCGCCGGGCGTGCCGCGCCGGGGTCCGCGTCGAGCCAGTGCCGGGTGCGTTCGAAGGGATACAGCGGCAGGCTGACCCGTTCGCGCGACTCCCCGTGCCACACCGCCGACCAGTCGACATCGCCGCCCGCGAGCCAGTACGCCGTCAGGGCCTCCAGCAGGTCAGCGGCCGGTTCGTCGCCCGCGCCGGTCAGGGCGGGAATCCGCACCGCGCCCGGCACGGCGGCTTGGAGCATGGCGGTGAGCGACCGGTCCGGGCTCACCTCGACGAAGCAGTTCACGCCGTCGCGGGACAGCCGCGCCAGCCCGTCGGCGAACCGCACCGTCGACGCCATCTGCCGGCCCCAGTACTCCGGGCTGACGGCCTGGTCGTCGGTGAGGAAGTCGCCGGTGAGGTTGCCGACCACCGGGATCCGCGGCGGGTGCAGTTCGTACCGCGCCACGACCCGCGCGAACTCCTCGGCCGCCGACGTCACGAGCGTGGAGTGGAAGGCGCGGGTGACGTCCAGCCGACTGCCGGGGTGTTCCTCGAGAAAGTGCTCCACCGCATCGGCCGGACCGGCGACCGTGACGAGGCGATCACCGTTCACCGCCGCCAGTGACAGCTCACTCCCCTCGATCGCGGCCAGGGTCTCCTTCTCCGACAGCCGGACCGACGCCATCGCTGCCGGGGCGGTCGCGGCCAGCAGCCTGCCCCGGGCCATGACGATGTCGACGGCCGAGCTCAGCGAGAACACCCCGGCCAGCGTCGCGGCCGTCAACTCGCCGATGCTGTGCCCGCACAACGCGTACGGGCGCACCCCGCAGTCGAGCAACGCGCGCCCGACCGCCCACTCGACGGCGAACAGGGCCGGCTGAGTCAGCTGCGTCTCGGCGAGGCGCGCGCGTTTCGCCTCCCGGTCACCGGTCTCGTCGAGGGCCGGGGCCAGGTCGATGCCGTGCCGACCGAAGATCTGGAAGACCGTGTCGAGATGTTCCCCGACCAGCGGTTCGGCCTCGGCGAGGGCGAGTCCCATGCCCAGCCGCTGAGCGCCCTGGCCGGCGAACACCAGGGCGGTCCGCAGCGAGCCGTCGGCGTGGCCGTCGCGCACCCGGCGACTGCCCCTGACCAGCAGGGCGTCGCTCATCTCGGCGGCCGATCCGGCCAGCAGGGAACGACGGAACTCCCACGGTGTGCGTCCGGCGGCCAGGGTGTACGCCGCGTTCGCCAGCTCGTCCGGTCGCTCGCGGATGTACTGCCCGGCCGACCGGCTCAGTTCGTCGAGCGCCGTCAGCGACCGGGCGGACAGCAGGACCGGGTGCCGCCGGCGCCGGGACGCGCCGGGCGCCGGGCGCGCGGGCGGCTGCTCGACGATGACGTGCGCGTTGGTGCCGCCCATGCCCACGGAGTTGACCCCGGCGCGGGCGGGCCGGTCCGCCGTCAGCTCGACGACCTCCACCGGGATCCGGAACGGCGTCGAGTCCAGCTCCAGGCGCGGGTTCGGGCGGGTGAAGTGCAGCACCGGCGGCACCTTGCGATGTCTGACCATGAGGATCGCCTTGATCAGACCGGCCGCGCCGGCGGCCGCGTCGAGGTGGCCGATGTTGGGTTTGACCGAGCCGAGCAGACAGTCCTCGGCACCCCGCATGGCCCGGGACAGCGCGGCCACCTCGATCGGGTCGCCGATCGGGGTCGCGGTTCCGTGGGCCTCGACGACGTCGATGTCGCGTGCGGTCAGACCGGCCCGCAGCAGGGCCCGTTCGACCGCCGCGGCCTGCCCGCCGACGCTCGGCGCCGTGTAGCTCGATTTGGCCTGCCCATCGTTGGTGACCGCCGATCCGCGGATCACCGCGTGGATCTGGTCACCGTCGCGCACGGCGTCGGCGAATCTCTTGAGCACCACGACACCGACGCCGTTGCCGACGACCGGCCCGGCGGCGTCGGCGTCGAATGCGCGGCAGTGGCCGTCCGGCGAGGAGGCGCCCGGCGTCGAGAGGTAGCCGGCGGCGTGCGGCAGGCGGACCGACGCGCCGCCGGCCAGCGCGAGCTCGCACTCGTCGTCCAGCAACGCCCGGCAGGCCAGATGGACGGCGACCAGGGCGGAGCTGCACGAGGTCTGCACGCCGATGCTGGGTCCGCGCAGGTCCAGCTGGTAGGACACGCGCGTGGCCAGGAAATCCTTGTCGTGCCCGAGCATGGTCTGCATGTCGCCGACGGCGTTGACCGCCGCGCTCCCCGGACCGAGCACGTTGCGAACCAGGTAGGTGTCCATCGTGCAGCCGCCGTAGACGCCGACCGTCCCGCGGTGACGACGGCTGTCGTAGCCGGCGTCCTCGAGTGCGTGGTAGGCGGACTCGAGGAAGATCCGATGCTGCGGATCCATGATCGCCGACTCCCGGGCCGAGTAGCCGAAGAAGGCGCCGTCGAAGCGGTCGGCGTCCTCCAGCGCGCCCGACGCGTTGACGTAGTTCGGGTCGTCGACCTGCTCCGGCGTCATGCCCCGGCGCAAGGCCTCCTCCCGGGTGTGACGCTGGATGCTCTCGACGCCCTCACAGAGGTTCCGCCAGAACTCGTCGACGTTGCGCGCCCCGGGGAAACGGGCCGCCATGCCGATGACGGCGATCGAGTCGCGGTGCTGGGCCAACGGCAGTGTGGTCATGACGCTCCTCGTCACCGAAGGTTCACGGTCGTCGTACGCGGCGGCGCCGGCACTTCGGGACGTTAAGCGGGGTCAGTTGCGCGATAGTTATGCGCCGGGACCGGCGCCGAGGTGGTAGTAACCGATGAGCTTCTCAGTGTCGATCCGCTGGAGCCGCACGTTCTCGCCGGTGTGCGGCGCGGCGACCTGCATCGGCACGTCGTCGATCGGTCCGATATAGACACCGACGTGTACGCCCAGATGCGGGTCCGGGTAGTCCGGATCGATCTCGACGGTGCCCGCGAACACGAGGTCGCCGGGGACGGCCGCCGCCGTGGGGACCCGCCCGAACCACGGGTTGGCGAGCTGGTCACCGGTGTCCTGGCCGATCTCGCCGGCGCCGGCCGCCCAGTAGACCCAGCGGGTGAAGCCGGAGCAGTCGACACCGACCGTGGTGTCCGCGATGCACGGCGAGGTGCAGTCGGTACATCCGAGGGAGGTGCCGAGAGACGGGCCGAACGCCGTGTCGTGGCCGCCGCCCCAGATGAACGGGACCTTCGCCTGAATCGCCTCGCGCGAGGCCTCGGCCACCCTCGCGGACAGACCGGCCAGCCGGTCCGATGGCGGCTTCGACAGCGGCGTGCGATACAGCTCCCGTCTGGTCGCGGTGTCGAGCCGCGCGCTCACCCGGAGGCCGGCACTCTCCTGGAAGGACATCAGCGCGTCGCGGGTGGCCCGGTCGCACACGCCGTCCACGACGACCTCGAAGCCGTGTGTCCGCAACAACCGCTGCAACTCGCAGACCCACCCGTGCCGGATCCCGGCGTCGAGCTCGTCCGTGCAGCTCGCGTTGTAAAGATTGACCGGCCGGGGCGCGCCCGGCGGTGGCGGAACCTCGACGTAGCTGGTCACGTCGCCGAGCCTAGGCGAGCGTACGCCGCGCCGGCCAACCGTCGCCGGGAAAGCGAACCGGCGCATAACCCCAGCACAACCCGGCCCTCCTAGCGTTCTGGCGGACCAGACCGATTCAGCGGATCAGACGCGGGTGCCGTGGATGAGGTGATCTTCATGGGCGCTGGACAACCGGCCCTGCTCATCGTCGGCGGCGGCATCAATGGCGCGGGGCTCGACTGCGTGACCTTCGCCAAGGAGTACGGCTTCCGGGTCATCGTCACCGAGACCGCGGAGCGGCTCGCCGCCGCACCCCAGGTGGTCGCGCGGGCGGACCTCGCGGTCGAGCTCGATCGGACCGACATCGACGGTCACGTGGCCTGGGCAAAGGCCTACTCCGCGCGGGAGAACCTGGCGGGCGTGTACTGCTTCCGCGAGTGGGCGGTACCGACGACCGCCGCGGTCGCCGAGGCGCTGGGCCTGCCCGGCAGCCCGTTCGCCGCGGCGAGCCTCGTGCGGGACAAGTTCCGGTGCCGGGAACGGCTGCGCGAACGCGGCTTCGCCCAGCCGCGCGCGGCGTTGTGCGCCGGTGTCGACGACGCGACGGCCTTCGTCAGCCGGGTCCCCGGGCCCTGGGTGGTCAAACCGACCAACACGCACGGCAGCCTGGGCGTCACCGTCGTGCGCCGGGTCGACGACGTGGCCGCCGCCGTGGCGGTCCTGCCACCGGCACATCGGCAGCACTTCATCGTCGAGGAGTTCCAGCCGGGCACCGAGTACAGCGCCGACGGCCTGTTTGTCGACGGCCGGCCGCATGTGCTGGCGTTGTTCGTCAAGACGCCGCTGCGGGACTCGATCCTGGTGGAGCAGATCACCGCGCCGGCGCCACTCCCGCCGGACCTGGCCGAGCAGGCCACCCGGGTCGTCCGGGACGGGCTGGGTGCGGCCGGACTGACCTTCGGCGCCTTCCACGTGGAGTTCTGGATCCACGACGGCCGGGTGGTGCTCGGCGAACTGCACAATCGCCCGGCCGGATCGGCGCGCGACATGTTCGTCAAGCTGGTCGAGACGGTGAGCGGGGTGAACGTCCACCGTGCGGTGTTCGAACAGCTGCTGGGCCGGCGCCCCGACCTGACCGGCCCAGCGGCGGCCGCCGCCGGAACCTACATGGACGTGTACGCCGCGCCCGGAGTCGTGCAACCCGGCCTGTCCGCCGAGGCCGTGGCCGACGACCCCGCCTGCCTCTCGCTGTACGTCAGCGTACGGCCCGGGGACCACGTCCGTGAGCTGCGCCAGGAGGGCGACATGCCGGCGATGCTGACCGCCGCGGGCAGCTCCGGCCCGGATTCCCGCCGGCATGCGATGCGCCTGGCCGATCTCCTCGCCCTCAGCACCGCACCGGATTGAACCGGCGACGCACCACGGAAAGGACCAGCATGCCGACGATCACTCTGGCCGACGGCCGCGCCTACGCGTTCGAGGAATGGGGGGATCCGGGCGGGCGTCTCCTGTTCTGGATGTACGGCGCACCCGGCGGACGGCTCGCCCGGCACTCCGAACCGAAGGTGTGGGAACGTCTCGGCCTCCGGGTGGTGACCCTCGACCGGCCCGGGTACGGCAGATCGGCGGAGCTGCCCGGCCGCCTCGTCGCGCACATCGCCTCCGACGTCGCCGCCGTGGCCGACCATCTGGGCGTGGACCGGTTCGCCGTGCAGGGGCTCTCGGCCGGTGGCCCGTACGCGCTGGCAACGGCCGCCCGGCTCGGCGACCGGGTCGCCGCCTGCTCCGTGGTTTGCACCGTCGCCCCGCTCGACGCGGCCGAGGAGGCCTCGCTGTCCGAGATCAACCGGGAATCGTTCCGCATCGTGCGGGAGGAGGGCCGCACCGGCATCGCCCGGCGGCTGGAGGCGATCCGCGGCCAGATGCTCGCCGACGCCGAGCGTTCGCAGCGCACGTTCTCCGCCGACACGTCGCCCGAGGACCTCGAGTGGCTCTCCCGCCCGGAGGTCCAGCAGATCGCCGCCGACAACATCCGCGACTCGCTACGCGACGGGGTCACCGGCTGGGCGGACGACGTCGTCGCGCTGGCCCCCGGGCAGGCCTGGGGTTTCGACCCCGCCTCGATCGGCTGCCCGACACGGTTCTGGCACAGCGCGGACGACCCGAGCTGCCCGCTGCCACCGGCCCGGCGACTGGCCGACTCCATCCCGGACGCGGCGATGACGATCTGGTACGACGGCGGCCACACCACCCCGAGCCGCAACGCCGAAGCCATTCTGACCGACCTGCTCGGCGTCTGGCGGTAGGGCATGGACATCGTGGCGATCGACGCGGACCAGGAGCGGATGCTGTTCCTCCACCAGCTTGAGGCACGGCTCGCCCCGGCCCATTCCGCGGTGGCGATGGTGCGCTTCGCCGGACCAGTCGTCCTCGAAGCGCTGTCGGCGGCTGTCAAGGAGCTCACCCGCGGGCGCTCCTGGCTCGGCGCGGCCTTCGCGCCGGCCGAGAACCGTTTCGTCCGGACCGCCCGGGCCGGCGGCCCGCTTGCTGTCACGGTCATCGACGTCGAGGCCGGACGGGGCGACGCGACCGCGATCCTCGACGCCGCGATCACACTGACCGCGGAACCGTTCGAGCCCGGCCGGGCCCCGCTGGTCCGATGCGCCCTGGTCCGCCCGGCCGGCGGCCCCGGGCCCAGCTTCGTCATCGTGATGGCGCACCGCTGCGTGCTCGATCAGCCTTCGGTCGAACGGCTGCTGTCGGACGTCCTGGTGCGGTACGCCGCCGCGGGCGGCCCGGACGCCCCGGAACCGGCGATCACGGCCTGGCCCGAGCCCGCCGAGGACCCGGGCTCCCTGGCGTTCTGGCGCGAGCGGCTGAACGGTCTCACTCCGCTCCAGCTGCCCGCCGACCTCCGGCCGCCGCCGTCCCGGAGCTACGCGGCCCGGACCAGCACCCTCCGGGGCATCCCGGCGACCGGACGACTCGCGCCGGAATCGGCGCTGGCAGCGGCCTTCGTCGTGCTGCTGGCGCGGTACAGCTCCGGCGACGACATCGCCGTCGGCGTCGCGGCCCGGCCCCCCGGCCGCCAAAGGGGCGCGCCCGGCCACCCGATGGGCCCGCTCGAGACCTTGCACATCGTCCGGGTCGACACCGGGAAGACGGTCTCGTTCGGCGAGCTCGTGCGGCAGGTGGAGCGGGAACGCCTGACCGCGGACCGGCACCACGTGCCGCTCGGTCGCCTGATCCGGGCGATCGCGCCATCCGCCGACCCCACCCGAGCACCCCTGGTTCAGGCGACCTTCGCCTACCGGGACCGGATTCCCGACGGTTCGTGCCGGGCGGCGGGCGTCGAGCACGTACCGGTCGCCCCGCCCGTGACCGAACGCGACCTGGATCTGACGCTGCGCCGGAGCGAGGACGGGTACGAGGCGAGTCTCACCTACAACGCCGAGATGTTCACCGAGGCGACCGCGACCCGGATGCTCCGCCAGTTCGCGGTGATCGTCGGCGCGGGGGCGGCCGCACCCGGTCTGAGCCTGGGCGCCATCCCGATGTCGGACCCGGAGGAACTGGCTGAGCTGGCCCGGTTCGGCAGCGGACCGGTGTTTCCGCCGATCTCCGGCGACCGGGTCGACGAACTTGTCGCGGAACAGGCCCGGATCCGGCCCCACGCGATCGCGGTCGAGCAGGGTGAGCTCCGTCTGAGCTATCACGAGCTGGACCAGGCCGGCGATCGGGTCGCCACGGCGCTGCAGAGGGCCGGCGTGTGCGCCGGGGACGCGGTCGGCGTGATCGCGCACCGATCGGCCGACATGGTGGCGGGCCTGCTGGGTGTTCTCCGGGCCGGCGCGGCCTACGTGCCCATCGATCCGGGACTGCCCGCGCTGCGGGTGCGCTACCAGGTTTTGGACAGCGGGCTACGGGCGCTGCTGACGTCCGACGACGTCGCGATACCGGACGGGCTCGGCCCGGTCGTCGTCGATCTGGCGGCCGCGGCCTCCGGCGCGGACCTCGACGACGACGGGGCCCGGCCCGCCGAACACGATCAGGGACCGGCCGGCCTGATGTACATCTGCTACACCTCGGGCTCGACGGGCCGCCCCAAGGGGGTGATGGTCGAGCACCGGTCGGTCACCCGACTGATCCTGCGGCCGGGGTTCGTCGACATGGGTCCGGACGAGGTGGTCCTGCACGCGGGCTCCTTGGCCTTCGACGTGTCCCAGTTCGAGATCTGGGCCCCGCTGGTCAACGGGGCCCGCCTCGTGCTCGCACCCCGGCCACCGTGGTCGGCGGTGGAACTGGGCCGGTTCGTCCGACAGACCGGCATCACGACCATGTGGCTGTCGGCCGGGCTCTTCCACGAGTTCGTCGACTCGGCTCCGGAGTTCCTCGGCTCGGTCCGTCAGCTGATCGCGGGCGGCGACATCCTCTCACCCGAGCACTGCGCCCGGGTGCTGGCGACCTGCCCCGGCCTCACCCTGATCAACGGGTACGGTCCGACCGAGGGCACCATCTTCGCCACCTCGCACCGCATCACCGCGGACGACCTGAGCTCGTCGGTTCCCATCGGCCGGCCTCTGCCGCACACCGAGGTCCGCATCCTCGGCCACGGTGACGCGCCCGCGCCCGTGGGCGTGCCCGGCGAGATCCACCTGGGTGGTCCCGGAGTGGCCCGGGGATACCGGCGCAGCCCGGAGACCACGGCGGCGCGGTTCTTCACCGCGGCCGACGGCCGGCGTCTCTACCGCACCGGTGACCTGGGTAGATGGCTGCCCGACGGCACGCTGCAGTTCTTCGGCCGGGCCGACGACCAGGTGAAGATCCGAGGTTTCCGGATCGAGCTCGGCGAGATCGAGAGCCAGCTCGTCCAGCATGGCGGCGTGCTGCAGTGCGCCGTCGTCGCCCACCCGCCGGCCAGCCTGGAAAAGCAGCTCATCGCGTACGTCGTACCGGCCGATCCGGGCCTGACCGGCGCCGCCCTGCGCGGACTCCTCGCCGGGCTGCTTCCCGGATACATGGTCCCGCGGGTTGTCCTGGTCGACTCGCTGCCGCTGAACGCCAGCGGCAAGGTCGACCGCTCGGCTCTCGCCGAGCGCCCCACCGCCACGACCGGGGAGCAGAACGCGCCCGGATCACCGGTGCAGGCACAGCTCGCCCTGCTGTGGGCGGAGGTGCTGCGACGCGACCCGGGCACCATCGGACCGACCGCCGACTTCTTCGAGCTGGGCGGCGACTCGCTGCTCGGAGGGCGGCTGGTCGCGCTGATCAGCCGCTTCTTCGGCTCGTCCCTGCCACTGCGCGCGCTATTCGACGCGCCGACCCTGGCCGGTCTGGAGGCCGAGCTCCAGGCCCGTCGCGGTCGCGGCGCCGGCGACCGGCCGAGCCCCCGTCGCTACCCACGGCCGGAACGGCCGCCACTGTCCTTCGCGCAGCGCCGGCTGTGGTTCCTGGACCAGCTGCGGCCGGACAGCAACGCGTACAACCTGGCCATCCCGGTGCGGATCCGGGGACCGCTGGACCGGGCCCGGCTCGCGGAGGCGGCCAACGCGGTCATCGGACGGCACGAGTCCCTTCGGACCCATTACGGCAGTGCGGACGGTGAGCCGTACCAGATCATCGCGCCGGTGTTGCGCCTCGATCTGCCCCACGACACGTTGGAGCACGACGGAAGCGTTCAGGGCTGGATCCGCCGGCTCTCGGCGGCGCCGTTCGACCTGGCCCGGGGACCGCTGGTCCGGCCGGCTCTGCTGACCGTTTCCGAGACGGAACACGTCTTCCTGCTCACCGCCCACCACAGCGTCGTCGATGCCTGGTCGGCCGCCCTGTTCCATGAGGAGGTGGCCGACCGGTACGCGCATGGCGGGCCGCCCCCACCACCCGACGCGATCCAGTTCGCGGACATCGGGATGTGGCAGCGCGCCCACCTCGCCGACGAGGCGGTCGCCCGCGACCTGCGTGCGTACCCCCGGCGGAGGCTCGCCGGCGCGCCGCCCGTGCTGGCCCTGCCGGCGGACGGTCCTCGGCCGGCCGTCCAGACGTACAGCGGTGCCACGGAGTGGTTCACGATCCCGGCCGAGCGGGCCAAACGCCTGCGTGAGAGCGGACGGGACCACGGGACGACGCTGTTCATGACGTTGCTGGGGGCCTTCGCGCTCCTGCTGAGCCGGCAGAGCGGCCAGGACGATCTCGTCATCGGCTCACCGGCCGCGAACCGGGCGCAGCCGGAGACCCGGAACGTCATCGGGCTGCTCGTCGACACCATCGCGATCCGGATGGACCTGTCCGGCGATCCGACCGTGGCACAGCTGATGCGGCGGACGCGCGAGTCGGTCCTGGACGCCTTCACCTATCAGGATCTGCCGTTCGAGGTCGTGGTCGAAGAGCTCAGGCCCGCCCGCGACCTGGCCTACCACCCCCTCTTCCAGGTGCTGTTCAACCTGGTGCCCGCCGAGGCGGACGCCCGGGAGGCCGGCGGTCTGTCGTGGGAGCCGATGGTCGCCGAGGAGATGGCCGCCAAGTTCGACCTCAGCCTGTACGTCTGGGACGGCCCGGAGGAACTCCGCTGCGCCCTGATCTACAACGCCGACCTGTACTCACCGGAGCGCATGGCCGCTTTCACCGTGCAGTACCTCGACATCCTGACCGGGCTGGCCGGCCGCCCCGACGCCCGGGCCGGCGCAATCGAGACAGGACACGTCCCCGCGCTTCCCGATCCCGTCCTGGCCCGGGTCCCGGCCACGGCGCCACGTCTGCTCGATCGGTTCGACGACATCGCCCGCCGTCATCCACGACGCCGCGCCATCGTGTCGGACACCGGCGAGTGGACCTACGGCGAGCTCGACGAGCGGGCCACCGAGCTCGCCGGCGGCGTGGCCGCCACGGCGGGCCCGGGATCCGTCATCGCGGTGGTCGCCGCACGGCACCCGCAGCTCGTCGCCGCGCTCCTGGCGACCACCCTGGCCGGGAGCACGTTCGCGCTGATCGACGGCAACCAGCCCGCCCGCCGCCTGGCCCGCCAGATCCTCGCGGCAGGGTCGGCCGGACGTATCGACATCGTTGGCGGCGGGGTTGCGCCCCAGGTGCGGCCGGTCGACGGCGCGGCGGAGACCGGACACACCGGGGCGGGCCCGGGCCACATCGTGTTCACCTCCGGCAGCGGCGGAGAGCCACGGGGCGTCCTCAGCTCGCTGGCTCCGCTCGAGCGGTTCCTGTCCTGGCAGGCCGATCGTTTCGGTCTCACCCACCGCGACCGATTCGGCCTGCTGTCCGGTCCGGGCCACGACCCGGTTCTGCGCGACGTGTTCGCGGCGCTGTACTCGGGCGGCGAGATCCACATCCCGGCCCCCGGCGTGCACCGCGAACCGCGGCGGCTCGCGGCCTGGCTGGGCGACCACAGGATCACGATCTGCCATCTCACGCCGTCGCTGCTGGACGCGATGGGCGCCGACCGGCCGCCTCCGGTGCCCTCGCTGCGCTACCTGTTCCTCGGCGGCGAGCCCCTCACCTCCGACCACCTCGCCACGGCCCGCCGCCTGGCCCCCTGCGCCACCCTGGTCAACTTCTACGGCGCCACCGAGACACCGCAGGCCGTCGCCTATCACGTCGTCCCCGAGGACGACCTCGCCGCGCTGCCCGTGCCCGTGGGAACCGGGGTGGCCGACGCCCAGATCCTCGTCTGCCGTGACCGCCGCCATCTCTGCGGTGTCGGCGAGATCGGCGAGATCGGCGTCCGCTCGCCGCATCTGGCCCGCGGTTATGTCGGGTCACCGGCACGCTCCGACGGGTTCGCCGTCAACCCGTTCAGCGGCGACCCGGCCGACCGGATCTACTGGACCGGCGATCTCGGCCGGTTCCTGCCCGACGGCTCCGTCCGGCTCGCCGGTCGCCGGGACCGGCAGATCAACCTGCGCGGCTTCCGCGTCGAGCCGGCCGAGATCGAGGCTGTTCTGCGGCGCCATCCGGACGTCTGGGAGGCTGCGGTCGTGGCCGTCGACGCGGGCGCCGGCCCGGTGCTGTGCGCGTTCGTGGTGCCGCAGCCGGGTGTCGCGTTGTCGCCGGCGCTGGCCGAGCAGGTGCGGGCCGAGCTGCCGGACCACCTCGTACCCGGCCGCATCGTGCCGCTCGACACGCTGCCGCGCCTGTCCGGTGGCAAGGTCGACCATCGGGCGCTGGAATCGACCCGGCTGGTGGCTCCGGCCCGGGAGCCGGCCGGACTCGGCGGGATGGACGAGGTGGAGGACGCCATCGTGCGGATCTGGCGGGAGCTGACTGGGGGGCCACCGGCCGATCTGGACACCAGCTTCTTCGAGACCGGGACCTCGTTGCTGGCGGTCCGCCTGGTGGCACAGTTGCGCCGCCGGTTCGCCATCGATCTGCCACTGCACCAGCTGTTCGAGAATCCCAGCGTACGGAGGCTGGCCGTGACCGTCCGCGGACGGACGGGCCGGATCGATGGCTGAGTCAACGGCCACGGCAGCGATGGTGGATCCGGCGGCGGAGCGCACGGCCCGCACGACGGTCACCGTCGACCTCGACATCATCGCGGCGAACGCGCGTGCCGCGCGGGCGTTGGTCGCTCCCGCCGAGGTGATGGCGGTCGTCAAGGCCGACGCCTACGGGCACGGCGCGGCCGAGGTCGCCCGGGCCGTGTCGGCGGCCGGCGTTCCGGCCGTCGCCGTCGCCTTCGTCGAGGAGGGCCTGCGGCTGCGTGAATCGCTTCCGGACCGCGAGATCGTCGTGCTCACCGAGCCGCTTCCGGGAGAGGAGGCCGAAGCCATCCGCGCCCGTCTGACCCTGACCGTGTACACCTGGGACGGCGTCGGGCGGGTCGGCCGTGCGGCAACCGGCGCGGCCCGGCCGGCCGCGGTCCACCTGAAGATCGACACGGGCATGCACCGGCTCGGTGTGGCGCCGGAGGACACGGCGGAGGCGGTGGCGCGGATCGACGCCGCCGGTCTGCGCCTCGAGGCGATCTGGACCCACCTGGCCACCGCGGACGACCCCTCCGACGACTTCGCCGCGGTGCAGCTCCGCCGGTTGCACACGGCTCGCGGCTCCCTCGCCGAGAAGGTCCGGTCAGACGTACGGGTCCACGCGGCCAACAGCGCGGCGGCGTTGCGGTTGCCGTCGGCCCGGTTCGACGCGGTCCGGGTGGGCGCCCTGTTGTACGGCATCCGGCCCGGCGCCGCCCTCCCCGTCGGTGACCGGTTCCGGCCAGCGATGCGCTGGACGACGACGGTCGTCCAGACGCGGCTCCTGGGCCAGGACGAGAGGCTCTCGTACGGGCTCACGTACCGGCTGGACCGGCCGTCCACCGTGGCCGTCATCCCGGTCGGTTTCGCCGATGGCCTTCCCCGGCTACTCAGCAACCGCGGCCAAGTTCTGATCCGCGGCCGCCGCTTCCCCATCGCGGGCGCCGTCGGCATGAGCCACGCGGTCATCGACTGCGGCGACACCGACGTGCGGCCTGGCGAGCAGGTCACCCTGCTCGGAAGCGACAACGCCGAAGAGGTAAGCGCCGAAGAGCTGGCCAGCCGCTGCGGCCGGACCGTCTACGAGTTGGTGACGGGCATCGCCCCGGGCATCCCACGACGGTATAGGCGCGCGTCATCCCAGCCACCGGGGTCGCCACCCGGCGACTGCCTGTGAACGTGCGAGTGCCCTTCCACCTTCTGCGCGCGGAATGACCAGGCCGGGGATCAAGATCTGGGTCGGCGTACCGCTGAGGTCGCCTTCGACGTCGCGCTCTTTGCCGGCGGGCCGGGCACATCGCGCGTGAGGCTGACCGGCGTGCAGACGACGGTATGCCACGACCCCGGAGGCCAGAGCTTGCGACACCCAGTGCACGGCTTGTCCGTGCCCTTGAGGACCTGGAGAACCATTCTTTTCTGGTAAACCGCCATGGAGGTGTGGTCAGCCCGTGGGCGGCCGCCGATGGGGGCCAGGGGCCGGGGCTTCTCGGCCGCGCCTACCGGAACAGCGTGGCGATGCCGGCCCAGTCCGACGGCCTGGGCACGTTGGCGGCGATGTGGCCGCGGTTGTTGAGGCCGGTGACGCCGCCGATGTAGGCCTGCGACGGCAGCGTCTGCAGAACGATGCCGCGGGGCACGAGATCGATCGTGCGGCCGTTGCGCCACAGGACCGGATGCACGTACCCGTCAGCCGTGGTGCTCGTGCCGAGCACCTGGCCCAGGTCGTTGATCGCGGTCGGCTTGTCACGGGTGCCGCCCAGCGTGCCCAGCTGGGTGGCCCGGCCGTTGCGCCACAGCACGGCCCGCAGCGAGTAGTCCTCGATCACCGTCGTGCCGACGACCCAGCCCAGGTTGTTGATCGCGACCGGGTTGCCGAGTCCGCCGAGGGCGGTCAGCCGACCGTTCGCCCAGATGGCCGCCTGCGGACGGGAGACGAGGATCTGGCCCCGGTCGTTGATGTCCACGGGCTGGATCTCGCCGAGGTCGGTCAAGGTCCCACGCTGCCACAGGTAACCGTGCGGCACGCCGTCGCCGGACGGGTAGAAAGTGCCGACGACCTGACCGCGGTTGTTGATCGCCATCGCGGTGTAGGCCACGTCGTCGCCGGACCGCAGCGGGATCGTCACGCCGCGCTCCCAGAGGAAGGCGCCGCCGCCGGCCCCGCCGCCGACCACCTGACCTCGCTCGTTGATGTCGAGGGCGGCCACCCAGTCGGCTGTGCCCTCGATACCGATCATGGTCCCGTCGCGCCAGAGGAACGGACGGTGGTCGACGATGCCCACCACCTCGTCCCGGTCGTTGAGCGCGTACGCCGCGGGGTAGGCACCGTTCAGCGTGCCCAGCTCGACCGCCGCATAGTGCCGGACCGGACCGGCGCCGGCCGGTGCGGCGGGCGACGCGGTCACCAGCAAGGACGCGAGCAGAACCGCGGCCGAAGCCGCCAAGATTCGTCTCATGATGCATTCCCTTCGGGTCAGTCCTGCCCCACCTTCAGGGTGAACCCCTCCGGCGGTGAGGGAAGAGGCGAACGTCCCCTGTGGGATGACCGGGCTGGGGCCGGCCTGGTCGCGGTTCTCCACCAGCTCCGCCAACGACAAGTACGGCGTCGCCTGGATGGCGATCTCGACGTCGGTCAACGGTTTGGTGACTGGGAGTCGGTATGCGGGTTTGCGACAATCAGATTGTCATTTGGGGTGTTCCGGCTGCCCGCCCCGCCACGTGCGGCCGGGGTGATCGGGGCGCCCGGCCAAGCACGGCGGTGAGTTCAGCTTCGCTGACCCCGGTACATGGCCGGATCCGGAAGCCACCTGAGAAGTCGGGCCGGAGCGCGAACTCCGCTTGACGCAATTGATCGTGACGGCCGGCCCTGCGATCCTGTGGGAGTTACTCGGAAAGCGAGCGTTCGCACGAGAGTTGCTGGAGCCTGCGCGGGCGGCGGCCGAATTCGACTCGGCAGGAAATATCCGCGACGGCCTGTCGTGTGACGTGCGTCTCCGGCACATCGGCAGTTCGACCGGAGGTTTCTCCGCGCATCCTTTCGTCCGGCATGGACGAGCGGCAAACCTGGCGATCAGCGCGGACATCCGGTTCGCCTGTATCGATGGGATATCCACGATGACGTCATTCACCATCCGCCGGTCGGTCACGCTGGTGTCGGTCGCGGCCTCCGTGCTCGTCGGCATGCTCGCCGGGGCGGGCCCGGCGTCCGCCGGCCCGTTGGGCTCGATCCGCAACGTCCAGAGTGAAGCATTGCAGCCCGTCTCCGCGACGGCGGGCAGCTCGACGACCACCGAGGTCTTCACCGGCACGACCATTCAGCGCTGGAAGATCGTCGGTGCGGCCAACCAGCCCGCCGGCATTGTCAACATCAAACTGATCGCCGACCAGAGCCTGTGTCTGGCGCGCAGCTCCAACCTGATGGACGGCGCGATCGTGAAGGTCAACACGTGTGGCAGCGGCACCCGCCAGCTCTGGCAGGTCGTCCCGAGCGGATCGCTGGGCGGCAGCCACTTCATCGATCCCTCATCGCTGAGGGCGATGACCGACGAGGACGCCAACGGTGTCGTGATGCGGTCGCGCACCGCCGGCGCGATCAACCAGCTCTGGGCCTGACGGCACCACCACGGGGCCGGACCGGTCCGCCGGTTCGGCCTCCACCCGTGTCCGAACCCGGACACGGGTGGTCGCGAGGAACCGCCGTTCACCGTGCCTACGATGGGTCGATGACCGCCGTCGATACCGTTGGGGAGCCGGCGTCGCACCCCGGCACCGTCCGCACGGCCGTCGCCGAGCTGCTGGTCCGGCTGCGCCGGTCCGCCGGGCTCAGCCAGGCGCAGCTCGCTCGGCGCTCCGGCCTCAGCGAACGCGCCCTGCGCGACCTCGAACGGGGCGTGACGAGCCGACCGCGCCACTGGTCACTGCACGCCATCGCGGACGCCCTGCTGCTCAGCGATGTGGAGCGGATCACGTTGCTCACCGCCGCCCGTCCCGGCGCACCCACGCCGGCCGCACCGCCACCACCGGCGCAACTGGACCGGATGCTCGGGCGCGACGCCGAGCTGGCCACGCTGCTGGACTTGGCCTCCGGCCGGGTGCATCGACTCGTCACGCTCAGCGGCCCAGGCGGGGTGGGCAAATCTCGGCTGCTGGCCGAGGCCGCCGTCGTGCTGGCCCGAAACGGTCTCGACATCCGCCGGGTCGACCTGAGCGGCGTCACCGAACCGGCTCTGGTCGGTGAGATGATCGCCGAGGCCATGGGGGTGGGCGGCGGGTCCCGGCTCGATCCGGTGACGCGGATCGCCGCCGCGATCCGCGACCGGCGTTCGATGCTGCTGCTGGACGGATTCGAGCGGCTGCTGGACGCTGCCGCGACCATCCAGGGCCTGCTGACGCGCTGCACCGGCCTGACCATTGTGGTGACCAGCCGGATTCCGCTGCGCATCCGGGGCGAGCGTGAGGTGCGCCTAGCGGGCCTGCCGGTGCCCGGCCCTGACGGTCACCCGGCCGACAGCGCGGCGTTGACGCTACTCGTGGACCGTACGGCGCAGGTGCGCCCGGGCTTCCGGCTCGACGCGGCCAACCGTGCGGACCTGGCGATGATCTGCCGGACGGTGGAAGGGCTGCCCCTGGCGATCGAGCTTGCCGCGGCCCGACTGCGGGTCCTCGCCCCGGCCGAGTTGGTGACCCGGCTGCACCGCCAACTCGACGTGCTCGCCGACGGCCTGCGCGGTACGCAGGAGCGCCACCGGTCGTTGCGCGCCACCATCGAGTACAGCCTGACCGTCGTGCCCGACGGCGCGCGTACCCTGTTCGGCTGGCTCAGCCTCTTCCCGTCGGGGGTTTGCCTCGCCGACCTCGAGCCGGTGGTGACCGGACTCGGGCGGGACCAGAGCTGGCTGCTGGCCGGGCTCGCCGAGTTGCTCGACGCGAGCCTGCTGCGTGCCCGGTACGCGCCCGAGCAGACCCGCTACCGGCTTCCGGACCCGATGCGTGACCTGGCCCGTGAGCTGCTGGACGGGCACGAGCGGTGGGCGGTGGGGCAGCACATGGCCCACCGATATCTGCAGCGCATCCGCGAGGCCGCGGACGTAGCCGACGAGGGGTGCCGGTTGCTGGACGCCGACGTGGACAACGTGCGGGCAGCGCTGCGCTGGACGCTGCGGCACGAGCCCGCATCCGTCGACGAACGGACGGTCGACGCGCTGTTTCGGTACTGGGATTCGCGTGGACGGTGCGCCGAAGGCCAAACTCTGCTGGTGGCAGCCGCCGACGCCGGCGTGCCGGCCGCCGGGCTCGCGCTGCTGCGGGCCGGCACGATGTCCAGCATGCTCGACGACGCCCAGCAGCCGGACTGATCGCTGCCGCGGGAGCACGACTCACCACACGTCGGCAACCGATGGGCGACCGACGCTGCTCCCCGAGATGAGCCAACAAGCTGCCTGCCCCGACCGCAGGTCTAGCACCTGCGGTCGCGGCGAACCAACTCACCCGCTCCAGACCCCCGGAGGCCAGGGCTTCGGACCCCGGACAATCTCCTCACCGAGTTTCGCCGTGCAGTTCGAGCGGCGGACCACCGATCAGCACCGCCGTCAGCAAGCTCGCACGCGGGCGGAGTTCGTGGCGACCGGGCCGGCGCCGGTCAGCTCAGTCGGGCGGCGCCGGTCAAGGCCTGATGGGGATGACGGCTGAGCGGAGCACCGACGGGGCGAGCAGCGCAGTCGGGTCGATGTTCCGCGCGGTGCGTACGCGGAAGGTGTGGGTCTCGCCCGCCAGGAGGGTGATCAGCTGGTCGTCGACCGCGGCGTCGATGGCCACGCGGTCGGCCAGCAGGGTGATGTCACGGGCGAAGGACGACGCCGTCACGGTGACCGCGTAACCGCCGGGGGCCGGTGCCACGGTCGCCGTGAGCGCGGCGGGGTCGTAGGCGAGCGTCTGGTCCTCGATGAACGTGCGGAATCCGCGTACCCCGTCGAAGTCAGCGACCACCACCTCGGCCGCCGCCGAGTCCGGTGTGGAAACGGGCGACGGCAGGGGAAGCTCGGCCACCGAGCGCGGTGCGACGTCCACCGGCAGGTCGGCGGCGGCCAGTGTGGTGCCGGCGAAGGTCAGGCGGCGCACCGTGACCGTGCCGGACCACGGCCGGTCCGTGTCGTTGATGACGGCCACCGACCGGGGGCGGATGGTCAGGAGGCGCGGCGCGTAGGCGCGGCGCAGGGCGTACCAGGACGGTTTGAGGCGGCCGGCGCTGTCCACGACCGCCCACGACGTTACCGGCCAGCAGTCGTTGAGCTGCCACAGGATGCTGCCCATGGTGCGTGGCCGGTGGGCGCGGAGGTGCTCGACGGCGTAGGTGGTGGCGCGGGCCTGGTTGAGCTGGGTAGCCCAGTGCCAGTCGGCGAAATCAGCGGGTACGCCGAGGTGGTGGGCGAGGCCGCGGTCGAGTTTGCCGTTGCCGTCGGCCGCCTTCTGGTGGAGCAGGAACGCGGGCGAGTCCTTGCGCAGGTCGGCCGGGTCGAGCCACTCGGTCAGGGTGGCCCAGGTGGGGGGCGCCTGCCAGCCGAACTCGGCACAGAACCGGGGCACGTGCCGGTCGTGCCAGGTGTAGTCGCGCTGGTTCCACGACTCCCACTCGTGGCGGGTGCCGTACCGGTCGTCGTTGGGGTGCACGTCGCGGGGGCTCGACGGGCTGCCTTTGTGGTACGGGCGGGTCGGGTCGAGTTCGGCCAGCAGCGCCGGGAAGTCGCGTTCGTAGTAGCCGAGACCCCAGGTCCGGTCGCCGAGTTCGGCCTTCCAGCCCCAGTCCTCGTGGCCCCACAGGTTCTCGTTGCCGCCGTTCCAGATGGCGAGCGACGGATGCGAGGCGAGCCGGACGATGTTCTCCCGGGCCTCGGCCAGGATCTCGCCGCGGCTCGGTTCTTCCTCCGGGTACGCCGAGCAGGCCAGCGGAAAGTCCTGCCAGACGAGTACGCCACGCTCGTCGCAGAGGTCGTAGAAGTCGTCCGACTCGAAGATCCCGCCGCCCCACACCCGCAGCAGGTTGGCGTGGGCCAGCACGGCCCGGTCGACGGCGGCGGCGTAGCGTTCCCGGGTCAGCCGGGTGAGCAGGTGGTCCTCCGGGATCCAGTTGAGCCCGAGCGCCCACACCTCGCGCCCGTTGACCACGATGGCGAACCGGCTTCCGACCGCGTCGGGAGTCTCGTCCAGTTCCACCCGCCGGAACCCGGCCCGCTTGGCCGCCTGGTCGAGCACCACCGCGCCGTCGAGCAGTTCGATGGTCACGTCGCTCAACGGTTGTGCGCCGTAGCCGACCGGCCACCACACCGCGGCGTCCGGCACGGTGAGCTCGACCGACGCCGTGCTCTCCCCGGCCGCGACCCGGGCCTCGCCGACGCGACCGGCCACGGCCACCCGAACCAGCAGTTCGCCGTCGGGTCGCAGTGACGAACGCTCGATCTCGGCCTGGACGTCGAGTCGTCCGGTGGTGTTGTCCGCCTCGAGCGTCGCGAGCACGCGCACCGACGCCAGCCGGGCGACCCGCCACCGTTCCAGCCGCACCGGTTTCCAGATGCCGCAGGTCTGCAGGTCGGGTCCCCAGTCCCAGCCGAAACCGCAGGCCATCTTGCGGACCATGTTGTACGGATGCTCGTACGCCGACGGCCGCGCCCCGAGCCGGTCGCGCATCGCCTCGGCGTACGCGAGCGCGCTGTCGAACCGTACCGTCAGCTCCTGATCGGTGTTGATCTGATCGCGCACGTCGAAGCGATAGCCGCGGTGCATGTTGGCGGTGCGACCCAGCTCGGTGTCACCCAGCGTGAGCGTGGCCACGGTGTCCAGCCCGTCGAAGACCAGGTCGACGCGCTCGTCGGCGGCCGCCGCGACCGCGGGCAGCGTGCGGCGATAGACCCAGGCCGACCGGTGCAGCCAGGCCAGGCCGGCCTCGTTGGTGCCGGCGTACGGATCCTCGATCAGCCCGGCGGCGAGCAGGTCGGTGTGTATCGAACCCGGCACCTCGGCCGGCAGCGGCCCGGTCGAGCCGTCGGCGGCGGTCACGGTCCAGCCGGCGTGCAGGTCAGCACGGATCATGCGGTCATTGTTCGCGAGCGGACCAAGCGGGGCAAGACCGGCGCCGGCGGCCGGGGAAGCCGGGCCGGGCGGCGGCTCGAGCCCCGAGGGTCACGCGCGGTGGTGCAGGCGGGCCCGTTCCACGCCGACCGCGCACAGCTGGTCGGCCAGGGCCGGGGAGTTGTGCTCGAGGGAGACTTCGACCTCGTGGTCGTCGCCCAGGTCGCAGGCGGCGGCCAGGGCGCCGAGGTTGATCGGGTCAAGGTGGGAGACGTCACGCAGGTCGAGGATCAGCCGCGACGGCCGGGTGTGCCGGACGGCCTGCACGAGCAGGCGCCGGAGCCGGGCCGCGGCGTCGGCGCCGAGAGCGCCGCGCGGGTGGATGACCAGGGTGTCGTCGGGGCCGGAGTGCACGTCGACCGCAGTGTCGGTCATCGCGTTTACCTTCCGTCGCCTGTCGTTCTCCTCAGGGCCACGCGGATTCACCGTACTAGGCGGTAGCCACCGGCGCGACTCGGCGACACCCGTTCGGGATCATCCCGTGACTCCGCCCGCGGGCGTCTGCACGTGCACGCGGCCACGCGCTCCACAGTGGCCGGCTACCTCACCACCGAGGGCAACGACCGCGTCCAGGCCCGCGCCCGGGAACTCGCCAGCGGTGGCTGACCGGGGCAGGATGAGGACCATGAACTCCTCGGGCCGGGCGACGCTGCGGTCGGTCAACGTCGGCCGGCCCAAGGACGTGCTGTGGCGCGGCCGGTCGGTACACACCGGCATCTGGAAGTCGCCGGTCGACGGGCCGGCGATGGCCCGCCGGCTCAACATCGACGGCGACGGGCAGGGCGACCTCGGCGGTCACGGCGGCGAGCAGCGGGCGGTCTTCGTCTACCAGCTCGGCTCGTACGCGTACTGGGAGAAGTTCCTCGGCCGCGACGACTTCGTGCTGGGCCAGTTCGGCGAGAACTTCACCGTCGACGGGCTGCCGGACGACGAGGTGCGCATCGGCGACCGGTACCGGATCGGCGACGCGCTGTTCGAGGTGACCCAACCGCGCGTCACCTGCTACCGCGTCGGGATCCGGATGGCCGAGCCGCGGATGCCGGCCCTACTCGTACAGCATCATCGGCCCGGCTTCTACCTGCGCGTGCTCCAGGAGGGCGAGGTCAGCGCCGGCGACGACATCGTCAAGGTCGCCGACGGCGCCGAGCCGCTGACCGTCGCCGACGTCGACGCGCTGCTCTACCTGCCTGGACACTCCCGGGAACGGATCGAGCAGGCGCTGCGTGTACCGGCGCTCAGTCCCGGCTGGCAGGCGTCGTTCCGGGCGATGCTCGACCAGCCAGAGGCCGCCGGCGGCAATGCCGGACTGGTCGACGCGACGCCGCCACCGGCCTGGACCGGCTTCCGGGGCCTGCGGGTGGTCGCGGTCGAGCCGGAAAGCTCGACGATCGCGTCGATCACCCTGGCTGACCCGGACGGCACACCGTTGCCGGCCGCGCTGCCGGGGCAGTTCCTGACCGTGCGGGTCGGGCCCGGCCTGGTCCGCAGCTATTCGCTGTCGGGGCCGCCGGGTGACGCCCGCTACCGGATCAGCGTCAAGCGCGAGGGCGCGGCCAGCCGCTACCTGCACAGTCGGGTCCGCCCCGGCGACGTGATCGACTCGGCGGCGCCGCGGGGCTCGTTCGTCCTGCGCCCCGGAGCCAGCCCGGTCGTGCTGGTCAGCGGGGGTGTCGGGGCGACGCCGGTGCTGGCCATGCTGCACCAGCTGGCCGCGGAGGCGTCCGGCCGGGAGGTGTGGTGGGTGCAGGCGGCCCGGAGCGGCGCCGAGCGCCCGTTCGCGGCTGAGGCCGCCGACCTGCTGGCGCGGCTGCCCCGGGCCCACTCGTACGTCTGCCTCAGCCGGCCCGCCCCCGCGGACCGCCTCGGCCGGGATTACGACACGGCCGGCCGCCTGTCGGCGGATCTGCTGCGTACGCTGCGCCTCCCGCCCGACGCCGACGCCTACCTGTGCGGGCCTGCCGCCTTCCTCACCGACGTCACCGCCGCCCTGGTCGAGACCGGCCTCCCGGCGACCGGCGTCCACACCGAGGTCTTCGGCGCGCGCCCCGCCCTGACCCCCGGCATCGGCGCCGCCCCGGCCCGGTCCCCGCATCCGCCGGCGGGCGAGCCGGGCACCGGACCGCCGGTGTCCTTCGCCCGCAGCAACGTCACCGTTCCGTGGCCGTCGGCCGAGGCCAGCCTGCTCGACCTGGCCGAGGCCTGCGACGTCCCGGTCCGCTGGTCGTGCCGCGTCGGCGTCTGCCACAACTGCGAGACCGGCCTGCTGTCCGGTGCGGTGCAGTACACGACCGACCCGGTCGACCCACCGGCCGAGGGCAACGTGCTGATCTGCTCCGCGCGCCCCGCCGGCGACGTCGTCCTCGACCTTTAGAAGCCCAGGCGCGGCTGGTCTCGCGGCCGGCATCGGCTCGGCGATCGCGATGCGCGCGGCCGGCGCCCCGAACGGGTCGCCGAAATACTGGGTCTCGTGCACCACCGGGCCGCCGGCGAACTCCATGATCCGGGTCGAAATGCCTGGTGAAGGGTAACGTCCGCAGGATGACGCAGCTTCGTGACGTGCTCGCCGTGGACCCCGAGTCATTCCGGCTCGACAAAGTCGATCCCAAGGGTACGCCGGGACTGCCCGATACCAAGGCGGTCCGGAAGGACGCCAAGGCGTGGTCGAAGGAAGCAGTCGCGGCGATCGGGAGCGAGCTGGCGGCGTACCAGGAGAAGCTCTTCGCCAGCGCCAAGAGCGGGCAGACGAGCCGGCGGGTGCTGCTCCTGCTGCAGGCCATGGACTGCGGCGGCAAGGACGGCACGGTGCGCAGCGTGTTCGGCGGGCTGAACCCGACCGGCATCAAGGCGGTCAGCTTCGGGCCGCCGACCGACGAGGAGAAGCGGCAGAACTTCCTGTGGCGCGTCGAGCGGGCGCTGCCGGCCGCCGGGCAGGTGGGCGTGTTCAACCGGTCGCACTACGAGGACGTGTTGGTCGTACGCGTGCACGACCTGGTGCCGGAGAACGTCTGGTCGCGCCGCTACGACCAGATCAACAAGTTCGAGGCGGCGCAGGCCGAGGACGGGCTGACCCTGGTCAAGGTGATGCTGCACATCTCGCCCGAGGAGCAGCGGCAGCGGCTGCTCGACCGGCTCGACGACCCGGCCAAGTACTGGAAGTACAACCCGGGCGACGTCACCGAGCGGGCCCGCTGGGACGACTACCAGGCGGCGTACCAGGACGCGCTGACCCGCTGCAGCACCGTCGCGAACCCCTGGTTCGTCGTCCCGGCCGACCGGAAGTGGTACCGCAACTGGGCCGTGGCGACGCTGCTGCGGGACGCGCTGGCGTCGATCGACCCGCAGTACCCGCCGGCCGGCTTCGACGTGGAGACCGAACGTCAGCGGCTGAGTACCCCCGACAGCCACGGGAGCTGACGCGGCCACTGGTGCCCGCCGCCGCCCTCGTGATCGTTGAACGGCCAGACGTCGATCTCCTTGGCGCTGCCGCCGTACGCGTTGAAGGCCGCGTACACGGTCGAGGGCGGGCAGATCTGGTCCATCAGCGCGACCGAGAAACGGGCCGGCGCGACCGCGCGCCTGGCGTGGTTGGCCACGTCGATGTACGACAGGGTGCGGAAGGCCTGCTCGGTGTGCGCGCGGTTGACGGCGAGATAGGCCGAGACCTCGGCGTACGGGTCACGGGCGGTGATGTCGACGGCCCGGCGGATATGGCAGAGGAAGGGTACGTCGGGAAGCACCGCGGCGACGTCCGGCACCAGCCCGCCGACGGCCAGCGCCATCGCGCCGCCCTGGCTGCGGCCGGTCACCGCCACCCGCGCCGGGTCGACCCCGTCCACCGCCCGCAACGCCTCGACGGCCCGGGCGGCGTCGGTGAACAGCCGCCGGTAGTAGTGCTCGCGCGGATCGAGGATGCCCCGGGTCAGGTAGCCCGGATGGGCCGGCCCGGCACCGACCGGGTCCGGGGTGTCGCCGCCGTCACCCCAGCCGCTCCCCTGGCCCCGGGTGTCCAGGAAGAGCTCCACGTAGCCGGCGTTGGCCCACTCCAGGTGCCCGGTCGGCAGCCCGCGCCCACCGCCGTAGCCGTTGCAGACGAGCACGGCCGGCAGCGGCCCGTCGAGTCCCCGGGGCCGGGTCAGCCAGCCCTTGATCGGGTGCCCGCCGAAGCCGTTGAACGTCACGTCGTACACGTCCACCAGGACCAGCCCGGTGTCGACGGGCTCCAGCCGCAGCCCCAGGTCGTAACCGCGGGCCTCGCCCAGCGTCCCGGCCCAGAACTCGTCGAAGTCGTCCGGTTCGGCGATCTCCGGCGCATAGCCGGGCAACTCGTCCGCACTGAGATCCCACAGCGGCATGGGCCCGCTCCTCTCCTGAGTCGATCACGCCCATCATGCCCCGCCGGGATCATCAGCGAGCCGAGGACGCCTTGCCCTCAGATCGGGAAGACGCTGGTGCGGGTGAACTCGACCGCGCCCAGCCGCTGGTAGAAGCGGGCCGCCTCGTCGTTGCCGGCCAGCACCGACACCAGCGCCAGCCGTACCCCCGCCCGCCGCCAGTGGTCGCGGACCGCCGTGACCAGGGCGGTGCCGACACCCTCGCCGCGCTCGTCCGGGGCGACGGCCAACGTTTCCAGGTGGCCGATGCGGTCGCCGACCTGCCACGCGCTGGCCGACGCGGTGATCCGGGCGGCCGCGTACCCGTGCGCCTCGCCGTCGACCTCGGCCACCAGGAGCAGCCAGCCCGGCTCGGCCGACCAGGTCTCGTATTGCCGGCGCCGCGACGGCCAGCTCTCGGCCGCGCCGACCGGCTCGGCCAGCTGTCCGATCCCCCGGTCGACGGCGTAGTGATGGCCGGCCAGCGCGATCCACAGATCGGCGACCTCGTCCACGTGGGTCGCGGGGCGCAGCAGCACCCGCGCAGCCTAGATCGAGCTCGGTGAATCGGCCAAGCCGGGGATGCCCGGAGACGGCCCGGAGTCCGACCACGGTGGACAGCCGGCGGACCGCTTCGTCCATCCGGGACGGTGGGGCGGCGGCGCCAAGGGTCGGCCGGCGTGACGCGGACGGCGATCAGAGGTCTCTCCGCTGGAAGGACAGGGCGGCCAGCCCCAGGATGAGGGCCGCCCAGATCGCCGCCCAGCCGTAGTACGCGAGCGGCGTGGGGACCATGCTGAGGAAGGGGGACGCGCCGAAGCCGGCGGCGAACTCGACCGCGCCCGGGTCCTGGAAGGCGTGCATCGCGGCTCGCCACAGGCCGTCGGTGGGCAGGATCATGCGGGAGATCTCGCCGACCGCGGCGACGCTGGAGTTGTTCAGCTCGTCGCCGACCTGGCCGACCACGCCGGCGATCCAGGTGGCGCCGAAGAGGCCGACCGACACGATGCCGGACGCCATCGGGGAGATCACCGTGGACAGCAGCAGGCCCAAGGTGAGCAGGACCGTGGTCTGGCCGGCCAGCATGAACAGGCCCTCGACGGGGTGCGGCGGCCAATAGCCGAGCGTCGCCAGCACGATCAGGAACTGGGCCAGGCCGGTCAGCACGATGTAGCCGGTGCCGAAGGCGACCAACCCGAGCCACTTGCCGGCCAGCACCGCGGAACGGCGTACCGGGCGGGTCATGACGGCCAGCGCGACGCCGGACTCGATCTCGCCGGAGACGGTCGGGCCGGCCAGGAACGCGGTGCCCAGCGCGGCGATCAGGCTCAGCCCGAACATCACCAGGTTGAGCACCTGGGAGGCCGCCAGCTTGGACTCGCCGCTGGTCAGCGTGCCGAACTCGATCTCGAGGCGCCAGAACCCCCACGCGCTGAGGGCCAGCAGCAGCACGGTCAACACGGCGAGCGAACGCAGCACCTTACGCCGGGCGGCTTCCTTCAAGGTCAGACCCGCGATGACGGGTACGGTCGACAGCGTCATTCTTCCCCCCGCAGGATGTCGAGCAGCCGCTCCTCCAGACTGATCCGCCCGGGCTCGACCGAGTGCACCCGCACCCCGAGCCCGACCAGCTCCGCGACCAGGCCGGGGACGGCGTCGGCGGGCGCCTCGACGACGTACGCGTCGCCGTCCCGCCGTACCCGCCCCAGCGCCTCCATCCGCGCCGTCGCCGCCGCGTCCACCTCGGTCAGCCGCAGCCGGATCTCCGTCCGGCCGAGCAGCTCGTCGAGCGTGCCGGACGCCGCCACCTTCCCCCGGTCGAGGATCACCACCCGGTCGCAGACCCGTTCCACCTCGCCGATCAGGTGCGAGTTGAGCAGCACGGCCACGCCCTGTTCGCGCAGGCCTAGCAGCAGGTCCCGCACGTCGGCCCGGCCCAGCGGATCGAGCGCGCTGGTCGGCTCGTCGAGCACCACCAGTTCCGGCCGGGCGACCAGTGCGACGGCCAGCCCGAGCCGCTGCTGCATGCCCTTGGAGAACGCGCCGACCCGGTCGCCGGCGCGGTCGGCCAGCCCGACCTGCCCGAGCACCTCACGCAGGTCGCGGGCCGGTGACCTGCCCGGCCGCACACGCTGGTCTCGGGGCGGGACGCCGGACAGCCGGACGTGCAGGGCCAGCACCTCGGTGGCGGTCAGCCAGGGCTGGTAGCGGAAGAGTTCGGGCAGGTAGCCGACCCTGGTCCGGGCGTACGGGTCGGTGGCGGGCCGGCCCAGCAGCAGCACCTCGCCCGCGTCCGGCCGGACCAGGCCGAGCAGGATCTTGATGCAGGTGGTCTTGCCGGCGCCGTTCGGGCCGAGCAGCCCGACCACCTCGCCCCGGCCGACAGTGAACGACACGTCGTCGACGGCCGTCTGCCGGCGGTAACGCTTGCGAAGCCCGGAACACCAGACCGCCGCGGCCGGCGGAAGCCCGGCGACGAGCCGTTCGGCGGCCTCGATCATGCCAACCCCCGGGCGACGGAGAGCACCTCGTCGGCGCTGAGCGAGCCACCGACCGCGTTGATCACACCATCCTCGACCCAGACCACCCCGTTGACGGCGTTGCCGCGGTTGGTGAGGAGGGTGGCGGGTACGCCGTTCACGTCGGTGGCGGCGGCGCTGCTCTCGTCCGGCCGCACGATCATCGGCAGGCTGGTCCCGTCGCCGGTGAAGGCGCGCAGCTGCTTGGCCACCGACGGTGGCAGGCTGGGCAGCGACAACAGATAGTCGCGGGCGGTTTCGAAGGGCACGCCCGACGAGTACGCCCTGGGCGCCACGATCCGGACGACGACCAGGGCCGGCATGCCGCGCACCTCGGTCCACACCTGTGCCAGCCCCGGCCCGGCGGTCATCCGGAACTCGGTGCCGTCCAGCCCCGCGGGCGGTGCCGGGGCGCCGCCCCCGGTGGTGGCGG
Source organism: Actinoplanes sp. NPDC049265 (assembly GCF_043197135.1). Taxonomy (NCBI): domain Bacteria; kingdom Bacillati; phylum Actinomycetota; class Actinomycetes; order Micromonosporales; family Micromonosporaceae; genus Actinoplanes; species Actinoplanes sp. NPDC049265. The sequence continues at coordinate 21,532 of NZ_JBICSP010000029.1, read as the reverse complement.
CGGCCTTGGCGGCGTCGAACGTGAACTGCGCGCCGACCTGGTTGACGACGAGGAACCCGGGATCACCGGTCACGCCCCGCGGCAGCCCGCCGACCCGCGGCACACTCAGCCCGGTCGCCTCCCGCGCCGCCGCCGCGTTCGGCACCTTCCGCACGTCGGCCGGCGTGGTGATCTTTACCTCCCCGTACGCGTCCAGCTCGGGCAGTTTGCCCAGGTCGGCCGGGTCGACGGTGATCGGCACGACCCGCTCGGCCCGGAAGATCGGGAACCAGTCCCCGGCCGCGGCCGCGCTCGCCCCGGTGACGATGGCGGCCACTCCGACAACGGCGATGACCGGGCTACGCAACGCCTTCCGCCACCGACCCTCGCCCCGGGTACCCCGACCCGCCGCCGTCCCTTTGCTCTGAGCACAAATGTGCATCACCTCGGGCGTGACCTGCGCCGACGCCACTTCCGGGGCATTCGGCCGCGCGAAGGTGGTATAGCTCTGCGCACCGATAGTCGCCCCCTCGGCCGTGACCTGCGCTGAGGCGTCGGGTTGCGCCGCGGCCATCGTCGCGGAAAGCCGCTGCCACGCCGCGCCCACGTCGACAGCCAGGCCGGCGTCCGCGGTCATGTCCAGAGCGTCGGGCGCGCCCGACGCGGCGAACACGCCGTTCACGGCAGGTGCGGCAGACAGGCCGGACACGCCGTTCACGCCAGATGCGGCAGACAGGCCCGACACGCCGTTCACGCCAGATGCGGCAGACAGGCCCGACACGCCGGACGTGGAGGGATCGGCGGGAGCGGCGGGGTCGAGGTCGGCCCGCAGCGCCGCCCGGACGAGCAGGGCGTCCTCGCGTGCGGCGGCCAGCGCGGCCAGGCAGCGCCGGCAGCCGGCCACGTGGGCGCGGTCGGTGTCGGCGACGCCGGCCGGCTCGTCCAGGAGCCGGCGCAGGGTGCCGTCAGTCGGATGGCGCATGACGGTTCAACTCCTTGCGTAGGGCGGACTCGGCACGCCGCACGGTGGTGCCGACGCTGCCGGGCGAGAGGTCGAGGGCGGCCGCCACCTCGGCGTAGCTGAGGCCGCTGTGCCGCAGCACCAGGGCGACCGACTGCTTGCGGGGCAGCGTGGCCAGCGCCGCGCGTACCCTCCGGCGCTCTTCGAGGGTGACCACCTCATCGGCGACGTCGGGTGCGATCGCGGCGTCGTCGGCGACGGCTTCGCGGGAGGCGCGGCGGCGGCCGGTGCGAAGGTGGTTGAGGGCGGTGTGCGCGGCGGCGACGGAGAGCCACCCGGCGGCGTCGGTGGCGGGCACCGAGGAGCGCCCGAAGGTCAGGAACACCTCCTGGGCGACGTCCTCGGCCTCGTCGCGGGACCCGAGCACCCGGGCGGCGACCGCGACGACCCGCGGGTAGGCCGACCGGAAGACCTGCTCCAGGTCGGGCCGGACGCCGGCCACCATCACATCCTGCTCCACATCCGGGTAAGCACCGCCGGGTCCGGAAATGTGACAAGGGGCCCGGAGCCAGAGCGGCTCCGGGCCCCTTGCGGGCCTGTTCCACGTTCACCCAGCGAGGCAGCCTCTCTGGGGACAGGGTGTCAGGACACGGGGTAATCCGGCAGGTAGACGGGTACGCCGATCTTGGTGGTGTCGGCGGCCGGGCCGACGCCGTTGACGACGTGGTCGATGACGCCGGCGCTGAGGTTGACGGTCATGATGTGGTGCAGCTTCACGCCGGGACGGTTGGGGACCTCGAAACCGTTCTCGGTGTGGATCGACGGGTTGTTCTGGTTGAACACGTACACCCCGGCGCCGTACAGGTGGTGGTTGCGGACCTGGTCACCGACCTTGTAACCGGCGTAGCCCTCGACCTTGCCGTTCATCCAGTCCTTCTGGGCCGGTGGGTCGTACGGCAGCTCGTTCTGATAGAGGATGGTGGTGCCGTTGTTGCCGTTCCAGACGGTGTTGTAGCGCTGGAAGTGCTCGACGAACAGGCCGGTGGCGGTGACCCGATCACCGTTGATGATCACGCCCGTCGTGCCGGTGTTGGTGTTCCAGCGCTCGGTGTCGCCGCTGAAGCCCTCGACGCCGTGGTCGGCCCGCCACACCCAGGTGTGGTCGATCAGGACGTCGTCGGCGTTGACCTCGAGCGCGGTGCCGGTCTTGCCGACGTGCGGGCCGCCGACCCGGAAGTACAGGTCGCTCAGCGTGGTGGGGTCGGAGTTACGGCCCCACGCGTCCTGGCCGGGCCGGCCGATCTGCACCAGCACCTTGGACTTCTTCAGGCCGGCGTCGACGGTCACGCCGGCGATGACGACGCCGGGTACGTCGGAGACGCGCAGTGGCGTCGAGCCGTTGACCGCGGTGAGCGTGGCGTGGCCCTGGCCGAGCACCACGGTGCCGGGGCGCTTGATCTCGATGCTGCGCGGGATGTCGTACACCCCGGGGGTGAGCAGGAGGTTCTTGCCCTTGGCGAGCTGGTTGTTGATCTTCGCGACGGCGTCACCGGGCTTGGCCACGTAGAAGTCGCTCAGCGGAATGGTGCGGCCACGAGAGGAGGCCCATGAGACGCCGCTCGAGTTTCGCTGCACGGCGGGTACGCGTACGGCGTACTGGCCGTGGCCGTCCACGAACAGGTACGGCTTCTCCCGGCTGACCGGCGTCTTGTCCACCGTGGTGTACGGCGGGTCCGGGAAGCCGGCCTCGGACGGCGCACCCTCGACCCCGGAGAACACCTGGTTCCACACGCCGTTGGACCAGCTCTTGACCTGGCTGTTGCGTGTGAGCCACTGCTGCTGCGAGCCATTGACGGTGTCCGGCAGCTGCGAGTCGGCGATGAAGCCGCCGGAGGCGTACTGTGGGCCGGCCGAGCAGTAGTCCATCAGCGACAGGTTGCCGCCGGTGACCTTGACCCGGCGCAGCGAGACGGCCTGGGAAACGGCCCAGATGTTGGCCGACGCGTGGCAGCCGTCCTGACCCTTGGCGTTGACGTTGACGGTCAGGTTGGAGACCGTACGCCAGAAGTTGACCAGGGCGAGGCAGTTGTCCGCGGTCAGGCAGCGGTTGTAGACCTCGACCTTGCCGTTGATGACCACGTCCTCCGGGGAGGCGCCGAGGCCGGCGATCTCGGTGTAGTAGCCGACCTTGATCTGCAGGGGCTGGTCGGCGGTGCCGTAGACGCCGGGCTTGAAGTAGTACGCGTAGCGCTGCGTACCCATCTCGTTGCTGACCTGCTGGGCGTTGGTGGCGTCGAGGACGGCCTGGATCTGGCTGACCGGCGTGCTCGGGTCGAAGACGGTGACGTTGGGTCCGAAGCCGACGGCCTGCGACGCTGGGGTGTGGGTGACGGGCTGAGCCCCGGCCGAGGCGGCGGAGGTCAGGACCAGCCCGGTGAGAGCGGCACAGACGGTGAGGATCCGGCCGAGGCGCCGGCGTGTGATCATGCGGGTCCTTCCCCAAATTTACGGGCTTGCAATGCACTAGGTCACAAGCAAGCGATAGACAGATCTCTCCGTCAAGCCGGGGAACGCGGCAATCCGGCCGGGTCCGGACAACTCGCCGCGGTTCCGGAACCCGGTTGCCCGAAGCGGCAGGCGACACGCGGATGTTCGGGCATCCGGAACCGGTACCGGCACGTGAATCCGATAGTTGCCCTGGTACAAATGTCGCGTGGAAGATCCATACACGCTCAGTGCAGATCCGCCGGTGCTCGCGCTGGCCGGTGAGTTCGATCTGAGCGCCCGCGATGAACTGACCAGCGCGTTACTCCGGGTAGTCACGGACCCGGGGACCACGACGGTCGTCCTGGACGTCAGCCGGACCACCTTCATCGACTCGGAGGCCCTGGCCGCGGTCATCATCGGCGTGAACGCCGCCCGTGATCTCGGCAAGCGGTTCGAGATCACCGGCGCCACCGGCGTCGTGCACCGGGTCATGGACGTGGCCGGCCTGCTCGACCTCATCGACGATCATCGTCACAGTCCGTGATCTGACAACCAACATCGAGTATCTGCACCGGTTCCCCTCCCTCCCTTCCCGTACGACGTGTCATGCCCACGGGAGGGGAACACCGCATGATTCGCAACAACGAACGGCTGGCCGTACGCGGTCCGATAAATCCGGACAACGGATTCCCACGCTGGTACAAGGACGCGAACGGCGTCCGGCTCGAACTGGCCACCGACCCGGCCGACCCGAACACCCCAGCGGTCGGCGAGCGGCCCGACCCGGCCGCGCCGGTGAGCTTCCCCGACAACTTCCCCGACGAGGCCTTCTACTTCCTGGCCGAGGCCGAGCTGCCGATCGGCGGCGGTCCCCGGCCCGGCCGCGCGCGGGTGATCCTGGCCCTCGAGGCGGCGTTCGCCCTCGAGGTGCCGCAGGACGGGCAGCAGCAGGTCTTCGCGCGCGTCCGGGTCCGCATCGACAACGGCGTGCCCGGCGCGGCGTACGTCTTCACCCACCCCTACGGCGAGACCGATCCGCTGGTCGCTGACGAGAACGGGCGGGTCTTCGTCACCGAGGACATCGGCGCCGCCGCACTGGCCTTCGACACCGTGGTCGGCGACGGCGAGGTCGCGCCGTTCCTGCGCTGGGACAGCGGCGCCCCCGACGGCTACCTGGGCATCGGCGGCGTCGACCACACCGTCACCGGCAGCCCGTTCGGCACCGACTTCGTCCGGATCACCGGGCCGGGCGCCGGCGGGCCGGGCGTCGACGAGGTCAGCACCAACCTGTTCTCGCTGCAGGGCCGGCTGGCCACGGTGGCCGGAGCCGAGGTCACCCGGGCCGTCTACACCCGCACCGGCGGGCTGGCCGTCGCCGACGTCTTCGCGACCTCCGAGGAGGGTCAGACGCTGCGGGCCGCGGGGGCCACGCTGCGGGCGGACCAAACCCACTACCAGGTACGCGCGGAGCTCGGCACCGCCCCACCGGGCACGATCGCCCTGGTCAACACCACCGACCAGCCACCCACCACGGTCACCACGCCCCTGGTCGACGCGGTCACCATCCGGACCGCCGGCTACGACACGGCCGCCCGGCGCCTCACCGTCGAGGCCATCTCGTCCGACCTGGACGGCCCCAAGCTGACCGTGACCGGCTTCGGCGACCTGACCGACGGCAGCGGCACCTTCGAACCGGTCGACGCGCCGCCCGCCACCGTCGAGGTCACCTCGGCCCACGGCGGCTCACACGCCCGGCACGTGCTGATCGATGGGCCCGCCGACCCGGCCGACCCGCTGACCGCGGAGGCCGGCCCGGACCGCGCGGTCGTCCCCGGCGACCTGGTCGTCCTGGACGCGAGCGCCAGCACCGGCCCGGCCACCGGTTTCGCCTGGGCCCAGACCGCCGGCACCCCGGTCACCCTGTCCGACCCGTCGGCGCCGCGGACGACGTTCACCGCCCCGGCGCCCGGCCCGCTGCGGTTCCAGGTGACCGTGAACGGCACCGAGACCGACACCGTCGCGATCGTGGTGACCGCGCCCAGCCCGGCGGTGGACACCCTGACCGTGGGCCGGGCCGAGTTCCGCACCGACGCCGGCCGCTGGCGGGTCGACGGGACCGCCACCGGACCGCTGCCCGACCGGGTCACGGTCAGCCGGAACGGCGTCGAGATCGGCACGTCCGCGGTGGACGCGACGCTCGGCTGGGACGTACGCCGCACCGTCATCCCCGGCGAGACCGCCGTGACCCCGGCCGACGGTGACCCGATCACGATCACGTCCACCCGCGGCGGCTCGGTCACCACGACCGTCTCCGTCCGGCGCTGAAAGGGGTACGACGATGGGATACCTCCTGACCGGTGTCTTCACCGAGGCCTGCGACTGCACCCTGGTCTGCCCGTGCTGGCTGGACGACGCACCCGAGACCGACCACTGCACCGGGCTGTTCGCCTGGCGGCTGGACGAGGGCTCGGCGATCGACGGCGTCGACGTCGGCAAGCTCCACGTGGTCAGCGTCTCCACCCACGCCGGAGCGCGGCGGGCCGGCGACACCGCGACCGCGCTGTTCATCGACGAGAACGCCGACGAACGGCAGTTCGAGCTGCTCGGCGCCGCGTTCGCCGGTGAGCTGTCCGGTCCGCTGGGCGAGTTGGCCGCGGTCAGCGGCGTGGTCGTTCAGCGGCTGGCGGCCCGGATCGACGTGACCGCGGACGAGTCCGGCTGGCACCTGCTGGTCGGCGGGCCCGGCGCCGGTCCGGTCGAGGCGACCGGCGCGCCGCACGTGTTGCTGGACGAGGACGAGCCGCTCACCCTGCGGCACACCGCCCTGGACCGGGAGCTCAGTGTGGCCGGCGACGACGGTGTGGCCGCGCACCGCACCGAACGGCTCGCCGTCCGGGTCCCGGCGCTGGCCGGCGCCTACCTGGACGTGGCCGGTCGCTCGGCGATGCGAGGACGGTTCCGGTACGCCGACCCGATCCCGCCCCGCACCCGCACCCGCCGATGATCCTGCGGAACGCCGCGCATCCGGCTCCGCCGCCCGATGCGATGCATGTATGTGCTCAGAGCAAGGGCCAGGCCGATGCGTATATGTGCTCAGAGCAAAGGCCAGGCCGATGCGTATACGTGCCCAGAGCAAGGGCCAGGCCGATGCGTATGAGTGCTCAGAGCAAGGGCCAGGCCGATGCGTATGAGTGCTCAGAGCAAAGGCCAGGCCGATGCGTATGAGTGCTCAGAGCAAAGCGACGCGGCGGGACTGGGATCGGCTGACCGGGCTCGTCGTCACGCTGGGCGTGCTGGCCTGGGCGGCGATGGCGCTGGGGCGGGAGGCGCACGCCGGGCACCACGGGCACACCACGCTCGGCGGCTGGCTGATCATGGTGGTGGCGATGATGCTGCCACCGGCGCTGCCCCTGTTCCGGATCGTCCGGGGGCTCACGCGCTCCGACGCGTACACCGGCCTCGCGATCTTGATCTTTGTCCTGGTCTGGATCCTGACCGGGGTGGTCCTGACCGCCGGCACCGACCGGCTCGGCGGTCTCGTGGCGGGGCTGCCGCACGAGCACATGCTGCTCGGCGCGGGGCTGGTGCTGGCCGGCGCATGGCAGTTCACGCCGTGGAAGGACGCCTGCCTGACCGCCTGCCGCACCCCGCGCGGGATCGCCATGACCCGCTGGCGCGGCGATCCCCTCACCGGCAGCGTCGCCATCGCGGGCGTCTACGCGGCGTCGTGCGTCGGCTGCTGCTGGGCGCTGATGGCGGTCGGGCTGCTCACCGGCGCGACCGGGCTCGGCGCGATGGCCGTACTGACACTCCTGATGGCCGCCGAACGACTCACCCGCGCGGGCCGCGTCCTGGTCCGCCCGGCCGGCGCGGCCGCCGTCATCCTCGGCGTCTCGCTGCTGCTCGGCGTGGACGCCCTCTTCACCTAGGAGCCCTCAACCATGGCTGACCTGACCTACGACGTGGTCGCCGTCCAGTTCCCGGTCGTCTACACCGACGACGGTGACCACGACCCGGACGGCCTGATCTATGTTCTGCGGACCTACCTCCCACTGTTCGAGTTCGCGCGGGCCCGATGGGAGGACGACAATCAGTTTCTTCCCCGTACGCACGTCCGTGCGCAATGGATGCAGTTGGTGGTGGACGGGCTGCACCGCTACGAGCTGATGCGGGCCAAGCTGGAACCCGGCGACCCGCTGCTCGACTACGGCATCACCGCCCCGGTCGACCTGGACGCCGAGGACGCCGAGACACCGGCCCCGACCGCGCGGGAGCAGAACCTGCACGCCACCGTGGACGAGATCCTCGGTGCGCTCGACCTGCTCACCGACGGTGCCGTGCGCACCCTTCCGCCCGACGCCGAGACCCGCGCCGCCTGGGTCACACTGCACGCGGAATCCTTGGCGGCCACCCGCGCGGCGATCGCCGAACGGCTGGCCAAGCTGGAGGCCGGCGACGACGCCACGCTGCGGAGGCTGGCCCGCGAGACCGGCCTCTCCCCAACCCGGGTGCGACGGCTGATCCTCAACGACCATCGCACCGACGTGAGCGGGCTGGGCGCCGCGACCCCGGCCTACGATCGCTTCAATCCGCTGCGCCCACTCCCCCTGGCCCGGCCGCTGGTGCTGCGGGCCGCGCTCGGGCAGAGCGTGGAGGTCCGGTTCGAGAACCAGATCCGCGACCGCCGGGTCGGCCTGCACGTGCAGGGCGACGTGCCGAACGACATCCAGCTCGACGACGGCGCCTCGGTCGGCCGCAACCCGACCTCGCTGGCCGGCCCGGGTGAACGCCGCACCTACCACTGGACGGCCACGCACGAGGGCGCGTACGTCATCAACGACCTCGGCGACGTCCGCGGCGACGAGCGGGGCACCAACGCGCACGGGCTGTTCGGGGCGTTCCTGGTCGAGCCGGCCGGCGCGACCTGGCGCGACCCGGAGACGGGTGAGCAAACGCACGACGGCCCGTACGCCGACATCATCGTCCCCGGCGACCGCCCCGACGTGCCGTTCGTCGACTTCCACCACGGCACCGCGCACAGCCACCGCGAGTTCACCGTGTTCATGCACGACGAGCCGTCGGTGCACAGCGGGCTGCACGTCACCGGCGAGCACGACGTGATGCCGCTGTCGCTGCGGGCCGAGCCGATGCCCAACCGGCTGCCGCACCGGATGCGGCGGCTGGTCGAGCAGTCCGCCGGCCGGCCGCTGCCGCCGCCGGGCCAGGTCGACCAGCACGCCATGACCATGGTCATCGACGACGACCTGACCGAGGTGTTCCTGGTCGCCCGCGACAGCGACGGCGCGTTCCTGGAGCGGGTGGCCGGCGAGGAGCAGCACCACAGCTCATGGCTGTTCGGGGATCCGGTGACGCCGATCTTCCGGGCCTACAAGGGCGACCCGGCCCGGGTCCGGGTGCTGCACGCCGGGGTCAAGGAGACCCACGTCTACCACCTGCACGTACACCAGTGGCGGGCGATCGCCGCCGACCCGGACTCGCAGCTGCTCGACTCGGTCACGATCGGCCCGCAGACCGGAATCACCATCGACCCGCTCTACGGTTCGGGCAGCCGGCAGAAGGCGCCCGGCGACGTGATCTGGCACTGCCATCTCTACCCGCACTTCCACCACGGGATGTGGGGGCTGTGGCGCAGCTTCGACCGGCTGGTCGACGAGTCGGTTCCGGCCTACCCGGACGGAACCCCGGCGCACCCGTTGCGGCCGTTGCCGGGGCGCGAACCGTCGCGCCGTTCGGCCGAGCTCCCCGGCTTCCCCTGGTTCATCGACGCCGCGTACCCCCAGAAGTCTCCCCCGCCGCCGGCGGTCGTCGCCTCGCTCGCGGGCGGCCGGCGCCGGCTGCTCGGCCTGCCGCCGCACTCCCCGCTGGAGGCCGGTGCCTTTCCCGCCGGTGTGGTGGCCGACCCCCGGCCCGGGGCGGTCTTCGTGGACCTCGACGGGGACGCGGCCCAGTGGAACGCGGCGGCCGGGCAGCCGTCCCCGCGGGTGATCAGCTACGACGTACACGTCGACGCCGACCCGGTGGTCTACAACGCACAGGGCTGGACCGACCCTCAAGGACACCACTACCAGATCCGCTCGGTCACGGTGGACGGTGTTCCGTTCGACCCGCCGGCCGACCGGATCGAGCCGTTCTTCCCGCGCGCCAACCACGGCGACATCGTCGAGTGGCGGATGTTCAACAACCTCGACCGCGTGGACGCCGACGGGTTCGACCTGCCGGTGCCACCGGCCGAGTGCGGGATGCACGTCCACCTGGTGAAGTTCGACGTGCTGGCGGCCGACGGCTCGTCGACCGGCTTCAACTACCTCTCCGGCGCGTCCTGCCCGTCCGCCGTGTCCACGGTTCCGTCCTCGCCGGACGAGCTCCCGGTGAACGTCGGGCTACACCGGTGGGTGGTCGACGAGGAGTTCGGGCCGTGCTTCTTCCACGACCACCTGCTGGCCAACTACCGGCAGAAACACGGGCTGTTCGCGGCGCTGATCGCGGAACCGTTCGGGTCGCGCTGGCTGCGGCCCGACCAGGAGACGCTCGCCTGGTCCGGACCGCAGGCGGTGGTGCTGCCGCCGCTGTCGTCCGGGCTGCCGGCCTATCGGGAGGCGGGGATCGCGGTCGGTGACTTCGTCCCGCTGGTCACTTCTTCCTCCGAACCGCTCAACCCGCCGGGTGAACTCGGTGGCGACGACGATCCCGGGGTCATGGCGGTCAACTACCGCTGCTCGCCGCTGACCTTCCGTGGTGACGACCCGTCCCGGTGGTTCGCCGGGCCCGACCCCGACACCGAGATCATCCGCACCTACCCCGGTGACCGGCTGCGGATCCGGCTCATCCAGGGCTCGCACGAGGAGCAGCACAGCTTCGTCACCCACGGGCTGCGCTGGCCCCGGGAATGGAAGAACGATCGATCGGTACGCGTGAACCAGCAGACGATCGGCATCTCGGAGGCGTTCACGCTCGACCTGGACGCCTACGGTGCCGGTGACCACCTGTGGCACTTCGCGGCCATGGACGACCTGTGGCTCGGTTGCTGGGGTCTGGTCCGCGCGCTGCCGCCCAGCCCGGCCCACCAGCGCGAACTGCCGCCGCTGCCGGGCCGGCGGGGGCTCGATCCGGCGCTGCCGCCCCGGCCGGCCCGGCCCGACCGGGACTATGTGGTCACCGCCCGCCGGCACGAGCACGAGTACGACGGGCGGATGCTGACCGACCCGTGGGGGCTGATCTTCGAGTCGGCCGAGGGCTTCGTCGAGGAGTACGACGATCAGGACCGGCCGCGTCGCGTGGCGTACGGGGTCCGGCGTACCCGTCAGCCGTTGGTCCTCAGAGCCCGTCCGGGCGAGTGGATCCGGGTCACGCTGATCAACGACCTGGCCGAGCCCGGGGACCCGACACTGCCCGCCTTCGGGGTCGAGCCGTTCCCGCCCGCACTGCCGCTGGACGACGAGCGCACGCTGTCGTCCCGGGTCTCGCTGCACCCGTCGCTGCTGCGCTACGACGTGGTCAGCGACGACGGCGCGTACGTGGGCAACAACCACGACAGCACCGTCCCGTCGCTGCTGGTCGAGGCAGCCGGCCACCACGGAGGCGCCACGGCCCACGACGACGGGCCGAACTGGCGCGAGTACTGGTGGTTCGCCGACCCGCGACTCGAAGGCCAGGTCTGCTACCTGCAGGATATGGCCGACGTACGCAACCACCGGCACCACGGCCTGGTCGGAGCCCTCGTCGTCGAGCCCGCCGGGGTCACGCCGGTCGATCCGCAGACCGGCCGCGAGCAGTGGACCGGCACCCAGGTCGTACTGCTCTCCCCCGGCGGCGAGCGGGTGGCCGGCGAGCAGGTGCTGCTCGTACAGGACGGTCTGCGGCACTTCGTGGCCGGCAACCCGACGATGGCGGTGTCCGACGTCGAGCCCGGCGACGACCCGGAGGACGCCGGGCAGAAGGGCGTCAACTACGCGACCGCGCTGGTGCATCCCAGGGACGTGCTGGACCGCGACGAGCCGCCCACGCCGATCTGGCCGGCCCAGGTCGGCGACCACCTGTGGCTGCGGCTGCTGGGCGCCGCCGACAAGCCGCGCAACCACTCGTTCACGGTGCACGGCATGGCCTGGCCGGCCGCGCCGTGGGTCCCGGACGGGCCGGTGGAGGCGGCGCTGTCCGGGCTGACCAGCGGGTACGCCCGGACACTGTCCATGCGGGCCCGGTCCGCAGGCGACCACGCCTACCGGTCGGGCGCCTTCCGCTGGGCCGTCGAGGGCGGCGTCTGGGGCATCATCCGCGTCTCGCCCCGGCCCTGAACGCGTGGGTGCCGCCGGGGTCGCAGGACAGCCGCTACCTCCCCTGCCCCGACCCGGCCGGCGCCCGGCAGCGCGTCACCGCCGGCACGTCAACCGGCCCGGGCCTCTACCCGGACGGTGCCTGCGTCGTGGACGCCTGGCTCTCCACCCACGGCGGCCGTCCCGCGGCCCTCGACCTGATCCGCCGCCTCCACGACGGCGACGAGTTCACCGACATCGTGTCCCCGTGACCCGGGCGAAACCCGCTGGACAGCGCGGCCCGGGGTGGCAGCATCGACGGGCATGGGGACGGTGATCCGGCGGTGGGAGTCGGGGCGGCCGCGGGGCACGCCGCACGTCGAGATCGTGTGCGACGAGTCCGGGTTCGCCGGCGGCAACCTGGTCGGCGGGCACGTGCCGGTGTTCGCGCACGCCTCGGTGCGCATCGGGCACGCGGAGGCGGCCGAGGTGATCGCCGGGCTGCGGCGCCGGATGGACGGCGGACCGTCGGGGGAGCTCAAGGCAGGCGCGGTGTTGCGGCCACGGCATCGTGATCTCGTACGGGATCTGCTCGGGCCGGACGGCCCGGACGCCCGCGTGCACCTGATCGACCCGGTCCGGTTCACCCTGGCCCGCCTGTGCGACCTCCTCGGCGGGCAGGAGGTGCGCGGCACCGACCTTCCGGGGCGCGGCTCGGAGGCCCGTCGCGCCGCGCTCACCCTGCACGTCCAGGGTCCGAAGACCTACGGCCGCGAGCGCTGGCACCGGTTTCTCACGGCGGCGTCCGATCTGATGCGTACGAACACCCGCTGGACACCGCGCGAGCCGCTGGCACCGTTCGCCGCCGCTCTCGACGACCTGCTGTCCACCCCGGGCGAGGTCGCCGACGTGCTGCGCCCGATGCGCGACCGCTTGCCGGCCGCCGCCGCCGTCCGCGCCGCCCTGAAGGCCGACCCGAAACGCGCGACCCTGCTCGAGCCGGTCGTGCCGGCGCTCGGCCGGGCCGCCGCGATGTGGATGCCGCCCGGCGGCACCCTCGCGATCACGCACGACGACCAGTCGGCCATCACCCCGGAACGGATCGCCGCCATCGCCGCCGGCACCGGCCTGGTCGAGGTCACCCTGGTCGACTCGCGCACCGACCCCCGAGTCCAGGTCGCCGACCTGATCGCCGGCATCGCCCGCCACCTGGCCGGCAGCACCGGCGACGACCTCGCGCCGATGCTGCTGCCCATCCTCGACCCGGAGAGCCGGGGCATGATCGACCCGCCTTAACGGCCCTTGTCCCGCGCGATCCGGACCAGCTCGACCAGCCCGGAGGCGTACTCCTGGGACTCGCCGTGCGCCTCCGTGAACGGCGGCTGGAACCCGACGCCCTCCCACTGCTGCATGGCGTCGTTCCAGATGTCGTTGCCGACCTCGAAGTTCCAGGCGGTGATGCCCAGGTCGTAGTACAGGTGGTCGGCCGAGTTGCCGGCCGCGCTGTACAGCACGTCGGCGACCGGACCGGTGTACGACGGCCAGGTCACGGTGCCCCGCTCGGAGGCGATCGCCCCGACGATGCGGCGGGCCGAGTCCTGGAAATACTTGGCCTCGTCGATCGACGGCCGGGGCAGGGTGACCCGGCCCTCGGCCTTGTAGGCGCCCGGCGACCACATGAAGTAGCCGCCGTACGAGTGCACGTTCAGCGAGAACTTGATGTTGGGGTGGGCGGTGGCCAGGGCGACCACGTTGCGGCTCTCCGGTTCGCTGAGCTCGCCGGTGCCCGCGTACACGTCGGACAGGCAGTTGCTGCTGGCGCCCACGTATCCGTCGAAGAGCGAGCCGACCGCGTAGTTCCGGTTCACGTCCACGCCCCAGCGGTCACGGTTCCTGGGGTCGCGGGCGGTGCCCGTACAGTGGTTGCTCAGGTTTCGGCGCTGGAAGTTGTAGTCGTTGAACGTGTAGTTGGCGCCGTCCGGGTTGACCGTCGGGATGATGAAGACGTCGACCGAGTCGAGCAGGTCCCGGGTCACCGGGTCGGTGGCGTAGTTGGCCAGCAGCCGCTCGGCGAACTCCATGGTGACCAGCGGCGTCGCCCACTCGCGGGCGTGCTCCTGGGAGTAGGCCAGCACCCCGGCCTTGGACCCGTCGCGCACCTTGCCGATGCGCAGCGCCTGCACGGTCCACGGGCGCGCTGGGACCTCCGTACCCTTCAGACCGTCGTCGAGCCGCACCGGACCGGCCACCGGCATCGGCAGTCCGGCCGAGCCGTCCTCGGCGAAGGCGCGGAAGCGGTCCGGGAAGCGCGCGTTGATCGCGTTCGCGACCTCGGTGGTCGTGCTGGTCGTCTTGCCGGCGGCGTCGGTGGCGAGACTGACGGTCAAAACCCGGTCACGGTACGCGACGGAGAGCGGCCGATTCGGCTGCCCGGGGTCGACCGTGCGCGCCTGGATGCCGTTCTGGTTCTCGGCACCGAACTTGACCGTCTCCACGACGACCGCCGAGACGGCCGGGTCACCGAGGTAGGCGACCGCCGTACGCCGGTAGCCCTGGGTCTGGTTGGGCAGGTCGAGGACGTCGACCAGGGCCGGGTACTGCCGCTTGAGCCGCTTGATCCGCGCGGTGATGTCCTGCGGCGTCATGTACGCGTCGATGAAGTCCTGCTGGTAGCCGGCCGGCTTCGGCGGCGGCGTGGCCCCCGGCCAGACACCCGGCGTGATGACCCGCGACTTTCCGCCCAGCGACGACGTGGCGACCACCGTCACCGGCTGTGACGGCAACTTCTGCGGCAGCGCCCAGTGGTACTGGTACTCCCCCGCGTCCTCGAACCGCATCAGCGGGAACGAGCCGGTCGCGCCGTCGGCGGTGGTCCAGGCGACGGTGATCTCGACGTCCGGGTCGTCGCTGGCCGTGGTCGCGACCTGCGTCTGCAGGAAGGTGTTGCCCTTGCTGGTCCACCAGTACGCCTGCAGGAACTGCAGCGTGTCGGCCTGGACCCGCTGCTGCGCCTTGGCTCGGACCGGCTTCTGGGTCGGGATGATCTGTTCGGCTTTCGCACCCCTGGCGGTCAGGGCGGCCAGCTCGGTCCCGGTCACGACCAGGTCGGCCAGGACCGCCCCGGCGGTGGTGCGGGGACGCGCGGCGATGTCGGCGCCGCTCTCGAGCAGCTCGGTGAACTGCTGCTCGCCGGTGAGCTGGAAACGTACCAGTGCGGTCTGGTCCGCGGCGAGGGTGATTGTCTGGCGTGGGGCGGCACTGGCGGCACCCGGGTGGGCAAGTGCGCCGGTGATAAGGACGGCTACGGCAGCGATCGCCACCGAGCTGCGCCGGGACGGCATACGTGGCCTCCAAAGGACGATGTGGACACAGCTCAGTCCGCCGATCGACCCCTGTCAACCATCAGGTGCGCTTTCACATCGGGCGCGGGGGTTCCTTGGCCACCTGACAGGACAGCTTCCGCATCGCGACCTCCGGCGGCTTGAACCGGCTCTCGAATCCGCCATCGGCCGCAGCGGCGGCGACCGCGGTCGGCAGGTGCGCCTTGAAATCGATCCGCCACTGGACGCGGAGGTAGTCCTTGATGATCGCGTTCAGCCGGTGGCATTCGTCGAGATGGCCACCGAGAAGCCCGATGCCGTAGAACTGCGGCGTGCCGAACACCCCGGACAGCACCACCCGGTACTTGCCCGGGTTGACCTGCATGAACCCGTAGAGGATGAGTGTGTCGGTGAAGACGGCGTCGGTGTCGCCCCGGGCCAGCATGTCGACACAGTCCTGGGTGGTCTCCCGGTGGGTGACGGTGTTGGCGCCGGGCAACGGAACCATGCTCCCGGTCGTGGCGCCCACCATGCACACGCTCTTGCCGGCCAGGTCGGCCTTGTCCCGGATCGACGTGTCGCCCGCCCGGACCAGCAGACCCTGGTCGCTTTGCATGTACGGCCCGGCGAAGTCAATGCCCTGCTGGTTGCGCTTACTGGTGATCGAGTAGCTGGCGACGATCCAGGTCACCTTCCGGTCGAGCAGATACGGTTCCCGGTACTACGCGGACACCTTCACCGGGAGCTGCGGTGGATCCGGGTCGCCCAGTTGGTCGATCAACTGGTCCTTGAAGGCCACGTCGAAGCCCACCGCCGGTTCGCCGTCGCTGAAGCCGGGCGAGTTGTCGGCCAGGCCGATGTTGATGGTGACCGGCGTGGTCACCGGCGCCGCCCGGCTCCGGTCACAGCCGGCCACCGGCAGGAGCAACAGTAGAACCGCCAGGATCTTTCTCGTCACGGTGTCTCCATCGGCGTCACGTCTGGTTGGTCAGACGCGCGACCGAGATCCTCAGGTCGACGAGGCAGTTGCGCTCGTCCTGGTCATTGGCAACGGCGACGCCGAGGGCGGCCTGTGCGCCGGCCCGCGGCGCCACGATGGTGATCCGCTCGGCGCTGTGGGCCCGGCGCGGGCTGCCGTAGATGGCCCGCTTGGCCTGGCGTACGTCCACGGTGGTGAACGGGGCGCAGATGCCGCTGCCCGGATTGTGGTCGGTGATCTCGATGGCCACGGCGATCGCGCGACGGTCGGCGCTCAACGGAATCTGGACCTGCACCTCACGCCCCGGCTGAACGCCCGTGAACAGCTGCTCGCTGACCTGGTCGAGCACGTCGACCTCGTGGCTGGAACGGTAGTGGCGCACTCCGAGGCTGACACCGGCGACCACGATCTCGGCCGCCAGCAGGACCCGCACCAGCGGCGTCAACGGTATCCGCGTACCGGTCAGCCGTTTGTTCACCCACGGCACGGCCAGCAGCGCGGCCAGCGCGCCCAGCAACCCGATGATCAGGTTGACGACCGCGCTGAGGCGCTCGAAGCTGGACGTGAGCAGCAGGACGATGGCCACCAGCCCACCAACGGCGACGACGCCCTCGACGACACGGCCCCGTGGGGTGCGGACCTCGGTCGTGGTGCCCCCGTCGGAACTCACGTTCACCCGTATCTCGTCGGCTCGATCTCCGGGGCTTTGTCTCCGGCGGAAGAACGCTACCGGCGCCGGTCCGCCCCCGGCCATTCCCCGATAGGAGGAAGCCCCAAAGGAGTACGGTCGTCAGATGCGCGTTCCCACCGCCGCGTCCCGGCCGTCCCGGCCCTGACCGCGGCCGCTCCGACGCCGCCGGCCCCGATGACGTGAAATTCCGCGGAACCGCGGCTTCCGTCCGGCCCTTCGGCCTAGCGTCGGCAGCCGGGGTGAGTCGCGGAGCGGACGGGGGCGGCGGCGTTGGCGGTGCGATGGCTGGCCGGGCTGATGGCCGCGCTGGCCTGTGTGACCACGATGGCGGTGCCGCGGGCGGCCGAGGCGGCGGACGCTCGGTTCGGTCTGGCTCGGCTGCTCTGGAGCAGGCGGTTCGTGAGCGGCACGGTGGTCCGGTCGTTCCCCAACCTGGTGCCGGCCACCGGCGTGTGCATGGACCATCGCACCAGCACGCCGCGGCCGCATCCGGTCGCCGCCGCGCAGTGCGGGCAGACGATGTGGAACAACTTCCGGCTGACCCGGGACCGGCGCTGGCTGGCCGGCGCGGTCACCCAGGCGCGGTGGTTGATCAACTTCAAGCAGGTGTATGCCGGGGCCTGGTTCTTCCCGTACCGATGGGAGCACGTCCTGCCCGCCTCGCCGACGAAGCCGACCGTTGTGCTGCGGAACCCGTGGTACTCGGCGATGGCCCAGGGTGAGGTGCTGAGTCTGTTCATGCGCCTGTACGAGACGACCGGCGACGCGCGGTACCGGACGGCCGCCGACCGGACGTTCGCCGCGCTGCTGGTGCCCAACGTCGCCGGCCGGCCGTGGGCGACCTGGACCTACGGCGGCTACACCTGGTTCGAGGAGACGACGTTCGCCGACGGGACCGGTGACCGCATCCTCAACGGCCACATCTTCACTGTGCTGGGCATCTACGACTACTGGGTGATCACGCGGGACGCGCGGGCGTACCGGTTGCTGCAGGCCGGCCTGCTCACCTCCCTGGTGTACGCGGGCCGCCTGCGCCGCCCCGCCTGGCAGTCCTACTACGACGACTACCGGCGCGGCGACTCCCGCAAATACCACCAGCTGCACGTCCTGCTGGTGCGCTACCTGGCCGAGATGACCGGCGACCAGCGCTTCGACCGGGCGGCGCTGATGCTGTGGCTGGACCAGCCGCTGGCCGTCACGCGCGGCCGGCTGTACCTGGCCAAGGGCACCACTCAGGGTTACCGCTGGTCGAACGGGCGACTCGTCCCGGCACGGGCGGTGACGCTGAGCAAGAGCACGCTGGCGCTACTCACGCTGCGTACCCGGGTGAAGGGGTCCCGCGACATGTGGATGGTGGCCGGTTCCGGGGCGCTGCGCGGCCTCTACGTCCGGCAGGTGCCGTTCCGGGCGTACGTCTACGGCCCGGCCGACGTGTTCGGCTTCCGCATCCTGTGGCGCCCGGTCACCCGCTCGGCCACCGTCACGTTGCGCGCCTTCGACGCCGAGGGCCACCTGCGCGGCGCGGCCCGGTTCACTCCCGGCCGCGGCCGGTCGATCCCCCTCAGCCGGTACACGGTGATCCAGGGCCTGCCGTTCTACCAGCTCGGGACGGGCCCCTACCGCGGCCGCTGGATCGCCGCCGCCGACCTCGTCATCTGACCGGGGGCCGACCCAGCCGGCCGCGCTCGACCTGGTCCCGGGCGAAGGTGAACTCGTTGTGCACCCGGCGATGCTAGGCCGTATGGTCGCCGCCGTCCGGGTTTCTCAGGGATTGGATCATGCCGCGCAGGGCGGTGTACGCGCTCGACCGCTCGGCCTCGGTCAGGCCGCTGAGCATCCGGACCTCGACCCCGCGGACCGCGGCCGACGCCTTCGCGAGGCTGCGCCGGCCGCGTGGGGTGAGCCGCGTCGGCAGCACTTTTCCCACCGGCGCCTCTGACGGCCTGGTCACGTACCCGTCGCGCTCCAGGGCCTGCAGCAGGACGTTCATCGACTGCCTGGTCACGAACGCCCCCCGGGCCAGGTCGGAGTTGGACAGGCCGGGGCGTTGCGCCAGCAGTTCGAGGCAGGAGTAGTGGGTCACGGTCATGCCCAGCGGCCGCAGCACCGCCTCCATGGCTGCGCGGAGGGCGCTCGACGCCTCTTTCAGCAGGTAGCCCAGGGACGTATCCAGGTCGACGCCCGTGTCGTCTTGACTCATGTCAGTATTCTGACATATCTTGATCCGTGTCAGAAGACTGACACAGAAGATCGAAGGAGTGACTCATGCCCGCCACCGGACCCGACTTCATCTCCCTGCAGGCTCGCGATCTCGACGCGTCGCAGGCGTTCTACGAGCGGTACCTCGGCCTCGTCCGCTCGCCCGCGGGGCCGCCGCACGCGGTGGTGTTCGAGACCAAGCCGATCGCCTTCGCCCTGCGCGACATCGTTCCCGGCACCGATCTCGACGCCGTCGCCCAGCCGGGCATCGGCGCGGCGATCTGGCTGCACGCGACCGACGTCCAGGACATCCACGACGCCCTCGCCGCCGACGGCCACACCATCGTGTCGGCGCCGATCGACGGCCCCTTCGGGCGGACGTTCACCTTCGCCGACCCGGACGGCTACCGGATCACCCTTCACGACCGCGCCTGACCTTGCCCGGCCAATCAGGGGGCAAATAGGACGCGAGAGTTCGAAACCGGCGCCTTCCCTGGACTACGCCTCTGGTATCGACCTCGATATCTGGCGCACGGGCGACCACGGTGGACGCGGCCACGCTAGCGTCAGGACCGCAGAGACACCGCTCGATCGCCCAGGGGGTCTGATGAGAACACGCGGACGTGCGACAGCCGCCGCAGCCGGCGCGTTGCTGATGGTTACGGCTCTCGCGGTGGGTGGGCCCGCTCAGGCCGCCACCGCGGGCGTCACCCACGAGGAGAACCCGCGCGTCCCGGCGGGTGCCGTCTGGACGGAGGCGTACTTCCCGTCGGCCGACCACAGTGGCGTCGAGCTGCACGCCGACGTGCTGCGGCCGGCCAACCTGCCGCCCCGGGCCAAGACTCCGGTGATCCTCGCGATCGGACCGTACTTCAGCCACGCCGGCCAGACCGGGCCCGAGGGGTGGGCGCAGACCGGGCCGTCCAGCCGGTTCGAAGACTTCACCAGCGGCACCAACCTGTTCGCCCGCGGCTACACCTACGTCATGGTCGACCTGCGGGGCTTCGGTGGCAGCACCGGTTGCCTCGACTGGGTCGGGCCGGGCGAACAGGCCGACGTGAAGGCCGCGATCGGTTGGGCGGCGAGCCAGCCGTGGTCGACCGGCAAGGTCGGGATGTACGGCAAGTCCTACGACGCCGTGACCGGGCTGGTCGGCAACAACCTGCGGCTGAGCGCGCTGCGCGCGGTGGTCGCCCAGGAACCGCTCTGGAACATGTACAACTACCTGTTCAGCAACGGTGTCCCGCGGCCCAACGTGACCGGCACGCCGAACGCGTACAACAGCATCGCCACCATGCCGCAGCTGGCCGACGACTCCGGCCGGTACAAGGCCAACGCGGCGTACGAGCAGAGCCACCCGCAGTGCCTCTCCGACAACCTCACGAACAACAACAACCCGGACCTGTCCTCGCCCTACTGGCGGTCCCGCAACCTGCCGGCCAAGGCCAAGGACAGCAGCACCCCGCTGTTCTTCACCCAGGGCTTCATCGAGAACAACACCAAGCCCGAGGACGTCGAGGAATACCTGGACAACCACCACGGCCTGGAGCGGGGCTGGATGGGCCAGTGGGAGCACGTCCGCGGCAACGAGCGGAACGCCCAGGGCCAGCTGCTGCAGGGCCGGGCCGGCTTCTTCGACGAGGTCATGCGCCTGTACGACCACTACCTCAAGGGTGAGCAGCCGGCCGTCAAGGACCCGGCCTTCGCCATCGAGGACAGCACCGGCGCGTGGCGGGCCCAGCCGACCTGGCCCAAGCCGGTGTCGTACACGGTGGCCGCCCTTCGCGACGGTCGGTACGTCGACGACGGCGCGGCCACGAGCCTGACCGCGCCGAAGACCACGGCCGGCCGGCAGTGGGACATGGAGCACGCCACCGATCCGGCGCCGCCGGCCGCGGGTCGCGTCGCGATCACCGAGGCGGCCGACGAGCGGAGCAGCTATTCCGTCTGGTCCACCCCGGCCACGGCCCGGCTCCGGATCACCGCCACGCCCCGGATCAGCCTGCGGGCGAGCGCGGCCGGCAACGTCTGGGTGCGGCTGTGGGACGTCGCACCGGATGGGACCGCGGTGATGTTCGACGAGAACGTGGCGCTGATCGAGCGGGCCGGCCGGGTCGCCTTCGACCTCAAGTCGACCGACTGGACGTTCGCGGCGGGTCACCAGCTCCGGGTCCAGATCGGCACGATCGGCAACAGCGGCTGGCTGGACACCCCGAGCGGCAACACCATCGAGGTGAGCCGGGCCCGGCTGACCCTGGCGCTGCAGAACCCCAAGGCCGACGTCCCGACCCAGGGTGACCGGTCGCCGTTCCTCGACACCTACCTGCGGCAGTACACCCGCACGCTGACCAACGTCGGCCCGGGCACGTTCCCGCTGGCCCTGCGCAGCGGCAGCTGAACCGTCCGGCGGCGGGCCCCGCCCCCCGGCCCCCCCCCCGCGGGGGGGCCCCCAAAACCCCGGGCATGGGGGGGGGGGGGGGGGGGGCCGAGGGCCGGGCCGGGCCGGCCGTGGAAGACCTCGACCTCGGCGGTACGGACGAGGCGGTACTCGCCCGGATCGAGGCGCTGCTGGGCGACTGGGTGGATGTGTTCCTGCGGGAGGCCGCCATGGACCCCGAGGACCAGGAGCTGATCCGCTCAGACCTG
>NZ_JBICSP010000028.1:0-115830 GCF_043197135.1 Actinoplanes sp. NPDC049265 | reverse complement strand
CTGCCGGTAAAGGACCCGGCCGGTAACAGCGTCGATGACGTGCAGATAGCCGTCCCGGACCGACAGGGTCTGCCAGGCCAGCCGGGCACCACCACGGGTAGCGAACGCGACCAGCCTGGTCGGCTCACTCGCCCGCGGCGCGGCCTTCACCCCGGCATCACGCGCGGCGGCCTCCCGAGCCTGCGCAGCACTCAGCCTCGCCGCACCCAACGACGCCGGCAGCGACGCGGCCGGCGACCCGGTGACCTGGATGAGCTGCCCACTCCTGGTCACATCGGCCTTGACACCGTTACCGAAGACCGGCACCTCACCCACCATCTGCACAAAACTGAGATGATGCGTACCGTCAACATCGACGTAATCCTTACGCAACCTCAACGCCGACGTCTGACCAAAAACACCCGGATACGCGGCCAGATAACCAACGGCGACATCCCTGGCCGGCTTACCGCTCTCGCCAGTCAGGAAACCATCCAACCTCGCCACCCGACGAGCCGTCCCGGTCACCGGATCAATATCGACAATCCCCTGCACACCAAGACTCTCGTGCAGCTTGACGACCTCGGCCGGCTGACGCTTGGTACGCGAAGCGGTGAGCGTTTGCGCGTCGGGAGTCCGGGCATCGAAGTTCGCGCGCCGGTTCGGGCCCTGATGTTCGCGGACCGCGCCAGGATCCGGGGATGCGGACGCCGGGGCGGGCACGGCGCCGATGCCCAGGACCGCGGCGGCCGCGACCGCCACGGACCTTCGTACTCGAGCGGTTGTCATCGGTTGACTCCCTCATGCCGTACCAGCGGCATCTAATGTGGAAGGGTCGGCGCCCGCGAGGACGCGTAACGCACCAGACCGTAGGCGCCCGGAGGGTTGTTCAGGTTCGACGCCGGTCGCTGAACAACGAACGACGAACACCGCCACGCAGCGATCGTCATGGATTGGAGGCCCGGTGCCCCGACAGGAACGTCCGCTGGAATCCGAGGACACTCCCCTGCTGCGATTCGCCGGTGACCTGCGGCGGCTGCGCCGGCGAGCCGGGCAACCCTCCTACCGCGAGCTCGGCCGGCGGACGAACTACTCGGCCGCCGCGCTGTCCGAGGCGCTGTCCGGTCGCCGGCTGCCCAGCCTCGCCGTCACCGGCGCCATCGTCCGCGCCTGCCACGGCGACGTCGACGAATGGACCGGCCGATGGCGGCACCTGGCCGCCGCGCAGCCCGGCGCCGACGGTGACCGGCCGGCGCCCTACGTGGGCCTGGCCGCCTACCAGGTCGACGACGCCGACCGGTTCTTCGGCCGGGACGCGGTGACCGACACCCTGACGAGGCTGATCGGCGAACGCCCGTTCGTCGGCGTCTTCGGCTCCTCCGGCGCCGGCAAGTCGTCGCTGCTGAGGGCCGGACTGATCGCCCGTACCCCGCGCACACCGATCCTGATCACGCCGGGCACCGATCCGATCACCGAACTGGCCGTGGCCGTGGCCGACCGGGCCGACGAACCGGCCGACCGCGTGCACCACGACCTCACCGACAGTCCCGAGACCCTGCGGGGCTGGCTCGCCAAGGCCGCCGACGACGTACTGCTGGTGGTCGACCAGTTCGAAGAGGTGTTCACGCTCTGCGACGACGAGGCCCGCCGCTGGCTGATCCGCGCGTTGACCACCGCCGCGGGGCCGCACGCCCGGGTGGTGATCGGCGTACGTGCCGACTTCTACGGCCACTGCGCCGGCCATCCGGAGCTGGTCACCGCCCTGCACCGGGCCCAGGTGCTCCTCGGACCCATGTCGACCGAAGAACTGCGTGCGGCGATCACCGAACCGGCCGCGCGGGCCGGAGCGACGATCGAGACGGCCCTGGTGGCCCGGCTCATCTCGGACGTCGCCGGCCAGCCGGCCGCGCTGCCGCTGGTGTCACACACCCTCGCCGAGACCTGGCGCCGGCGCCGCGGCCTGGCCCTGACCCTGACCGGTTACGAGGATGTCGGCGGCATCGAACACGCACTCGCCCGGACCGCCGAGCACGCCTTCGAGCAGCTCAGCGGGGAAGACCGCGACGCCGCCCGGCTGCTGTTCCTGCGCCTGGTGGTGCCGGGCGACGGCACCGCGGACACCAAGCGGCGGGTCCGGCGTACCGACCTGAAGGTCACCGACGCCCTGCTCGACCGGCTCGCCGCCGACCGGCTGATCACCATCGACCGCGACAGCGTCGAGCTGACCCACGAGGCGCTGCTGCGGGCCTGGCCCCGGCTGGCCGGTTGGATCGCCCAGGACCGCGACGACCTGCGCGCACAGCACCGGCTGACCGAGGCCACGGCCATCTGGGAGGCGCACGATCGCGACCCCGACACCCTCTACCGTGGTGCCCGCCTCGAGCAGGCCGCCCAGCTCCGGGACCGGCTCAACCCGCGCGAATGCGAGTTCGTCGACGCCGGCCTGGCCGCCGGGCAGGCACGGGCGCGAGCCGACCAGCGCGTCACCCGGCGACTGCGCCGGCTCGCCGCCGGACTCGCCGCCCTGGTCCTGCTGGTGGCCGGCGCCGCGGTGGTGACGGCGGCCGCGCAGCATCGGGCCACACAGCAGCGCAACGACGCGCTGTCCCTGCGCGCGTCCGACGCCGCCCGGGACATGATCGCCGGCCGGCCCCGGGAGGCCGCGGCCCTGGCTCTGGCCGCGTACCGCCTCACACCCACCACCGAGACCCGGGACGTGCTGGTGCTCGCGCACGCCGCCGTCGGCGCCACCATGCTGGGTCGCGGATACATGGATCCGCCGGGCCTGCGGTACGCGGTCACCTGGAGCAACAAGCCCGGACTACAGCTCTGGCGGCGGGCCGGTGCGACGTGGCGACCGGCCGGCGTCCTGCCCGACGACGACACCCACCTGCACCAGAGCAGTCTCGACGAGCGGCGCGCGATCTACCGGGCCGAGTACGACCACTCCGTCCTCTGGGACCTGACCGACCTCGATCGTCCCCGCCGGATCGGCTTCCCCGCCGACCTGGGCCTGCTGGACGGCATGGACCGGACCGGGTCACTGCTCAGCGGTCTCGGCCCCGACAAGACCGCCCGCGTGTGGCGGGTCGGGGAACGGTCCGTTCACCGGATCCCGGCCGGTGACGTCGTCGGCACGGCCGTGCTCACCGACGGGTCCGGCATCGTGCTCAGCCGGCGCGACGGCGACCAGGACCGCATCGAACAGTGGAGCCCCGACGGCCGCCGCGTCGCCACCCTGCTGCGGGTTCCGCACCCGGCGATCGTCCAGTCCGGGCCGGCCGGACTGATCATCGTCACCTCGTACCCGCGCGCCGTCAGCATGACGGTCATGGAGCTGAGCCGGGCCCGTGCTCCCCGGGTCGTGGTCCGGGCCGATGGCCTGGACGAGACGTCGGTACCCGCCATCGACGCCGCCGGACGAACCGTCGCCGTCGTCGACACCGCCGAGGCCCGGATCTGGGACGCGGTCACCGGTACGAAGGTGTTCTCGGTGCACACCCAGGGCCTGCGCCTGGGCTCACCCCGGCTGGCCGGCACCCAACTGTCGGTGCTGGACGGGAAGTCGGCGCTGTGGCGCCTCGACGCCGACCTGAACACCGTGATCGCCCAGATCTGCGCCCGGCCGGCGGCGGTCGACTGGGATCACTACTTCCCCGGTGCGGCCCGTCCCCGGCTGTGCCCCTGACCCGCCCGGGTCAGCGGTCACCGGCGGCGGTGACGGGTCCGTTCGGGTGCGGCGCGGTCGGGTACGCCGTGTCCGGGCGCCGACAGGAACACGGTGGCGGCGGGCCGGCTGGTGACCGGGGTCTCTTCTTGCTCGGGCTGATCCGGTTTCTCGGGCTGATCCGGCTCGTGGACACCGCGGTGCAGCTCCTCGGCCTTTTCCCGCATCTGACCCAGCGTGAGCCGGTCGTGTTCGCCGCTCAGGTCGACCTCGATGCGGCAGAAACTGTCGCAGGGATACTCCACGACGAACATCGCCTGGGAGCCGCCGGTCACCACAGGCCGGCACCGTCAAGAGAACTTCGCATCGGGTAATCGTAGTCGTGGGCCCGCGCCGGGTCGCACACCGCGCTGCGTGACGGGCAGAAAGCCGAACGGCGGCCCGCTGAACCAGTCGAGCCGCCGTTCGCCGCATGAGGTGGAAATCGAGCGATGCTCTCCGCGGACCCGGCGCACCGAGATGATCCGCCTGAAGAATTTCGTGAAATCCATCGGAAACGCTTGTCGAAATCGATGTTCGACTGGGTCAACGTAGCACGTCCGCGCCGGTCGACCCTGATCCGTGAGGGGCGTGGGTCGTGTCCCGGGAGCATCCGTGCTAGAGTCTTCCCCGTTGCAGTTTTGATTTCCTAAGACGTTTCCGGCGCCTGACGGGCATCTCAGCCCATCAGGCGTTTTTCGTTTCGGCGGGGATTGCGTTTCCGGTTTATCGAACCCGCGGCACGAGTCTCCGCACGGTGCGGAAACTCAACAGTCGGCTAGGAGATATTTGTGGTTTCCGGAACTGTGAAGTGGTTCAACGGTGACAAGGGCTTCGGCTTCATCACCCCTGACGGTGGTGGCGCCGACGTGTTCGCGCACTTCTCGGCGATCTCGGCCTCTGGCTTCCGCTCCCTGGAGGAGAACCAGCGTGTCGAGTTCGAGGTGAGCCAGGGCGCCAAGGGCCCGCAGGCGGAGAACATCCGCGCGCTCTGATCGAGCAGCCCGGTGACCCACCTCCGTGGGTGACCGGGTGTGGCGGCGGCCGGCCGCTCCGGTAGAGATCCGTTTCACACGTGATCTCCCGGGGCTGGTCGGCCGTCTCCTTTTCGGTGGCGGCCAGCCCGGCCGCCCGCCGACGTCCGGGCCGGGTTCAGATGGCCAGCCCGGCCGCCGATTTCCGGGCCGGGTTCAGACGGCCCGCCCGGCCGCCCGCCGACATCCGGGCCGGATTCAGACGGCGAGCCCGGCGGCCCGGCCGCCGATTTCCGGGCCGGGGTCGCCGCGACGGGTGGCCCGCGCCCTCACCGCCCGGCGCAGTGCGACGGCGCTGATCAGGAGTGCGACCAGCGCGGCGACGAAGTCGGCCAGCACGTAATTTTGCACGTTCTTGAAGACGCCGTCGACCGCCTCGATGACCAGGCCCACGGCGGCCAGACCGAACAACCCCGCGAACACCCGGCCGGTGGCGACCGGCGACGGCATCCAGCGCCCGGCTCCGCGCCGCCACACCAGCAGTGTGATGAGCAACGCCGCACCGAGGCCGGTCAGCACCAGGTCCGGGTGGGCGATCGGACCGGCGAACTCGGCCACACTGTTGTCGACGCCGGGGAAGAAGACCATGAAGTCGGGCCGGTAGACCCGTACGCAGTCGTCCACGCCCGCCGGATAGCCGACGAACCCGCACATGGGGTCGGCCCCGAACCGGTCCGTCGCGATCAGGAGCCTCGTCCAGGGCCAGCTCAGCAGCCGGACGAGAACTCCGCTGAGCCCGTACCAGATCAGAGCCGTGCCGATCAGGGCCCAGGCCGCGATGGCCAGCCGGGGCAGCACGGCCCGCACCGCACCGCGCGCCGGCACGCCGCCGGCGACGACGGCCGCCGAACCGAAGCGGTCGACCGCCTCCCGCTCGGCCGCCTCGGCGTCGAGGCCGCGGGCCCGCCCCTCGGCGGCGGCCTCGGTGAGATGCTCCTCGGCTTCGGTCAGCAGCCGCCGCCCGTCCGCGCCGGTGCCGGCCAGCAGGTCGAACATCTCGTCGAGGTAGCGATCGACGGGCCCCGGGGCGCTCACGCGACGCCCCCGGCCGTCATCGGGCCGATGACCGCCTGGACACCCGTGACGAAGCCGCGCCACTCCCGCTTCTTTGCCACCTGGGCCCGGTGGCCGTCAGTGGTCAGCTGATAGACGCGACGCCGGCGCGGCGCCGTCTCGTCCCATCGGCTGGCGACCAGACCGGCGCGCTCCAGGCGCTGCAGGGCCGGATAGACGGTCCCTTCCGGAAGATCGAACGCGCCGTCCGACCGGTCGCGCAGGGCGGCGATCACGGCGTAACCGTGCACCGGGCCGGCGTCGTCCAGCACCGACAACAGAAGCAGGTCGAGATGACCACGAACATCCATGCCCAGAGAAACTAGGCATAGGCAGACTAGGTGTCAAGGTCAGCGCGAAGGGATGAGGTGGCGTAGGCCAGACTGGATCGGGTACAAAGCCTCCATGGATCTGCGGTTGGCCTTCTCCCACGGCGCCGACTGCGCGGCCCTGCGAAGCCGGGCCCGGGACGCTCTCGGCCACTCGGCCGGCCCGGAACTGGTCGACGACGCCCTGCTGGTGATCACCGAGCTGGTCGAGAACGTGGTGCAGCACACCGGCAACGGCGGGGAGCTGACCGTACGCCGCCGCGACGGCGCCCTGCGGATCGAGGTCGCCGACACCAGCCCGCACCAACCCCAGGTCTACGGGCCCGACCCGCGGCGGATCCGCGGCCGGGGACTGATGGTCGTGGCCGCGGTCAGCCGCGAGTGGGGCACCCGCGCCCACGACGACGGCAAGGTCGTCTGGGCCGACCTCCCCCTCGCCGGCCTCCCCGGGCCCGCACGCGCGCCGGATGCGATCCGGTAGCAACCTGGGCTCATCTTTCCGGCGACCCGGTCGAACGGAGGTGAGAGCAGGCGTGGGAGGGCGAAGTGGCGACAACCAGCGAGCTTCGGAAAGCGGCCCGGGTGACGATGGCGTCGGCCGCCTCCCATCAGGCCGACGGCGCGGCCGCGGTCGGTGAGCTCGCCGAGCGTCTCGGCGATCAGGCCGACCTGTACGCCGTCTTCGTCGCGCCCGGTTACGACCTCGACGTCGTCGGACGGCGCCTGCGGCATCATTTCGGCGATCGGGTCATCGGCTGCACCAGTTCCGGCAACGTCGGAGCGCACGGCTACGACCGGAACGGGATCTGCGCTGTCGCGCTGACCGGTGGCGGCATCACGACCCGGACGGTCGTCGTGAACCCACTGAGCGACCCGGTCGCGGCCGTCGAGAACGCCGGCGCCCGGCTGGCCGCCGTCCGCGCCGAGCTCGGCGACCGCGACAAGTTCGCGATCCTGCTGGCCGACGGGCTCACCGGCAGCGAGGACGAGCTGGCCGCCACGCTCATGGCGATGCTGGGTGACGTCCCGATCATCGGCGGGTCGGCCGGCGACGGGCTGCAGTTCCGCCGGACCGCCGTCTACCACGACGGGGTCTTCGGTGACGACCGGGCGACGGTGACGCTGGTGGCCGCCGAGGCTCCGTTCCGCCTGCTCCGCCTGCAACACCACCTGGCCACCGACACCGTGCTGGTGGCCACCGACGTCGATCCGGGCGAACGGATCGTCCGGACGCTCAACGGGCAGACCGCCGTCGAGGCGTACGCCGAAGCGGTCGGGGTGGGTCGCGACCAGATGACGCCCGTGGTCTTCTCCCAGCACCCTCTGCTGCTGGCCGCCGGCGGTGCCAGCTGGGTGCGCAGCATCGCCGAGGTACGCGACGACGGCGCCCTGCGGATGTTCGCCCGCGTCGACCTGGGCGACGTGCTTCGGCTGGGCCGGTCGACCGGGATGGTGGAACGGCTCCAGGAGGGCATCGCCGAGGTACGCGACGACCTGGGCTCGCTGAGCGGCATGCTGGTCTTCGACTGCATCCTGCGACGCCTCGAGTCCGAGGAGCACGGCCTCTCCGAGCGCGTCGGACAGGTTCTCGCCGCCTGCGGAGCGGCCGGCTTCAGCACCTACGGCGAGCAGTTCAACGGCATGCACATGAATCAGACGCTGGTCGCCGTAGCGTTCGGCTGACCTGGTCCGGGAGGCGGCATGGTGGACACGCTGAGCGCTGTCGACGACGGCGAGCAGACGATCGAGGATTTGCGCCGTACGGTCGATCGCCAGCGCCGGACCATCGATGCGCTGGTCATCGCGGCCGAGCGGCGTACGTCGGCCGAACCGGACAGCGCGGCCCTGGCCACCTGGCAACGCAACCTCACGTTGCAACGCCGGCTGGCCGAGCGCACCGAGCGGATCCGCGCGGCCGAGCAGGTCCTGCGGGCGGTGATCGACTCGATCGACGCGGGTCTGTGCATCCTCGACGACGCGGGCCGCATCATCGACACCAACCAGGTGTGGAGCGCGATGGTCGCGCGCGCCGGCGACCTGGCCGGCGACGGGTGCTTCTTCTCGCTGGCCGCGCAACACGGCGACGGCCTCGGCGCTCTGCTGAACGGGGCGGGGGTCGCGGTCCGGCAGGTGCTGGCCGGGCAGAAGGTCGTTCCGGCGGTGGCACATCGGGTCGAGACCCGCGACGGCCCGAGGTGGTGGCGCCTGCGGGTGGATCCGGTGCTGCGGCACGGCGCGGCCCGCGCGGTGCTCAGCCTCACCGACGAGACCCATGCCATCCGTACGCAGGACGAACTACGCCAGACCACCCGGGAAGCCTCGCGTCTCGCCCTGGTCGCCCGGCACATGGACGACGGCGTGGTGATCACCGACGAGGACGGCCGGATCGAGTGGGTGAACGACGCCTTCACCGAGCTGACCGGGTACACCCCCGAGGAGGCGGTCGGCCGGATCCGCACCGACCTGTTCGGCATCGACCACATCCCGGCGTTCGACGCCACCGCGCTGAGCGCCAAGGGCTCGATGGTCCTGCCCGAGTTCGAGAGCCGTACCAAGGACGGACGCCGCTGCTGGTTGCGCGTGGAGCTCTACCGGGTCACCGACGACGACGGCGTGGTGCGCCTGGTCGGCGTGGAACGGGACGTGACCGCACGCGTCAAGGCGGAACGGGCCCGGCTGGCGGCCAAGGCCCGCGCCGAGGCTCTCGCGCACGAGCTGTCGGTCGAGAAGGCCGTGCTCACCGGCGTCATCTCGGCCATTCCGCAGTTCATCTACTGGAAGGACGCGAACGGCCGCTACCTCGGTCACAACGCCGCGTTCCTCGCCATCCGCGGGCTCGCCGCCGACGCGGAACTGGCCTGGAAACCGGAGGACGAGATCAACGTCGTCGACGATCTGACGCCGATTCTGGGCTCGCTCGAGGAGCGGGTACGCGACAACGGTGACCCGGTGGTCGACCACCACGTGAGCGTGAACGGCCCGGACGGCACGCCCCGCAGCTTCCTGCTCAGCGTGCTGCCGCAACCCGAGGCCGCCGGGGTCATCGGCATCGGCGCCGACGTCACCCGCATCGGGGAACTGGAACGCCAGCTCAACCAGGCCAACCGCCTGGAGGCGATCGGACAGCTCGCGGCCGGCATCGCGCACGAGATCAACACGCCGATCCAGTTCATCTCCGACAACACCCGGTTCATCGAACAGTCCTTCGCCGACCTGCTCACTCTGGTCACCGCCGTGCAGCAGCGGTTCGGCGACACCGACGACGAACTCGCCGGGCTGCTGCGCGAGATCGACGCCGACTTCCTGCTCGACGAGGTGCCCAAGGGGCTGGCCGAATCGCTCGAGGGCCTGGAACGGGTGGCCCAAATCGTCCGGGCGATGAAGGACTTCTCGCATCCCGGGCAGGGCCGCAGCGACGTCGACATCAACCGTGCCGTCGAGAGCACTGCCCACGTCGCCCGCAACGAGTGGAAGTACCACGCCGAGCTGAGCCTGGACCTGGGCGGCGACGTCGGCCTGGTGCCCTGCTACGAGGGCGAACTCAAGCAGGTTGTGCTCAACCTCATCGTCAACGCCGCCCACGCCATCGAGGCGGCCGGGCCGCGCGACGAGGGCGGCCTGGGGCACATCCGGATCCGGACGACCCGGGGGCCGGACACGGTCGAGATCGCCGTCAGCGACGACGGAACCGGCATGGACGAGGCCACCCAGCAGCGGATCTTCGACCCGTTCTTCACCACCAAGGAGGTGGGCAAGGGTACGGGCCAGGGCCTGAGCATGGCCTACTCGAGCATCGTGCAGAAGCACGGCGGCGCGATCAAGGTCGACTCGGCTCCGGGTGCCGGGACCACGTTCAGCGTCTGTCTGCCGCTACGGGCCGACGACGAAGCCGGGTGAAGGGCCGCTGAACCCGGCCTCGTGGCGATAGTTTGGCGGGGTTGCGTCATATTTGCCAGGAAGGTGACCAGGGATGGTCCTACCGCGTGTGCTGTTCGTCGACGACGAGCCGAACCTGCTCAACGGGCTGCGCCGACAGCTGCGCCGCGACTTCGAGGTGGTCACCGCGGTCGGGGCGGCCAATGGGCTGTTCTGCCTCGGCAAGGAAGACCCCTTCGAGGTCATCGTCTCGGACTTCCTCATGCCCGGCATCAACGGCGCCGAGTTCCTGGCCGCCGTCCGCAAGGCGGCACCCGACGCCACCCGGATGCTGCTGACCGGGCACACCAACCTCTCGGACGCGGCGACCACGGTCAACCAGGGTGGCATCTTCCGCATGCTGCTCAAGCCGGTCGATCAGGAGACCATGACCGGCGCCCTGCGCGACTGCGTGCAGCAGCACCGCCTGCTCCTCAGCGAGCGGCAACTGCTGGAGCAGACCTTGCACGGCAGCGTCAACGCGCTGATCGACGTGCTGGCGCTGGCGAACCCGGCGGCGTTCGCGACCGCCACGCGGATGCGCCGGACCGCCGCCGCGGTGCTCGACACCATCGACGTGCCGGACCGCTGGGCGGTCGAACTGGCCGTGATGATGTCGCAGCTGGGCGCCGTCTCCCTGCCGCCCGCGGTGGTGGCCAAGCTCGGCGCCGGCGAACCGCTCGCGACCGGCGAGCAACGCATGGTCGACGAGGTGCCCGCGGTCGCCGAACGACTGATCGCCGCCATCCCGAGGCTCGACGGGGTCACCGCCGCCGTGCGGTATTCCCGGACCAACTGGGACGGCTCCGGACCTCCCGGTGACGGTCCGGCCAGGGAGGATCTGCCCCTCGGCGCCCGGCTGCTGCATGTCGTCCACGAGTACGACGCCCTGGTCTGCTCGGGCTCGCCGGCCAACGTCGCCCTGCTGACATTGCGGTCCCGGGCCGGACACTACGACCCGGCGCTGCTCGACGCGCTGGACGCCGCGGTCCGGGACGACTCCGCCACCGAGGTGCTGTCGGTCGGGCTGGCCGAGTTGGGCACCGGCATGGTGCTGGCCGCCCCGGTGTGCAACCGCACCGGCACCCGTCTGGTCAGCGCCGGCCAGGAGGTGACGGTGAGCCTGCTGAGCCGGCTGCGCAACTTCGCCGAGCTCGATGAGGGGGTCGCCGAGCCGCTGATGGTGTACCCGGCAGGCGCCCACGTCACTGCCGGAGGGTAGCCCGCCAGCGTTCGATCACCTCCCGGTCCGGGCCGGCGAGCGAGTCCGGGCCGGCGGGCGAGTCCGGGCCGGCGGGCGAGTCCGGGCCGGCATTGTCGCCGGCGGCTCCGCACACGCTGCCGAACTGGGCCTCGACCACCCGATGGGCGAGCACGACGGCCGACACCGCGTCGCCGACCGGCCCGCGGGCGGCGTTCGCGTGACCGGCCACCGCGTCCACCACCGCGACGGGCAGCCCCCACAGGGCGAGAAGGTTGGCGCCGGCATCGCTGTGGCAGGTGCCCAGGGCGGCTCGTTCCGCGTCGTCGAGCAGGAACGGCGTGCTCCGCCGCGTACCCTCGGCCTCGCTGTTGAACTCCAGCACCCGTGCGTAATCCTCCCGGCGGGAACTGGCCAGCACCAGCTGACCGACCTCGTGCAGCAGACCCGCCGTGAACGCCTCGTCCCGCCATGCGGCGCCGCCGGCGAGCTGGCGCGCCAGCTGGGACGTGTGCACCGAGTGCTCCGTGAGCCGCTGGATCCAGTCGTGCGGCAGCACCCCGTCGGGATCGAAGCTGCGCACGACGTCGTGCATCAGGACCAGCCCCCGTACGGTCTGGGTGCCCAGCAGGGCGACAGCCTGCACGACGTCCGACACCTTCCCGCCGACCATCGAGGCCGACGAGTTGACCAGGTGCAACACCTTGGCGGCGGCCGCCGGGTCCTGTTCGATGACGGCGCCGATCGACTCGGCCGAGGCGTCCTCCGCGTTGAGCGCCGCGATCAGCTCGGCCACCAGACCCGGAGCGCTGGGCAGCGAGCTGACCATGGAGACGTCCCGGCGCGCCGAGTCGTCCCCGGACGCGCTCTGCGCGGTGATCAGCCGCTCGACGGTCTGCACCAGATCGTCGCGGGCGGCCGGCTTGGTCAGGAACTGGTGCGCCAGCGCGATGACCCGCAACACGTCCTTCTCGCTGGTCTGACCGGACAGGATCACCCGCGCGGTGGCCGGGTACAGCGACTGCACCCGGCTCAGCAATTCCCCGCCGTCCATGCCCGGCATGCGGAAGTCGGAGACCACCACGTTGCAGCGCCGGGTCTCCATCACGGCCAGGGCCTCGGCCGCCCCGGCCGCGAACGACATGTCCCAGCGCGCGCTCTCCCGGCGCAACATCCGGCGCAGCCCGTCCAGAATGCGTGGCTCGTCGTCGACGAACACCACGTGCGGCTTCTCGCTCATGTCACTACCTCCAGCTCGGCCGACGGGCGCGCGGCCGGAACCGCCTCGCCGATCGGCAACCGCACGCTGAACACCGAGCCGGCACCCGCCTCGGTACGAAAGGTCAAGGACCCTTGATGCCGGTCCACCACCAGGCTGCGGGCCAGCGACAACCCCTGCCCGGTGCCCCGGCCGACCTCCTTGGTGGTGAAGAACGGGTCGAAGATCTTGTCCGACACCTCGGCCGGCACGCCGGTGCCGGTGTCGGCCACCTCGATGACCACCTCGTCACCCTCGCGGCAGGTCACCACCCGGATCGTGCCCCGGCCCCGGCCGGCCGCCTCGATGGCGTGCGCCGCGTTCACCACCAGGTTCAGGACCGTCTGGGCGATGTCACCGGCATGGCAGCTGACCAACGGCAGCTCGCCCAGCTCGGTCTCCACGTCGGCCACGTACCTGACCTCACCGGCGGCCACCACCAGCGTGTTGCCGACGATCTCGTTGATGTCCGCGGGCGCCTTGACCTCGGCGCCCGGGTGCCCGAACGCCTTCATCGCCCGGACGATCGCCGCGACCCGGTCGACACCCTCCAGCGTCTGCCGCACCGCCGCCGGCACCTCGGCCCGCAGGAAATCGATGTCGATCTCGGCCGACGGGGAATCGAGCACGGCGAGCAGCTCGGCGAAGGCGTCGTCGAGGAACCGGACGTTGTCCCCGATGAACTGGATCGGCGTGTTGATCTCGTGCGCGACACCGGCCGCGAGACGCCCCACCGATTCCAGCTTCTGCGCGTGGCGCAACTCCACCTCCAGCCGCCGGCGCTCGGAGATGTCCCGCGCGTTGAGGATCAGGCTGCGGGAGCCGTCGTTCTCGGTCACGTACTCGACGACGACCTCGTACTCGGTCCACGGCCCGTCCTCCGAGCCGCGCAGCCGGCAGGTGTGCACACCGCTCGGGCCGGGCGCCAGCACCGCGTCCACGTCGTCGGGGTGGATGAAGCCGCGCAGCTCCGCGCCGACGAGCCCGCCCGCCGCGCCACCCAGCAGCCGCTCAGCCGCCGGGTTGGCGAAACGGATCACGCCGGGCTCGCCGGCCAGGATCAGCGCGTCCGACGAGTTCTCGACCACGATGCTCAACCGGGACCGGCTCAGCAGCTGGTCGAGCGTCAGCGCGGTCTCGTCGGCCAGGGTCAGCATGGCCGCCGACAGGTCATCGTCCGGGCGGCGGTCCAGGGCCGCCAGGAGCAGCCCGAAGACCTCCCCGCGTACGACCAGCGGCGCCAGCAGCAGCCGATCGCAGGCCGGCATACCCACCAGGGTGGTGAAACGCACGGCCGGCGGGCCGACGATCGTCGCCGACCCGCCGGGGGCCAGCGCGGCCCCGATTCCGGGCCCGAAGTCGTCGATGTCCATCGAGCGGCCGAGTGCTTCCGGGCCGGCCGACCCGGCATGACCTATCACGCGTACGGCCCCGGAGGCGATGGTGGCCACGAGCGCCCCACGGACCGCCCGGTCCAGGCGGACCGCCGCGCCCGACGCCGACCGCGCGGCTTCCTGCCGGGTGGACACCGCGGCGAACGCCGCTCCGGCCGAGGCGACCACACTCTCCCGGGCCGCGGCCCGGTCGCGGGCGCGCAGACCGTGCGCCAGCGTGTGGTTGATGACCAGACCGATCAGCGCGGTGACGGCCAGCGAGACGGCGTTGGCCGGCTCCATCTTCCCGAACCCGGTGCCGGCGCAGATCACGGCGACGACCGCGACCGCCCCCGGCAGCACGCTGCGCAGGTTGCCGTACAGGGCCCGGAAGTTGATCCAGACGAAGAGCAGGCCGATCGTGATGCCGTAGCCCGAGGCGTGCGCCACCACGCCGACGCAGGGCGCCTCGACCAGCCAGGTCCACCCGGGGAAACCGCCACGCCGGTACCCCTGGACCAGCGAAGCCTCGACGACCAGGAGTGCGCCGGCGGCGACGGCCCAGGCGAGGTGGTCGCCCCGATTGATGCCGAAGACGCCGATCACCGACCAGATCAGGCAGAACAACAGAAACAGCAGTCGCACCTGCACCAACATCGGGCTGGTACGGGTTCTCTGCCACGCCCGCCGAACGAAACCGGACACCGATACCCCCTGAACGGCTCTCCTCTTCCCTATCGGCGGGCACGCTGATCCACGGAGGCCGAACCGCCAACGGAACCGATGCTCACCCGCCCGGCACGCCGGCCAGGTCTGCGCCACCGCGTTCCGGGCCCTGGACCGTCGCCGTCCCGCGGCCCGCTCCGAAGGTCAGGACAGGTGCAGCAGCCAGCTGCGGGCCATCGGCCGGTCGAGGACACCGCCCAGGCGCAGGCCGATGACGCTGAGGCGATGCTCGTCGGCGTACACCCCGCCCGAGGTTCTCGGCCAGGACCTTCAGCTCAGGAGTTGAGGTAGGCCAGCACGGCCAATACGCGGCGGTGGTCGTCGGGCGCCTGGGCCAGGTCCAGCTTGGTGAAGATGGCGGCGATCCGCTTGGCCACGGTGGCCTCGGTGACGATCAGGCGCCGGGCGATCGCGGCGTTCGAGCGGCCCTCGGCGATGAGCCGCAGCACCTCCCGCTCCTTGGGGCTCAGCCGCTGCACCGGCGCCCGCCGGCGGGTGAGTAGCTGCCGGACGACCTCGGGATCGACCACGGTCCCCCCGCCGGCGACGTCGTCGAGCGCGGCGATGAACTCCTCGACCAGGCCGATCCGGTCCTTGAGCAGGTAGCCCAGGCCGGCACCGGAGGCACCCGATCCGATCAGCTCGGACGCGTACCCCTGGGAGACGTATTGACTCAGGACCAGAACAGCCAGGCCGGGGTACGCCGAGCGCAGCGCGTAGGCGGCCCGCAGGCCGTCGTCGGTGTTGTCCGGCGGCATCCGCACGTCGACCACGATCGCGTCCGGACGGTGCTCGGCGACGGCGGCGACCAGCGCGGTCGCGTCGCCCACGGCGGCCAGAACCTGGTGCCCGAAGCGCTCCAGCAGACCGGCCAGGCCCTCCCGGAGCAGAACCGAGTCCTCGGCGATGACCAGTCTCAGCTGTCGCACGGAATCTCCAGTCGCAGCACTGTCGGTCCGCCGGCGGGTGAGTGCAGGATCATCCGTCCATCCAGGACGGCGAGACGGTCCGCGATGCCGACCAGACCCGTGCCGGCGTCCGGGGTCGCGCCGCCGGTGCCGTCGTCGCGTATCTCGATCGTCAGCCGGCCCGCGCCGAACCGGCCGTGCACCCGGGCCGAGGTGGCCCCGCTGTGCCTGCCCACGTTGGTCAGGGCTTCGCAGATCACGAAGTACGCCGTGGTCTCGACCGG
This sequence comes from Actinoplanes sp. NPDC049265, assembly GCF_043197135.1. Taxonomy (NCBI): domain Bacteria; kingdom Bacillati; phylum Actinomycetota; class Actinomycetes; order Micromonosporales; family Micromonosporaceae; genus Actinoplanes; species Actinoplanes sp. NPDC049265. The sequence continues at coordinate 100,064 of NZ_JBICSP010000028.1, read as the reverse complement.
GGCCGAGGGTCGCACCGGCAGATCGATGTCGACCTCGACGGGCACCACCGAGCGGCCGGCCACGTCGCGGACGGCCGCCGCCAGGCCCACGTCGGCGAGCACCCGAGGGTGGATGTCGTGGATGAGCTCACGGATCTCGCTCAGCGCAAGCTGAACCTGGTCGCGGGCCGCGCTGACCTCCCGGGCGGCCGGCGACTCCGGGGGCAGGTCCAGCGCGGTCACGCCGAGCCGCATCGACAGCGTCACCAGCCGCTGCTGAGCGCCGTCGTGCAGGTCACGCTCGATGCGCCGGCGTTCCACGTCGAAGGCGTCCACCAGCCGGGCGCGGGATTCGATGACCTGGCGCAGCTCGCTGTCGCCGGGTACGAGCACGGCGCGGGCCATCGCGGCACGCACGCCGGCCCAGGTGGCGATGGGATAGGCCGCGATGGGCAACAGCACGACGCCGACGACGGGTACGGTCCAGGCGACGGCGGTGCTGGCGGTGGGTTGCAGGGGCGCCGCCATCAGGAAGAGCGGCAGACCGGCGGCGACGCCGAGCACGCCCAGGTCGATCCACCACAGCAGCAGCAGCGCGACGAGGCCGTACCCGACGTCGCGGGCCCGGCCCGGGGAACGCCGGAGCGGTCGCCCCGCCGGCGTCCCGATCACCAGCGGCAGCCGCCGGCGTTCGTACAACGCGACCACCCAGGCCAGGACGACCAGTGGCGGCAGCACCACCACGACCGCCAGCGGGCCCGAGCGGTCCCACACCCACGAGAGGATCCAGGCGAGCAGGGCCGCACCGGCGCCGATCGCCGCGCTGGCCAGCAGGAAGCCGGCCGACCGCCACGGCCAGGCCGACGTGAGGAAGCCGAGCGGGCGTTGAGCCAGGGCGTCCAGAGCGTTGCGCGCGACCACGGACCGACCGTAACGGCACGTACCGGCCGGCCGCAGGGGTGCCAGGTGTAAATCGAGTCTCGCCCCAGCGCCCCTGCGCCGGGCGGGCCTCGACCGGTTCGCTGGGGCCATGACGAACTCCACCGACGTCGTGCGGTTGTGGTCCGCGACGAAGCGGTACGGCTCCGGCCCGCGCACCGTCACCGCACTCGACCAGGTCACGACCACGTTCACCGGCGGCACGTTCACCGCGGTCATGGGCCCCTCGGGGTCGGGCAAGTCGACGTTGCTGCACTGCGCGGCCGGACTCGACCGGGTCAGCGAGGGCAAGGTCGACATCGACGGCATCGACCTCGGCGGCCTCGGCGAGACGGCTCTGACCCTGCTGCGCCGCGACCGGGTCGGCTTCGTCTTCCAAGCTTTCAACCTGGTCTCGGCCCTCACCGCCGAACAGAACGTCGCCCTGCCGCTGCGGCTGGCGGGCCGCGAGCCCGGTCGCGCGGACCTGCTGGCGGCGCTCACCGAGGTCGGGCTCGGGCACCGCGGGCGGCACCGGCCGAGCGAGTTGTCCGGCGGCGAACAGCAGCGCGTCGCTATCGCCCGGGCCCTGATCACCCGGCCCGCGGTGCTGTTCGCCGACGAGCCGACCGGCGCGCTGGACACGAAGACCTCGCGGGACGTGCTGACCCGGCTGAGGGACGTCGTCGACCGGCACGGTCAGACCGTCGTCATGGTCACCCACGACCCGGCCGCGGCGGCGTACGCCGACCGGGTGCTGCTGCTCGCCGACGGGCGCATCGCCGACGAGTTGCACGGACGTACCGGCGCCGAGACGATCGCCGCCCGCATGGCCGCCCTGGAGGTAGTGGCGTGCTGAGCCTGGCGACCGTACGCCGGCGCTGGTCGTCGTTCGCCGGCACGTTCACCGCCCTGTTCCTGGGCGTGACCATCCTCGGCATGACCGCGCTGGTGCTCACCTCGGCCCGGCCGCGGGTCCCGGAGCGCTACGCCGGCGCCGCGGTCGTGGTGCGGAGTCCCGCCGTCGACCAGTCCGACGGCACGTTCACCGACAACCAGCCGTGGCCGGCCTCGCGCACCCGGGAACTGGTCGCCGGTCTGAGCGCGGTTCCGGGTGTGGCCGCCGCCGTTCCGGACCGCTCCTTCTACGTCCAGGCCGTCGCCGGGGGCCGGCCGGTCGGTTCTCCGGCGCCCGACCGGCGCGGGCACCCGTGGTCGGCGGCCGCGCTGGGCCCGGACCGGCTGACCGCGGGCCGGGCGCCGGAGGCCGGCACCGAGGCCGTCGTGCCCGCGTCCCTGGGGCTGCGGCCCGGTTCCCGGGTCAGCCTGCTGACCGCCGGCGGGCCCGCGACCTACACCGTCTCGGGCACGGTCGGGTCGACCGCGTTCTACCTGTCCGAGGCGGCGGCCGAGCGGCTGGCGCCGGGCGTACGCGTCATCGGTCTGATCACCGTGCCCGGCGCCCGCGCCGCCGAGGTGGCGAGCGCGGCCGCCGGGGTCGTCGGCGGCGCGGGCGAGGTTCTCACCGGGGACACGCTCACCCAGGTGGAGGCCAGGTTCGCCGCGCAGACGCGGTGGATCGGCATGCAGATCCTGATCGCCATGGCCGGGCTGACGGTGTTCGTGTCCGTCTTCGTGGTCGCCTCGACCTTCGCGTTCGGCGTCGTTCAGCGGCGCCGGGAGTTCGGCCTGCTCCGGACGATCGGCGCGACCCCGCGGCAGATCCGCCGGACGATGTACGGCGAGGCCCTGGCGGTCGGCGTGGCGGCGGCGACGGCCGGCGTCGTCCTGGGCACCGTGCTCGCTCCGGTGCTGGGCCGCCTGCTGGTCGCCGGCGGCCTGGAGCCGGCCGGCTTCACGGTGCGGCCGCAGGCCCTGCCGTTGATCGGATCGTTCGGGCTGGGCCTGGTCGTCGCCCTGGCCGGTGTCTGGTCGGCGTCGCGCCGGGCGGCCCGGATCGCCCCGCTGGAGGCGCTGCGCGAGGCGGCGGTCGAGAACCGGCCGATGACCCGGGCCCGGTGGGTCGGCGCGATCGGCTGCACCGCGCTCGGCCTGCTCCTGCTGGCCGTCGCCGCGACCGGCGACCCCGACGAGATGATCAACAACGTGCTGTACGCGGCGATGGCGCTGATCGTGGGGCTGACGCTGTTCGCTCCGGCGGTGATCCCGCTGGTGGTCCGGGTCGTCTGGTGGCCGCTGGGCCGGCTGCGCGGCGCGACCGGCATGGTGGCCCGGGAGAGCTCCCTGACCGCCGTACGGCGTACCGCGTCCACCGCGGCACCGGTCCTGGTCACCGTCGGATTCGCGGTCCTGATCGCCGGCCTGTTCCAGATCCGGGCGACCGGGTACGCGCTCGAGGAGACCGTGTCGCACCAGGCCACCTCGGTGGTCACGCCCCGGGGTACCCCGGGGCTCTCGGACGCCGCGGTGCGGGCCGTACCGGGCGGGGCGTCGCTGCTGCCGACCGAGCTGTACGCGGGCGACGGCCGGCACATCGGAGCGGTCGGCCTGAGCGACACGGCGTTCGCGAAGGCCCGCACGAGGATGACCGCCACCGGCGGGTCGCTGGACGACCTCGGCGACAACGCGATGATCGTCCGGGCCGCGACGTCGGCCTGGCTGGGCTGGACCGCCGGGCGCACGGTTCCGGTGACCTTCGAGGACGGTTCCAGCGCCGGCGTGCTGGTGGCCGCCGTGATCACCGACGACTCGTCCACGGCGAGCGTGCTGCTCCCCCGGCGGACCGTCCGTCGGCACGCCCCCGACGCGCTCACCGAGGTCGTCTACGTTCCCGGCGCCGGACGGAGCGAGATCCCGGCCGCGCTGGGGGCCGAGTCGATGAGCGCCCGGGAGTACTCCGAACGTACCGACGACCACGACGACCACCTGGTACGGATCTTCCTGCTGATCCTGATCGGGATGTCGCTCGGCTACACCGGCCTCGCGATCGCCAACACGCTGCTGATGGCCACCGCGGACCGGGCGCCCGACTTCGCCGTTCTGCGGCTGTCCGGGGCCACGACGCGGCAGGTGCTGCGCATCGTCGCCGCGGAGTCGGCCCTGTCCGTGGGCATCGGCACGGGGCTCGGGCTGGGCGTCGCGCTGGTCGCCTTGCTGAGCATCCGGTCCGGGTTGTCGGCCCGGCTGGGCACCGACGTCAGCCTGAACCTGCCGTGGTCCATCATGGCGCTGACCATCGGGCTCTGCCTCGTGCTGGCCCTGGCCTCCAGCGTGCTGCCCGCCCGGATCGCCCTGCGCCGCCGCGGCCTCGGCCCGGCCTAGGGGTGCGCATCGGAACGGATCACCCAGGGCTGCGGCGTGGCCCTGGGTGACGCGCCCCGGATCGGGGCGGGGGAAGGACGCTCAGCCGCCCGGCGAGCGCGGCCGGCGCCGCGACAGCCGCCGGCACTGCCGCGAAGTCGGCACCCACCGAAATCGCGCCCTGGTCCATCCCGGCGTTCGACACGTCATCGCCGAAGGAGGTCGCGCTCCGGTGGGCGGCCGGCCGGGCGGGCCGGGTCGACGTACCATTCCTTGCCCGCGACCAGGTTGAACAGCGGGATCGGGAGCCGGCCGAGCAGGGCCACCGTGCGGATCCCGGCGCCGCGGGTCTGGCTGACGTGGGCGCGCAGGGCGGTGCGTTTCTTCCGGGTGTACGCGCGTACGTCGATGACGTGGGTGATCTGCTCGCGGGGCGTGAACGTGGTGGCGGCGCCGGCCAGGGGCAGCCGGGGCAGCAGACGGCCGCCGAGGCGGAGGAGCCGCAGCGCGAGGCGCAGGCGGTGCCGGTCGATGGTGGCCTCGAGCAGGCGGGTGCCGGCCATGGCGGCGGCGCGCCGGGCGACCCGATGCACCTGCACGTGGTCGGGGTGGCCGTACCCGCCGCCCGAGTCGTAGCCGATGACCAGGTCCGCGTTCTCCGCACGGAGGATGCCGGCGAGCCGGGTGGCGGCCTCGTCGACCGGCACGTCGGCGAATCGCGGAGCCGCTGCGCCGGCCGGCTCCGCGTCGCCGTGCAACCCGGAGTCGTGGTAGCCCAGCTCCTCGACCCGGGCGCAGCCGAGGGCGGCCGCGGCCGCGTGCAGTTCGGCCCGCCGTGACGCACCGGCGCCGCCGGCCTCGCCCAGGGTGGCGGTCACCAGCACGACCCGGTGGCCCTCGGCCGCGGCCCGGGCCAGCGTGCCGCCGGTGAGCAGGCTTTCGTCGTCCGGGTGGGCGTGCACGGCCACGATCGTGCACCGCCCGGTCATCGCACCGGCCCCATCTCGTACGACGACGCCCGTACGGCCCGCTCGTAGAGGGCGTCGGTGGTGTCGAGCACCACCTGCCAGTCGACGGTGGGCGCGGTGCCGCGGTTGTGCCGGGCGGCGGCGGCCAGGCGGCCCGGGTCGTCCAGCAGCCCGGCGATGGTCGAGGCCAGGGCCCGGTCGGAGTCGGCCAGCCAGCCCTCGACGCCGGGGCGGATGAAGTCGGCGATCCCGGTCTCGGTGCGGGCCAGCACGGGCAGGCCGGCGCTGCGGGCCTCGAGCGCGGCGATCCCGAACGACTCCCGCAGCGCCGGCGCCACGTACAGCGACGAGGTGGCGAGCAGGCGGCGGATGGCCGGACGGTCGAGCGCTCCGGTCAACCGGATCTCGCTGTCCGCTCCGGCCGACTCGACGCGCTGCCGCAGACGAGGCAGCAGCGGGCCGTCGCCGACCAGGACGGCCCGGAATCGGCCCGGATGGGTGTCACGCAGGGCCAGCAGGATGTCCAGCAGGGCCTTGGGTCGCTTGCGGCGCACCATGCGCATGACGCTGATCAGCGTCGGCACCGGGGGCTCGACGTGGCCGCGGGGCATGCGCCAGGCGGCGGGCTCGATGCCGTTGGGCACCACGGCGACGTCGGTGCCGTCGAGCGCCTCACGGACCGCCGCGGCCGCCGCGCGGCTGACCGCGGCCCAGGCCACCGGCCATTGCCGGGCGCGCTGCCAGCGGGCGTACCGGCGGACCACAGGCAGCACGTCCGTCCACATCGAGTGCACGGTGACGACCGTGGGCAGCCCGGTCGCGGCCGCCGTCCGCGCGGCCGTCCAGGCCAGCGGCGAGAACGCCGAGATGTGCGCGTGCACCTGCTGCACACCGTGGGCGCGGAGCACGTCGGCCAGCGTCTGGCCACGCACCATCCGGTACGGGCCCCGGCCGAACCCGTCGTCGATGGTGCTGAGCCGCCGGGCCGAGACGTCGCCGGCGATGTCGGCCGGGCCGGCCGGGGTGGTGGTGACGACTATCGCTTCGTCGCCGCGGGCCCGCTGGCGTGTGTGCAGGTCGTGGACCTGCAGTTCGACGCCGCCGAGCCGAGGCAGATAGACGTCGGTGACGTGGGCTACGCGCATGCCGGTGGGGTCCCGTCCAGGTGTCGTCGGCGGTCGGTGCGGGCTCGGAGCCGCCGGTTGGCCCACCAGCCGAGGGTCGCGGCGGCACCGACCGGGATCTCGGCGGCGAACACGAAGGCGCGGAACAGCAGCACCCCGGCCAGCGATCCGGTCGGGTCGACGCCCAGCGCGATCAAGGTGGTGACCATTCCGGCCTCGGCCGGCCCGGCGCCGCCCGGGGTGATCAGCAGCAGCGTGGCCACCCGCTCGGCGGCCAGCGCGCCGAACACCACTGCCGCGTGCGGCCGGATCCCGACGGCCAGCAGGCAGCACCAGAGCAGAGCGCCCTGGGCCAGCCAGTAGCCGGCCATGCCCAGGATCAGCGCGGTCCGTCGGCGGCGGACCAGCTCGTCCGTACCGGCCAGCAGTTTGTCCACCGCCGACGGCCAGCTCTCGCCCCACCCGCGGGCGCGCTGGTGCGGCAGCCGGCCGATGGCCCGGGACACCGCCCCGACCAGCCTCAGCAGCGGACCGCTCCGGCCGCACAGCGCGCCCGCCAGCAGCAGGCCCGCCGCCAGCCCGGCCGCCGTGGGCAGCCACCAGGCCGCGGCCGCCGCCGGGGTCACCACGCCGGCGGCGAGCAGCCAGGCGACCGCGACGATGGGCAGCACCAGCTTGGCGATCACGTCGATGGCCTTGGAGACCACCACGAACCGGGCGAAGTCCAGGTTGCTGTGACCCCAGGCCCTGGTCATGGTCAGGTTGAGCGCGGTTCCGGCGACCCCGCCGAGCGGCAGCACGTTGGAGACCGCGCTGCCGGACAGGTTCAGCACCAGGGCCCGGCCGTGGGTCAGCCCCGGCATCGAGGCGGCGAGCACCACCGTGTGCACCCACAGCCCGGCCAGCCACAACACGGTGAGCCCGGCCACCTGCGGCCAGGGCAGCCCGGCCACGAGGTCCACCGCTCCGGTGAGTGAGGCGCCCGCGCCGGCCGCGCCGTACCCGGCCCAGACGACGAGGCCGGCACCGACCAGCAACAGGGCCGCCCGCAACCACCGCGCCGTCCCGGTCACCACCTAGTTCCCAGCATCACAGTTCCTCCGGCGGCTGACCGTATCGGACGAGATCAACACCATCGTCGGCCGCGGGCGGGCCGACTCGCCGGAGGTTCGGGACAAGTCAGCCTCGTGTTGCCGCCGGGCCCGTCCGGCGGCGACGTCTTCCGGCCGGCGCAACTGGCTGGCCAGTATGATTTACCAGCGTGAAACTGGATCTGAATCTGCTGATGGTGCTCGACGCGCTGCTCGACGAGAACAGCGTGATGGGCGCGGCGGAACGACTGCACCTGTCGTCGCCGGCGATCAGCCGCAGCCTGGGCCGGCTCCGCAAACTGACCGGCGACGAGATCCTGGTGCGGTCGGGACGCGCGATGGTGCCGACTCCGTACGCCACGGCGATCCGCGAGGACGTCCGCCTGCTGTTGCGGCAGGCCGAGGACGTGCTCGTGCCCAGCCGCACGCTCCAGCTGGACGAACTGGAGCGCACGTTCACCGTGCAGTGCCACGACGGGCTGGCCACCGCGCTGACGCCGGCGCTGCTGCGCCGGGTGCGCGAGCAGGCACCGGGCGTACGGCTGCGGATCCTGACCGAGAACTCGATCGACACCGACGACCTGCGGCGCAACCGCGTCGACGTGGAGCTCGGCCAGGACCGGCAGGACTCGCCGGAGTTCCGCTCGGAAGCGCTCGGCTCCGACTCGCTGGTGGTGGCGATGCGCGCCGGGCATCCGTGCGCCGAGCATCTCGACCTGCGGTCGTACGCGGCGTACCCGCATGTCGTGGTGTCCCGGCGGGGCCGCCTGACCGCACCGATCGACGACGTGCTGGCCGCGGAGGGCCTGCGGCGGCACGTGGCGGCGGCGGTGGCCACCGGCGCCATCGCCCTGCACGTGGCCAGCCGCAGCGACCTGCTGGTGACCACCACCGAGTTGGTCAGCCGGCCCCTGGTCGCCGCGTTCGGCATGGTCAGCCGGCCGTTGCCGGCCCCGTTCCCCGAGGCCGCGATCAACTGCACCTGGCACCGGCGTTACGACTCCGACGTGGCCCACGCCTGGCTGCGCGAGCAGATGCGGGCCGCGATCGCGGAGCTGGCCGCCGGTTAGGCCGAGAGCGCCACGGCGACAGTTCCCTCGAAGCGGGGCGTCTCGGCCTCGTCGAGCATCACGGCGGCGACGGTGGCCCGCGAGATCTTCTCGGCCAGGTCGAGCGGGGGCGCGTCGGTCAGGCCGACGGTACGCCGGGAGGGACTCTCCGGGTCGTCACCGAGCAGCCCGGCGTGCACCACCGTGCCACCGGCGGCGAGCACCGCGCCGTCGGCCATCACCTTGTCGGCGAGCCGGTCGCCGAGCAGGGCACCGAACTTCTCGGCGGCCGGGCCCGCGGCCTTCGCGGATCGGCCCGTGCCGTACGCGCCGAGCCAGATGACGCGGCCCGGCCCGGCGGCGAGCACAGCCCGGGCGCCGGCGGTGAGCACGCCGGCCCGTTCGGTGCCGAGCGCGGACAGCACCACCGCCCCGGCGTCGATGGCGGCGGCGATGCTGCCGGGTTCGTCGACGTCGCCGGCGACCTTGTGCAGGCGCGCCGAGTCCGGGACGGCGATGCGCTGCGGATCGCGCGCGATGGCGGTGACGGTGTGCCCGCGTCGCAGCGCCTGCCGTACCAGTTCCAGCCCGGTTCGCCCGGACGCGGCGAGAACAGTGATTTTCATAGCGGCAACATTAAGCACTCGATTGCGCCCGGCACAAATGTTGTTTTGCATTGCGTCGCGGTAAATCGACGATTTACCAATGAGCATTGGATTGTCCCGCCGATTACGCTCTAGCCTGGGCCCATGTTCTACGAGATTCGCCGCGAGAAAGCGATGCCGGGGCGCGGCGACGCGTTGGCGCAATGGATGGACGAGCAGGTCATTCCCCTGCACGAGGCGGCCGGGATGACTGTCGTGGGCGCCTTTACCGACGCCTTCGACGCCGACGCCTTCGTCTGGATCCGCAGGTTCGGCAGCGAGGAAGAACGAGCCGAAATTGTCGACCGGGTGCACCGGGATCCAGCCTTCGAGGCCGATGTCGTTCCGCGGCTGGCTGACCTCGTGGCCGGCGAAGCGGTGACCGTCCGGCTGGTGCCGACCGCGCATTCCAAGCTCAGTTGACCAAGTCGGCAATTCATGCGGAACCCATTCAGGAGGAATGACACGTGCGTGCGATAGTGGCCGGGGCCGGGATCGTCGGGCTCACCACCGCGATCGCCCTGCGGAAAGCGGGCATCGAGACGGTGGTCCACGAGCAGGCGCCGGAGATCCGGGCCGCGGGCGCGGGGCTCGGGCTGTGGGCGAACGCGGTCGCGGTCTTCGACGAGCTGGGGCTGGGCGAGCGACTCCGCGCGATCGGGCGCCCGGCCGAGATGTACTTCCGCGGCCCGGGCGGCGAGCTGATCGATCCGCCCGGGTTCTCCGTGGACGACCACCGCTACCTGCTGGTGCACCGGGTCCGGCTGAACGATCTGCTGGCCGAGACGGTGGGCCCGGACAACATCCGGCTGAACTCACGGATCACCGGCTACGACGAGACCGGTGACGGCGTGACCGCCCGGTTCGGCGACGGCAGCACCGCCGAGGCCGACGTTCTGATCGGCGCCGACGGCGCGTACTCGGTCGTCCGGTCCCAGCTGGTTCCCGGCAGCGACGCCGTCGAGCACGCCGGTCATCACGCCTGGCGCTCGGTGGTCACCCCGCCCGAGGGCGTCGCCGTCGATCAGGGCGTCATCGTGGTCGGTGACCGGCGCACCCGGGGCGGGTACGTGCCCACCGTCGACGGCACGGTCTACTGGCTGGTCAACCAGCTCGCCGCCGACCCGCTGCGGGGCACCGCGAAGGAGCAGGCGGCCGAACGGGCGGTGCACCTGGACACCACCGGCTGGAACCCGGCGCTGCCGGCCCTGATCGAGTCCACCCCGGACGACAAGGTGCTCTACAACCAGATCATGTTGGTTCCGCCGCTCTCCACCTGGGTGTCGGACCGGGTGGCCCTGGTCGGGGACGCCGCCCACGCGCTGTCCCCGCACATCACCGCGGGCGCGTCGCTCGGCGTCGAGGACTCGATGCTGCTGGCCCGGTTGCTGGTCGCGGCCGACAGTGTGCCCGCCGCGCTGGCCGGCTACGAGCGGGACCGCATCCCGCACTACCGCCTGGTCAACGAGCTGTCCAAGAAGGTCGAGGAGTCGGCCACGCCGGAGGAGTTCGCCGCCACCTACGTGGCCTTCAGCCACTGGATGCTGAACCGATGAGCTCGACCGGCCTGCACATCGACGCGAACGTCGCCGTGCCCATGCGCGACGGCGTCCCCCTGGCCACCGATCTGTGGCGGCCCGACGGGAGCGGCCCGTGGCCGGTGCTGCTCGCCCGCACCCCGTACGGCCGCACCTCCACCGCCCACCTGGGCAATCCGAAGCTGCCCGACATCCGGGTCCTGGTCGACCACGGGTACCTGGTCGTCGTGCAGGACGTGCGGGGCACCGGGGCCTCGCCCGGCCTGTTCGAACCGCACCGCTTCGACCGCGACGACACCGTCGACACGCTGGCCTGGATCGCCGGGCAGCCGTGGTGCGACGGCAACGTGGGGATGTGGGGCGCCTCGTACATGGGCTTCGCGCAGTGGCAGGCGGCCGCGCAGGCACCACCGGCGCTGCGGGCGATCGCCCCGACGATGACCTCGGCCGACCCGTACCACGCCTGGCATTCGCCGCAGGGCGCGGTGGCGCACGGCATGTTGTTCAACTGGTCGGCCCGGATGGCGCTGGCCAACCTCCTGCGCCCGGAGCACGACGGCTCGTCCGACCGGACCGACGCGGCGGTGCTCCGGGGCGCCCTCGACCGCGCCGACGCCTTCCAGGCGCTGCCGATCGCCGAGCGGGACTCGCTTCTGCGGGGGCTTCCGTGGCTGCGTGACGCGCTCGCCCACCCGGATCACGACGGCTTCTGGAAGAACCTGACGGCGTGGGAGGACAGCGCGGCGGTCACCGTTCCGGCGTTGAACGTGACCGGCTGGTACGACGTGTTCGCGCGGGAGGTCGTCCGGTCGTACACCACGATGAGACGTGGCGCCGGAAGCGGGCCGGCCCGCGACGGTCAACGGCTCGTCATCGGGCCGTGGGGCCACGGTGACGGCGCCGACCTCGGCGTCTTCCCCGACCGCTTCTTCGGCTTCACCGGCTCGGCCCGGGCCGCGGCGCTGACCCAGACCCATCTGGCGTTCTTCGACCGGTGGCTGAGGGGCCGGGCCGAGGCCGACCCGGGCCCGCGGGTACGCATCTTCGTCATGGGTTTGGACCGGTGGCGCGACGAGGACGACTGGCCTCTGCCGGGCACCCGGTACGACGACTATTTCCTGTGCGGCGGCGGGTCGGCGAACACCTCGCGGGGCGACGGCGAACTGCACCGGAGCCCGCCGGCCGACGACCGAAGTGACACCTTCACCTACGACCCGCACGACCCGGTCCCGACCGCCGGCGGCGCCACCCTCGGCTTCGACCGGCCGGCCGGCCCGGCCGATCAACGCGGGGTCGAGGGCCGGGCCGACGTGCTGTGCTACACCGGCGCCCCGCTCGAGGCGCCGCTGGAGGTCACCGGCCACGTCGCGCTGTCGGTACACATCTCCTCGAACGCGGCCGACACCGACGTCACCGGCAAGCTCGTCGACGTCTTCCCCGACGGGCGGGCCGTCATCCTGTGCGAGGGCCTGTGCCGGCTGCGGTACCGCGACTCCCGGAGCCGGCCCGAGCCGCTCGAGCCCGGCCGGATCGCCGAGGTCACGGTCGACATGGGTGTCACGTCCAACGTCTTCCTACCCGGACACCGCGTACGGCTGGAGGTGTCCAGCAGCGACTTCCCCCGCTACGACCGCAACCCCGGCACCGGCGGCGGCAACGCGTTCACGACCGAGGTTCAGGTCGCGGTCAACCGGATCTTCCACGGGCCGGCGCGTCCCAGCCGGTTGACGCTGCCGGTCATCGAGAGGACCGCATGAGCATCGGCGTGCAGCGCATCGAGGCGGATCTCCTGATACCGGGCCGGGGAGAACCCGTGCGCGACGGCGTGGTCGTCATCGACGGCCCGGCCATCACCTACGCCGGCCCACGCGACGGCGCCCCGGACACTCCGCCGTCGGCCGGGACGGTGTGGGCGCGCACCGTCATGCCCGGCATGTGGGACTGCCACACGCACGTCAAGGGGGGCCGCCCGGGCAACTTCGACGACGGTCAGCTGGTGCGGGAGCATCCCGCGACGCGGGCCGCCCGCGGCGTACCGGGCCTGCGCCGCGCCCTCGACGCCGGCGTCACCAGCGTCCGCGAGGTCGGCGGGATGGGGCTGGCCCTCGCCCCGGTGGTCGCCGAGGGTTTCCTGCCCGGCCCGGCCATCCACGCCGCGGGCGCCGTCCTGTCGGCCACCGCCGGCCACGGCGACATCCACAGCCTGCCGGTGGAATGGGTGCACGACTGTGCCCGGCGGGGCGCCGAGTTCCGGCTGGCCGACGGCGAGGCCGAATGCGCCCGGGCGGTCCGCGAACAGCTGCGGCGCAACGCCAAGGTGATCAAGGTGTACGCGTCCGGCGGCGTGCTCAGTGTCGTCGACGATCCGCTCCACCAGGAGTTCACCGGCCGGGAACTGCGCACCATGGTCGAGGTCGCCGGGCTCGCGGAACGCAGTGTCGCGGCGCACTGCCACGGCAAGGCGGGGATCATGGCGGCGCTCGAGGCCGGCGTGCTCACCATCGAGCACGGCAGCTACCTCGACGACGAGGCCTGCACGGCGATGAAGGAGGCCGGCGCGATCCTGGTACCGACCCTGACCATCGTCCGGGAACTGCTCGACGCCGGCGGGCTCCCGCCGCATGTGGCCCGCAAGCTGGCCGAGGTCGCGGGAGTGCACCGGGACAACATCGCCCGCGCCCACCGGGCCGGCGTACGGATCGCGATGGGCAGCGACATCCAGAGCACCGGCGACGCCCCCGCCGCCTGGGGACGCCACGGGCGCGAGACGGTGCTGCTCGAGGACATCGGCATGACCCCGCTGGAGGTGATCGAAGCCGCCACCGCCAACGGCCCCGCCACCCTCGGTCTCCAGGCACCCCGCTCCGGTCAGCTGCGTGCGGGCTTCGACGCGGACGTCATCGTCGTCGACGGCGACCCGCTGGAGGACATCTCCGTGCTCGCGGATCCGTCCACCGTCACGGCCGTCTGGCAGGCCGGCCGGCGGGTGAAGGGCTGACACCGGATGGACCTGGGGCACACGTTGCTGCTGATCCTGGCCGGTGTCGTCGCCGGCGGCATCAACGCACTGGCCGGGGGCGGCTCGCTGATCACGTTCCCCGGTCTGATCCTGACCGGGCTGTCCTCGGTCGAGGCGAACGTCACGAACTCCGTCTCGGTCTTCCCCGGCTACGTCGCCGGTGCGCTGGGCAGCCGGGCCGACCTGGCCGGGCAGTGGCGCCGCGTACCGGCGCTGCTGCCCGCCTGTGTCGCCGGTTCGGCCGGCGGCTGCGCCCTGTTGCTGCACACGCCGGCCCGTGCGTTCGAGCTGATCGTGCCGGTCCTGGTTCTCGGTGCGACCGCGACGCTCTACTTCCAGCAGCGGCTGCGCGGGCTGGTCGGCCATCCGCAGGCCTTCGGTCCGCGCCGCCGGGCCGTCGCCCTGCAGGTGGTCGTCTTCGTCGGCGCGGTGTACGGCGGCTACTTCGGCGCCGCGCTGGGCGTGATGTACGTGGCCGCGCTGGCCCTGGTCCTGGACGAGCCGCTCAACCGGATCAACGCCCTCAAGAACGTCCTGACCGTGACGGTCGGGCTCGTCACGCTCCTCGCCTTCAGCCTCTTCGGCCCGGTCCACTGGCCGGCCGTGCTGATCCTCGCCCCCGCGACGGTGGCCGGGGGCTATGCCGGGGCGCTGCTGGCCGCGCGCCTGCCCGGCCACATTCTCAAGGCGCTCATCGTCGCCTTCGGCACCACGATCGGGCTGATCCTGCTGGGCCGGGCGTTCGTCTGACGGCCGGCGCGGGGCCGGGCCCGCGCAGCCGGCGTACCCACCGCCCGGCACGAACTGACCGCACACGTCGACGGGCGGCCCGGCGGTCAGGTCGGCCGGTCGATCCGGCCGCGCAGCTCGTGCAGGCGGAGCGCCACCTGCAGCTGCAGGGCCCGGTCGGGGTCGCGCCAGGCCGGGCCCAGGATGCTCTCCACCCGGTCGAGGCGTTTGAGCAGGGTGTTCAGGTGCACGTGCAGGGTGCTCGCGGTGCGGGTGAGGTTGGCCGAGTTGGCGAAGTAGGCCGTCAACGTGGCCACCAGCTGGGTCGATCGGCGCTGGTCGTAGGCGAGCAGCGGGGCCAGCGCGGCGGTGAGGAAGCGGTCCAGGTCGGGTGCCCGGTCGGTGTCGAAGAGCAGGGCGAACATGGCGTACGGCTCGGTCGTCGAGCCGCTGTCGGTCACGCCCAGGCTGAGCATCAGGTCGCAGCACCGGCCGGCGATCTCGAATGCCGCGCGCCAGTTGCCGTCGGGCACGGGTTCGGCGACGACCCGGACCGGTGACCCGAGTTCCCGGCTCAGGCGGCCGTGCACCGCACCGGCCAGCCCGGCGGCGTCCGGGGCGGCGGCCAGCAGCGTGGCGCGGCCCAGGTGTTCGCCGGCCAGCCCCTGCCACTCCGGTGACATGGCGTGCAGCCGCCGGCTGACCTCGGACGCCGGCCTGGTCTCGGACTGCACGACGACGATGACGTTGAGCGAGTCGATGTCGACGCCCCGGGCGTGGGCCCGGGCCCGCGCCGCCGGACCGGCCGGTGGCAGGCTGACCAGCAGCTCGGTGAGCAGCTCGCCGCTGACCCGCTCCTCCGCCTCGGCGATCGCGGTCTCCTTGAGGATGAGCAGGCCCATGATCTGGGCGGCTCGTTCCAGCGTACGGATGTCGACCGGGGTTGGCTCCTCGGCCCGGGTCAGCAGCAGCGCGCCCAGATGCGTGTCACCGGCCTGGATCGCGGCCGCGCTGTGCCACTGGCCGGCGCTGTCCGATGTGGTCGCCCAGCGTCCGGACCGGCGCGCCTGCTCGACCACTTCCGGTCGCGACCGGTCCGGTGGTGGCCCGGACGCCGGGCCGGGCGAGCACCGGGCGGTGACCGCGCCGCCCCGGTCGAAGACGGTCACCTCGCCGTGCAGGTGGTCGACCAGCAGCCGGGCGATCTCGCCGGCGCCGCCGCCCTTGAGCACCACGGTGGCCAGCGACTCGTGGACGGACTGGGCCCGTTCCATCATGGCCACCGCGGACTGCAGCTGTTTCAGGGCCGAGCGGCTCTCGTCGTACAGTCGCGCGTTGTTGAGGGCGATCGCCGCGTGGTCGGCGAACGCGCTCAGCAGCGCCACCTCGTCGTTCTCGAAGGGACGCTCGGTGCGGTCGGCCGCGAACAGGACCCCGATGACCTCC
Source organism: Actinoplanes sp. NPDC049265 (assembly GCF_043197135.1). Taxonomy (NCBI): domain Bacteria; kingdom Bacillati; phylum Actinomycetota; class Actinomycetes; order Micromonosporales; family Micromonosporaceae; genus Actinoplanes; species Actinoplanes sp. NPDC049265. Next base: position 84,298 of record NZ_JBICSP010000028.1, on the reverse strand, counting down.
TCGCCCACCAGCAGCGGGACGCCCAGCAGCGCGACCATCCCTTCGGGCACTACGAGGTCGTCGAAGGCCCGGTCGTGCGGCACGTCGCGGGTCTTCAGATAGTTGCTGACCCAGGCCGGCGCGCCGGTGGCGATGACGCGGCCGCCGACGCCGGTGCCGGCGGGCACGCTGGCCTGGTTGAACGACGGCGAGATGGTGCCCTCGGACGCCTTGAGCGTCAGTTCACCCTCGGGCGTCAGCAGCGACAGGTAGGTGAAGTCGGTGCCGATCAGCTCATGCGCGGCGCGGACGATCGAGTCGAGGACCGAGTCGAGCTCCCCCAGCGCGGTCAGTGACCTGGCGGTCGCGTACAGCGAACTGAGCTCTCGTTCCCGCCGCCAGCGGTAGGACGCCAGGTCGGGGCTCGACGTCCGGAGTTCCGACGCTTCGTGGAACATAAGTCCACCTCACCACCTCAAACAGTGTGGTGATCTTCCCTCACCCGGACCCCGGGGCGCTCCTACAGTTCGTCACATATCTCATGTGACACGGGTCACAAGAACGGCGCAAAACGGGAGTTCTCTCATGATCAGTGCCCATGTCACGCACCCTCGCCGAGCTCCGGCCGTACTCATGGCGGCCCTCCTGTTCCTCACCGCCGCATGCGGGGGTGGTTCGTCCGGCGGCGACACCACCGCGTCCGCCGGCGGCGGGCTCAAGGGCAAGACCATCGACTTCGTGGGGTACGGGAAAGACAACCCGTGGGGCGCCTACTTCAACGGCGTGTTCATCCCCAAGCTGGAAGCCCAGGGGGCCAAGGTCGTGGACCTCACCACCATGGACCCCGGCACCGCCGTGACCAACTTCAACCAGGCCATCTCCAACCGCCCCGACCTGATCGTGGCCGCCCTGCTGGACACCTCGTCGATGGTGGTGCCGATCAAGAAGGCCAAGCAGGCCCAGATCCCGGTGCTGGTCTACGACGGCCGGCCCGACCCGTCCGTCGACGGCGAGGTCATGCAGGTCCTCTCGGACAGCGAAGCGCTCGGCACGGCGGCGGCCCAGAACCTGGTCGAGGGGATGAAGGCACAGGGCCGGACGTCCGGCAGCATCATCGCGATCACCGGCACCAAGTCCGGGTTCGCCGCCCAGGACCGGATGAAGGGCTTCGACGCCGAACTGGCCAAGACGCCCGAGTTCAAGGTCGTCGACGTGCAGGACGGCAACTGGGATCCGACGCTCTCCGGCCGGATCGCCACCCAGCTGTTCGCCAAGTACGGCTGCGCCGGCATCCAGGGCGCCTACGGCATGGCCGACTACCAGGCCCTCCCGATCGTCGCCGCGGCCAAGCAGGCGGGCTGCGCGGTGGCCGGCAAGGACGGCGTCATCGTCACCGGCAGCAACTGCTTCAAGGTCGGCATCGACGCCATCAAGGCCGGCACCCTCTACGGAACCGCCACCGAGGACCCGGGCACGATCGCCGAACAGACTGCCGACTACGTCATCCGCTACTTCGGCAGCCAGAAGCCCCAGGCCAAAGAGCTGGTCAAGGAAGAGCGGGTGACCAAGGACAACGTCGACCAGTACGCGGAACAGTGCAGCAAAGCATGAGTACGGAAATGGTCCGGATCGACCGCCTGGCCAAGAGCTTCGGCCGTACCCGGGCCGTCCGCGACGCCTCGTTCAGCATCACCGCGGGCGAGATCCACGCGCTGTGCGGGCACAACGGCGCCGGCAAGAGCACCGTCGTCAAGATGCTGTCCGGGCAGGAGGCACCGGACGAGGGCGCGATCCTGATCGGCGGCGCGGTGGTCGACCTGCGGAGCCGGCAGGCCGCCCAGCGCACCGGGGTGGCCCTGGTCGACCAGGAGCTCAGCGTCGTACCCGCGCTCACGGTGGCCGACAACCTGATGCTCGGCGACCTGCGGGCGCACTGGATCAACCGGCGGCGCGCCTCCGGGCGCCGGCTGCGGACCCTGCTCGACCGCGTCGGCCTGACTCACGTCGGCCTCGATCAACCGCTCGGTGACCTGAGCATCGGCGAACGCCAGCTGATCGAGATCGCGCGGGCCCTCGGCCAGGACGCGCGGCTGGTCATCCTCGACGAGCCCACGGCCACGCTCAGCGACGTCGAGAGCGCCTACGTGTACGCCGCGGTCCGGGCCGTGGCCGCCGCCGGCTGCGCCGTCCTGTTCGTCTCGCACCGGCTCGGTGAGGTGCTCGACCTGTGCGACCGGGTCACAGTGATGCGCGACGGCGCCGTGGTGGCCACCACGCCGGTCGCCGACCTGACGCTCGACGCGCTGATCGTCCAGATGCTCGGGGAGGCACCGCACCGGTCGGCCGGCGGCCGCACCGGCGACGACGACGGCGCCACGGTCCTGGCCGTCCGCGGGCTGACGGTGCCCGGCCGGGTCAGCGACTTCGGCCTCGAACTGCGGGCGGGCCGGGTGTACGCCCTGGCCGGGCAACTCGGCTCCGGCGCCTCCGACGTGCTGCGAGCGATCGCCGGGCTGGTGCCCGCGGCCACCGCACGGCTCACCGTCGACGGAACAGCGGTCCGGCCCGGCCACCCGGCCGCCGCGATCCGGGCCGGCATCGCGTTCGTCTCCGGCGACCGCAAGTCCGAGGGCCTGTTCCTGGGCCAGCCGATCAGCTGGAACCTGCTGGCCACGCGCCTGCCGCGGGTCACCCGGTTCGGCGTGATCGACCCTCGGCGATGGTCGGCCGCGCTGGGCGTACTCGTCGAACTGTGCGGTCTCGACCGGAAGCGGTCCGGCCAGGCCGTGGGCTCGTTGAGCGGGGGCAACCAGCAGAAGGTGTTCGTCGGGCGCTGCCTCGGCCGGGACGACGTGCGGGTGCTGTTGCTCGACGATCCGACCCGCGGGGTCGACGTGGGCGGACGGGCGGCGATCCACGCCCTGCTCCGCGACGCCGCCGGGCGCGGCCTGGCCGTGCTGTTCAGCTCGACCGAGCTCGAGGAACTGCGCGACCTGGCCGACGTCGTGGTCACCATGCACAAGGGCGAGACGGTACGCCGCCACGAGGGCGACCTGGCCGAGACCGCCCTCCTACGGGAGATGACCCACGGCGCGGCCGGCGGCACGACCGCGACCCTGACGGAGGAACGACCATGAACAACCTTCTGTCCGCGCCGGCGCGTCCGGAGGCGGCGGCGTCCGAGCGGGGCCGGCGGCGGTCACGCGCCGACATCGTCATCGCCGTGGTCGTCGCCCTGCTCGTACTGGCCGCGACCGTCGTGGCCCTGTCCACCCACCGCTTCGTGACAGTGGCCAACGCCAAGGCGATCATCACGTCGGCCAGCCTGGTCGGCATCGCGGCGCTCGGGCTGACGCTGATCACGATCGGCGGGTCCGCGGTGTCGCTGGCCATCTCGCCCAGCGTCGCGGCGATCGCCATGATCTTCCTGTCGGCCCAGTCCACCGGGCTGATCCCGGCGCTGATCCTCGCCGTCGTGTGCGGGACCCTGATCACCGGCCTGCAGGGCGCCGTCGTCGGGTACGCCGCGGCCAACCCGGTGCTGCTGACCATCGCGACCAGCTTCGCCATCGCCGGCCTGGCCACCGGGATCAGCGGCGGCGAGACGGTCTCACCCACCGGCACCGGGTACGACCGGCTCAACGCGACACCGGGCGGCGTGGCGCTCAGCGTCTACGCGCTGGTCGCGCTGGCTGTGCTCCTGGAGTGGCTGCTGCGCCGGACGTCCTTCGGCCGCACGCTCTATCTGATCGGCGAGAACCGCCGGGCCGCCCGGGCCGCGGGCCTGCCGGTGGGGCGGGTGACCACGGTGGCCTGGCTCGGGGCGGGTGCCCTGTTCGCGGTGACGGCGGCGTTCATGGCCGCCTTCAACACCTCGGCCAACGTCAACCTGGGCGGCACACTGACCTTCGACGCCATCGCCGCGGTGCTGGCCGGCGGCACACCTATCTCGGGCGGTCGCGGCTCGGCCCTGCGCACCCTGGCCGGCGCCGTCCTGATCGCCGCGGTGTCGGACATCCTGCTGCTGCGCGGCTACTCCACCGGAGTTCAGATCATGGTCAAGGGACTCATCGTCCTGCTCGTCGTCGTCGGCGTACACCTGCGGGCCAAGGGGAGGGACGCGTGAAGCCGCGTTCGCTGCGCCGGCCCGAGGCGCTGCTGCCCCTGGCCTCGATCGGCATCACCGTCGTCGCGTTCGCGTTGATCCCGGCGTACACGGATGCCGTGATCGCCCCGTTCGACGTCTACAACACCTTGCAGATCTTCGCCCGCCTCGGCCTGCTCGCGCTCGCCCTGGGACTGACGATGATCGCGGGCGAGTTCGACCTGTCCGTGGTCGGGACCTACGCGCTCGGCGGGATGCTGACCGTGCAGGTCGGGCAGGAGCACTGGTATTACGGCCTGCTCGCCGCACTGGCCGCCGGGGCGGTCATCGGCCTGGTGCAGGGCGGGGTGATCGCGGGGTTCAAGCTGCCGTCGATGCCGGTCACCCTGGCCACGTACATCACGCTGCTCGGCCTGACCAGCGCGCTGTCCGGCGGGCTGACCAAGACGTACGCCAACGCCTCGGTGACGCTCTGGGTCGACCAGACCGTGCTCGGCTTCTTCTCCCCGCGCAGCCTGATCACCCTGGCGTTCTTCGTCGTGGCCGCGGTCGTGCTGTCCGGCACCCGCTGGGGTCGCGAGCTGCGGGCGATCGGCGGCGACCGGCGGGCCGGCCGGGTCGCCGGGGTCCCCGTCGACCGCCTCGTCGTCGGGACCTTCGTGGTCTCCGGCATGCTGTCCGCGCTCGGCGGTTCGCTGCTCAGTTTCAGTCTCGGATCGGCCAATCCCGACCCCGGCGTCCAGCCGCTGATCGTGGCGGCCGCGGCCGCCCTGCTCGGCGGGGTATCGCTGGCCGGCGGCCGGGGCAACCCGATCGGGCTGCTCGGCGGGATCATGGCGGTCGCGCTGCTGGCCGAGATCGTGACCGTCGCCGCCCTGCCGGTCTACGTCACCCAACTCTTCTTCGCCGGCCTGCTCGGGATCATCGTCGTCATCGACGCCCCCGACCTGCACCGGGCGCTGGCGCAGCAGCGGACCCGCCTGGTGCGGGAACAACCCCCAACCATGAAGAGGGAACTGTCGTGATGCGCGGTTTGATGCAGGATCGCCAGCTGACCATTCCGACGCTGCTGTCCCGGGCCGAGACCAACTTCGGGCACAAGCGGGTCATCACCGGCGGCGCCGGCGAGACGGTGGCCACGTGGCGCGAGGTCGCTCCGCGCGTACGCAAACTGGCACGCGCCCTGACCAGCCTGAACGTGCCGCCCGGGGCGTGCGTCGGCACGTTCGCCTGGAACAGCCAGCGGCACGTCGAGCTGTACATCGGGATCCCGAGCTCGGGCCGGATCCTGCACACCGTCAACCACCGGCTCCACCACGGCCAGATCAGCTTCATCGTCAACGACGCCGCCGACGACGTGCTGTTCATCGACCGGAGCATCCTGCCGGTGATCTGGCCGCTGGTCCCGTCGTTCCGGACCGTCCGGCACATCGTCGTCATGGACGACGGCGGCGACATGCCGCTGCCCGACGACCCGCGGATCCTCGACTACGAGGAGCTGCTGAGCGCGCAGGACGACGGGCCGTTCGAGAACACTGTCGACGACGAGAACGCGGCCGCGTCGCTGTGCTACACCTCGGGGACGACCGGCAACCCCAAGGGCGTCCTCTACAGTCACCGGTCCGTCGTCCTGCACAGCCTGCTCCTGCTCGGCGCCGACGTCTTCGCGCTCAGCGAACGGGACGTGGTCGCGCCGATCGTGCCCATGTTCCACGTCAACGCCTGGGGTCTTCCGTACGCCGCCATGCAGTGCGGCGCCGACCTGCTGCTCCCCGGCCCGATCAAGGACGCGGAGGAACTGGTCACCCTGCTGTCCCGGTACGGGGCGACGTTCAGCGCCGCCGTGGCCACGGTCTGGCGCGACCTGATCCCGGCCCTGCCCGGCCACGACCTCAGCCGCCTGCGCCACATCGCCTGCGGTGGCGGCGCCGTCGACGACGCGCTGTCCAGCACGTACGAGAAGATCGTGGGCATACCCCTGACCAACGCGTGGGGCATGACCGAGACCAGCCCGGTCGTCACCACCGCCCGCCTCGCGACCCACCACGACGGTCTCGACGCCGAGGAGCGCCGGCGGCTGATCGGGACTCCGGGGCCGGCGGTGCCGCTGACCGAGATCCGGGTCGTCTCCGACGACGGTGTCGAGCAGCCCCGCGACGGACGCTCCCCGGGGGAACTGCAGACGGCCGGGGCGACCATCGCGAGCGCGTACTTCGGCGCGGACAACGGCTCGGACTCCTTCACCGCGGACGGCTGGCTGCGCACCGGCGATGTGGCGACCATCGACCAATGGGGATATCTGCGCATTGTCGACCGTACGAAAGACCTGGTGAAATCCGGCGGCGAATGGATCTCCTCGGTCGCGCTCGAGAACGCCGTCATGTCCGACCCGAGGGTCAAGGAGGCGGCCGTGATCGGCGTCAGCGACCCGCGGTGGGGGGAACGCCCGATGGCCTGCGTCGTCCCCGCCGCCGGGGTTAACCTCACGGCGGACGACGTCCGGGAGCACCTGCGCGATCGCGTCGCGTCGTGGTGGATTCCCGAGCGCATCGAGTTGATGAACGAGATTCCGAAAACCGCCACCGGCAAATGGTCGAAACAGACGCTGCGCCGCCGATTCGCCGACTAGACCGTTCCCGCTTCCGCCTTTCGCTGAGGAGACATCATGCCCATCGAGCCCCGCCTGATCGTCACCGGCCACAGCCCCGAGGGGCATGCGATCTTCGTCGAGGACCGAGCGCCCGACCCGGTGTCCGTGCGGCTCCTGCCGGGATCCGACTTCTTTCTGCTGTGGGGAACCGCCGACGGAGTTCCCGAGGTCGGCGACAAGGACGCGGCGCCGGTTCTGCGGCCGTACTTCCCCGGTGTCGGCGGCAGCCGGGCCCTGTTCCTGCGGTGGGGCCCGCGCTCGTCGGAACCCGAGCCGGTGGCCGACCCGGCCGTGATCGAGAGCGAGGTCGCGGAGAAACTGCCCGGGCTGATGGACCCGTTCGAGGACGACGGCGACGGCATGCACACCACCGACACCATCGACTATGCGATCTGCCTCGAGGGTGAGCTCTGCCTCGAACTCGACGACGGTGTGGAGAAGACGCTGACCCCCGGCACCTGCGTGATCCAGCTCGGCACCCGGCACCGCTGGGAGAACAAGAGCGACCGGCCGGCCCTGATGTGTTACGTGCAGATCGGAGCCGTACGAGCCGGCTGACCGCAACCGCACGAGTCGCGGTGCACGAACGCCGGTTTCATGACCAGCCGCCGGGGCGGCAGAGCCGGGTCGGCCAGCCGGGACATGACCAACCGCAGGGCCTGCGCCCCCAGGGGCTGGGTGGGCTGGGCGATGACGGTCAACCGGGGATGGAACAGGTCGGCCCATTCGAAGTCGTCGAAGGCGACCAGGGCCAGGTCGTCCGGGACGCGGAGGCCCAGTTCCCGGACGGCGCGCATGGCCCCGATGGTCATCCGGTTGTTGCCGACGACCACGCCGGTGGGTGGCTCGGGCCGGGCCATCAGGGCGTGCAGGGCCTGCCGGGCCGGCTCGTCCTGCGAATCACCGGACCGGACGAGTTCCGGCGCGTACGGCAGGTTGCTCCGCTCGAGCCCGTCGCGGTAGCCGGCCAGGCGCTCGTCGGACGTGCTCAGCCCGGAGCGGCCGCCGATCATGGCGATGCGGCGGTGCCCGAGGCCGGCGAGGTGCGTGACCAGGTCGGCCGTCGGGCCGCGATTTTCCGAGCCGACCTGGTCGACCTCGTCGTCGATGAGCCGGTCGATGACCACGACGGGTACGCCACGCTTGCGGGCGTGCTGCAGAGCGGCGGCGGGGTCGGCCGACGGCGCCAGGATGATCGCCTCGACGTGCCGGCTCAGCAGGTCCGACACGGCCCGCAGCTCGCCGGCGACCTCGTCGTGGGTGTCGGTGAGCAGCAGGGAATAGCCGGCGGTGGCCGCGGCCTGCTCGATGCCGTGCACGACGTCACCGAAGTAGGTGTTGGAGATGGCCGACATCGCCAGGCCGATCGTCTGGGACCCGGCGGTCCGCTGGGAGCGGACCACCGCGTCGGGCACGTAGCCGGCCTCGGCGATGGCGGTCAGTACCGCCTGCTCGGTCTCCGGCCGTACCGGCCGGGTCTTGTTGATGACGTGCGAGACGGTGGTGATCGAGACACCGGCGCGCTCGGCGATGTGCGCCATCGACACCTGGCGGCGCCGACCCGTACCTGGCATGGCCTCACCGTATCCCAGCCGGCGGCGCGACCCGCGTCAGGCGTTCACGTCGGGCCGGGTCACGGCCGCACCGGCGGGGGTTCCTGCGCACCGGTCATGATCGCGACCGCGTCCGCCATCGAGAACTCGCGCGGGTCGATCACCGCGATCCGCCGGCCCAGCCGCTGGATGTGGATGCGGTCCGCGACCTCGAACACGTGCGGCATGTTGTGGCTGATCAGGATGACCGGCAGGCCGCGGTCGCGGACCTGGAGGATGAGCCGCAACACCCGGTTGCCCTCCTTGACGCCGAGCGCCGCGGTGGGCTCGTCGAGGATCACCACCCGGCTGCCGAAGGCCGCCGACCGCGCCACCGCGACGGCTTGGCGCTGACCGCCGGAGAGCGACTCGACCGCCTGGCCGATGTTCTGCAGGGTGGTGATGCCGAGGTCGCTCATGTGACGCCGGGCCTCGGCGCGCATGCGGCGTTTGTCGAGCATCCGGAACACGGTGCCGGCCAGCCCGGGCTTGCGCACCTCCCGGCCGAGGAAGAGGTTGTCGGCGATGTCGAGGCCGGGGGCGACCGCGAGGGTCTGGTGAACGGTCTCGATGCCGGCCGCGCGGGCGTCCATCGGCGTCCGGAACTGGACCGGCCGCCCGTCGAGCCGGATCTCACCGCTGTCCGGGACGACGGCGCCGGAGAGGGCCTGGATGAGGCTGGACTTGCCGGCGCCGTTGTCGCCGATCACGGCCAGGATCTCCCCCGGCCGGAGCTCGAGGTCGCTGCCGTCCAGGGCGACGACCCGGCCGTACCGCTTGGTAAGTCCACGGGCCTGCAGAACCGGTGTGGTCGTCATGCCTTCACCTTCCTGATCCACTGGTCGAGCGAGACCGCGACCAGCACCAGCAGCCCGATCGCGAAGCCCTGCCAGACCACCTCGACGCCGGCCAGCTGCAGGCCGTTGCGGAACACGCCGACGATCAGCGCACCGATCAGGGTGCCGAGCACACTCCCCCGGCCGCCGAACAGGCTGGCCCCGCCGAGCACCACGGCGGTGATGGAGTCGAGGTTGTAGTCGGTGCCGACGTTCGGGCTGGCCGAGGCCAGCCGTCCGACGAGGATCCAGCCGCCGACGGCATAGAGCAGACCGGCGACGGTGTACGCCGAGAAGAGCACCCGGGAAATGCGGATCCCGGCCAGCCGGGCCGCCTCGGCGTCGTCTCCGGCCGCGTAGACGTGCCGGCCCCAGGCCGTCGAGCGCAGCGCGTGGAAGACGAACGCGAACAGCACCAGCATGATGATCGAGCCGTAGGTCAGCCGGAAGGAGCCGATCGGGATCGCCGTGCCAGTCCAGGTCATCAGGGCCGGCAGGTCGGATCCGCGTACCGTCTCGCTGTTGCTGACCACCGCGTTCAGCGAGAAGAAGATGGTCAGGGTGCCGAGCGTGACGATGAACGGCGGGAGCTTGATCCGGGTGACCAGGAACCCGTTCACCGCCCCCATGAGCACGCCACTCAGCAGGCCGAGGGCCAGCGCGAGGAGACCCGGCAGGCCGGTCTTCAGTGCGATGCCGGCGCTCAGGATGGACGAGAACACGGCGATCGCGCCGGTGGACAGGTCGATGCCGGCGGTCAGGATGATCAGCGTCTGGCCGAGCGCCAGGACGGCGATGACCGTCACCTGGGCCACGACCAGGGACAGGTTGGCGGCGGAGAAGAAGCGCGGGTTGACGATCGAGAACGCGACGATCGCGACGACCAGCACGGCCAGCGGACCGAGCACGGGGTTGCCGTGCAGGACGTGCTGGATGCGGGCCCGGGTGGTGGTGGCCATGGCCGGTCAGCCCCAGCAGTTCTGCTTGCCCCAGGCGGAATCCTTGGATTCCACCCCGGTCTGCGGGTCGTCGGTGACCAGCTGGGCGCCGGTGTCCACGAAGTCCTTACCGTCGCCGGCCCGCGGTTTGGTGCCGTCCTGGGCGAACCGCGCGACGGCGTCGACGCCGAGTTCGGCCATCTTGAGCGGGAACTGCATCGAGGTGGCCCCGATGACCTTCTTGGTGACGTTGCCGACGCCCGGGCACCCGCCGTCGATGGACACGATGGTGACCTGCTTCTCCTTGCCGGCCGCCGACAGCGCCTGGTAGGCGCCGGCCGCGGCGGGCTCGTTGATGGTGTAGACGAGGTTGATCGACGGGTCCTTCTGCAGCAGGTTCTCCATCGCCGTACGGCCGCCGTCCTCGTTGCCGTTGGTGACGTCGTGTCCGGAGATCCGCGGATCGTGTTCGTCGCCGATCCGGTCCGGGTCGCCGACCGGGATGCCGAAGCCGTCCAGGAAGCCCTGATCCCGCTTGACGTCGACCGAGGTCTGGTTGGCGTTGTCGTCCAGCAGGGCGATCTTCGCCGGCTTGCCGTCCTTGGCGAACTTCGCCTTGGCCCACTGCCCGATGAGCTTTCCGGCCTGGTAGTTGTCGGTGGCGAAGGTGGCGTCGACCGCGCTGGGCGGGTCGGTCGGCGTGTCCAGGGCGATCACGAGCAGGCCCTGCTGCCGCGCCTTGTCGATGGTCGGGACGATCGCCTTGGAGTCGTTCGGTGTGATGAGGAAACCCTTGGCGCCGGCCGACATCAGGCTTTCGATCGCCTGGACCTGGGCCTCGTTGTCGCCGTCCTGCTTGCCGGCGAACGTCTGCAGGGTCACGCCGCGCGGGCCCGCCGCCTGCTGGGCGCCCTGCTTCATCTTGACGAAGAACGGGTTGGTGTCGGTCTTGGTGATCAGTCCGACCACCTGCCCGCCGTCGCCGGAGGATGCGGCGTCGTTGGCGCAGGCGGCGCTGAAGGCGGTCAGGGTGAGGATCGTTCCGATGGCGAGGGTGCGGCGTAAGCCGGGCATGTCGAGTCCTTTGCGGTCGGGGGTGGGTCAGAGGTTTCCGGGGTGCCGGAGGCGGACGACGAGGTCGGCGCCGGGGCGGCTGGCCCGGATCTGGGCGGCGTTGGCCTCGTCGCTGCCGGTGGCCCACGCCCACGCCTGGGCCGGGGTCTTGCCGGCGGTGATGTGCCGCTCGACCAGCCGGTGCGTCCGCAGGTCGCCGTCGACGTCGAGGTACCAGCACTCGTCCAGGGCGGCCCGTGCGGCGTCGAGGTCGGGGTGGGTCAGGAGCAGGTAGTTGCCCTCGACGACGATCACCCGGGCCGCGCGTGGCACCGGGATGGCGGCCGCCACGGCCTCCTCGATCTCGCGGAGGTAGGCCGGGGCGTACACCACCTCGTCCCGGTTGTGGCGGAGCCGTTCGACCAGCGCCCGGAATCCGGCCAGGTCGAACGTGTCCAGGGCACCCTTGTGCCCGGCGCGGCCGCGCTCGCGCAGGACGGAGTTGGCCAGGTGGAACCCGTCGAACGGCACGACGACGGCGCGGCCCGGCTCGGCCGTGTTGAGGATGCCGGCGATCTCGGCGGCCAGGGTGCTCTTGCCCGAACCGGGCGGTCCGGCGATTCCGACCATGGTGCGGTGCCCGGGCCGGTCGAGCCGGGCGGCGAGTTCGGCCGCCGTGCCGGCGCCGGTCTGCTGCTGGGTTGTCATCCGATCTCCTTCTGACCGGCTGATTATGGGAAGCCCGCAACGGTTTGCGCAATGCTTTGCGGCGATCTTGCCGCAACATTCTCGAAACCCGGCCGGTGCGACCGAAGTCCCGGTCGGGCGGACCGGCGGGGACCGAACTGCTCGGTCACCTGCCCGTGTACGGCGTCTTCCGCACCCTGCCGGCCTACTGCTCCAACCCCCGGACCGCCGGCCTCGTCCAATGGCTGCCCGACCCCAGACGTCGCGTCCGGGGTGAGCCCCACCGGACGGTCACGCCCGCGGTCTGAGCACTGTCGGGCCGCGCCCTGACTCGTCCGCCGGAAAACGGGTACAGCGGAGGCGAAGAAGGGAGAGATCGATGAGTGATCGCCGAGTCGCCGTGGTCACCGGCGGCACCGCCGGGATCGGCCGCGCCACGGTACGGGAACTGGCCGCGCACGGGTGGGACGTCGCGGTGCTGGCCCGCGGGGAGGCCGGCCTGGACGCCGCCGTCCACGACGTCGAAACGGCCGGGGGCCGTGGCCTGGGCATCCCCACCGACGTCGCCGACCTGGACCAGGTACGCGCGGCGGCCGACCGGACCGAGAAGGAACTGGGCCCGATCGACCTGTGGGTGAACAACGCGTTCAGCGGCAACCTGAGGTACTTCTGGGACACGCCACCCGACGAATACCGGCGGATCACCGAGGTCACCTACTTCGGGCAGGTGCACGGGACGATGGTGGCGCTGGAACGGATGCGGCCCCGCGACCGGGGCGTGATCGTCCAGGTCGGCTCCGCGCTCGCCTTCCGCGGCATACCCCTGCAGTCGGCGTACTGCGGGGCCAAACACGCGGTCAAGGGCTTCACCGAGTCGGTGATCACCGAGCTGAAGCACAGCGGAAGCGCCGTCCGCGTCTGCATGGTGCAACTGCCGGGCGTCAACACCGTCCAGTTCGACTGGAACGCCGACCAGTTCGACCAGCACCCGCAGCCGGTGGCCCCGATCTTCCAGCCCGAGCTGCCCGCACGGGCCGTCCGGTTCCTGGCCGACCACCCGCGCCGCACCATGTGGGTCGGCTACTCGACCGCCTACACCATTCTCGGCAACCGGGTCGCACCGTGGTTCCTCGACTGGTACCTGGCCCGCACCGGCGTTCAGGGCCAGCTCAGCGACGACGGCGGCCCCCGCCACGGATCCAACGTGAACACCGCCAAGGACGACACCGCCGACCGCGGCGCCCACGGCATGTTCGACGACAAGGCCAAGAGCCACGACCTCTGGTCCTGGGCGTCGATGCACCGCACGGCGGTGGCCGCCACGATCGGCGCGGCCGCGGCCGGCCTGCTGATCCGCCGCGCTCGGCGGCGCTGACCGGGCGCTCCATACCAACGGGGCGCGTCACCGAGGACGGGCCCGATCCCTTGCGACCTCGGGGCGCGCGCGGGTTGAGCCGCCGGCCCCGAGGCGCCCGGTTCAGTGGCCGGTGGCCCGCACGGCCAGAGCCGCGAGCTGGACCAGCAGGTCGGGCAGGTTCAGGGAGCCCAGCGCGATCCCGGCCAGCAGCCAACGCCGGCGACCCGGCAGGGTGATCGTGACGTTGATCCGCACGTCGCGTTGCTCTTCCACCGTCAGCATCCCCGGCCCTCGCGCACCTCCGTCGCCGCGTTCGTCTTCCGCTGTCAGCATCCCCGGCCCTCGCGCACCTCCGTCGCCGCGTTCGTCTTCCGCTGTCAGCATCCCCGGCCCTCGCGTGCCTCCGTCGGGGCGACGCCGAACGCCTGCCGGAAGTCCCGGGCGAACTGGTCGGGCCGGCGGTAGCCGCAGGCCGCCGCGATCTCCCGGATCGGCCGGGCGCCGAGCGCGGGATCGACCAGTCGCCGGCGGCTCTCCTCCAGGCGCATCCGCTTCACCACCTGCATCGGGGTCGAGCCGGTGCCCTGATGGAGTTCGTGCAGGTAGCGCGGCGAGATGGCGGCGGCCCGGGCGATGCCGACCGGGTCCAAGCCGGGGTCGTGCAGCCGGGCCTGGATGACGTCGCGGATCCGGGCCAGGTGCAGCGCCCGCCGGGTGTGGGACGTCATGCCGTGCGGCAGCCCGAGCCAGGCACGGATCAGCCCGCGGACCCCTTCGGCGAGCACATCGGCACAGTCGGCCACAGCGGAATCGGACCGTCCGCCGAGGAGCCCGGCCATCTCGTTGCGCCCGGGCAGGCGGCGCGGCATGAGAGTGCCGAGCCGGGGGCCCAGGGCGCACTCGTCGACCGCGAGCACGGCCCGCGCGAAGGTCAGCGTCATCACCCGGAGGCGGCTCGGGCCGGCGGGATGGCAGGCTCGCCACGGGCGGGAAAGGTCGAACAGGCCGATGTCCCCGGGACCGATCCTGATCCGGCTGTCCATCTGTTCCAGGTGGACCTCCCCGGCGACGCCCAGGACCAGGCGGTAGCGTTCCGGCCCGCCCGCCCGGAGCAGCCGCTCGGTCCGCCGGGTGACCACCGCGCCGTCGGCCGCCCAGGTCAGTTCCTCCAGGTCGAGGTCGCCGACCCGTCCGACGGCCATCCGGGCCGACAGACGGCCGGGCGCCCGGCCGTACACCTCGACCGGGGCCAGCTCGCAGGCGGCGCCCGCACGGTAGTAGTCGTACCGGTCCAGCTGCGGGACCGTCGTCGTGTCGTACAGCAAGCGCATGGGCCAATTCTGGGGTGACGGAGGCGGCACCGGGTTGACTGTGCGCGCACAACCGGAGGGCGGCGGCCAGCGCCGCGGATGAAGATGGTGCTGAACCGCGCGGCCGAGATGCCGGCGATCAGCAGGCCGCTGGTCCACCGAACGCCGGCCGGCACCCGGTCGCCGGCCAGCGCGGGAAGGACGAGGTGGTCGGTGGCCCAGCCGATGGCCGACGCGCCGGCCACCATGGTGGCGCCGTTGACCAGTCCGCTGACGATGGCGACAGCGGCGGGCCCGGGGTGGGCGCGGGCCCCGGCCAGCTGTGCGCGGAGAGCGGCGAACGGACCGCCCCTGGTCTCAGGCGGCATCGGCGACCGGCGCGACCCGCCCGGGGATGGCGTCGATGAGCTCCCGCGTGTGCTCGCTGCGGGGCGCGCCGAAGACCTCGGCCACCGGCCCCTCCTCGACCACCCGTCCCCCGCTCATCACCGAGACCGTGTGCGCGACGTCGGCGACCACGGCCAGGTCGTGCGAGACGAACAGGTACGACAGTCCCAGCGCCTGCTGCAGGTCGGTCAGCAGCCGCAGGATCTGGTCCTGCACCAGCACGTCCAGCGCCGAGACGGGCTCGTCGAGCATCAGCAGGTCGGGCCGCAGCGCGAGGGCCCGGGCGATGGCCACCCGCTGGCGCTGGCCGCCGGACAGCTCGGTCGGCAACCGGTCCAGGCAGGACGACGGCAGCGCCACCTGGTCGAGCAGTTCCCTGGCCCGGGCCGTGCGGCTGCGGCGGTCGCCGATCCGGAACGACACCAGCGGCTCGGTGATCGACTGGCCGATGGTGAACTTCGGGTCGAGCGTCGCGAACGGATCCTGGTGCACCAGCTGGGCGGTGCGCCGCAGCGGGCGCAGCTGCTGCCACGACCGGCCGACGATCTCGGTGCCGCCGAGCCGGACCGATCCGCGGGTCGCGGTCTCCAGCCCGAGCGCGATGCGCAGGGTGGTCGTCTTGCCGCAGCCCGATTCACCGACCAGAGCATGGGTACGCCCGCGCGGCACGCTCAGGCTGACGTCGTCGAGCGCCGTGAAGCCGCGCCCGAACGTCTTGCCGACACCGGTCAGGGTGAGAACCGGATCCTCCGCGGCCGACGAGCGTACGTCGAACCGCGGCACCAGCCGCCCACCGTGGGCGAGCCGTGGCGCCGCCCCGATCAACTGCCGCGTGTAGCGCTGCCGCGGCGCGGTCAGGATCGCGGCCGGTGCCCCCTCCTCGATCTTGCGGCCGTGGTGCATGACCAGCACCCGGTCGGCCCGATCGGCCGCCACGGCCAGGTCGTGGGTGATGATCAGCAGTGCGATGCCCTGATCGCGGACCAGGCCGCCGAGATGGTCGAGGATCCGCTTCTGCACTGTCACGTCGAGCGCGCTGGTCGGCTCGTCGGCGATGATCAGCTTGGGCCGGCCGGCCAGCGCGGTGGCGATCAGGGCCCGCTGACGCAGCCCGCCCGAGAGCTCGTGCGGGTATTGCCGGGCCCGCGACTCCGGGTCGGGCACGCCCGCCTGGCCGAGGTACTCCAGCACCTCCGCGCGTACCGCCGGGCCTCTGATCCCTCGCAGTCTGATCGCCTCGCCGATCTGCGCGCCCACCCGCTTGGTCGGGTTGAGCCCGACCATCGGGTCCTGCGGGATGAAGCCGACCACCGAGCCGCGCAGCCCCCGCAGCGTGCGTTCCGAGGCGCCGGCCGTCTCGATGCCGTCGACCCGGACCGAGCCCGCGGTGATCCGGCCGTTGGCCGGGAGCAGGCCGATCACGGCGTTGGCGGTGGTGGTCTTGCCCGAGCCGGACTCCCCCACGATGGCCACCACCTCGCCGGCCGCCACGGTCAGGTCGAGACCGGTCACGGCCGGGCGTACGGTGCGGTGCCGGAGATAGCCGACGTCGAGGCCGGTGATGTCGACGAGCGTCATCGGGTCAGCTCCTGCAGGGTCTTGGAGATGTGGTTGAGGCTGAGTACGAGCACGGCCACGAACAGGCCGGGCAGCAGGCTCAGCCACCACGAGGTGACCAGGTAGTTGCGGCCGTCGGCGATGAGCGTGCCCCACTCGGCGGCCGGTGGCGCGGCGCCGAAGCCGAGGAAGCTCAGCGACGCGATCGCGATGATGGCCACGCCCGCGTCGAGTACGGCCAGGACCGCGACCGGGCCCCACGAGTTGGGCAGGATGTGCCGCAGCAGCACCCGGCCCCAGGAGGCGCCGCCCGCGCGCGCCGCCTCGACGTACGGCAGCGTCTTGACCCTCAGAACCTCGGCCCGGGTGGTACGCGCGAAGCCGGGAACGATGGCCACCCCGACCGCCACCGCGACCGGCACCGTGCCGTAGCCGAGCGCGGTCACGATGGACAGCGCCAGGAGCAGGCCCGGGATGGCCAGCAGCACGTCGACGCAGCGCATCAGGAACGCGTCGACCAGGCCGCCGAAGAAGCCGGCGACGATGCCCAGCCCGAGCCCGGCCACCAGCGCGATGCCGAGCGCGGTCAGGGTGGCCTTGATGGTCAGGGCCGAGCCGTGCAGCACCCGGCTCCACAGGTCGCGGCCGAGGATGTCGGTGCCGAAGAGGTGCCCGGCCCCCGGGGCCTGGGCGGCCGCCTCGGGGTGCGTGTCGTACGGCCCGGCCGACGCGAACAGCTCCGGCCAGAACGCCGAGACCAGCACGAACAGCACCCAGAGGACGGCGATCAGGAACAGCGGCTTGCGGGCCAGCTGCCGCAGGGTGGCGAAGCGGCCGTCGGGCTCGTCCGGTGGCACCGGCGCGTCGACCTCCGCGTCAAGCTCGGCGAGCAGCGTCATACCGCCACCACCTTCGGTTCGGCCGGCCCGCGGGTGTGCGAGATGCGCGGGTCGAGCAGCGGGTAGAGCAGGTCGACGATCAGGTTGACGACCACGAACACGGCCGCCGCGATGGTCACCACGGCCAGCACGACCGGCACGTCCTGGGACAGCACGGCCTCCTGGGCGAGCTTGCCGACGCCCTCCCGGGTGAACACCGTCTCGACGACGATCGCGCTGGTCACGGTCAGGCCGACGATGACGCCGAGGATGGTCATGGCGGGCAGGGCGGCGTTGCTGAAGGCGTGCCGCAGGTGCACGGCCGAGCGGGACAGGCCCTTGGCCCGGGCGGTCACCACGTACGGCTGCCGCAGTGTCTCGTCGAAGCTCTTGATCAGCACCTGGGCCAGCACTGACGAGGCCAGCACGGCGATGGTGAGTACGGGCATGACCAGCGACGCGACGCCCTCGGTGCCGGTGGCCGGGAACCAGCCGAGCTGGAACGAGAAGAGCTGGATCAGGAACAGGGCCACGAAGAACTGCGGGAACGAGGCGCCCAGCGCGGGCAGTCGAGTCAGCACCACCCGGATCGGGTTCCAGCGGACGAAGGTGGCCAGGTAGGCCAGCGTGAAGCCGGCCACCAGCGCGACCACCGCGGCGCAGGCGCTGAGCAGCAGTGTCGGCCCGATCCGCTGACCGATCAGGTCGGTGACCGGCACGCCCTGGCTCAGCGAGACGCCGAAGTCGCCGTGCACCGCGCCGATCAGGTGGTTCCAGTACTGCGCGAGGATCGACTGGTCGAGGCCGAACTCGTGCCGCAGGCCGGCCAGCTGGTCGGGGGTCAGGCTGTCCGGCTGGACGCCGGCCGCGGCCAGTTGCAGCTCCAGCGGGTCGCTGGGCAGCAGGTAGAGGATCGCGAAGGTGAGGGTGAAGGCGGCCCACAGCACCACGACCGCCTGCACCACGCGACCCATGAGGTAGCGGGTCATGTCGTCAGCTGTCCTTCCAGACGTCGTTGAGCTTCAGGAAGCTTTCCGACGTGTACGCGAACCCGTGCACCTTCTTGCCGATGCCGGCCTTCTGCACCCGCTCGAACAGCGGGATCGTGACGCCCTGGTCGACCAGGTAGTCCTGCAGCTCGGCATAGGCGGGGGCCGGCTCGCTGGACTCGATCGCCTTCGCGAACAACGCCTTCACCTCGGTCACGGTGGCCGGCGGGGCGGCCCGGTTGGCCAGGCCCTTGGAGTTGGCGACGTCCGGGTTGAGGATGAACTGCAGCGCGCCGGGGTCGGCCCGGGTGAAGTAGGTCGACGTCAGGTCGTAGTCGCCGTCCTTGGTGTAGGTGGCCTGCTGGGCCGGGGTCAGCGGCCGCAGCACGAGGTTGATGCCGGCCTTCTTGAGCTGGGCCTGCAGCAACTCACCGCCGGGGACGGCCGAGGTGACCGGGTAGTCGATCTTCAGCTCGGCGCCGTTCTTGAAGCGGATGCCGCCCGCCCCCACGGTCCAGCCGGCCGCGTCCAGGATCTGTTGCGCGCCGGCCAGGTCGTACGCCAGCTTCTCGGTCTGGGCCTGGAAATACGGCGTGGTCGAGTCGAACGGGCCCTGCACCACCGGGTAGTTCGCCCCGAAGATCGTGGTCGCGAACGTCTTGCGGTCGATCGCCTTGGAGAAGGCCTTGCGCACCTCCGGATCGGCCAGCGGCCGTCCGGCCTCGGTGTTGGAGAAGAGGGTGTACGCGACGCCGGGCAGCGGCCGCTCCTGGATGGTGCTGCCGGACTTCTTGATCAGCTGCTCGTCCTGCGGGCTGAACGGGTTGCGGGGCCAGGCGATGTCGGTGGCGCCGCTGACCAGGTTGCCGGTCCGGACGCTGTCCTCGGCCACGTAGTTGAAGACGACCTTGTCCAGCTTGGCCTCACCGCGGTTCTCGGACAGCTCCGAGCCCCACTGGTAGCCGGCCCGCTTGGTCAGCACCGTCTCGACCTTGGCCGTGTAGTGGTCGAGCTGGAACAGCCCGGAGCCGACCACGCCCTTGCCGGTGCACCGCTCGGCCGGCGTGAGCTGGAACTCGGCCGGGTCGGTGATGGCCAGGTTGGTGGTCGAGGTGGCCTGCAGGAACGACGAGTTGGGCTTGCTGAGCCGGAACGCGACGGTCTTCGGGTCGATGGCCTGGGCGCCGGTCAGGCCCTGGACGTACGACGAGCCGAAGGCGGCGCCGTTGGTGGCCTTGACCGTGGCGATCCAGCCGGCCGCGTTGTCGGCGACCGCCTGCGCGTCCAGCTTCTTGCCGTTGGCGAAGGTAACGCCGTCGCGGAGCTTGAACGTGTAGGTCCGGCCGTCCTTGCTGACCGTCCAGCTCTCGGCCAGCCAGGGCACGATCTTGCCGGTCGCCGGGTCCTGGTCGGTCAGCGAGTCGGCGAAGTTGCGGATGATCGACCGGCTCTCGATCCAGTACACCTGGAACGGGTCGACGCACGAGAACGTGGGGTTGTCCGGCCAGAACGAGACCTTGAGCGTCCCGCCCGTCCTCGGCGGCCCGCTCCCGTCCGAGGCGCTGCTTTCGCCGCCGCCGCAGGCGGTCAGCGCCAGCAGTCCGGCTAACGAAACCGCGGCGGCGGAGCGGCGGCGAATGGTGTTCATGCGTCGTCCTCTTTCTCAGGTGGTGAGTTCGCTGGTGGTAGCCCCGGGCGCTGTCGGCGGCTCGGATGCCGCGCTGGGCTACCACTGGGGGGTCAGACGGCGAGCGTGCGGCGGCCGGCGGCGATCAGGGCGGTGTCCTCCTGGGGCGGGTGCACCCGGATGCAGAGGGCGTCACGGAGATGACGTTCGAGCGGGTTGTGGCGGGACAGGCCGGGGTTGCCGAGCACGGCCACCGCGGTCTGGGTGGCGGCGATGACGCTGCGGGCGATGGCCGCCTTGACCAGCGAGAGGTCGGGTTTCTCGCCGGCTTCGAGCCGCAGCAGCGCGCCGTGCAGCAGGGTCTCGGCCTGGGTGATCTGCAGATCGATCTCACCGGCGGCGGTCTGGATCCGCTCGGTGGTCGCGATCGGACGGCCCAGGGCCGACGGCACGCGGGTACGGGCGAACTCGGCGAACGCCGCGCGGGCGGCCCGGGCCACGCCGATGTAGAGCGCCGGGTGCCCGAAGCTGCCCGGCCCGGCGGCCGCGGCCGGGTCCCGGTAGACGCCGTCCGGGCCGCGCGGGATCTCGACGAACGCGTCGGCCGGCACCTCGACGCCGTCGTAGACCACGTCGTGCGTGTTGGAGGCGCGCAGGCCGAGGTGATCCCAGGTGTCGATCCAGGTGATGCCCTTCCTGTCCCCCGGCACGATGACGTGGCCGACCTGTTCCCCGTCGTCGGTCACGGCCCACACGACGTGGTAGGCCAGGCCGGCGCCGCCCGTCGCGTACGCCTTGCGGCCGTCGAGAATCCAGCCCTCTCGCGTACGCGTGATGGTGGTTCTGGGCAGCCCGCCGCGCGCCGGGGCACCCAGCTCGGGTTCCGCCCGGATCGCGTTGGCCAGCGCCGGACCGGTCTCCGAGCGGCGCAACAGGTCCTCGTAATAGGCGGCCGGCCAGGTCGGCCGGTCGGCCTGGGCGGCATGGGTGTTGAGCAGGTTGGCGGCGAGCAGGCCGACCGAGGCGTCACCCTCGCCGATGGCGGTCAGGATCCGGGCCGCCTGCCGCGGACGCACCGCCGGGCCGCCGTAGCGTGTGCCGACGGTGGCGGTGAGCAGGCCGGCCTCGTGCGCCGCCTCGACGCCCTTCCACGGGAACTCTCCGGTGCGGTCGTACTCGGCCGCGGTCGCCGCGATCTGGCCGGTCACGTCGGCCAGCGCCGCGTCGGAGAGGTCGGGGCTCTTCACCTCGGGCCGGCCGTGGCGTACTCGCGGTACTCGGACCCGTAGTTGCCGACGTGCTCGGCCTGCAGGGGGCCACGCTGCCCGGTGGCCTTGCGATGGGCCAGCTCCTGCCGGACCAGGGGCAGGATGTGCCGGCCGTAGTCGACGGCGTCGGCCAGGGTGTCGTACCCCCGGATCGACACCAGCGAGGCGCCCTGGTCGACGTAGTCGAGGATCGCCGCGGCGACCGTCTCGGGCGAGCCGACCAGGGCGGTCGACGCGCCGGCGGCGTTGGTGACCGCGGCCGTACGCGTCCAGAGCGCCCGGTCGTAGAGCTCGGACGCCTCGGCGAAGGCCAGCGCCCGCTGCGACCCCTTGTTCTGCGGTGTGCCGGTGCGGTGCACCTGGGCCCGGTAGGCCGACTTCTCGAACGTGGCGGCGATCTTCGCGACGTAGTCGTGCGCCTTGGCCCAGGCCAGCTCGTCGGTCCGGGCGACGATCGGGCGGAAGGTGACCCAGATGCGGGGCAGCGTGGTGCGGCCGGCGGCGCGGGCGATCGCGTGCACCCGGTCGATCTCGCCGCGCAGGTCGGCCAGGGGCTCGCCCCAGAAGCTGAAGATGTCGGCCTTGGCCCCGCCGACCGCGAAGGCCTCGTCGGACTGGCCGCCGATGGAGATCGGGATCGGGCTGTCGTACGGCGCGAAGCCCGGACCGAAGCCCTCGAACCGGTAGAACTCGCCCGCGTGGCCGAACGGCGCCGGCTCGGTCCACGCGCGGCGCAGGATGTCGATGTACTCGCTGGTGCGGGCGTACCGCCGGTCCTTGGGCAGGAAGTCGCCCTGCCGGGCCTGTTCGGCGTCGCTGCCGCCGGAGATCAGGTGGACCACCGCGCGGCCCTCGGTCAGCTGGTCGAGGGTGGCCAGCTTCTGGGCGCCGACGGTTGGGAACGTGGTGTTCGGCCGGAGCGCGACGATCGGCCGGATCCGCTCGGTCAGGGTGCCGACGGCGGCCGCGGTGACGAACGAGTCGGCGCTGGACGAGCCGTACGGCAGCAGTGTGTAGTCGTAGCCGCCCTCCTCCAGCGCGGCCACGTACCGTCGGAAGTAGTCCAGGTCGATGCCGCGGGCCGGGATCGGCTCGAGCTCGGTCGACGGGTTCAGATGGGTCAGGCTGATGAACTCGACCTCGGTCGAGGCGGTCGGCGGAATGGTCGGGTCGAAGGCAGTCATGCGGTCAGTCCTTCCCTACAACTCCTACGTAGTCAATAGGGATTGGCGGGAAACGTCCAACGACGATTTCCCATCGCTGCGATCACGTTTGCTTCTCGATCTTTGATAAGCGGGCGCGTTCGCACCGATCGGGGATCGGAGTTGGACGCCGCGACGGGACCGCCCGCATGCTGACCGGCATGACGAACGCCTTTGACGAGCCCGAGGGAATCCACCCACGCGGCACCGTGGTGGTGGCCGCCGGGCGGGGCGAGACCATCGACGCCTACCAGCGGTTCGGCCGGCGCATCGCGAGCGACGGGTACCGCGTACGTCTCCTCCCGGACGTCACCACCGACCCTGCCGCGAGCTTCACCGAGGCCGAGAAGCTGCTGGTGGACGACGGTTCGCCGGCGCCCCGAGTGCTGGTCGGGGCGGACACCGGCGCACTCTTCGCGCTCACCCTGGCCGCCCGCTCGACCCCCGGCCTCGACGGTCTCGTGCTGGCCGGCCTGCCGGTCGCCCGGCCCACCGGCATCAGCCTGCTCGACTGGGACGCCGAGCTCGAGGCGCGCACCGGCTGCCCGGCCCACCGGGGCGTGCTGTCCCGGGGCGCGGTCACGCCCGGCGCGCTGACGTCGGCCCAAATTCCTACTGAGTTCATCGGTACGATAGGTGACGTGAACCTACCCACCCTGGGCCTGCACGGCGACGCCGATCTGGTCAGCCCGCTCGACCAGGCCCAGCCGGCGTACCCCGGCGCACTGACCGTGATCACCGGCGGCCGGCACGACGTGCTGAACGATCTCAGCCACCGCACCGTGGCCGCGACGGTCGTCGTCTTCCTCGAACGGCTGCGGCTCGGCGCCGACGCCCCCGCTGTCGCCCGGACCGTGCGATGACCCGCTACGTGATCGTCGGCGCCGGCGCGGTGGGCGCCTCCATCGCCGCCGAGCTGCACCGGGCCGGCCTCGACACGCTGCTGGTGGCCCGGGGCGCCCAGCTGGCCGCGCTGCGCTCGAACGGGCTCACCTACCTGCGACCGGACGGCGGACACCGGCTCCGGGTGCCGGTCGCCGACGGCCCCGGTGAGGTTGAGCTGACCGAGGACGACGTCCTCCTGCTCACCACCAAGACCCAGGACACCGCGGTGGCGGTCGCCGAGTGGGCGTGGCGGCCGGTCAAGCGCACCGACGGTCGCACCGGGGTCGCGGCGGCCGACCTGCCCGTCGTCACCTTCCAGAACGGGCTGGACAACGAGCGGGTCGCGCTGCGGGCCTTCACCCGGGTGTACGGCGGGGTGGTCTGGATCCCCGCCACCTATGTGACACCGGGCGAGGTGGCCAACCACGCCGACCCGGTGCCGGCCGTGCTGTGGCTCGGCCGCCATCCGACCGGCACCGGCGCGGACGCCGAGCGGATCGCCGCCGACCTGCGCCGCGGCGGATTCACCGCGCACGTCGTGCCCGACATCACCGCGCACAAGGCAGCCAAGCTGATCGGCAACCTGGTCAACGGGCTGGACGCGCTCTACCGGCCCAGCGACCTGCGCGCGGCGGCCCTGGAACTGCTCCGCGACGAGGCGCGCCGGGTGTTCGCGGCGGCCGGGATCGTGCCGGCGGCCCGCGAGTCGGCCGGGTTCACCGTGGCCGACATTCCCGGGCGAGAGCGCCTGGGCAGCTCGACGTGGCAGAGCCTGGCCCGCGGCGGCGGCACCGAGATCGACTACCTGAACGGCGAGATCGTCCTGCTGGGGCGCCTGCACGGCGTACCCGTCCCGGCCAACGCCGCCCTCCAGGCCCGCGTCCACCGGGCCTTCGCCGCCGGCACCACCCCTGGCACCCTCGACGACGCCGACCTGGCCGCCACCCTGGACGATCTGCTCCCGGCCACGCCCCGCCGCCCCGTTCTGATCAGCGCGGACGAGCTCTACCAGCGGTCGGCCGGACCGGAGGCGCCGGTCGTGCTCGACGTCCGCTGGGCGCTCGGCGATCCGCACGGCGCCGACCACTACCGCGCCGGGCACCTGCCCGGGGCGCTGTACGTCGACCTCGACACCGAACTGGCCGGGCCGCACGCCCCGGGCGGGGGCCGCCACCCGCTGCCCTCGGTCGCGCGACTGCAGGCCAACGCCCGCAAGTGGGGCATCACCCGCCACCGGGGCGTCGTCGTCTACGACGACAGCGGCGGCCTCGCCGCGGCCCGCGCGTGGTGGTTGCTGCGCTGGGCCGGAGTTCCCGACGTACGTATCCTCGACGGCGGCCTCGGCGCCTGGCGCGCGGCCGGGCACAGCGAGGTGACCGGCGCGGCCCGCCCCCGGCCGGCCAGCGGCATCGTCCTCGACGGCGGCCACCTGCCCACACTGACCGCCGACGAGGCCGCCGCCCTGCCTGCGACCGGCACCCTGCTCGACGCCCGCGCCGCCGAGCGCTACCGCGGCGAGGCCGAGCCGGTCGACCCCCGGGCCGGGCACATCCCCGGCGCGATCAGCGCCCCGACCACCGAGAACCTCCGCGACGGCCGGTTCCGCACCGAGGCCGAGCTGCGCGACCGGTTCGCCGGGCTGACCGGCCCGGTCGGCGTCTACTGCGGCTCGGGCGTGACCGCCGCCCACGAGATCGCCGCGCTGGCCGTGGCCAGCGTCGACGCCGCCCTCTACCCCGGCTCCTGGTCGGCCTGGTCAGCCGATCCGGCCCGCCCGGTCGCTACGGGCCCGGACCCCTCATGACCGCGCCGGGCGCCTTCGTGAGCGCGCCGCGCGCCTTCGTCACCGCGCCGCGCGCCATTGTCACCGCGCCGCGCGCCTTCGTCACCGCGCCGGGCGCCTTCGTGGCCGTCGGGGCGGGCCGGCCGCGCCCGGCCGGGATCGGCTCCGGCCGGGAGCTTTCATGACCGTCACGTCGGGGTGGCTGAGGTCGGCCGGGGTGGAGTGGAGCACCGATCCCGAGGTGCTGGCCGGGCGGCGGCTCGACCGGTCCGGGTTCGAGCCGGCCGGCGGGCCCGTGGCGGTCGCGTTCCCGCGCAGCGCCGACGAGGTGCAGACGGTGCTGCGGGACGCGGAGTCCTCGCGTACCCCCGTGGTCCCGCGCGGCGCCGGAACCGCCATGACCGGAGCGACCACCGCCGGGGCCGGCACAGTGGTGCTGGACCTGTCGCGGATGAACCGCATCCACGCGATCCGCCCGGACGACGGCGTGGCCGAGGTCGAACCCGGGGTGATAACCGCCGACCTGGACCGGGCCGCCGCCGCGCACGGCCTGCGCTACGCACCCGACCCGGCCAGCCTGGAGATCTCCACGATCGGCGGCAACATCGCCACCAACGCGGGCGGGCTGCGTTGCGCCAAGTACGGCGTGACCCGTGACTCGGTGCTGGGCCTGGACGTGGTGCTGGCCGGCGGGCGGCGGATCACCACCGGCCGGGGCACCCTCAAGGGCGTCGCCGGGTACGACCTGACCGGCCTCTTCGTCGGCTCGGAGGGAACCCTCGGCGTGGTCGTCGGGGCCACCCTGCGGCTGCGGACGCTGCCCGACCCGACCGCGACCATCGCCGCGTCCTATCTGGACATCGCCGACGCCGCGGCCGCCTCGGTGGCATTGACCGCCGCCCGGGTCCAACCGGTCCTGGCCGAACTGCTGGACGCGGCCACCCTGGCCGCGATCGGCTTTCCGGGCGGTGGCGGCGCGCTGCTGATCGTGCAGACCGACGGCGGCCCCGAGGAGGCGGAACGGGCGACCGAGGTCCTCGGCCGCACCGCGACGACCCTGCGCGCGACCACCGACCCGGCCGAGGCCGCCGCGCTGCTGGCCGCCCGCCGCGAGGCGCTGCCCGCGCTCGAACGCCTGGGCCGGCCGCTGATCGAGGACATCGCGGTGCCGCGCTCCCGGATGGCCGACGCGGTCCGCCTGATCCAGGACATCGCCCGCCGTCACGACGTCCGGATCTGCACTGTCGCCCACGCCGGCGACGGCAACGTGCACCCCCTGATCGTCGCGGGCGCGTACGGCGAACCGA
Organism: Actinoplanes sp. NPDC049265; assembly: GCF_043197135.1. Classification (NCBI taxonomy): domain Bacteria; kingdom Bacillati; phylum Actinomycetota; class Actinomycetes; order Micromonosporales; family Micromonosporaceae; genus Actinoplanes; species Actinoplanes sp. NPDC049265. Next base: position 57,908 of record NZ_JBICSP010000028.1, on the reverse strand, counting down.
TTCCCGCCGCGGCGATCCGCGCCGCCGACGAGATCTTCGAGCTGGCGCTCCACCTCGGCGGCACGGTCACCGGCGAACACGGGATCGGCACGCTCAAACGGGACTGGCTGGCCCGTGAGCTGGGCGAGCAGAACCACGACCTGCAGCTACGGATCAAGGCTCTGTTCGATCCCCACAACATCCTGAACCCCGGCAAAGCCCTATGAGGCGTCACAGTCCGCCGGACGGTAGGACCGTAACATGCCCGGGGACCGGCCGGATGCGGTCGAGGTCGTGCTCCAGCAGCACCAGGCCGGCCCGGTCGGAGACCTCGCGGAAGCCGTTGAACCGGTAGGTCAGGTACATCACGCGGTTGCGCTCGTTCGGGACGAACTCCGCCCGTACCCGGACGCCGTGCGCCTTGGCCGAGCGCAGGATCTGGCCCACCAGCACCCCGCCGATGCCCCGGGTCAGCACCCGGCAGGACATGACCAGCAGTCTGATCAGCCACGCGCCGGCGGTGCGCTCGATCAGGGCCAGGCCGACGGTGCCACTGTCGCCGTAGCGGTCGGTCAGCTCGGCCACCAGGAGGAGGTGATCGGCCGAGTCCTTGAGAACATCGAGGGTTTCGTACGAGTAGTGCCGTCCCGTCGTGTTGAGCTGGCTCGTCCGGACCGTCAGCTCCTCGGCCCGGCGCAGATCCGGTCCGGTGGCCGGGCGGATCGTCACACGCGTGTCCAGCCCGGCCAGGAACTGCTCGCGGCCCCCGGGAAACTCCTCCTCGGCCCGGTTGCGCCGGATGTCGTCCTGATAGGTCCGTCGCCGCATCCTCGACTCGTCGGTGACGAACCGGGGGCGCAGCCGGGGCCGGTCGAGCAGCCCGCCGAGGTCGGCGGCGTCGACGGCCAGCACCTGGGGCAGCGTGTGCCGGACCTCGTCGCGTTCGTACTGCTGGTCGTCGACGAAGGCGAAGGTGGACAGAGCGAGGTTCAACCGCTCGGCGATCACGCGGATCGCCGACGATTTGTCGCCCCAGCCGATCCGCGGGTGCAGGAAGTAGCCGGCCAGCCCGAACTCGGTGACCTTCGACCAGGCCGGTTCGAAGTCGTTCTTGCTGGCGACGGACTGCAGGATGCCCCGGTGGTCGAGTTCCTCGACGATCCGCCGCACGCCGGGGGTGAGAACGACGTCGTCGCCCTCGATCAGGGTGCCGCGCCACAGCGTTCCGTCGAGGTCCCAGACGACGCACTTGATCGTCGTCATCGCAGGTAGGGCTTCTGCAGCGCGTACCCGGCAAGGGACAGCTGGTGGATCTCCTGGGTGCCTTCGACGATCGCGGCCACGGTGGCGTCGCGCAGGTAGCGGCCGACCGGGTGATCGGGGGTGCAGCCGTTGGCGCCGTGCAGGTGGACGGCGTCGGTCGCGACCCGCACGGCCGCGGTGGCGGCGAAGTACTTGGCCATGGACGTCTCCATGACCGCCCGCGGATCATGCTGCTCCCGCAGGACGGCGCTGCGATGGCACAGGGCCCGCGCCGCGGTGTGGGCGACCAGCATGTCGGCGAGGTGACGCCGGATGAGCTGATGGTCGACGAGGGCCCGGCCGCCCTGCCGGCGATGCTGTGCGTACGAGACGCAGGCGTCCAGGCAGCCCTGGAGGATCCCGGTGCTGCCCCAGGCCACCGAGAACCGCCCGTGGTCGAGGGCGGTGTTGGCCACGAAGGTGAGCCCAGAACCGGTCGGGCCGAGCTGGTCGGCCACGGCGACGGTGACGTCGTCGAACCTGAGCTCGGCGGCCATCGAGCCCCGGACACCGAGCAGGTCGCCGATCGGGTCGATCGACAGACCGTCGCTGCGTGCGTCCACCACCACCGCGATCGGCGCGTCGTCGCACCGGGCGAAGACCAGGAACAGGTCGGCGACCTGACCATAGGTGATCCACTTCTTGGTGCCGTTGAGGACGTACACGTCGCGACGCCGCACCGCCTCGGTCGCGATCTCGTCGGTGGCGCTGCCGCAGGCGGGCTCGCTGAGCGCGAACGCGATGAGCCGCTCGCCGGCGCCGAGGCCGGGCAGCCACCGCTCGTGCTGATCCTCGTCCCCGAACGTCAGCACTGCCTGGGCCGCCATGTTGTGCACGGTCATCAGGCTGCGAACCGACGAGCAGGCCCGGCCGATCTCCTCGGTGGCCAACCCGTAGCTGAGTGGGTCCATCCCGCCGCCGCCCCAACGCGGTGGCAGGGCGGCGCCGAGGTAGCCGTCGGTCCTCATCGCGGCGATGACGGCGGGTGGCGTGACCTGGTCGTGGTCGATCCGCTCGGCCAGCGGGGCGATCCGGTCGGCGGCGAACTGCCGGGCGCGGTCACGCCGTTCGATCTGCCGGTCAGTCAGCCGCATGGTTCTGCTTCCGGCGTACGAAGGCGGTCAGGGCGTTGATCGAGCAGAAGTTGTCGATGTCGAGGTCGTCCCGCTCGGCCCGCAGGGCGAACTCGATCTCGACGAACCGCACCAGCTGGATGGCGAACAGCGAGTTCACCACGCCCAGGGCGAACATGTCGTCGTCGTCGCGGATCTCATGCCCCACCGCGAGGGTGATGTAGTCCCTGATCCTGGCGTCCACGTCCATCGGCGGGTCGGTCTCCTCCGTACTCGAAGAAGCCCCGGCCCGACTTGCGGCCACGCCGACCGGCGTCGACCATCTGCCGCAGCAGCGGGCAGGGGCGGAACTTGTCGTCGGCGTACTCCTGGTGGAGCACGTCGAGCGTCAGCAGGACGGTGTCCAGGCCGATCAGGTCGGCGGTGGCGAGCGGGCCGGTCTTGTGGCCCAGGCACCGGACGAAGATCTCGTCGACCGCCTCGGGCCCGGCCACGCCGTCCTGGACGACCAGGATGGCCTCGTTGATGGCCAGCATGAGCACCCGGTTGGCCACGAAACCGGCCGCGTCGTTCACCACGACGGCCCGTTTGCCCATGCCGGCCAGGAACTCCTCGACGGCGCCGACCGTCTCGTCGCTCGTCTGCCGGCCTCGGACGACCTCGACCGTGGCGATCTTGAACACCGGGTTCATGAAGTGCACGCCGATCACGCGGTCGGGGCGCCGGGTCGTCGCGGCCAGGCGGTGGATCGGAATCGCCGACGTGTTGGCGGCCAGGACGCAGGCGGGCCGGCACACCCGGTCGAGTTCCGGGTACACGGCCTCCTTGACCGTGCGGCTCTCGGTGGCGTTCTCGACCACGAGGTCGGCGTCGGCGAGGCGCCCGAGGTCGGTCGTGAACTCGATGCGGGACAGGATGGCGGAGTGGCTGGAGCCACGGATCGCGCGATCGAACAGCGCCGCGAATCTGATCCCGTCCTCGATCCGGGTCCGCGCCTGGTCCAGGATGTCCGGGGCGAGGTCCACGACGACGGCGGTGTGCCCGGTCTGGGCCAGGCTCTGCGCGACGCCGGCGCCGACGGTTCCGGCGCCGACCACTCCGATCCGCCGGTGCCTCATGACTCGCCCAGCCCCAGGTCCCGCCGCACGATCCGCTCGATGACGGCCGTGCCGGCCAGGTCGAGCTCGGCCCGCCGGTCGGGTGTCCCCCGAGCGCCGATCGCCCGTTCCATCAGCGCCGGCAGCGCGGCCAGGTGCGGCGAGAGCTCGATGTCGACGAACTGCCGGAGCCGGGCGGCGTGCCGATACTGTTCGTCGCGGCGGTCCTTCCGATTGGGGATGCACACGATCTTGGCCGTCCCCTGCAGCGATTCCAGCAGTGAGTTGTATCCGCCGGACGAGACCACGACGTCGGCGGCGGCATGCAACCACGGCATGTGCTGGGACTCCCGGTGCAGGCGGGCGTTTCCGTTGCCGCCGGCGGCGTCGTTCCGGCCGTTCCAGGCGAGTTTCGACCGGGGGCCCTGGACGATGTCGAAGGCGATGTCGCGGCGCTTTCCGGCGAGGTCGACGCAGGCCTCAATCAGTGGTTCGCCCAGCTGCCCGCCGCCGGCCGAGGCCACCACCCAGACATCTCCGTCCGCCAATCCGCGTTCCGTTCTGGTCCGCTCGATCACATTTCGCGGCACCTCTTCGACGACATAACCCGTGTGGATGGTCTTCTGCCTGATCGCGGCGGACACGTTGTACTGGCGGGCGAAGTCGAAGACACGCGGATCGGCGGCGACCAGCAGCCGGTGGTAGTGCTTTTCCAGTGCCGCGCCGGCCGGTCCGCCGAGAATGAGCCGGCGAAGGTTCTCGGTCTCGTTGAGGACGCCCCGGGTCACGAAATACTTGAGGCACGGCGCACCCTCGACGATGTCGGCCAGCTCCTCTCCCAGCCCCAGCGGCAGGTGATCGACGAATATCGCATCGGGCGCGAACGCGTCCACGATCCCGGCCAGAATTGCTTTCCGGAAGCGCGCCGCTTCGTCGAACTCGAGGTTCAGGAATGGCTCGCGGCCCCAATAGCGAGACTTGTTCGCCAACAGGCTGTCCCAGCTCGGCAAATGGACGTATTCGCACTCGGCCGGGACGAACCAGCTCGCCGCGGCCCGGTGACCGGTGACGATGAGGCACGCCACCTGCTCCTGCAGTCTGCCGGCGATGCGTCCGAGCCGCCTCAGATGACCGATGCCGGTCCCTCCGTCGAAGACGAAGAAGATCGCCCTCTTCTGCCTCATACGTTGTGTCCGATCACTGGTGACGCGCACTCGATCGTGTGACACAACATAGACGGTGGGCTACCTCGATCACAATCACCGATCTCTATAAACCAAGATCGGCCCGAGTCGGTACGCCACCGGCGCCGGTGATCTGTCTACATTCCGTCCGCGTCCGGACGAGGGAAAGGCGGCTCCCTTTCGGACTTCCTCGTCTACACTACGTCCAGCACTTCGGCGGGCCCTTGGCATGCCGGTCAAGGTCGTTAAAAACGGTGCGGAGGAAGATATGCAGGAAACGCAGCAAAGGCGCAAATTCGTACTCGAGGTGGCGCAGGAGCACATCGGGACGGTTGACGACGTCCGCGCGGCCCTCGGTCGTCTCGTGGCCGACATCGGCGACGACCGTCTGAAGAACGCCCGGGGCATCCAGGTCCTCATTTTGGCCTGACTTCAGACCATTCATGGAACACGAGCATCTCATAGCGGACGAAAGCAGCGCGGACGATCTCCGCGACAACCTGAGGCTTGCTCTCGAAGCCTATCCGCTGTGGATGCAACGGTTGACCGGTCCAGATCTGAAAGAGTCATTTCTGGCGCATTGCTCCACATCGGTGCCGTTCTACCGACGGCATTTCCACGGCGCCGTGCGCGATCTGGACCGGTTCCCCGTCATCGACCGCACCGAGCACGACGAACGGCGCCCGGACTTCCTCAGCACCTCGTTCGACGACCCCCGACTCGAGGCGTTGAAGATCTCGACGAACGGGACCCACGGCGCCAGCCTCCGGGTCGCGTGGGACCTGCCGAGCTTCTTCGACCTCAACCACGCCAGCTATCTCCGGCTGTCCACGGTGCTGCCCACGTTGTTTCCCTCCGTCGTCGCCGGTGAGCCGACCGTCTTCGTGATCTCGGATTCGCCGCGTGACGTACGCGCCTCGATCGTGATGCCGAGCCTGTCCGGCACCGTGCTGCGCAAGCTCGTCTCCGGGCGCGACGGGGCCACCGACGCCGCCCTCGTCACCCACCTGCGCCGGTCGCGCGTCGCGCTCCTGCACGGCAAGCCGTCCGTGCTGGTGAACCTGGCCGGGCTGGACCAGTCCCACGGCGGTGCCGGCCGGATCGCACCGGCGAACATCGTGTGCAGCGGCGAGAACCTCTATCCGGACGACCGGGCCCGGATCGAGGCCTGGTTCGGCTGCCCGGTCCTGAACGCGTACGTCGCCAGCGAGACCGGGATGATCGGCCTGGAGTGCGAGCAACGCGCCGGCCTGCACGTGGTGACCGACCATCTGACCGTCGAGGTGGCGCCGGACGACGAGCCGCCGCGGGCCACCGGGACGGGTCAGGTGCTGGTCACCAACGCACTCAATTGGCGCCACGTCTTCGTCCGCTACCGCGTCGGCGACCGGGCCACCGTGACGTCGGACCGGTGCGACTGCGGTCACGAGGGGCAGACCGTGGTCGCGCTGCCCGGCCGGGAACGAGCGGCCTACCGCAGCGGGGCCGGCGCCGTCGCGGCCGACGACATCGGCACGGTCATCGCCGCGGTCGAGCCGCCGGTCCGGCAGTACCAGGTGACGCAGGCCGACGACCATCGCATCGCCATCCGCTGGGTGCCCGAGCCCGGCGGGGCGCCCGAACTGACCGCGGGCGCCCTGGCCACGGCGCTGCACCGGCGCTTCCCGGCCGCCACCTTCGATCTCTGTCCCGTCGGCGCCGCCGCCATCAACTCCCCCGGAGGGAAGCTGCGCCGGTTCCTGTGACCGGCGGTCAGCCGGTCAGCAGGACGACGTGGGCCCGGGCCGGATCGAGCCGGTCGGCGAACGCCCGCAGCCCGACCAGCCCCGCCGCACCGGCCGGCGACGTACGGATCATGGTCTCCCGGGACAGTTCGTCGCCCGCCCGGACCAGCTGTTCGTCCGTCGCCTCGCAGAAGTAGCCGCCGGAGCGGCCGACCGCGTCCATCGCCTCGCGGGCGTGCAGCGAGCGCCAGTTCACCAGCGGCTCGTTGACCTCCGTGTCGCGCAGCCGTGCGGCGTCCAGCTCGATCAGCCGACCGGCGGCCAGGCTGGCGGTGACCGCGGTGTTGCCGGCGCTGCCGACGACGCCGATGCGGACCGTCTGCCCGCGGCGTACGCACCGCGCGTGAATCCCGGCCGCGCAGGTGCCGTTGCCCACCGGCACCCAGATCGATCCCAGCGCCGCCGGGCACTGCTCGACGAGTTCGTCGACGATCGCGCCATACCCACGGATCGCGATCCGCCCGGCCCGCCCGACCGGGTTGGCGTCGAAGAGCCGGCTCGCCCGGGCGAAGTCCCGGCTCGCCTCGACCGCGGCCTCGTAACTGTCCCCGCCGGCGCGGACCCGCGCGCCGAGTCCGGTGATCTCGTCGGCCCGGGTGTGCCGGTAGCGTCCCGGCACGAACACCGTGCAGGACAACCCGCGCGCGAGGCTGGCCCGGGTGAGTGCCACACCGAGGTTGCCGCAGCTGCCGACCGTGACACCGGCCGCGCCGGACCGGATGGCCGCCAGCACCAGCCCGTCGGCGACCCGGTCCTTGTGTGTGCCGGTCGGGTTGCGCATCTCGCACTTGGCGTACACCCGGAAGAGCCGGAGGCGGCCTTCGAGGTGTCGCAGCCGCAGGAGGGCCGTGCCGGGCGCACCGCTCACGACCGGGCCCCGGCCAGCCCCTGGCCGAGGAAGGCGAGCAGGTCGGGGTGGCCGCCGTCGCCCCAGGACGGCGTGGTGTTGATGTCGATCAGATAGAACCCGCCGTCGTCGTCGCCGACCACGTCGAAGGCGCCGTAGTCGATCCGCGCGGTGCGGGCGACCCGGGCCGCGATCGCGGCGACCTGGCCGACGTCGGCCGGAACGCCGGCCCGGGAGGCGGCCTCGGCGGTCGGCAGAAACCAACTCTCGCGTTCGATTCCCACGGGCATCTTCTTGAAGACGGACGCGTCGAAGACGCGGGACACGACCAGCGACCGGCCGGCGAGATAGACGCGGTGGAAACGGTCGGCGGCGTTGGTGACGTACCGTTCGACCACCCAGTGCGGCGAGTTCCACACCTCGGGCGCGATCTGATCGCGCCGGGTCACCCGATATTCCGCGGCGGCCCGGTCCGGTGGCATCCGGCTCGGAGACTCGTAACCGAGCATGCTTCGCTGCCGGACCGTCAATTCATTTTCGCGTACGCCGTGATAGTTGCAGTTGGTCTTGACCACCAGCAGTTCACCGGGGTCGCCGTGAACCGGCGCCGACACCGGCGGCACGCCGGCCCGGGCGCAGATTTCCTGTACCGTACGCTTGGACATGTCGTGCATCTCCGCGTTCCACACCGTGATGCCGCGCGAACGCAATTCGACGACCAGCTCCCGGCGCCCCAGCGGAATCCGGGCCGAATAGGTCAGATTGACGTGAAAAAAGAAGTCCGCGCAGTTTTCCGGCAGGCGGGACAGCACATCGCGGGCACTTTCACCGATCTCCACGGTGATCCACCGCGCCTCGGAAAGGATCATCGGCAGCAAAAACCCGCTCCACGCGCGATGCCCGTAGATCGCCGAATGAATGCCGTTCCCCATGAGGCAGTATTAGCACATCGAAGGGACTGGTCAACGTCAATTGATTGCTTGTCCGCCCGAGCCCTTCCGTGGTATTAGTTGGCGTCTGCGGCAATCGAAGCCCACTGCCGGGAGATGTCGTGAGCCTCCGTCAAGATCGCAATTTCGACCTTGCCTACCACGCCGGCCTCGATCACATTCGAGAAGCTGTCATCAGTTCCCACTTCATGCATCGGCTGGCCAACAACTCCGACCTCGATCTCTATGGCGATCAGGAATTCGCGGCGCGGTCGATCGAGATCGACGCCGCCGACGTGGACGATCATCTGATTCCGGCGATGTTCGCGACCTCACGCGCCTTCGCGGCCGAGCGGGCCGGCGCCGCGATGGCCCGAGCCCGGGCCAACCACCGGAAGTACGGCCTGGCCGGCCCGCGGCTGATCGGGAGCACCCACGCGATCACCGAGGTGATGTTCGACCGGCAGTTCCGCGGCGACCCCATCGAGAGCTGTTCCCGCGAGGTCGTCTACGCGCGGGTCGCGGGGCTCGTCGAGGCCGGCGCTCCGATCGAGATGACCCTACCGGCGCTGCCGTTCAAGTTCTCGTCCCCGCTCAAGAACCGCGGCCGCCGGCCCGACCTGGCCGAGCTGAACTTCCTGCTCGGGCTGTACGAGATCGCCCTGACGATCGAACTGATCTATCGCGCGGCCCGGCCCGGCCTGCCCGGGCGCCTGGCCCGGTTCACGGTGGCGTCCGACGGGCACCGCTTCAACCGGTTCGTCAACGAGCCGGACGCCGTCATCGAGGCCTACCGTGCCCGGCTGACCGGCTGGATCCGACGGCTCCGGCTGGACGGCTACATCACCCTGGTCGACTACCGGGCTCTCCTGCGCGAGGCCATGCCACCGGCGCTCCAACGGCGGAAGGCGGCGATCGCCGGGCGGGCCCGCGCCACCTACGCGGCGGCGCTGTGGCCGGTGTTCGACCCCTACCGGTTCGCCGCCACGATGGTCGCCGCGGCCGGGGTCGAACCCGATCCGGAGTCGGCGAACCGGGAGGGCCGGTTCGTCTCGCTGCTCAGGTCGCTGGTCTACACGATCAGGTACGAAGCTCTGCGCACGCTCGAACGACTGCCGGCGGCCCGGTACCGTTCGCTCTATCGCGAGCTCACCGGGCACCTCTTCGAGCCGTACGCCGTGCTGTCCCCGGCCGAACTGGACGCGGGCCGGGCCGAGCTGGAGTCCGGGCCCGAGCGCGCGCCGACCGTCGGGACAAGGGAATACCTGAGGCAGGCGATGCTCCGGGAGGCGTGGGAATGCGCGATCAACTACCTCGCCGAGATCAAGAGTGACCGGGAACTGGCCGACGACCCGATCATGACCTGCCTGCCGCATCACTTCCGGTGGACCATCCACGCGAAGTCGGGACAACTGGCCGTGTCCACACCCATCGCCCTCGGAATCCGGGTGCAGGCGTGGGCCGGCACGGCCGTGTTCCGGTGGGCCCGCGGCCGCCGGATCAAGTTGTGCACCCTGCCGGTCCTGGCCCTGGAGGGCACCGGCGCGACGCCGGTGCGGCTCAGCGGGTTCGGCGGCCAGCCGTTCTTCTACATCGACCCGGACATCGCCTTCGCCGACATGGCCGAGTTCCTGTCGCTGGTGCGCACGTCGCTCGTCCGCAGGCGTACGGGCTGAGCATCGTGACGCCGACGGGTGCGCTGGCGGCCGTCCGGGCCCACCAGCACGAGCAGTTCGCGTCCATCCGGGACGGCGGCGGCGTCCGGAGTTCCACGCTCGACGAGTTCGAGGATCTTCTGCGTACGCCCGGAGCCCTGTCCCGCCCGTCGTTGATCGCCCGCTGCCGGATCACCGGCGGCGACAGCGATGTCCGCGTCGTCGTCGACAAGGCGATCTCCCGGGTGCGCCTGACCCGGGCGTTCCTGCCGTTCCTGCGCCGGACCGCGCATCGGATGAACCGCCCGGCCGACTTCTTCGTGCTGCTGAGCGACGGCCTCTATGTCGCGCCCGAGCATCGGCCCCGGCTCCTCGAGCTCCTCCGGACGGTCCCGCTGCTCCGATGCGACAGGCGGGACGACGACGAGGTCAGCTCGCGCGGCATCCTCATCCCCGACTTCAGCATCCTCGACCCGGCGTACGCGACCGAGCTCGCGTCGGCCACCCGCGCCGGCGACGCCGTTCCCTTCGACGACCGCCTCGACGTCGTCAAGTGGCGTGGAACGCTGTCCGGCCCGGGCTATCCCGACATCGGCAACCGCCTCGACTTCCCGAGGTACCGGCTTCTGATGTTGTCGCTGCGGCGACCGGACGTGCTCGATGCCCGCCTGATCACCTACGACAACATGACCGGCTCCGATGCCGCCGTCGCGCTGCAGCGGCATCTGCGGGAACTGTTCGGCGATCCCTGCGATCGGCTGCCGGTCGAAGCCTTCGCGCGTTACCGGCACCTGCTGTCGCTCGACGGCGCGGTGGCCGCCTGGAAGCGGGTGCCGACGATTCTGGCCACCGGATCGGTTCTGCTGCTGCAACATCGGTGGGAGCAGTTCTTCTACGCCGGCCTGCGGCCCTGGGTGCACTACATACCGATCCGGGACGACCTGTCGGACCTGGTCGACCGCCACGAGTGGCTCGTCGCCGACCGCGCGCGAGCCGAGACCATCGCCCGCAACGGCCGGCTCTTCGCCGCCGAGGTCCTCCAGCCCGCCGTCCTGGATACGTTCCTGCTCGAAGCCATCCGCGGTTGTACTACCCGCTGATCAGGCTGGCGCCGTCCGTCCGGAGCTCGGCCAGGCTGGAGCAGCCGAGGAGTTGCAGCGCGGTGCGGAGCTCCTCGGCGAGCAGGCCGACGGCGTCGACGACCCCCTGGAAGCCGCCCACGGCCAGCGCCCACAGCACGGGCCTTCCCAGCAGCACGCCCTCAGCACCGAGCGCGATCGCCTTGACGATGTCGGTGCCCCGCCGGAAACCGCCGTCCACCAGCACCGGGACGCGACCGGCGACGGCCGCGACGATGTCCGGAAGGGCGCCGATGGCCGACTCGGTGGTGTCCAGCTGGCGGCCGCCGTGGTTGGAGACGATGAGCCCGGCGACCTCCAGATCGAGCGCCGGGGGCACATCGAGCGGGTTCAGCACGCCTTTGAGCACGATCGGCAGGTCGGTGCGGTCGCGCAGCCAGGCGATGTCCGGCCAGGTCGCCGCCGGGTCGAGCTCGGCCCCGGCCACGGAGTGGATGGGGTTGTTGTGCACGGTCGTGCCGGTCCGGCCGAAGTTCGCCGCCGTGACGTCGTCCGGCAGCACGAAGCGGTTGCGGATGTTCTTCTCGCGGCGGCCGACGACCGGGCAGCCCACGGTGACCACGATGCCGGTGTATCCGGCCGCCTCGGCCCGGCGGACCAGGTCCGCGGTGAGCGCCCGGTCCTTGAAGACGTAGGTCTGGAACCAGAGCCGCCGGTTGCCGGACCGGTGCGCGACATCCTCCAGGGCGACGCTGGACATCGAGCTGACCACCATCGGTACGCCGGCGGCACCGGCCGCCCGCGCCGTCGCGACCTCGCCGTCGGCGTGGACCAGGCGTTGCAGGCCGGTCGGGCTGAAGCCGACCGGCAGCGGAGAGTCTTGCCCGAGCAGTCGCGCGCGCATGTCGATCCGGCCGACGTCGCGCAGGCACCATGGACGCAGGCGGATGCGATTCAGATCATGACGATTGGCGCGACAAGTGATTTCATCGCCCGCACCGCCATCGACGTAGTCAAATGTGGATCGGGTCAGCGCCGCTCGGGCCAGGGTCCGGTAATCGTCGATGTTCACGACCTGCGGCGCCATCTGATGATCCACCTTCGGCTCCCTGGTGACGGTATGCTGACGTCGGCCGAAGGGAGCGCGAATGATCTTTTCCGAGCCGCGCGTGTTGTCGGGCCCGGGCGTCGTTCTGGAACCACTGACGCCACAACATCGAGATCAGTTGCGCGAGGCCGCGGGCGACGATAATAGCATCTGGACATATTTCACCACGGTGCGCGGAGCGGATTTCGAGGATTGGTTCTCCTATTCCATCGAACGGTACTCCAGCGGTGATCTCTATCCATTCGCGGTGCGCCGCCGGGCCGACGACCGGATCATCGGGTCGACCCGGTTCGCCGAGATGGTTCCCGAGCACGGCCGGCTGTCGATCGGCTCCACCTGGTATGCGGCGGAGGCGCGGGGAACACTGGTCAACTCCGAGGTCAGGCTCCTGACCTTGACGTACGCCTTCGAGAGGCTGTCGGTCAACCGGGTCGAGATGATCACCGACCCGTTCAACCTGAGTTCACGGGCGGCGATGCGCATCCTCGGCGCGGTCGAGGAGGGCGTCATGCGCCGGCACATGATCTACGACGACGGCCGGGTCCGCGACTCCGTGCTCTTCAGCATCATCCGCGAGGAATGGGCCGGGGTACGCGACCGGCTCCGGGAAAAAATCGGGTGCTCCGACTCGGCGATAACCGTTGCTTAGCGACCGGCAGGAGGCATGGTGGACCCCCTCGACGATTTCCGGGACAAGATTTTCCCGGCCCAGTTCGGCGCGATGGAGGCCCTGTTCTCGGGCGATTCCGTTCCGTACCTGGAAATGTGGTCGGACGACGAACCGGTGAGCCTGTTCGGCGCCTGGGGATCATGCACGACGGGTTCCTCCGAACTGCACCGGGTCTACCGCTGGGTGGCGTCCCGGTTCTCCGGCTGCAGCGATCTCCGGATCGAGGTCGACGTCGTCGGAATCTCCGGCGACACGGCCTACACCGTGGGCCGGGAACGCTTCACCGCGTCGGTCGACGGCGGCCCGCCGACGGCGCTGGCCATCCGGGTCACCCACGTCTACCGCCGAGGCGACGACGGTTGGCGGATCGTGCACCGCCATGGTGACTGGGCCCCGGCCGACGAGATCCCGGCGGGTGAGCCTGGGTAAGACACCCCTGCCGGTCCCGCCGATTCACGCAAACAACAGCCGTGGCGCGCGGCTTTTCCTGGGCTTCTTTGCGTCGTCAGCGCAACTTCGGATCATGTGGTTGCGCCGCTGCCGGCCGCGTTCTTAGCGTTCATGCGACCAGCAGGAGAGGAGCACGCGTGACCGAGACGATCGCCGGCCCGGCCGACTACGACCTCAGGGACCGGTATCGGGCCGGCCACGCACCGGTGGTTCTGACCGGCGTCCAGGCCATCGCCCGGCTCCTCGTCGAGCAGCACGAACGGGAACGCGCCGCCGGCCGCCGGACCGCGACGTTCGTCTCCGGCTACCAGGGCAGCCCGCTGGCCGGACTGGACAAGACCATCGCCGGTACGCCCGAACTCGCCGCCGAGCACGACGTACGCCTCGTCCCGGGGCTCAACGAGGAACTAGGCGTCACCGCCGTCTGGGGCTCGCAGCAGGAACTCCCCGGCGAGACGCGCACCCACGACGGCGTCGTCGGCGTCTGGTACGGCAAGGCACCCGGCGTGGACCGCTCCGCCGACGCGCTGCGCCACGGCAACATGTACGGCGCCCACCCCACCGGCGGCGTCGTCGTGCTGGCCGGCGACGACCCCGGCTGCAAGTCGTCGACCCTGCCCAGTGCGACCGAGCGGACCCTGGCCTCGATGGAGATGCCGGTCCTGTACCCGCGCAACGCCGAAGAGGTCATCACCTTCGGGCTGCACGCGATCGCGCTGTCGCGTACCTCGGGATGCTTTGTCGCTCTCAAGATCGTGGCTGACGTCGCCGACGGGGTGTGGACCGTCGACCGGGACTTCGGCCACCTCGACCTGCGGGTGCCGGCCATCGAGTGGGACGGGCGGCCCTGGACGTACCGCCAGCTCCTGATGAAGGACCCCCGCGACGGGCTGGTGGCCGAGACGCAGCTGCTCGGACCGCGCTGGGCCATGGTCCGGGCCTTCCTCCACCTCAACAGCCTGGACGCGGTCGAGGTCGACCCGCCCGCCGCCACCGTCGGGCTGGTCGCCGCCGGCACCGCCTACGACGCCCTGCGCCAGGCGCTGACCGAGCTCGGGCTCAGCGACGCCGACCTGCACGCGGCCGGCCTCCGCATCCTGCGCCTGGGCAGCATCTACCCGGTCGACGAGGAGCGGATCCGCGACTTCGCCCGGGGCCTCGAGCAGGTCGTCGTGGTCGAGGACAAGGTCGCCTTCGTCGAGACACAGATCCGCGAGGCGCTGTACGGGCTGCCGGCCGCGCCCCGCGTGCTGGGCAAGCGCGACGAACAGGGACGCCCGCTGGTGCCGGCCGACGGCGAGCTGGTCACCGCCCGGCTCGTACCGATTCTGCGCCGCGTCCTGGCCGGACACGCCGAGCTGCGGCCGGAGCGGCCGGCCACCCGCGTCCAGCTGCCGGTCCTGCCGCTGGCCCGGACCGCCTACTTCTGCAGCGGCTGCCCGCACAACCGCTCCACCGTGGTGCCCGACGGATCGCTGGCCTCGGGCGGCATCGGCTGCCACACCATGGTGACGATGGCCGCGCGCCCGAGCAGCGAGGTGACCGGCCTGACCCAGATGGGCGGCGAGGGAGCGCTCTGGATCGGGCAGAGCACGTACACCGACGTGAACCACGTCTTCCAGAACGTCGGCGACGGCACCTTCTACCACTCCGGGCAGCTCGCCCTGCAGGCGTGCGTCGCCGCCGGCGTCAACATCACCTACAAGATCCTCTACAACAGCGGCGCCGCGATGACCGGGGCGCAGGAGGCCCAGGGCGCGCTCGGGGTGCCGGCGCTGACCCACAAGCTGCGGGCCGACGGGGTGGCCCGGGTCATCGTCTGCGCCGACGAGGTCGAGAACTACCGCGGTCGGAAGCTGGCGCCGGGCGTGGTGCTGTGGCACCGCGACCGGCTCGACGAGGCCCAGCGCATCCTGCGCGAGGTTCCGGGAGTCACCGCGCTGATCTACGACTCGCGGTGCGCGGCCGACGCGCGGCGGCTGCGCAAGCGTGGCCGGCTGCCCGAACGGCCGCGCCGCGTCGTCATCAACGAGATGGTCTGCGAGGGCTGCGGCGACTGCGGAGTGCAGAGCAACTGCCTGTCGGTGCAGCCGGTCGACACCGAGTACGGGCGCAAGACCCGCATCGACCAGAACTCGTGCAACACCGACTACAGCTGCCTGAACGGCGACTGCCCGTCGTTCATGACGCTCACCGCCGGCCCGGCGCCGCGGCCTACCGGGCGCAAGCGGGGCACCCCGCCGGCCGTACCCGACGTCGCGCCGGCCGACCTCGACGGAACGTCCTGGAACGTCTTCCTGGCCGGCATCGGTGGCACCGGCATCGTGACCGTGAACCAGATCCTGGCCACCGCGGCGATGCGCGCCGGCCTCGTCGCCAAGGGGCTGGACCAGACCGGGCTGAGCCAGAAGGCCGGCCCGGTCACCTCCCACCTGCGGCTGGCCGCGGCCGGCCTGGAGCCGTCGAACCGCGTCACGCCCGGTGCGACCGACTGCGTCCTCGCCTTCGACCTGCTGGTCGCCGCGGACGGACGCTACCTCGGCTACGGGGACCGCACGCGTACCGTGACGGTCGCCTCGACCAGCGCCACGCCGACCGGTGACATGGTCTACGACCCGGCGATCCGCTACCCGGACGAGGCCGACCTGCTCGGCCGCCTCGAGACCGCCTCCCGCCGGGTCATCGCCTTCGACGCCCTCGACGCGGCCGAGGCGCTGCTGGGCGGCACCGCGGCCGCCAACTTCCTGCTGATCGGGGCCGCGTACCAAGCCTCCGCCCTGCCCATCCCGGCCGCCGCCATCGAAGACGCGATCCGCACCAACGGCGTCGCGGTCGACGCGAACATCGCCGCGTTCCGCTGGGGCCGGGCCGCGGTGGCCGCGCCCGACGCCTTCCAGCGGGCGATCGCCGAGGCCAAGCCACCGGCCGACGCCGCACCGGCCCCGTCCGCCGCCGCGTTGCTGGCCGGCAGCCCGCTCACCGGCGACATCCGCGACCGGGCCGAGCGCCGCGCCGCCCAGCTGGTGCGATATCAGGGCCCCGGGACGGCCCGCCGTTACCTGCGGACACTCCACACGGTCTGGGCGGCCGAACGGCGTCTCGGCCGACGGACCGAGTTCAGCGCGGCGGTCGCGGACGGGCTGCACCGCTTCATCGCCTACAAGGACGAGTACGAGGTCGCCCGCCTGCTGACCGACCCGGCGCTGGTCGCCCGGGCCCGGGCCGAGGTGCCCGGCGGCGAGAACCTGACCTACCATCTGCACCCGCCGATCCTGCGGGCGCTCGGCCTCCGCCGGAAGATCCGGCTGACACCGAAGTCGCACGTCGTGCTCAGGGCGCTCGCGATCGGCCGCAAGCTGCGCGGGACCCCGCTCGACCCGTTCGGGTACGCCCAGGTACGACGGGTGGAGCGGGCCCTGCGCGACCACTACGAGGCCATGGTGGTGGACCTCGCCGCGCAGCTGTCGGCCGGCACCTACGACACCGCGGTCACGGCCGCGGCCGCGGCCGACATCGTCCGGGGGTACGAGCACATCAAGCTGGGCAACGTCCGGCGCTACCGCGAGAAGCTGGCCTCCCTGGCCCTGCCCGCCTCCACACCCGCCCTACCGCCGGTCGTCGACACGATCCTCAGCTGATTTCGGCGGCCCGGCCGGCCTGGCCTTCTGGGGATAGAACGTCTCGTGCCGGGCCAGCATCGCGACGAACTCGACGATCTTCCGCTCCCGGGTCTCGGCCCGTTTGACCGCGTTGACCCGATAGATCAGCGCGAAGCGGTTGGACTTGGTGAGCACGTCGAACATGGCCTGGGCGGCCGGTTCGGCGGCGATCGCGGCGACCAGGTCGGCCGGCACCTCGGCTTCGGAGGGAGGAGCGTAGGCCGCCGCCCACCGCCCGTCCGCCTTCGCGGCCTCGACCACGGCGCGGCCCGCCGCCTGCATCCGTTCCGCCGCCTCGAGCCGGGCGACGTTGGCGACGTTGCGCTGCGACCAGGAACTGCGGGCGGTACGCGGCGTGAACCGGATCCACGAGACGTCCTGATCGCCTTTGCGGGCCTGCCCGTCGATCCAGCCGAAGCACAGCGCCTCGTCGACCGCCTGCTGCCAGGTCAGCGTCGTGACCGTGCCGCCCTTGCGCCCCAGAGCCAGCCAGACCCCCACCGATCGGGCATGGTTGCCCAGCAGCCACGCACGCAGCTCCCCGGCGTCGGCGACGATCAACTCTTCCAGTTCGGCTCCCACACCAGCAGGCTAGTGGTCCCGCGCTCCGCCATCGCGGCCGCGGGCGAGCCCAGCCGCAGGACCGTGTCACGATTTCCGGCGCGGTCCGCGCGCGGTCGAATCATTTGAGAACCGGCCGGCAATGATTCGAAATGCCGCGCCGGGCCAGAGAATCGGTGCATCAAAAAGGAAGCACGTGACAATGCGGATGCCAACAGTCCGGAACTTTACCCATGCGTTGTGTGCCGTCGAATGGCTCGGGAAGCTCGCCCAATGCACAATACCGATGCGGCCGCGGACCTCGAACTGGTGATCGTCGGCGACGGCGGCCCGGCGGACCAGCAATGGATGGACGCGTTCATCATGTCCGCACAGTCCGGGGCGGGCGACTGGCCCCACGGCCATCCCGACATCCCTCGTACGACAGTGACCCGTGACCAGGTCTGGCTGGCGATCGCCGAGAACGTCCAGATCGACGGCGGGCCGTGGTCCGTGGCCGAACTGGGGTACCCGCCGATCACCGGCCCGAGCAGTCCCATGCTGGCCGCGCGGCCCCGCCCGCCGCACGACGACCCGAACCGCGGGTCGGTGAGCCACAACCTGCTGCACAGCATCCTCGGAAACTTCCACTGAGCGTCATGCGACGACCGGCCACGGGCGAGACGGCACCGGCCAGGCTGGCCTGGTCCGCCGCCGGCGTCGCACTCGTCCTGGTGGCCGGCACCGCCGTGACGGCGCTGGCCGGGATCCGCGACGGCCCGCCGGTTGAGGCGCGTGACTGGTTGCTCGCCCTCGTCTGTGCGCCGCTGGGCGCCCGGGTCGCCACCCACGCCGCCCGCAACGCCTGCGGGTGGCTGGTGCTGGCGGTGGGCGTACTGGGCGCGGCGACTGTGGCCACGTCGGTCGACGGCGGGCCGCTGCTGGGCTGGCTGCGCGAGTGGCTCTGGTGGCCCGGCAACGGGCTGCTGATCCTGGTCGCCCTGCTCTTCCCGGACGGGCACCCGGCCGGCCGGGTGGTGCGCTGGGCCGTCGCCGGCACCGCGGCCGCCACCGGGGCCGGCACGATCGCGGTCGCGGCGCTGGCCGTACGGGCCCCGCACGGCTATCTCGCCACCGGCGAGCCGGTCCGCCCGTCCTGGGACACCACGACGATCCTGGTGGCGACCGGCGTGCTGCTGGTCGCCGCCCTGCTCGCGGTGGCCGCCCTGGTGGCACGGGCCGTCCGGGCCACACCCGCCGCCCGGGGCGTCCTGATCGGCGGAGCCGTGAACACGGTTCTGCTGCTGACCGCGTACGTCCTGGACACGATCGAGGGCGTACCCCTGGTCTGGCTGGCCGGCGCCTTGGCGATCCCGCTGGCCACGGCGATCGGCGTGGTCCGCTACGGCCTCTACGACATCGATCTGCTCGTGCACCGCACGCTGGTGTTCGGGTTGTCGACGCTGGGCCTGATCACCTTGTACGCCACCACTGTCGCGGTCGTCGCCGGGCACGTGCCGGTCAGCGTCGGGCCGGTCGCCGCCGCGGTCACGGTCGTGGCACTGGTGCCGATGCGGCAGTGGATCGACTCGGCGCTGCGCCGGGTGCTCTACGGCCTCGGCGCCGACCCGTACGCGCTGACCACCCTGCTCGGCAGCCGGGTCGGCCACGCCCGTACCGCCGAGGAGGTCCTGACCGCGGCCGCGGGCGTCATCGGCGCCGGCCTGAAGTCGCCGTACGTCGCCGTGCACCTGGGCGACCGGCAGCCCGCCGAAGCCGTACACGGCCGGCAACGCGACTGGCCGGTGACCTCGTTGTCCCTGCTTCACCAGGGCCGCCCGGTGGGTCGCCTGCTGGTCCAGCAGCGGGCCCCGGACGAGCCGTGGTCGCGGCGCGAACGGGCGCTCATGCGGCACCTGGTCGCCCAGCTCGCCCCGTCCGCCGCATCGGTCAACCTCACGCGCGACCTGCAGTCGGCCCGGGAACGGCTGGTGCGGGCCCGGGAGGAGGAGCTGCGCCGGCTTCAGCGCGACCTGCACGACGGGGTCGGCCCGCTGCTGTCCGGGAGCCGGATGCTGGCCTGGGGCGCGCACACCGGCGACGAACGGACCTCCCAGGTGCTGAGCCAGATCGACGGCCACCTGGCCGACGCGGCCGCCGAGGTGCGACGAATCGTCGACGGGCTGCGGCCGCCCGCGCTCGACCACGGTCTGGCGCCGGCGCTGACCCGGGTCGTGGACCGGCACCGGACGAGCGGGCTTCCGGTCCGCCTGTCGGTCGAGGGCGAGCTGGCCGACCTGCCGGCGGCGGTGGAGGTGGCGGCGTACCGCGTACTCGACGAGGCACTGACCAATGTGGCCAGACACGCCGCCGCCGGCACCACGGACGTACGCGTGCACCGCGCCGGCGACGACCTGTGCCTCAGCGTGAGCGACGACGGCGCCGGCGGGGTCCGCGACCGCCCCGGCGGAATCGGCCTGGACTCGATGCGCCAGCGTTGCGAGGAACTCGGCGGCAGCTTCACCGTCACCGAGCTCGATCCGGGCACCCGGCTGGCCGCGACGATCCCGGTGGTGTGATCACCGCGCCGCCGGATGCCCGATGGTCAGCCCCTTCTCCCGGGCCAGCAGCACGGCCTGGACGCGGTCGGCCGCGCCGAGCACGGCCAGGATGCGGGTGAACCGGTTGCGCACCGTCTTTTCGGCCAGGCCGAGCTTGCGGGCGATCTGCGCGTTGGTCTGCCCGTCGGCGACCAGGGCGAGCAGGCGTACGTCGCGCGGAAGCAACCGGTTCAGCGGCGCGGGCAACGCTTCCGGCGGGTCGGCGGTCACCTGTGGACCCAGCACCACGCCGTGGTCGGCGACGGCCCGCAGGGCGTTGACCACCGCCGGCGGCGCGGTGTCCTTGAGTACGTAGCCCGAGGCGCCGGCGGCCAGGCAGTCCCGCACCAGGTGGTCGTCGCGGGTCATGGTCAGGACCAGGATCGCGCAGTCCGGTGCGGCCTGGCGGATCCGCCGGATCAGGTCGAGGCCGGTGCCGTCGGGCAGCCCGAGATCGACGACGGCCAGGTCGGGGCGCTCCAGAACGGCGGCGTGCTCACCCTCGCGTACGGTCGCGGCCTCGGCCACCCGGCCCACCCAGGACTCCCGCTCGAGCATCGAGGCCAGTCCCTGGCGGACCAAGGGATGATCGTCGACCAGCAGCACCGTCAGGCCCGGCCGGGCTGATTCCATCGCCTCAGGGTAGGCCGGGCGAGATGCCCGCGGAAGCCGGGACGGCGTCCCGGCCGCCGGGACGGCGGGGCGCGCAGGCTGATGGCCATGACTCAGCCGACGATCCCGGCCGGCCCGCATCGGTCCGCGATCGTCCAGGAGGTCCTCACCGCGGTGACCACCGGCCGGGGCGCGGTGGTGGCCGGCAGCCCCGGCGCCGGCCGCACCACGATGGTCGATCTGGTCGCCCGCCGGCTGCCCGGCAGCCGGTACGCCGTCATCCGGACCACCGCGACCGAGACCGGGCGCCCGATCCCGTTCGGTGTCTTCGGCCGGCTGGTCGGCACCGGCAGTGCCGGTGATCCCGCGCTGGTGGCCGACCGGCTGCGCGGCGAACTGGGGCGCCTCAGCCGAAAGCGGACCCCGATCCTGGTGGTGGAGGACGCGCACTGGGTGGACCGCTGGTCGGCGAACGCGTTGCTGGACCTGGCCCACGACGGTCCGGTCCGGCTGATGGTGACCGTCCGGCCGGGAGCGGCGACGCCCGATGCCGTGGTGGCCCTGTGGAAGGACCGGCATCTGCGCCGGCTCGACCTGCCGCCGCTGCGCCCGGACGAGACGGCGGAGCTGATCCGCGAGGAGCTCGGCCACGAGGTCGCGGCGGGCACGGCCGCGCTGGTGCACGGCTGGACGCGGGGCAATCCGCGGCTGGCCGCCGAGCTGGTCCGGCACGGCGTGGCCACCGGCCGGCTGGTCCTCGATCAGGGCCTGTGGTGGTGGCGCGGGCCGCTCGGTGTCCCGCCCAGGCTGGCCGAACTGCTGCTGCCCGGCCTCGACCGGTTCACCACCGGGCAGCGGGACGCGCTGGCCGCGGTCGGTGTCGCCGAACCGCTGCCGTTCGAGATGCTCGAACGGGTGGCCCCGGGCGCCGTCGAGGATCTGGAGGAACGGGGGCTGCTGCGTACCTGGGACACCGATCGGGGGATCTCGGTCGGCCTCGGTCATCCGCTGCTGCGGGCCGCCCTCGACGCCCGGCTGTCCGCGGCGCGACGCCGGCGGGTGGCGGCGGGCCACTCGCCGGGTGCGGCCGCCGACCCGGTCACGCTGGCGCGATGGCATCTGGCCGCCGGCGCCCCGGACACCCCCGGCGTGCTGCTCGACGGGGCTCGGCGGCTGCGCCCGCACCACCCCCGCGAGGCGGCGCGGCTGGCCGGCCGCGCGGTGGACCTCGACCCGGCCGGCCCGGCACCCGGCGTGCTGGCCGCCGCCCGGGCCGAACTGGGCGAATATCGGGAGGCGCAGGCGGTTCTGCACCGGGCCACGGTCACCGCCGACGACGCCACGCGCCGGGCCGTGCTCTCCGCGTCCCTGGTGATGCTGCAGTGCGTGGCCGACCGGGAGCCGTCCGCCGCGCACGTCGACCTGCTCGCTCTGCGGGCCGTCGCGCCGCCGGCCGCACACCGGGCCGTCGACAGCGCCGGCGCGGTGTCGCTGCTGGCCGGTGGGCGCCCGGCCGACGCGCTGGAGGTTGTCGAGGGACTGCCGCGGCCCACGCTGACCGGGCGGGTCGTCCGCGCGGCGGCGCTGGCGCTGACCGGCCGGACCGCGGAGGCGGGTGGCCTCGCCGATGCGGTGGCGGCCGACGCGACCGGCGCCGGGAGGCCGGAGGTGGCGGGACTCGCCGCGGCGGTGGGCGCGCTGACCGACCTGTGGCGGACCGGCGTCGCGACCCCGGTGGCCACCGATCCCGGGCTGGGCCGCTGGCCGGCTCGGCCGGGAACAATGCCTGGCGACGGGGTGCCGGCGGTCGATTGGCCGCTGCTCGCCGGGTATGGGCTACTGCTTCGCGAGGAGGACCGGGACGCCGCGGTCCACCTGCGGGAGGCGTTGGTGCAGCAGAGCTGTGGGGTACGCCCGTTCCGGTCGGAAGCCGCGGCCTGGCTGGCCACCGCCCGGGCCGGCGCCGGACACCCGGACCAGGCCCAGGCCGTCCTGGACACCGCCGCACCGGACCGGCTGGCCGTGTTTCCCGGCCTGCGACCGGGCGCCCAGGCGGCGATCGCGACCGCGCGCGGCGAGGCCGGGGCGGCCGTCCGGCTCCTGCGCCGGGCGGCCGACGAGGCCGGCGCGGCGGGCGCCTGGAGCGTGCGGCTGTGGTATCTGGCCCGGGCCGCGCGGCTGCTGCCCGCCGACCGGCCGGACGACCTGGCCGGTGAGCTCGAACGGTGCGCCGGACAGGTCGACGCGCCGGTGTTGCTGGCCCTGGCGTACGGGGAACTGGCCCGGTTGCGCGGTGACGGGCCCGGCCTGCTCGACCACGCCGGCCGGTTGGCCGGCGCCGGCCTCGACCGCCCGGCGTTGCGGCTGGCCGAAGCCCGCCCGGTGGCCCGTTCCGCGACCGCGGCGGCCCTCGCCGCCCGGCTGCGGCTCGCGCTCGGCCGGCCCGCGCCGGTGACGGGGGCAGCGGTGCTGACCACCCGCGAGACCGAGATGGCGGCGCTGGCCGCCGGCGGCGGGAGCAATCGCGAGATCGCCGACCGGCTCGTCGTCTCGGTCCGCACCGTGGAGAGCCACCTGGGCCGGGTGTACCGCAAGCTCGGCGTCGCCTCGCGGCAGGAACTGCGGGCATCCTGGTACGCCGGAGGCGCCCCGAGCTGACCGGCCGTCACGCCGACACTCCCCCGTCCTGGTACGCGGCCGCGTGCAGCGCGTACATCGTCGCGTAGCGCCCACCGCGCCCGAGCAGTTCCTCATGGGTGCCGGACTCGGCCAGCCGGCCCTCGTGCAGCACCACGATGAGGTCGGCGTCGCGCACCGTGGTCAGCCGGTGCGACACCACCACGGTGATCGGCGCGGTGGCCGCCGGGCGCTCGGCCAGGTAGCGGCGCAACAGGTCGGCCTCGCTGTCCGGGTCGAGACTGGCGGCCGGTTCGTCCAGCAGGACCAGGGCCGGGGTGACGCGCATCCGGCCGCGGGCGAGGGCGAGCTTCTGCCACTGCCCCGACGACAGGTCGGTCCCGCCGTCGAAGGTGCGTCCCAGCCGGCTGTCCAGGCCCTCCGGCAGCGCCGCCACGAACCCGGCCGCGCCGGCGGAGTCCACGGCCGCGCCGACCGCCGCCCGGTCGTCCAGACCGGCCAGGTCACCGACGCCGACCGACTCCCGGACCAGCAGCTCGAACCGGCAGAAGTCCTGGAAGACGGCGGTGGTCCGGGCGTACCAGCGCTGTGGGTCGATCCGGGCCAGGTCGGTGCCACCGTAGGTGATCCGGCCCTCGGTCGGCGGGTGCAGCCCGGCCAGCAGCGCGACCAGGGTGGACTTGCCGGCGCCGTTGTCGCCGACCACCGCGACCCGCGCACCGGCCGGCAGCCGCAGGTCGATCGGGCCGAGCGCGGGTTCGGTCGCGCCCGGGTAGCGGAAGCCGACGCCGTGCAGGACCAGGTCCCCGGGGCCGGGCAGTTCGGCGAAGGGCCCGGCCGGGGTGTCCGGACCGGACCGCTCGGCCAGCCGCCGGTACAGCGCGACAGTGTGCAGCGACCGCCGCAGCCAGGCGATCAGCCAGCTCAGCCCGGTCGTGGCGCCGACCAGCCGGGTGCCGAGCAGCAGCACCAGCACCGCCTCCCCGGCCGTGGCCCGACCGGCCAGCACCGACTGGGTGACCAGGCCCAGCCCGGCCACCAGGGCGGCGCAGAACAGCAGCCACCCGGCCGTCACCGCGACCGCGCCGCGGGCCCGGGCCGCCTCCCGGCCGTACGCCGCCGCCGTGAAGGCCCGCCGGTGCCGGACGGCGATCTCCGCGCCCAGCCGGTACAGCCGGACCTCCGGCGCCGCGGCCGCGTCGGTGGCCAGTTTGAGCAGCGCGGTGCGGCGGCGGTCGTCCTCGGCGCCGGCCTGCTCCGCGGCGGTCACCAGGTTCGCCTGCCGGCGGATGGCCAGGGCCAGCGGCACCACGCACAGCGGCAGCAGGCCGAGGATCGGGCTGACCGTCGCGATCAGCGCCACCGCGGCGGCGAAGCGGGCGAACAGGCCGGCGTTCTCGACCAGCGCGGCGAACGCGCCGCCGAACTCGGTGCGGCGCTGGCGTACCAGCTCGGCGGTGTCCAGGAACTCCGGGTCCTGGTAGTGGCCGACGTGGGACGGGCCGGAGCAGAGGGCCATCAGCCGGCGGTCGAACTCCAGCCCGACCCGCTGCTGCAGCACCTGGCGCAGATCGGTGGCGACCGCGCTGGCCTGGTGGATGAAGACCGTGACGAGGACCAGGATCAGCCCACCGGCCAGGGCGTCGGTGAACCGGTGGGCCGCCGCGCCGTCGACCATCCGGCGCAGGCCGATCGCCTGGGCCGCGGCGACCACGTTGAACAGCGGGGCGAGGACGAGCACGAGCAGCGCGCGACGCGGATCGACCTTGACCGCGACGCCGACGACCAGACGAGCCGCTTTCAGCCAGCTACCCACGACCTGTGCCTCCCGTGGCGGTGAAGGGTTCGGACTGCACCCGGAACATCCGCGCGTACCGGCCGTCGGCGGCCAGCAGCTCGTCGTGGCTGCCGTACTCGGTGACCCGGCCGTCCCGCACGACCGCGATCCGCTCGGCCAGGCGGACGGTGGCGAACCGGTGCGACACCAGGATCGTGGTGATCCCGGCGGTCATCTCCAGGAAGCGCGCGTACAGCTCGTACTCGGCCTCGATGTCCAGGTGGGCGGTGGGTTCGTCGAGGACGAGGACACCGGCGCCCTGCCGCACGGCGTACAGCGCGCGGCTCAGGGCCAGCCGCTGCCACTGTCCCCCGCTCAGTTCCGCCCCACCGAGGTACTCGCCGGAGAGCACCGTGTCCCACCCGTCCGGCAACGTCTGCTCGACGCCGAGGAAGGCGCCGAGCCGGGCCGCCTCGGTCAGCCGGTCGGCGGTGACCGGTGTCTCGACCGCGCCCAGGGCGATGTTGTCCCGGGCCGAGAACGGATATCGGACGAAGTCCTGGAACACCACCGCGAGGCGGCGGCGCCAGGTGGCCAGGTCGGCCTCGGCCAGGTCCACGCCGTCGACCCGGACGTGCCCGGCGTCCGGGCGGTACAGGCCGGCCAGCAGCTTGGTGATGGTGCTCTTGCCGGCGCCGTTGTCACCGACGATGGCGAGCGAGGAACCGGCCGGGATGACCAGGTCCAGTCCGTCGAGGACCGGCCGGTCGGCACCGGGGTAGCCGAAGCGCACCTGCTCGAAGCGGATCTCCCGGCGGGGCGGCCCGATCGCCGCCCGGGGGCGCGACGCCGCACCGGATGATGTGCCCAGGGCGCCCACCGCGACCGCCGCCGGCACCGCCGCGCTGGCCAGCCGCAGGCGCCGCTGCAGGTCGCCGGTGAATCCGAGCGCGAACAGACCGAGCACGGCCTGCAGGGCCACGGTCAGCCGGCCGGCCGGCGAGCCGCCGGAAGCCAGCGGCACGATCACCACCAGATGCGCGACTAGCAACAGCCCGGTCGCGGCCAGGTGCCGCCGCCCGTCGGTGGTCCGGCGCCGCAACTCGACGATGCCGTCCCACCACTCCCGGGCGAACCGCTCGACCAGCCACTGGTGCAGGCCGAAGACCCGTACCTCCTTGGCCGCCGGCGCGGTCACGCCGAGGTCGCGCAGGTAGGTCGCGTGCCGCAGCAACGCCGTCCGGGCGCTGTTGGCGGCGACCGCGCGCGCGATCTCCTGTTCCTGCCAGCGGCCGGTGACGATCCAGGCGGCTCCGAGGACGACCGGCATCCACCACTGCCCGGCCCAGCCGAGCAGAACCGCGGCGGCCACGCCGGTCAGCCGCATCGGCACCAGGGCGGCCAGCGCGGACACGGCCTGGCCGGGTGCGTGACCGCCGACCCCGACCGCGCGGGCCTGCTCGATCCGGTCGGCGACGCCGGGGTCGTCCAGGTGGTCGATCCGTGCCGGGCGCAGCGCCCCTTCCACGGTGCGCTGGGCCAGGGCGCCGTCGACCGAGGTGGCGAGGCGCGCGGTGACCGCGGCCCGGACCGGTTCCAGGGCGATGTCCAGCACCAGGGCGGCGGCCAGCAGAGTGAGCCCGGTCCAGGCGGCGCCGGCCCGGGCACCGCCGGATCCGGTGAGGGCGGTGACCAGCCGGCCGATCGCCAGGGGCAGCAGCACACCGCCGGCCACCTGGGCGGCGACGAGCGCGGCGAGCGCGGCGGTGCCCGTACGGTCGATCCTCGGAAGTTCCCGCACGAGGGCGAGCACGCTGTCGTTGCGACGGGTCGGCACGTTCCACGCTCCTTCGGCAAAAGGGTGCGGTGGTCACCCGTGTGGGGTGACCACCGCCATCTGGAACCTGTCCCCGATTACTCGGGGTCGACCGGCGGGTAAGCGAACATGTGATTCACCTCCTCGGTGCGACGGCGGCGACCTGACGATTGCGCCGCTGCCGGAAACGCTAGGAGCCGGCCCGGTCCCGCGAATCCGTGCCGCGCTACGCAAACCGCGGGCCGGACCACGCAGACGCGCCGGCGTCATCGGGCGCCGCGCCGGCCCGGTTTCTGCGTGGCCGGGCCGCCGGTTGCGGGTGCCGCCACCGATGTGCGGTGCCGGCCGTCTTCCTAGCGTCGCTGCCATGACCGACGACACGAGCCCGACCGTCCTGATCTGGGACGTGACCTTCGCCTGTCCGCTGCGCTGCTCGCACTGCTACACCGAGTCCGGCCGGCGTCCGCCGCGCAACCTCAGCCACGAGGAGATGCTCAGGGTCGCGGACGCGCTCATCTCCTTCCGGCCGCTGCAGATCACGCTGTGCGGCGGCGAACCGCTGACCGTGCCGCGCATCGTCGAGGTGGTGCGACATTTCGCCGCGGCCGGGATCAAGGTCCTGCTGTACACCAGCGGATGGTCGGTGCCGGCCCGGATCGTGCACGAGCTGGCCCCGGTGATCGGCAAGATCGTGGTCAGCGTGGACGGTTCCACCGCCGAGGTGCACGATCGGATCCGCGGCCGGGCCGGCTCCTTCGACCGGGCGATGAGCGCGCTCGCCCTGCTCGAGGAGGTGAGCGCGCGACGCTCGGCCGAGGGCGAGTCACCGCTGCGGTTCGGTGTCGACTTCGTGGCCGTACGCGGCAACTACCACCAGATCGGGGAGATGTGCGACGTCATCGCGCCGCGCTTCCCGCACCTGACCTCTCTGGCCATCGGCGCGGTGGTGCCGACCGGCCTGGCCAGCCGGGTCTCCTACGGCGAACACGACCTGCTCACCGACGAGCAGGTCGAGGAGCTGGTCGATCCGGCCACGGTGAGCCGGCTGCGGGCCGCGGCACCGTCGTCGGTCAAGGTCACCACCACCGACAACTTCGGCGTGCAGATGCACCCGGACTACATCGCCGCGCACCCGGACTTCCGGCCGCTGGAGATCGAACCGGACGGCTCGGTCCGCGGCATGCCGATCTACGAGGGCACGGTCGGCAACCTGCTCACCGAGGACCCGTACGTGCTGTGGGAGCGGTCCCGCAGCCGGTGGCGGGACCCATGGGTGGTGGAGGTGCTGCGCGGCATCCGGACCCGGAAGGACTGGGCCGATGCGGTGCGGCGCATCGATCAGCGGTTCGGCACCGACGAGGTACGCGCGCGGATCGACCGCCGGCCCGAGTTCGACCCGGCCCAGCCGCTGCGAGGCCTTCCGCTCCGGCCGGTCGCCGGGTGACCCGTGGTCACGGCCGGGCGGCGCCGGCGGCCGAGGCGAGACGGCCGCGACCGTTGTGCTTGGCGTGATAGAGGTTGCGGTCGGCGTCGGTGAGCAGGGTCGGCAGTTCCTGTACGCCGCCGCGGTGCACCCCGACGCTGATCGACACGGCCAGCCCGGGGCCCAGCTCGTCCCACACCTGCCCGCGGACCGCGTCGATGATCTCCTGAGCCCGTCTCTCCGGCTGCTCCGGGCCGACGCCCGCGAGGACCACCACGAACTCGTCGCCGCCGAGCCGGGCGGCCAGGTCCACCGGCCGGACGTGCGCGGCCAGGATCTGCGCGACCCGGGCCAGGACGAGGTCGCCGACGTCGTGGCCGAACCGGTCGTTGACCAGTTTGAAGTGGTCGACGTCGACCATCATGACCGCGTACTCCTGCGGGGTCGTACCGGGTGCCAGCAGCTCGCTGAGGTAGGCACGGTAGCCCCGCCGGTTGGCCAGGCCGGTCAGCTCGTCGACCTGCACCTGCCGGCGCAGCTGCTCGTGGTCGCGGCGCTGCCGCTCGACGTCGATCGCGTCGCGCAGGCCGGTCACCTGGTCGAGCCGGGCGTTCCAGCGCAGCCGGGCCAGTTCCTCGGCGTACGCGGCCACCGCGGGCGGCGTCCCGGGCTGCCGGGCCGCGATGCTCATGCACAGCAGACGCGTGCCCTGCGGCGTGGCCCAGCCCAGCCGGTCGGACAGGCCCACTGCGAGCCGGGCCGCGCCGGCGCCGTCGGCGGACCGGGCGGCGTCGATGGCCGCGCCGAGGGCCACTATCGCGTCGGGTGTGACACCGGTGCTGTACAAGTCCGGCGGCAGGGCGAACTCGGTCAGCCCGGCCGGGGAGCGTCCGGCCACCGCGGCCAGCAGGTGCAGGTGGGCGCGATGCTCGATCTCCCAGCTGGGCGGCCAGTGCTGGTCGATGGCGGCGAGGCCGCCGGGCAGCGCCGCCGCGGCGGTCAGCGCGGCCGCGTCCCAGCCGCCGATCATGGCCTGGGCGCTCGACCAGTCCAGCACCACCTCGGCCCGGTTGTAGCTGAGCACCCGGCGCTGCAGGGCGATCGTCCCGGCCAGGCGCGGGTCGTCGGCGCCGTCCAGCACCTGCTCGGCCTGGTCGTAGTACTCGACGGCCAGCTCCCAGAAGCTGAGCTCCTGCGCGGCCACACCGACCTCGATGAGCGCGGCCGCGCGGTGGACCGCCGGGCCGCTGTCGTCGTCGAGCAGCGCGACCGCGCGAACCAACGGGATGGCCGTCGACTCGGTGACGTCCAGGGCGCGTCCGATGGTGCTGCGCCGGGCGGCCACGGTGGCCAGCGCGAGGGCGAGCATGGTGGTCTCGGCGGTGCTCTCGGCCAGGTCGATCATGGCTTGCAAATAGGCCGAGTTGTCGGCCCCGGACTCGCGCGCGGCCATCGTCCGGGCCCACTTGAGGAGCAACCGGACGTCGGTCCAGCCGTGCTCGGCCGCTTCCTCCTCGGCCACACCGATCTCACGGTCCACGTTCTGCCCCTGGGCCAGACCGACCAGGTCGTACGCCCGTCCGATCGCCGCCGCACGCGCGTCGTCCAGGTGGCCGCCACCGGGCACGGGCCGCCTCCCTTCTGGGTCCGCGTCGCCGCGTGTCGCCACGCTGGCTGCTTCCCCATCGGCCGGCCCGGCCCGTTCTTGAGACTTACGGCTTGCGGCCGACCGCGCAGTAGACGTCGAGGTCGGAGGTGTCCGATCCGGGCTGCGGCCGCCACTGCGAGGTCGGCACCACACCGGGCTCGAGCAGCTCGAGGCCCTCGAAATATCCGGCGATCTGCTCGGGCGTACGCAGGTTGTAGGGGTGGCCGCTGCCCTTGGCGACCCGCTGGCTCTCCACGCTCTCGGCGCTGGTGCTGGTCCCGTCGCTGACCGCGAGGTAGCTGCCGGACGGCACCGCCGCGAGCAGCCGCGCGACGATCGAGCGGGCCTGGTCGTAGTCGGCGACGTTGCCCAGGATGCCGATCATGGTCAGCGCTACCGGCCGGCTGAGGTCGAGGGTCCGGGCGGCCTCGTCCAGGATCCGTTCCGGGTCTTCGACGTTGGAGTCGATGTACGCCGTCACCCCGGCGGGCGAGCTGGTCAGCAGCGCGCGGGCGTGGGCCAGGACGAGCGGGTCGTTGTCGACGTAGACGATCCGTGATTCGGGCGCCACGCGCTGCGCGACCTCGTGCGTGTTGTTCGCCGTGGGCAGGCCGGTGCCGATGTCCAGGAACTGCCGGATGCCGGCCTCGCCGGCGAACAGCGTGACCGCCTCGATCAGGAACCGCCGCTGTGCCTGCGCGACCGCCGCGATCGCCGGGTTGGCCGACCGCAGCGCCTCACCCAGCTCCCGGTCGACGGCGAAGTTGTCCTTGCCGTCGAGGAGGTAGTTCCACACCCGGGCGCTGCTGGGCCGGGTGACGTCGATTTTGGGATCGGTCATGGGAACCCCTCCGATACGGCGGCCGTTGGACAGTGATCCTAGGCAATGCCGCCCGGCCGCCGTACACGACGGGAATTCAGTACAGTATCGGCCACTTTGCACGGGGCCAGGCGAGTACCGCGTAGATCTGGACCAGCGCCGCCTGCTCGATCACCTGGGTGCGGCCGTCGGTGCTGAAGTGCACCAGACCGGTGCGCGGGTCACGCTTGGCCGACCAGACCCAGTCGGCGTACCGGGCCATCGCCTGCCGGTAGCGGTCACCGCCGGTCACCGACTGCAGGAGCAGCAGGTTCTTGAAGAAGATGGAGTTGAAGAAGATCGGCTGGCCGTTGAGCCGGCCCTGGGTGACGTAGTAGTCGTAGGCGGCGTCGGCGATGCGCTCGGCCCGGCGCAGGTAGGTGCGGTCGCGGGTCACCTGGTAGAGCAGGACGTTGACGCCGATCGGCACGCCCTGGTTGTACGACCAGATGGTCTTCTCCAGCGTGCCGTCGAGGTCCAGATGGTCCCAGTACAGACCGCTGGGGCTCTGCAGGTACGTGTTGGTCCAGTCGTAGAAGCGCAGCGCGGATTGGAGGTATCGCCGCTGGCCGGTGATCTGGTAGAGCCGGATCCCGAGCTCGGCCCCCGGCATGTTGGACACCGTGTTCCGGTCGTGGCTCCAGGTCGCCTGGGTCCAGAACACGCCGCCGGGCGCGCTGTGGCTGGTGTCGGTGTCCCAGCCGGACTCGACCAGCGCGAAGATCTCCTTGGCCCGGCGCAGCGCCGCGGCGTCCCGGGTCTGCAGGTAGCGCTGGATCTTGGCTAGGCCGACCCACTCGTTGTCGTCGTAGAACATGTCGCCGCCGGCGCCGTAGGGCGCGACCGGGTACGAGTCGTAGCCGGCCCGGCCGGTGGTGCCGCCGGCGGCGTTCCAGTAGTGCTCCTGGGCCGCGGCCCGGGCCGCGTACTCGCCTTCGCCGCGCGGATGCGCCACGGTGAGGTCGAGCGCGGCGATGTGGACCTGCGAGTACGGCCACTCGTAGGAGTACGGGTTGTCCTCGGCGGCCGCCGGATACTGTTCCCGGTAGAGCCCCGACCCGTCAGCCGTGCCGAAGTATCGGTCCAGGGTCGCGTACGCGGTCAGCGCGCGAGTCTCGTGGCGCTCCGACGCTGCCGCCGCCGGCGAGACCAGCATCGTCAGTGTCACGCTGAGAGCGGTACCGGCGAGCACGAGTCGATTCCAACGTAGCCGCACGTGGATTCCTCACTGTCGGTGGTAGGTGCTTCTCGTGTCCTGACCGCTGGCCGCCCGGTAGGCCCGCAGTCCTCGTTGCTCGACGTCGTTCCAGAGATAGGACTCCTGGCCGGCCGGAACCCGCCCCCGGTAGTCGTTGTCGTTCAGCACCAGGCGGGCGTTCCGGGCGGCGCCACCGGCCGGCGCGACCCGCTGGAGCAGCACGGGCTCGTCCCGGTCGGTCGAGACGACCGTGTTGCGCCGGATCGTCGTGTCGTGCACGTAGTACTGGAGCAGGATGCCGAGGTTGTCGCCGCGCACCAGGTTGTTCGTGACGCTGATGTCGTACGCCTCGCCCCGGTCCTGGTCGTAACCGCCGACGGCCAACCCGGTGTAGCGGCTGCGGGTCACCGTGTTGCCCGTGACAGTGATGCCGTTGGTCCGGCCCTGACGCCATTCCGACGCGACCTCGATGCCGATGTCCGAGTCGTCCACCCGGTTGCCGGTGATGGTGATCGCGGCACCACCGTCCACGTAGATCCCGTCGGCACAGTCGCACCACGAACCGTCGTCCCAGTACGCCGGGTTGCCCTCGCTGATGATGCGCGACACCCGGTTGTGCGCGATGAGCCCGTTGCGGGCCCGGTTGACGTCGGTGAACCGCGCGGCCCCGCCGATGGTCCCCTCGAAGCCGATCGCGTCGATGCCGATGTTGTTGTTGTCGTGGATGTCGTTGCCGACCACCGACCAGCCGTCGACGTTGCCGTTGAGCACCAGGGTCTCGCTGGCGCCGAGCACCAGATGGTCCAGCTCGTTGCCGCTGACGGTGACGCCGGTCAGCGGCCGCTCGGCGTCGGTGCCGAAGACGGCGACGCCGTGGGCGTTCATCTCGAAGCTGCCCAGGGTGCCGTTGTCGTTGCCGAGGTGATGGACGTGGTTGCCGGTGAGCCGGATCGACCGGCCCGAGCCGGTCACCAGGATGCCGATCGGCACCGCGGCCAGCCGGCGAGTGCGGTAGCCGGTCACTGTGAGGCCGTCGACGGTGACGTCCGAACTGTCGCGGATCTCGATCATGCCGCTCTGCCCGTCGGGCGGGGCCAGGCCCGCACCGTCGAGCACCGGAACCGCTCCGGCCGCGGCCCGCACCGCGATGTGCGCGCGCTGCTCGATCACGATCCGCTGGCCGGCGTACCGGCCCCCGAGCAGCCGCACGGTTCCGCCGAGCGGGCCGAGACGATCAACGGCGATCTGCGGGGTACGCAGCGGACGACGCGCCGTCCCGTCGGCGGAGTCGGACCCGCGCGGCGACACGTACAGCGTCGTCCGGCCGTGCGCCCCGGCCCCCGCGCCCGGATGTCCGATGACGACGGCGGCGACCGTGGCCACCGTCAGCATGCGGCGGACAATGCGGGCGAGGCGTCCGGTGGTCGGCATCCTGCGACTATCGTCCTCCATCCTGACCAGCGCAAACGCACAATTCGCGATGCGCGTTTCAGGTGCAGTTGAACGGTGTCACACCGGCCGCCATCCGGATGCCGCCGTAGAGATGGGCCAGCAGCAGCGGGTCCGCGTAGTACTCGCTCTTGTGGCCCATCGCGGTGTAGAAGACGCGGCCACCGTCGTACGGCTGGCACCAGGAGATCGGGTGGTGCGGTCCCATCCCCGGTGAGCCGCCGGGCACGCTGTAGCCGCGCGGGTCGTAGGTCGACTCGTCCACTTCGGCGAGAACCCGCACCGTGTGCCGTGGGTTGGTCCGGAAGTTGTACCACTCGTCCTCCCGCTCCCACCGGCGCGGCAGGGGCCGGGCGGCCGGCGTGTCCCGGGCCAGCACGTTCACGGTGGCCACCTGGAACTGGGCGTTGACCGAGCCCGGATGATCACGGAAGTAGGCACCGACCAGGCGGCCGTACCAGGGCCAGTCGTACTCGGTGTCCGAGGCGGCGTGGATGCCCGCGTACCCGCCGCCGGCCCGGATGTAACGGGTGAACGCGGCCTGCTGCGGTGCGTTCAGCACGTCACCGGTGGTGCTCAGCCAGATGACGACGTCGTACCGGGCGAGGCCGGCGTCGGTGAACACCGAAGCGTCCTCGGTCGCGTCCACGGCGAAGTTGTGCTCGGCCCCGAGCTGCCGGATCGCGGCCACGCCGGCCGGGATCGAGTCGTGCCGGAACGCCGCCGTCTTGGAGAAGACCAGCGCCGTGAACCGCGGGTGCGCCGCCGCCGTCGCCGCGGCCGGGCCCGTCGAGCCGCCCAGCCCCACCGCCACCACGACCGCCACCAGGAACTTGAGCAAACGCTGCATGATCCCTCCCCCGGTGTCCGCGCGTAACCGGACCGTCATCGAAGCCTATGACTTTGATCCGGCCCTGGGAAGCGGTAACCAGGGACGCCCCGGCCTGGGTGCGGCCGGGGCGCCGGTGGGTCAGTTGACGACGTAGAGCAGCCGGTTGGGGGTGCCGGAGCCCGGGTTGGTCACCACGCCGGTGGTGGCGTTCGAGGTCAGCGACGACGCGACCTGGGCCGGGGTGTAGGCCGGGTTGGCCTGCAACACCAGCGCCGCCGCGCCGACGACGTGCGGGGTGGCCATCGACGTGCCGCTGATCGTCTTGGTCGCGGTGGTGCTGGAATACCACGACGACGTGATGTCCACGCCCGGGGCCAGGATGTCGACGCAGGTGCCGTAGTTGGAGAAGCTGGCCGCCGCGTCGTTGTTCTGCGTCGCGCCGACGGTGATCGCCGTGGGCACCCGGGCCGGCGAGTAGTTGCAGGCGTTCTGCCGCAGGCCGAGCGCGTTGCCGTTGCCGGCCGCGACGCCGTAGGTGACGCCCGAGGCGATCGAGCTGGCCACCGCGTTGTCGAGGGTGGTGCTGGCGCCGCCGCCGAGGCTCATGTTGGCCACCGCGGGCTTGATCGCGTTGCTGGTCACCCAGTTGATGCCCGCGACGACGCCGGTCGTGGTGCCGCTGCCCCCGCAGTCCAGCACGCGTACGCCGACCAGCTGCACCGCCTTGGCCACGCCGTACGTGGACCCACCGACCGTACCCGCGACGTGGGTGCCGTGGCCGTTGCAGTCGGTGGCGTTGCTGTCGTTGTCGACGAAGTCGTAGCCGCTGGCGGCCCGGCCGCCGAACTGCGTGTGCGTGGTCAGGATGCCGGTGTCGATGATGTACGCGTGCACGCTCGACGCTGTGTTCGGGTAGGTGTAGGTGGTGCTCAGCGGCAGGTTGCGCTGGTCGATCCGGTCGATGCCCCAGGTGGCGCCGGTCTGGGTCGCGGTGGCCGTGAGGACTTGGTCCTGTTCGACGTAGGCCACGGCCGGGTCGGCGGCGAGGCGTTTGGCCGCGGACTCGCTCATCCGGGCGGCGAACCCGGTGACCGCGGCGCCGTACACCTGACTGACCGCGCCGCCGTAGGAGTGGGTGAGCGTGCTCGCGGCCGAACCGAGCGCCGCGCGTGAGGTTCCCTTCAGGACAACCAGATAGCTTCCGGGTACGGCGTTGGCGATGCCGGCGAGCCGGATCTCACCGGTCGGCGCGGCGGTGGCCGGTGCGGCCCCGGCGGCCGCGACGACCGCGGTGGCGAAGGCGGCGGACAGGGTGGCGCAGACCACCCGGCGGACCGGAAAACGTGGGGGCATCTCGTTCTCCTTCTCAGGATCACGCGCCATGACATCGACTCACGGCGATCGGTCACTGCTCGCATGGTAAGCCGGTTCGCCGCCCCGGCGGAATGGCCAGGGCGAATCTGACGGATCACCCAAGTGCGAGGCGTGGCCCTGGGTGACCCGTCAGATTCGCTTTAGGACCCGGCGATGTCGACCGTGACCTCGGACTGCGGCCGTCCGACACAGGTCAGCACGTAGCCGTCGGCGCGCTGCCGCTCGGTGAGGCAGTTCGGCTCGCTCATCGCGACCACGCCCGACCGCAGCTTGACCACGCACTCGCCGCAGGTGCCGACCGTGCAGGAGTACGGCATCGGCGCACCGGCGGCCAGCCCGGCCGAGAGCATCGTGGCCGAGGGCTCGACGGTGACCGCCGCGACCGGGCTCCCGTCGTTCTCGACGGTCATCCGCTGGGGTCCGCCGGCCGCGATCGCCGGTGCGGCGGCGGCGCTGCGGTAGCTCTCCTGGTGGATCCGGCCGGGGTCGACACCGCGCCGGGCCAGGACCTCCCGGACCGTACGCATCACCTCGTCCGGCCCGCACAGGAAGTACCGGGCCGCCTCGACCGGCTCGACCTGGTCCAGCCACGCCGTCACCGCGGGCTCGTCGAGGCGGCCACGGTCACCGGTCCAGTGCGGACCGGGCCGGGTCAGCCGGTGGGCAACGGTGAGACGCTGCGGATGCGCGGCCCGCAGGCGGCTGAGCTCGGCCGCGAACAGGGTGCCGGCCTCGTCGCGGTTGCCGTACAGCAGCGACAGCCGGGGCCCGGCCGGGCCGGCCAGCAGCGTACGCACGATGCTCATGATCGGTGTGATGCCGCTGCCGGCCGCGACCAGCACGAGTTCCGGTTCGTCCCCGCCGGCCCGGAAGGTGCCGGACGGCCCGTGGACGGCCAGCCGGTGTCCGCGCCGCAGCCGCCGGTTGGCGTACCCGGAGAAGCCGTTCCGGCCGACCCGTTTGACGGTGATCTCCAGCTGCGGCGAGCCGGGCGCCGACGAGGCCGAGTAGGGTCGCCGCACCTCCTCGCCCCGGACCCGGGTGACCAGTGTGAAGAACTGCCCGGGCCGGAAGTCGACCGGCCGGGCGGGGCCGTCCGCGTCGGCCAGCACGACGGTGACGGCGTCCCGGGTCTCGCGCCGCACCTCGACGACCCGCATCTCCCGCCCGCCGGCCGGGCCCGCGGCCGGTGCCGGCGCCGGCCCGTAACCCTCCTTGCGCAGCATTGAGCGGTAGCCCGCGTCGACCAGCCGGCGGAACGGCCGCGACAGGAGGGTCAGCAGGCCGATCGGCAGGCCCTTGCGGTTCGCGCCGAGATGCCGGGTGGCGATGGCCATCATGTCCGGCACGGCCACCGCGCCGGCCGGTCGGGCCGGGTTCCACAGGTCGGCCCGGGCCAGTGCGGCGTTCCGAGCCACGACGGCGTCGGCCACGGTGACGAGCAGCGCGGCCTGTGGCACCACGGCACCGATGGCCATGGTGGCCAGCAGCTCCGGATCGTCGCTGATCACGGCGGTGCCGCTCAGGTGCAGCACCTCGGTGCGGCCGGGGCGCAACGCGGCCAGCGCGATCCGGTCGTCCTGGAGCAGGTTGTGCAGGGTGTCGGCGCGCTGGTTGCCCCGGCGGTCCGGGATGGCGATCGTCGTGGCGCCCAGCACCTTGAGGAAGCCGGGCCGGTCCCCGCGCGGGCTGGTGTCACCGCCGCCGGCCGCGTCCCCGGTCGACAGGACCAGGAACGCTGCGGCGTCGAGGAATTCGCGGACGTCGGCGCCGAGCGGGCCGTCGGTGGCGGCCGGTGACGCGGGGCGGCCCAGTGTCGCCGGCGCCGGTTGCCACAGCTGCGACCGCAGGACGCACCGGGCACAGTGGACGTACGCCTCCTCGACCTCGATCGTGAGCGTGCCGCCGTCGTGCCCGGCCACCGTGCCGTTGAGCCGCAGCGTCTCGCCGACACCGGGCAGCAGGAACACGAACGACACGCCACCGGTCACCGGCTCCTCGTGGGCGAACGAGAACCGGCCGGCCGAGAGCACCCGGGCGAATCCGGGCGTCCCGCCGACGAAGGTGGTCCGGCGGGCCCCGGCGGCGTCCTGATAGCCGAACCCGGCGATCGGCGAGTAGGCCAGCACGCTCCGGCAGCCGTCGTCGAGCCGGTCGACCTGTTTGAGCATGACCGCGGCGGGTGGCCGCCCGATCGTCGCCCCGATCTCGTCCGGACTCGACAGCAGCCGCAAGTTGTCCCAGCTCATGACCTAATTGTGAGCTGGAATTCAGTTCTTTGGCTACTCGCTTTCACCGCGCCCGGGCACACCACCTCAGCGGCCGTGTCCCGCCGCCGCTGCTCACGTTCGCAGCGGCGGCGGACCGCCGTCAGGAGGCGCGCTTGACCTCCGTGGCCGGGTTGCCGTCGAGCGCGGCGGCCAGCTGCGGAACCAGCTTGTCGAGCAGGAACGGCAGGCTCAACGGGGTGATGAAGGAGGTCGCGGCCCCCTCCAGTTCCTCGTTCTCGAGGTAGACGTCGCGGCCCTGGGTCTTGACGTCGAGCTTGGCGTACAGCGGGTCGGCCTGGACCTTGGCCTTGTCCGCGGCGTACGCGTCGACCAGCCAGATCAGGACGTCGGTGTCGAGCAGATCGGTGCGCTCCTTGCTCAGGTTGGCGCCGAACTCCTTGCCGGTCACCTCGGCCAGGCCGGCCGGCAGGGTGAGGCCCAGGTCGGTGAGCAGCCGGCCGCGCGAGTCCTGCGGGCCGTAGACGTAGTAGCCCTCGTACGTGGTGGCCATCAGGCCGCTCTTGCCGGCGAACTCGGGATGGGCCTGCTTGACCGCGGCCAGCTTCGCCTCGGTGTCGGCGACCAGCTTCTCGGCCTGCGCCTTGCGGCCGACCGCGGCGCCGACCGTACGGGTCACGTCCTGCCAGCTCACGCCGTAGTCGACCGAGCCCTGGGGCTGGGCCACGGTCGGCGCGATCTTGGACAGGGTGGCGTAGTCCTCGGCGGTCAGGCCGGAGTAGACGGCCAGGATGAGGTCGGGCCGCAGCGCCGCGACCTTCTCGAACTGGATGCCGTCGGTGTCGGTCAGCACCTGGGGCTTCGGCGCCGAGCCCAGGGCCGCCTCGGCCCACGGCCAGATCGCGCCGGGCTTCTCGCCGAACCATTCGGTCGTGCCGACCGGGACGACCCCCAGCGCGAGCAGCGAGTCCTGCTCGACCAGGCCGACGGTGACGACCCGCTTGGGCTCCGCGGTGATCGTGGCGGTGCCGAACTTGTTCGGCACCGAGACCGGGAAGCCGGTGGCTCCGGACGGTGCGCTCGGCGCCGCGGTGTCGGTCGCGTTGCTGTTCGGGCCGCACGCCGCGACCAGGAACAGGAGGAGCCCGGCGACCGCCATCGCGGTGCGCCGGATCGGGAGTAGCCGCACGGCTGATCCTTTCGCTTGGAGGCCCCGGGGCCGCGACCTCGCCCGCAGTGTAGGTTAGGCTCACCTAATTACACGAGCGGGAGGGGTCACACGTGAGCCGCCGCGTCCTCACCGAGGCACTGGCCGGGCAGCGCGGCGCGATCGCACTGAGCACCCTGCTGGTCGCCGGTCACCAGGCCGGCGAGGTGGCCGTCCCCTTCCTCATCGGCGTCGTCATCGATCGCGCGGTCGACGGCGGCGTCGGCGATCTCGCGCTCTGGCTGGGCGTGCTGGCCGCCGTCTACATCGGACTGAGCTACAGCTACCGCTTCGGCGAACGGTTCGGCCAACGCGCCTCCGAACAGGCCGCGCACGCCCTGCGCCTGCGGCTGACCGGCCGGGTCCTGCACGAGCGGGGCGGCGCCGAACGCGACCGGCTGCCGGGCGCCCTCGTCGCGGTCGCGACCAGCGACGCCGCCCGGGTCGGCGCGGTCGCCATCGCGGTGTCCTCCGGCATCGCCGCGGTCGCCGGCCTGATCTTCGCGGCCGTGCTGCTGCTGTCCATCTCGGTGCCGCTCGGGCTGCTGGTGCTGCTCGGCACACCCCCGCTGATGGGGCTGACCCGGCTGATCGGCAAGCCGCTGGAGGAACGCAGCGAAACCGAGCAGGAACACGCGGCCCAGGCCTCCGGCGTGGCCGCCGACCTGCTGGCCGGCCTGCGCGTGATCAAGGGCCTGCGCGCCGAACCGGCGGCCATCGCCCGCTACCGGGAGCGCAGCCGCGCCGCCTACACCGCCACCGTGCACGCGGCGCGCACCGAGGCCGCCTACCAAGGGCTCGTACTCCTGCTCAGCGGCCTGTTCCTGGCCGTCGTCGCGGTGGCCGGCGGACTCCTCGCGATCAACGGCGACATCACCGTCGGCCAGCTCATCTCCACCCTCGGCCTGGCCCAGTTCCTGGTCGGGCCGATCTCCACGTTCGGCTGGGTCGGCGCCGACCTCGCCCAGGGCCGCGCGTCGGCCCGCCGGGTGGCCGCCGTGCTGGACGCCCCCGACGCGGTGACCGGCGGCGACGCCGACCCGCAGACGCCCGTCCGCGGCGCCGTGCGGGTGCGGCTGCGCGGGATCGACGTCGAGGTCGCGCCGGGCGAACTGGTCGGCGTCGTCGCCACCGACCCGGCCCTGGCCGGCGAGCTGGTCCGGCTGCTGGGCCGATCGCACGACCCGGCCGACGGCGAGCTGGCCCTGGACGGCGTCGCAATGCGTGAGCTGTCACCGGCCGGCGTGCGCGCGGCCGTGCTAGCCACCGAACATAACACCGACCTGTTCGACGGGACGATCCGCGCGGCGGTCTCGCTGGGCGGGCGGGCCCGTCCGGAGACGGTCGACGCGGCGGTCACCGCGGCCGCCGCCGACGAGGTGGCCGGCACCCTGCCGGACGGCCTCGACACGGTGCTGGACGACGGCGCCCGCTCGCTCTCCGGTGGTCAGCGGCAACGGATCGCCCTGGCCCGCGCGCTCGCCGCCGACCCGCCGGTGCTGGTGGTACACGACCCGACCACGGCGGTGGACACGGTCACCGAGGCGCGCATCGCCGGCGCCCTGCGCGGCATCCGGGCCGGTCGCACCACGATCCTGCTGACCACCAGCCCCGCCCTGCTGGCGGCGACCGACCGGGTCGTCGTGGTGCACGAGGACGCCGTCCGGGCCGACGGCACGCACGCCGGCCTGGTCGCCGAGGACGAGCTCTACCGGGAGACGGTGCTGGCATGAACCTGCTTCCGATCGCGACCGGGCGGCGCACCCGGGCCCAGCTCCGCGTGCTGGTGCGGCCGCAGCGGTCCCGGCTGGCCGCGGCGCTGGCCCTGCTCGTCGCCGGCACCGTCGCCGGCCTGGTCACTCCCCCGCTGCTGGGCCGGATCGTCGACCTCGCGTCCGGCGGCGGCAGCACCGGTCAGGTCGTACTCACCGGCGCCGGCCTGGTCGCCGGCGCGCTCGGTGAGGCGCTGCTGGCCGGTTGGGGTGTCGCCCTGCTGGCCCAGTCCGGCGAGGGCATGCTGGCCCGGCTGCGGGAACGCTTCGTCGAGTCGGCCCTGCGGCTGCCCCTGGAACAGGTCGAGCGGGCCGGCGCGGGCGACCTGACCTCACGGGTCACCAACGACGTGTCGGTCATCGCCGAGGCGGCCCGCAGCGCGCTGCCGGAGTTCACCCGGGCCCTGCTCACCATCGGCCTCACGCTGGCCGGCCTGGCCGTGCTGGACTGGCGTTTCCTGATCGCGGCGGTGATCGCGGTGCCGGTCCAGATCCACACCATGCGGTGGTACGCGCGGCGCGCCGTCCCGCTCTACGCCGCCCAGCGCGTAGCCGTCGCCGCGCAGCAGCACCACCTGCTGGCCACCATCGACGGCGCGCCCACCATCCGGGCGTTCCGGGCCGCCGACGACCACGCCGACCGGGTGTCGACCAGGTCGCAGCAGGCCGTCGACCTGCTGCTGCGCGGCATCGCCCTGCAGACCCGCTTCTACGCCCGCCTGCACGTGGCCGAGTTCGCCGGCCTCGCGGCCGTCCTGGCCACGGGCTTCTTCCTGGTCCGCGGCGAGACCGTCAGCATTGGCACGGCGACCGCGGCGGCCCTCTATTTCCACGGCCTCTTCGGCCCCATCAACATCGCGCTGGCCCTGGTCGACGACGCCCAGGCCGCCTTCTCGGGCCTGAACCGCCTGGTCGGCGTGGCCGACCTCAACCCACCGTCCGGGACCCCCGCCGGCGCTCCGCGATCTCCTTCCGGAGCCGCGATCGTCCTGCGCGGGCTGGACTTCTCGTATCGGGCCGACCGCCCGGTGCTGCAGGGGATCGACCTGACCATCGCCCCGGGCGAGCGGGTCGCCGTCGTCGGCGCGAGCGGCGCCGGCAAGACCACACTGGCCAAGCTGATCGCCGGCGTCCACCAGCCCACCGGCGGCAGCGTCACCGTGCCGGCCGGCGAGGTAGCCCTGATCACCCAGGAGGTCCACGTCTTCGCCGGCCCGCTCGTCGACGACCTGCGTCTGGCCCGCCCCGAGGCCACCGACGACGAGGTGCGGGCCGCCCTGGCCGCGGTCGACGCCCTCGGCTGGGTCGAACGGCTCCCCGAGGGCCTGGACACCGAGGTCGGCGAGGGCGGGCACGGGCTCACCGCGGCGCAGGCGCAACAGCTGGCCTTCGCCCGGCTGCTGCTGGCCGACCCGCCGGTGGCCATCCTGGACGAGGCGACCGCCGAGGCCGGCAGCGCGGGCGCG
This sequence comes from Actinoplanes sp. NPDC049265, assembly GCF_043197135.1. Taxonomy (NCBI): domain Bacteria; kingdom Bacillati; phylum Actinomycetota; class Actinomycetes; order Micromonosporales; family Micromonosporaceae; genus Actinoplanes; species Actinoplanes sp. NPDC049265. The sequence goes on along the minus strand of NZ_JBICSP010000028.1, from coordinate 15,654 downwards.
CGACTGCTCGAACGGGTCGCCGACGCCGCGCTGGCCGGCCGGACCGCGGTCATCGTGGCCCACCGCCTCACCCAGGCGGTCGCCGCCGACCGGATCGTGGTGCTCGAACACGGCCGCGTCGTCGAGGCCGGCTCCCACGCCGAGCTGACCGGGCGCGCCGGCCCGTACGCCACCCTGTGGCAGGCGTGGTCGGACCAGCGCGTCCGATAGGTCGTGTCCCGTGGGCCGGCCAGGTGCGAGGCGCGGCCGGCCCACGACCCGACTCAGCGGTCGGCGTCGATCAGGCTCTGGGGCCGCATGTCGGTCCAGTTGGCGTTCACGTAGTCGAGGCAGTCCGGCCGGACGGCCGGGCCGTGCACGCTGCGCCAGCCGGCCGGGATCTCGGCGAAGACCGGCCACAGGCTGTGCTGGTTCTCGTCGTTGACCAGGACCAGGAACGAGCCGTCGGCGTTGTCGAACGGGTTGGTGCTCATCGGTTCTCCTCCAGCGTTGTGCGGTTGCGTACGTGTTCCACCAGGGTCCGCAGGGCGTCGAACCAGGACCGGGCCAGGTCGTGCACGGCCGCCTCGGCGAAGACCGCGGCCGGCCAGGCCCAGGTGGCGGTCATCTGCGGGCCGGCCGCCCGGTCCTCGGTCTGTGCGTTGACGACCAGCTCGTAGGTCTCCGGCATGGCGTCGTCGGCGCCGTTCTCGGCCGCCTCCGCCTCGGGCGCGAACTCCCAGTCGGCGGCCTCGGGGAAACCGAACCGGCCCATGTAGTTGAACTGGATCGGCGGGTGCGGCAGGGCGGACAGGACCGGCGCGGTGTCGGGGTTCAGGTAGCGCAGCAGGCCGTACCCCATGCCGTTGTCGGGCAGGGCGGCGAGATGCTCGCGTACCCGGAACACGGCCTCGGCCACCGCCGCTCCCCCGGCCCGGACGTCGATCCCGGCGGTGTCCAGGACGACCGGGAAGATGTTGGTGAACCAGCCGACCGTGCCGGACAGGTCGGCGCCGGGCACCAGGTGCTCCTCGCGCCCGTGCCCCTCCAGGGCCACCAGCACCGCGTCGCCGCTGCCGCCGAGCGCAGTACGCCACCGGGTGACGGCCACGCCGAGGGCGCCGAGCAGCACGTCGTTGATGGTCGCGCCGAGTGCCGCCGGCACCCGGGTCAGCAACGCCTCGGTGACGTCGACCGGCAGGGCCAGGGTGACGTCGAGCAGGGTGGCCGCGACGTCGACGGCGGGATCGAGCGGGCGGCGTACCGGAAGGGGTGTGCCCTTGGCCACGATCTCCGTCCACATCGGAAGCTCGGCCGCGCGTGCGGGGTCGAGGGCCCGCGCGGTCAATCCGGTCGCCCAGCGGCGGAACGAGGTCGCCGTCGCAGCGGTGTCCGGCGATCGGCCCGCGGCCGCGTCGCGCCAGGCGGCGCCGATCTCGGGCAGCAGGACCCGCCACGAGACGCCGTCCACGACCAGGTGGTGCACGAGCAGCAGTAGCCGTCCGGGCGTGTCGGGGCCGGCGTCCAGCCACACCGCCCGGATCATCGTGCCGTCACCCGGGTCGAGGGCGGCCTGCGCGATCGCCGCCTGTTCGGCGACGGCCGCCCACAGGTCACGTCCGGTCACGTCGACCCGCACGGTCCAGTCGGCCGCCCGCGACGAGCCCACCGGCGCCACGTTCAGCGACCAGTCGCCGGAGCGGTCGAGCCGGGCCCGGAGCAGGTCGTGCCGGTCGGCGACGGCCTGCAGCGCGGCCAGCAGCGGCTCCCAGCCCAGGCCGGCCGGCACCTGCACCACGGCGGACTGGTTGAAACCGTCGGTCGGCCCGTCGATCTCGCTGAGCCAGCGCATGACCGGGGTGAGCGGAACCGGGCCGACGCCGTCGTCGGCCCGGTCCTCGGCCGGTATGGCGGCGGTGGCGACCAGGGCCAGGCGGGCCACCGTACGCTCGGCGAAGATCTGCCGCGGGGTGAGCCGCAGCCCGGCCGCCCGGGCCCGGCCGACCAGTTGCATGGCCACGATGCTGTCCCCGCCGAGCAGGAAGAAGTCGGCTTCCACGTCGACAGTGGGCAGTCCCAGGGCCGCGGCGACGACCTCGGCCAGGGTCCGTTCCCGTTCGGTGCGCGGCTCCCGGCCGGCCGGGCCGGCGCCGAGGTCGGGGACGGGCAGGGCGGCCCGGTCGATCTTGCCGTTGGCCAGCGTCGGCAGCCGGTCCAGCCGCACCAGGACCGACGGCACCATGTAGTCGGGCAGTTCCCGGGCCACCGCCGCGCGCACGGCGGCCAGGTCGGCCTCGGGCGCGGCGACGACGTAGCCGGCCAGCGGACGGTGGGCGACCACGACGGCCTCGGCGACACCGGGCTGCGCGGCCAGGACCGTCTCGATCTCGCCCAGTTCGACCCGGAAGCCGCGGATCTTCACCTGCTCGTCGACCCGGCCGAGGTATTCCACCCGCCCGTCCGGGGTCCAGCGGACCAGGTCGCCGGTGCGGTACATGCGGCTGCCGGCCGGGCCGTACGGGTCGGGCACGAAACGCTCGGCGGTCGGCCCCGGGCGGCCGAGATAGCCGCGAGCCAGCCCGGCTCCGGCGACGTAGAGCTCACCGGCGATGCCGGCCGGGGTGTGCCGCAGGGCGTGGTCGAGCACGTACGCGCGGGCCCCGGCCACGGCCCGCCCGATCACCGGCGTCGGCGCGTCGGCGATCCGGGCGGCGAGCGCGTCCACGGTGGCCTCGGTCGGCCCGTACAGGTTGAACGCCTCGGTGCCGGGCAGGTGGCCGAGCCGTTCCCACAGGGCCGGCGGGATCGCCTCGCCGCCGACACCGACCACGGCGAGCGGGCAGTGCCCGTCGCGGATCAGGCCGGCCTCGGCCACCTGCGCGAAGTGCGAGGGCGTGAGCTCGATGAAGTCGATGCCCTCGGCGCGGATCTGGGCGGCCAGTTGCTCGGGGTCGCGCTGCACCTCCTCGGTGACGATGTGCAGGGCGTGCCCGTCGAGCAGCCACAGCTGCGGTTGCCAGGAGGCGTCGAAGGCGAACGACCAGGCGTGACCGGCGCGCAGGTGGCGGCGGCCGGTGCGGGCCTGCGCGGGCCGGTGCAACTGGTCGCGGTGGCTGCGGAACAGGTTGACCAGGTTGCGGTGGGTGACCACGACTCCCTTGGGCCGGCCGGTGGAGCCGGAGGTGTAGATGACGTAGGCCGGGTGTTGTGGCCGGGCCGGGCGTACCCGCTCGGCGTCGGTCAGGTCGTGGCCGGGTAGGTCGTCCAGAGCCGGGTCGTCGACCAGCAGCCCGTCGACCCCGGTGCCGGCCGCGGTCACGACCAGACTCGGGTTCGCGTCGGCGACCATCGCCTGGCGGCGGGCCTCGGGGTAGGCCGGATCCAGCGGCAGGTACGCCGCGCCGCTCTTGAGCACGGCCAGGATCGCGGTGATCGCGTCGGCGGTGCGCGGCAGGACCAGCGCCACCACGTCCTCGGGGCCGGTGCCGCGGGCCACCAGCAGCCGGGCGAGCCGGTTGGCCCGGGCGTTGAGCTCGGCGAAGGTCCACCGCACAGCGCCGCACACGACCGCGGGCTCGGCCGGTGACGCCGCCGCCTGCCGCTCGAAGACCTGCGCGATCGTCGGGTCGTCGCCGGCCTCCGGTGGCGGCGGGTTCCAGCCGTCCCGGTCGTCGGCCGGCACCAGGTCGAGCCGTCCGACCGGCCGGTCGGGGTCGCCCGCGAACGCGGTCAGGGCCGCGGTCAGCGCGGCGACGAGCTGCCCGGCGACCGGTGCCGGAAACAGGTCGGTGCGGTGTTCGAGCCCGATCCGCAGGCGCTCGCCCGGGTCGACGACCCAGGTCAGCGGATAGTGGGTGGCGTCGCGTCCGCCCGCGTCGGCCGCGCTGAGCAGCGTCTCCGGCCCGCCCTCGGAGCGGTCCGGGTAGTTCTCGACGATCAGCAGCGTGTCGAACAGCTCGCCCGCGCCGGCCAGCCGCTGGATGTCGGCCAGGCCGAGGTACTGGTGGTCGAGCAGCCGGGACTGTTCGTCCTGGACCCGGTCGAGCAGGTCCCCGGCCGGTTCGGCCAGGTCGATCCGGACCCGCACCGGCACGGTGTTGATGAACAGCCCGATCATCGACTCGACCCCGGGCAGCTGGGCCGGGCGCCCGGAGACGGTGGCGCCGAACACCACGTCGTCCCGGCCGGTGAGCCGGCCCAGCACCACGCCCCAGGCCGCCTGCACCAGCGTGTTCAGGGTGAGGCCGCGGGAGCGGGCCAGCGCGGCGAGCGCGGCGGTCACCCCGGCGGGCAGCTCGTGCTCGATCAGTTCGGGCACGGCGGGCTCGCGCCGCGGGTCGGCCGGGGCGAGCCGGGTGGCGTCGGTGATCCCGGCCAGCGCGGTCCGCCACGCGTCCTCGGCGGCACCGCGGTCCTGGGTGGACAGCCAGGCGAGGAAGTCGCGGTACGGCGCCGGCGCGGCCGTGGCCGCCGGATCGGCGTAGAGGACGGCCAGCTGGTCCATCAGCGGGCCACGGGACCAGCCGTCGAGCAGCATGTGCTGGTGGGTGAGGATCAGCCGGTACGCGCCGGCGGTCCGCACCAGCGTCATGCGCAGCAGCGGCGCCACCGCCGGGTCGAACCGGCGCCCCTCCTCGGCCAGGCACCGCTGCCACGCATCCTCGAAGCCCTCGCCGCTCAGCCCGGACAGGTCGGACTCGGTCCAGGGCAGCACGGCGCCACGGGCGACCACCGCGACCGGCCGGCCCGATCCGAGCTGGTGGAACGAGGCCCGCAGGTTGGCGTGCCGCTGCAGCAGCGCCTGCCCGGCCGCCCGCAGCCGGGCCGGGTCGAGCGTGGCCGGCAGGTCGAAGACCATCTGCACGGTGTAGAGGTCGAGCCCACCGTCGTCGAACGCCGCGTGGAACAGCAGCCCGGCCTGCAGTGGCGACAGTGGCAGCACCTCGGCCACGTCGAGGCCGAGCCCGGCGATCTCGGCGGTCTCGGAGCCGGTCAGCTCGACCAGCGCGCCGTGGCCGGCCGGGGCGGTGAACGCGGCCCCGGCGGCAACGGCCAGGGCGGCCGGCGTGCGCAGCTGGAAGATCTGCCGCAGGGTCAGTGCCAGCCCGGCCGCGCGGGCCCGGCCGGCCAGCTGGATCGACACGATGCTGTCCCCACCGAGCCGGAAGAAGTCGTCCTCGGCGCCGACCGTGGCGACCCCGAGCACCTCACCGAACAGGTCGCAGAGCAGCTGCTCGCGCGGGTTGCGGGCGTCCGTCCCGGTGCCGGCGGCGGCGAAGTCGGGTGCGGGCAGCGCGGCCCGGTCGAGCTTGCCGTTGACCGACACCGGCAGCTCGTCGAGCGCGACGAAGGCGGACGGCACCATGTGGCCGGGCAGCACCCGGCGCAGCGCCGCCTCGTCCACAGCGCCGCCGGTCACGTAGGCCACCAGGTGCGCCACCCCGGGCCGGTCCTCGCGCCGGAGCACGACGGCCGCGGTGACGCCGGGCTGCGCCGCGATGGCCGCCTCGATCTCGCCCAGTTCGACCCGCAGGCCCCGGATCTTGACCTGGCCGTCACCGCGGCCGAGGAATTCCAGCACCCCGGACTCGATCCAGCGCACCTGGTCACCGGTGCGGTACATCCGTTCGCCGGGCGCACCGTACGGGTCGGCGACGAACCGGTCGGCGGTCAGGTCCGGCCGCCCCCGGTAGCCGCGGGCCAGCTGGACACCGGAGAGGTAGAGCTCGCCGGGCACACCGACCGGCACCGGCCGCAGGGTGGCGTCGAGCACGCTGACCCGGGTGTTCCACACCGGACCGCCGATCGGGACGCTCGCCCCACCGGTCCCCCGGGCGGCGGGCCAGCTGGTGACGTCGACCGACGCCTCGGTCGGCCCGTACAGGTTGTGCAGCTCGGCCCGCGGCAGCAGCGCGTGGAAGCGGCCGGCCAGGGCGGCCGGCAGCGCCTCGCCGCTGCAGAGGACGCGGCGCAGCGAGGTGCATCCGGCGGCCTGCGGCGCGTCCAGGAACGCGGCCAGCATCGACGGTACGAAGTGGACGGTGGTCACGGCCTCGCGCTGGATCAGCTCGGCCAGATAGCCCGGATCGCGGTGGCCGTCGGGCCGGGCGACGACCAGGGTGGCGCCGGTGATCAGGGGCCAGTGGAACTCCCAGACCGACACGTCGAACCCGGCCGGGGTCTTCTGCAGCACCCGGTCGGCCGGGGTCAGTCCATACTCGTGCTGCATCCAGCGCAGCCGGTTGACGATGCCGGCGTGCTCGACGGCCACGCCCTTGGGTGCGCCGGTCGAGCCCGAGGTGTAGATGAGGTACGCCGGATGGCGGAGGCCGGGCGCCCGGAGCGGCGCGGCGGCGTCCACGACCCGGCCGTCGAGCACGACCAGGGGTACGCCGGTGAGCGACCCGATCCGGTCCGCGCTCGCCGCGACGACCGCCACCGGCCGCGCGTCGGCCAGCATGGTGGCCAGCCGGGCGTCCGGGTGGTCGAGGTCGAGCGGCAGGTACGCGGCACCGGCCCGCGCCGCCGCGTGGACGGCCACCACCAGGTCGGCCGACCGGGGCAGGGCCAGCGCCACCACGGTCTCCGGCCCGGCCCCGGCCGCGGCCAGCACCCGGGCCAGCCGGCCGACCCGCTCGTCCAGGTCCCGGTAGGTCAGCGTGACCCCGTCCGGACCGGACACGGCGACCGCCTCGGGTGTGGCCGCGACCTGGGCCGACAGCAGTTCGGGAAGCGTGGCGGCGGGCAGTTCCCGGAGCTCGCCCTGGCCACCCGCGGGCAGGGCGGGCAGCAGCCCGATCCGGCCCACCGGCCGGTCCAGCCCCGAGGCCAGCCCGGCGACGATCGTGATGAGCGCGTCGGCCAGCCCGCGGGCGGCGTCGGCGGTGAACACGTCGGGCCGGAACTCGACGGCGAGTCTCAGGGTCGGTCCGGGTTCGGCGATCAGGGTCAGCGGATAGTGCGTGGCGTCGTGCCCGTCGGTCCCGGTGACCGGCAGACCGCCGTCGTCGTCGCCGGTCCCGTCCGGGTAGTTCTCGAACACCAGCAGGGTGTCGAACAGTTCGCCGCCGCCGGCGATCCGCTGGATCTCGGTCAGGCTGAGGTACTGGTGCTCCATCAGCGCCGACTGCTCATCCTGGATCCGGTCGAGCAGCGCCGACACCGGTTCGGCCGGGTCGAGCCGGACCCGGACCGGCACCGTGTTGATGAACAGGCCGATCATGTCCTCGACGCCCGGCAGCTGCGACGGCCGCCCGGCCACGGTGGCCCCGAAGACCAGGTCGTCGCGGCCGGTGAGTCGGGCCAGCAGCAACGCCCAGGCGGCCTGCACGACGGTGTTGAGGGTGAGGCCGCGGGCCCGGGCCAGCGCGGCCAGGCCGGCGGTGCGCTCCGGGTCCAGTTCGGCCTCGGCGACCTCGGGGGCCAGCGCGTCGCGGTGGCCGCCGTCCGGGGCGACCAGGGCCGGTTCTTCCCGCCCGCGCAGAGCCGCGGCCCAGGCCTGCTCGGCCGGCCGCCGGTCCTGACCGGCCAGCCAGGCCAGGTAGTCGCGGAACGGGCGGACGGCCGAGGGTGCGGACGCGCCGTCGCGGTAGAGGGCGGACAGCTCGGCCAGCAGCGGGCCGCGGGACCAGCCGTCGAGCAGCAGGTGATGGTGGGTGAGCACGAGGCGGTGGGCGTCCGGTCCGGTACGGGCCAGCGCGAACCGCAGCAGCGGCCCGGCGGCCGGGTCGAACCGGCGGCCCTGCTCGGCCAGCAGCCGGTCCCAGGCGTCGTCGTCGCCGCTGACGTCCACGGTGGTCCACGGGATCGGCGCGGCGCCCGGCACGATGCTCACGGCGGTGCCCGAGGCGAGGTGGTGGAACGAGGCGCGCAGGTTGCCGTGCCGGTCGACCAGTGCCTGGGCCGCCGCCCGGAGCCGGTCGGCGTCGAGCGGCCCGGCCAGCTCGAAGACCATCCGGACGGTGTAGACGTCCGGGCCGCCGTCGTCGAGCAGGGTGTGGAAGAGCAGGCCGCTCTGCAGCGGGGAGAGCGGCAGCACCTCGCGGACGTCGGCGCCGAGGGCGGCCAGCTCACGCCGGTCGGCGTCGGTGAGCGCGATCAGGGCCAGGTCGGCGGGCACGGTGTCGGCGCCGGTGACCGTGCCGGCCACCGCCACCAGCCGGGCCGGGGTGCGGTGCTGGAAGACCTGGCGCGGGGTGAGCAGCAGGCCGGCGGCGCGGGCCCGGCCGACCAGTTGCATCGACATGATGCTGTCCCCGCCGAGCGCGAAGAAGTCGTCGTCGATGCCGAGTTCAGGCCGGCCGAGGACGTCGGCGAAGACGTCACAGAGCACCTTCTCGCGTGGCGTGCGCGGCGGCCGCCCGGCCGCGGCGGCGGCGAAGTCGGGGGCGGGCAGAGCGGCGCGGTCGAGTTTGCCGTTGACCGAGACGGGCAGCTCGGGCAGGGCCACGAACGCGCCGGGGAGCATGTAGTCGGGCAGGATCGCGGCCACGCCGGCCCGCACCGTGGTGAGGTCGGTGACGCCGACGACGTACGCGACGATCCGTTTGACACCGTTGTCCGTACGCAGCACCACCGCCGCCTGCCGCACCCCCGCGTGCCGCGCGATGACCGCCTCGATCTCGCCCAGCTCGACCCGGAAGCCGCGGATCTTCACCTGGTGGTCGGCGCGCCCGACGAACTCCAGGGCGCCCCGGCCGGTCCAGCGCACCAGATCGCCGGTGCGGTACATCCGGGCGCCGGGCGCCGCGAACGGATCGGGCAGGAAGCGTTCGGCGGTCAGCCCGGGCCGGTTCAGGTAGCCCCGGGCCAGGCCGAGGCCGCCGAGGTAGAGCTCACCGACGGTGCCCGGCGGCACCGGGTTGAGGCCGCTGTCGAGCACGTACGCCCGCTGGCCGGGATCCGGGAAGCCGATCGGCACGGTGCCCCCGGTGACCGGGGCGCATTCCCACAGGGTCGCGTTGACGCTGGTCTCGGTCGGCCCGTACGCGTTGTACATGCGCCGCCCGGCGGCGAACCGCTCGGCCAGCCGGGCCGGTACCTCCTCGGTGCCGACCAGCATGCCGACGCCGAGCGGCAGCCGGCTCCCGGCGGGCAGCGCGCCCAGCACCGACGGCGGCAGGGCGAGCTGGGTGACCTCGTGCTTGACGATGTAGTCGACCAGCGGCGGGCCCGGGATCCGCAGCTCGGCCGGTACGACGACCAGGGCACCACCGCACAGCAGGGCCTGGCACAGCTCGAAGTAGGCCAGGTCGAAGCTCGGCGACGCGTACAGCAGGACCCGGCTGTCCTCGGTGACGTGCAGCCGCCGCTCGGCCGTGGCGACCAGTTTGGCCACGCCCTCGTGGGTGACCACCACGCCCTTGGGCCGGCCGGTCGAGCCCGACGTGTAGATGACGTAGGCGGCGTCGAGCACGTCCGGCCGGCGCGGCGTGGATCCGGTCGCCGGCGGCGGCGAGGCGACGTCGAGGACGGGCGTGTCACCGGGGATCTGACCGGCCAGTTCGGCCCGGGTGACGACGCAGGCCGGTGCCGCGTCGTCGAGCATGTAGCGCAGCCGGTCGGCCGGGTAGTCGAGGTCGAGGGCGAGGTAGGCGGCGCCCGAGCGCAGCACGCCGACGAGCGCGGTGACCAGGTCGACCGAGCGCGGCAGGGCGACCGCCACGACGTCGCCGGGCCCGACGCCGCGCTCGGCCAGGGCGGCCGCCAGCCGGCCCGAGCGGGCTTCCAGCTCGGCGTACCCGATCTGCTCGTCCTCGCAGATCACGGCGGTGTTGCCGGGGTACGCGGCGGCCATCTCGGCGAACCGCCGCGGGAACGTGGTCGGCGTGATGCCTTCGACGCTGCCGCTCCACTCGCCGGTCACGGTGGCCCGCTCGGCCGGGTCGAGCAGATCGATCCGGCCGACCGGAATGTCGGGGGTGGCAGCGAAGGCGTCGAGGACGCGGGCGAGCCGGGCGAGCAGGGCGCGGGCCCGGGCGGCGTCGACCACGTCGGCGCGGTGCCGGATCTCCAGGTTGATGCGATCGCCCGGCTCGGCGATCAGGACCAGCGGGTAGTGGGTGGCGTCCTGGTCGTCGACCGTGGTCACGCGCAGGCCCGGCGCCGGGTCGCCGTCCTCGCCCGGGTAGCTCTCGAAGACGGTCAGCGTGTCGAACAGTTCGCCGAGCCCGGCCAGCCGCTGGATGTCGGCCAGGCCGAGGTACTGGTGTTCGATCAGGCCGGCCTGTTCGTCCTGGAGGCGGGTGAGCAGGGCTCGGACCGGTTCGGCGGCGTCGAGGCGGACCCGGACCGGAACGGTGTTGATGAACAGCCCGATCATCGACTCGACCCCGGGCAGCTGCGGCGGCCGGCCGGACACGGTGGCCCCGAACACCACGTCGTCCCGGCCGGTGGTCCGGGCCAGCAGCAGGCCCCAGGCGGCCTGCACGACGGTGTTGAGGGTCAGGCCGCCGGCGCGGGCGAAGCCGGTCAGGCGCGCGCTCAGGGCGGGGTCGAGCGCGACTTCCACCGAGCCGGGTACGACCGGCTCGCTCGCCGTCCCGGCCGGTGCGATCCGGGTCGGCTCGTCCAGCCCGGCCAGCGCCGCCCGCCACGCCTCGGTGGCGGCCGCCTTGTCCCATCGGGCCAGCCAGCTCAGGTACGCCTTGTACGGCGTCACCGGCGGCAGCGAGCCCGGCCCGGCGTACAACCGGAACAGCTCCTTGACCAGCAACGGCGCCGACCAGCCGTCGAGCAGGATGTGATGGTGGGTGATGGTCAGCCGGTGCCGTCCGGCGCCGAGCCGGGCCAGTGCGGCCCGCAGCAGCGGCGGCCGGGCCATGTCGAAGCGGCGCCCGCGGTCGTCGGCGGCCAGCCGCTCCAGCTCGGTCTCCCGGTCGGCCGGGGCGAGCCCACTCAGGTCGTGCTCGGCCCAGGGCAGCCGGACCCGGGTGGGAATCGCGGCGACGGTCGTCCCCTTGGCCGTACGCCGGAACCCGGCCCGCAGGTTGGCGTGCCGGTCGAGCAGCGCCTGCCCGGCCTCGCGCAGGCGGCCGGGGTCGAGCGGCCCGGTCAGGTCGAGCGTCATCGACACGGTGTAGACGTCCGGGGCGTCGCCGTCGTAGGTGGCGTGAAAGAGCAGGCCCTGCTGCAGCGGCGACAGCGGCAGGACGTCTTCGAGAGCGGGTTTCTGGGTGGTCACGGCGTCTCCCACTCGGCGAAGTCGGCTTCCAGGCTGTCGATGTCGTCCTGGCTGAGGTCGACCAGGTCCAGATCGGACGGTGTGTGGCCGCCGGACCGGTGGTCGGCGGCGAGCGCGAGCAGCGCGGCCCGCCAGCGGGCGGCCAGGTCGTGCACCTGTTCGGCGCCGATCAGGTCGCGCGGCCAGGTGAAGGTGGCGTGCAGGCGCGGCCCGTCGGGGTGGTCCTCGGCGGTCGCGTTGATCTCGAGGGCGTGGTCGGCCGGCATGTCGTCGTCGGCGCCGCCGCCCCAGCCCTCGCCGGTGGGCTCCCACGGCCCGGCCGCGGCGTCCCCGGCGGCGAACCGGCCGAGATAGTTGAAACCGATCGACGGCTCGCCGGGTACGCCCAGCGCGGCGCCGGTGTCCGGGTTGAGGTGGCGCAGCAGCCCGTACCCGATGCCGTTGTCCGGCACCGCCCGCAGCCGCTCCTTGACGGTCTTCAGCGCCTCTCCGGCGTCCTCCGGGCCGAGGTCCAGCCGCACCGGGTATTCGGTGGTGAACCAGCCGACCGTGCGGGACAGGTCGGCCCCGGCGACCAGCTGCTCCTCCCGGCCGTGCCCCTCGAGCATGATGAGCCCGCCGCCGGACCAGTCGCGCAGGGCGAGCGCGAGCGCGGTCAGCAGGACGTCGTTGACGGTGGCGTGGAACGCGACCGGGAGCGTGGTGAGCAGCGGCCGGGTCTCCTCCGGGGGCAGCACGAGGGCGAATTCGGCGCAGGCGCCGACGGTGTCGCGGGCCGGGTCGAGCGGGCGGCCGGTGAAGGCGGGCCGCGGGCCGTTCAGGACCTCGGTCCAGTACGGCAGCTGCGCGACGATCCGCTCGTCGCGGGCCAGCCGGTCGAGCTCGCGGGCCCAGCGGCGGAACGAGGTGCCGGCGGGCCGCAGCGGGCCCGGGCCGGCCCACGCGGCGGCGAGGTCGGGCAGCAGGACGCGCCACGAGACCCCGTCGACGGCCAGGTGGTGTACGACCAGCAGGACGTGCCCGGGGTGCAGGAGTACGGCCTGGAGCAGGACGCCGGCGGCCGGGTCGAGCCGGTCCCGGGCGGCGGCGGCGATCGTGGGCAGGGCGGCCTCGTCGTAGCGTTCGGCGTGGACGAGGCCGGCGGGCGTACCCGGCGCAGGAATGTCGATGCCGTCGGCGGTGATCCGGGCGCGCAGCATGTCGTGCCGGTCGACCACGGTCTGGAGCACGCGGGTGAGGCCGGCCGGGGTGAGGCCGTCGGGGGCGCGCAGCAGCATCGACTGGCTGTAGCCGCGGATCGGCCCGTCCACCTCGTGCAGCCAGCGCATGACCGGGGTGAGCGGCGCCGTACCCCAGGCCTCGCGCGGGTCCTCGGTCACCACGGGCTCGACGGTGACCTCGCGGGCGAGCGCCTCCGGGGTCTTGTGCCGGAACACGTCCCGTGGGCTGATCCCGAGGCCGGCGGCGCGGGCCCGGCTGACCAGCTGGATCGAGACGATGCTGTCCCCGCCGAGGGCGAAGAAGTCGTCGTCGGCGCCGACCGAGGGCAGGCCCAGCACCGCGGCGAACAGGTCACACAGCTGCTGTTCGCGCTGGTTGGCGGCGGCGCGGCCGGAGCTGAGAGCCGAGAAGTCGGGATCGGGCAGGGCGGTGACGTCGAGCTTGCCGGCCACGGTCCGGGGCAACGCCTCGACCGGGACGATGACCGGGATCATGTAGTCGGGCAGGACACCCTTGACGTCGTTGGGTTCGCCCACGACGTACGCCACCAGACGCCCGTCTCGCACCACAACCGCAGCCTGACCACCCAGCGCGGCCTCGATCTCCCCCAACTCGACCCGGAACCCACGCACCTTCACCTGACCATCAGCCCGCCCGGCGAACACCAACGCACCCCGCTCGTCCCAACGCGCCAGATCCCCAGTGCGATACATCCGCTCACCGGCCGGCCCGAACGGATCAGCCACGAACCGCTCCGCCGTCAGCCCGGCCCGACGCAAATAGCCGTCCGCCAACCCCGGACCGGCCACATACAACTCGCCCAGCACACCGGGCGGCACCGGCTGCAAACCCGAATCCAACAGATAAGTCCGCACGTTCGCGAGCTCATAAGCCTCACGATCCGGCCCGTGCCAGCCATAGGCATCCACCGACGCCTCAGTCGGCCCATACAGGTCATGACACACCAGACCCGGGACCGCACAGACCCGCGCCCACAACTCAGCATCGATCGCCTCACCACCGACCAACAACACACTCAACCCACCATCGAGCAAACCGGCCGGAACCAACTCACGCAGATAGGTCGGCGTCACGTCGAGCACATCGATGTGCTGCTCGCGCAGGCGCGACACGAGGACAGCCGCGTCACGATATTCGTCGTCGGTCAGAACGTGCAGGGCGTGCCCGCCGAACAACCAAATCAGCGGCTCCCACGAACCGTCGAAGGTGAACGACGCGACGTGGGCGACGTTACGCCGTGGTCCCTTCATCAGGTGCTCGCGGTGCGAGGCGAAGAGGTTGACGATGCCGCGGTGCGGCACCACGACACCCTTGGGACGGCCGGTCGAGCCCGAGGTGTAGATGACGTAGGCCGGGTCCGCGGGGCCAATCGCCCGCGGTGGCAGAGGCTCGGCGGCGGGCCGGTTGGCGTCGACGACCACCCGCGGCCCGGCCCAGGGCACGTCCACATCGTCGGTGTGCACCAGCAGCGCCGGGCGGGCGTCGTCGAGCACGGTCGCGATCCGCGCCGCCGGCTGGTAGGAGTCCAACGGAAGGTACGCCGCCCCGGTCTTCAGCACGCCGAGCAGCGCGGGCACAGTCAGCGGCCGGGCCGTCGCCAGCGCCACCAGGTCACCCCGGCCGATCCCGCGCGCCGCCAGCACCCCAGCGAACCGGGACGACCAGTCATCGAGCTCCACGAACGACCACGTCCGACCACCGGAAACCAACGCCGTCCCGGCCACCCGCGGCAACAGATCCACAATAGACCACTCCGGCACAGACACGACCGGGGCGGACAACAGGCGGGCACGCTCACCAGCGGAGAGGACGTCGACCCGGCCGATCGGGGCCGACGGGTCGGCCGCCACCGCGGCCAGGACGCGCTGGAGACGCCGGACGAGGGTGCGGGCGGTGCCGGGGTCGTACAGGTCGGTGGCGAACTCCAGGACACCCTCGATGCCGCCGGCCGCGGTGTCGCCGAAGTCGAACGACAGGTCGAACATGGCCGCCCGGTGACCGACCGGCTCGGGCCGCCCGTCCAGGTCGCCGAGCCGCCAGGTGTCACCGGTGCCGGGCAGGTAGGAGACCATCGTCTGGAACAGCGGATGCCGGCCCAGCGACCGTTCCGGGTTGAGCGCCTCGACCAGGTGCTCGAACGGCACATCCTGCCGGTCGAAGGCGGCCAGGTCGGTCTCCCGTACCCGCCGCAGCAGGTCCCGGAACGACGGGTCGCCGGACGTGTCGGTCCGCAGCACCAGGGTGTTGACGAAGAAGCCGATCAGGTTGTCCACGGCGGTGTCCGGCCGGCCCGCGACCGGTGAGCCGATCGGGATGTCGGTGCCCGCGCCGAGCCGGGTCAGCAGCACCGCCACCGCGGCCTGCACGACCATGAACAGGCTGGTGCCACTGGTCCGGGCCAGCCGGCGCAGCCCGGCCGCGACGGCGTCCGGAACGGCGAACTCGACGATGTCGCCGCGGTGGCCGGCCTCGGCCGGTCGGGGCCGGTCGGTGGGTAGTTCCAGTTCCTCCGGCAGCCCGTCCAGCGCCGCCCGCCATCCGTCGAGGTCGACCGGTTGGGCGCGCTGCCACAGGGCGAAGTCGGCGTACTGCACCGGCAGCGGCGGAAAGTCCGGGACCCGTCCCGCCACGCGCGCCTCGTAGGCCCGGGTCAGGTCGGCGCGCAGCGGCTCGTCCGACCATTCGTCGCCGGCGATGTGGTGCAGCAGCAGGAGCAGCACGTGCTCGTCCGGCGCGACCCGGAAGACGTCGGCCCGCAGCGGCGCCTCCCGGTCGAGCTCGAACGCGTGGCCGGCGGCGGTGTCGTCGAACGCGCCCTCGTGGAAGGCGACCGGCACCGCGCCCGGGGCGAGCACGTGCTGATAGGGCGTGCCGCCGACCTCGGGGAAGACGGTGCGCAGAGTTTCGTGGCGGGCGGCCACGTCGCGGACGGCGGCTTCGAGGGCGTCGCGGTTCAGCGGGCCGTGGAACCGCCAGGCGATCGGGATGTTGTAGGTCGGGTTCGGTCCTTCGAGGCGATACAGGAACCAGAGGCGTTGCTGGGCGTACGAAAGGGGAATCCGTTCGGGACGCACCTGCGGCACCAGCGGCGCGCGGGTGGCCCCGGTCAGCTTCGGCAGCAGGGTGGCCACGGTCGGGGTGTCGAAGACGGCGCGAACCGGCAGGTCCACACCCAGCACCGCCCGGACCCGGCCGGCCAGCCGCATCACCAGCAGCGAATGCCCGCCCAACACGAAGAAATCATCGTCGAT